>JBBCHB010000055.1:0-34224 GCA_037200015.1 Aliidongia sp. | reverse complement strand
CGCGGACAAGACGAGCAATCCGGCGCGAGATTGTCTCGGTTTTCCCCGCTGCCCGCGCATGCCACAATTAAGAGATTGCCCCCTTTGTGATCGATCGCGTCCTGTTGAGATGGCGTTGGAGTGATCACCGATATCTGCCGTCACCCGCGTTAGCTCGCGCAGGATGTTTAGCGTTCAACGCGAACACTAGTCGGCGGATCATTTCAAGCGGAACTGCGTTGCCAATTTGCTCCGCAATTTGGGATCGGTTGCCGGCAAATCGATAGACATCGGGAAAGGTCTGCAGACGAGCGGCCTCCCGTAGTGTGATAGCGCGATCATCGCGAGGATGCGCATAACGTCCGCGGGTGACATCGGTGCATCCGGTGGTTAGGGTGGGAGCGACGTCATCCCAACGCATGCGTCCATATACATCGCAGAAATCCCCCGGTTTCCTGGCTTTGTGACAGGCCAGCTGGAGCGCCTCCGGTAGGCTTTCCCGACCGCCGCCGTCTTTCGGAATGTGAGCTAGACGTTTCAATGTGATACTCTGATGCAGCCTGCTCGCGTGCATCAGATCGCGTGGGTCAGACTCACCGGAGCGGAGCGACGGAGATCAGACAGTGCGTCCCTCACGGTTGCCCGCTTGCAGCGGCGATCAACCGAAGCAAACTCCCGCACTTTTGCCGCACCACGTACGGCCGCCACTATGCATCTTACTCGCCGCTGAGGCACGCCGAAGTCCGCGGCGTCGACCCGCCGCGGCTCGCCGAGCGCATATCCTATGGCCGCTAGCCGGCGCTTCAGGCACGTAAATATAGGGCTGCTGGCGATGCCCGGGACATTCTCGAAGATAATAAGCCGGGGCTTGAGTGCCTTTGCCAACCGCACCGCCTCCAGTATGAGTGGTTCTCGGGCATCCTCAGTACCGCGCCGCCGGTTTTGTGAACTAAACGGCTGACAGGGGGCGCAAACAGCCATCAGGTCAAGCCTTCGTCCACGCGGGATCGCGGCGGCTAGCTCCATGGGCTGCAGTTGTCTGATATCGCGGCGACGAAATCTAACTTCGGGGTGGTTGAGGCCATAAGTGCGAGCGCACGTTGCGTCAACGTCAACAGCCGCTATCACGTGATAGCCATTCGCCTTTAAGGCAGCCGTTACGGCGCCGGATCCGCAGAACAAATCGACTGCTAGCGGCGCACGCGATCCGACCACTGGCTCCATGTGACGTCCGTGGGCCATCACACTATGCTCTTGCGAGTCATGTCTCTCCGCGGACTTCCGAGCAAGATCGTTTGCGACGGGCGCCCCCCTAAACATGCGGCTGTACGAAATTCCACCAACCACGCGCCTCGTGTATGATTCCGTCCGGCTTCCGGCCAAGACAAGAATAACGCCGACAAAACATTACTACAGCGTGTCGATGATCGGAAGCATCATATATCGCGGGTCGCTTGATGGTGGACATACTAAGCCTTAAGGCACGTTCGGCGCTGATGTCTGCCGTTCGCTCGAGCGGAACGCGACCAGAGATGCGTGTTCGTCGGCTGGCGCACGCTCTTGGGCTACGCTACAGCGTCGCTCCACGGAAGGTCTCTGGTCGACCGGACCTCTGCTTTCCCGGCGCCCGCATAGCAATATTCGTCCATGGATGCTTCTGGCATCGCCACGTCGGGTGTCGGAAGGCATCTACACCCGCGTCCAATGTCGAGTTCTGGGCATCCAAGTTTGAAGATAACTTAAAGCGCGACGAGCGTGTGATGCGTGAGCTCCTTGATGCCGGTTGGAAGACGATCGTTATCTGGGAGTGCGAAACGAAGGATCCCGAACTAATCTTGCGACAGCTTCAGCTGGTACAAGCCCACTACCAAAATCGGCGGTCTGCTTTAGGCGGGAGGCTAAGTCCGTCGGGGAGCATAGTTGGCGAGGGGACCGGATAATGTAGCGAAGAGACGATCCTGATCAGCTCGACGCGAGGCAGTCGGTCGACGCCGCTGCCGAGAAATGCCGATTTTGAACAATCATTCTCCGATCCTACGCCGCCCGCACCATCGCCAAAAACCGATCCACCTCACCCCGCAACTTCGCCGAATGCCCGCTCAGCGCCCCCGCCGCGCCCAGCACCCGCTCCGCTGCCGACCCGGCTTCCGTCGCCACGTCGCTCACGGCCGAGATGTTGTGCAGCACCTGCTCGGTGCCCATGGCGGCCTGCTGGATGCTGCGGGCGATTTCGTTGGTGGCGGCGTCCTGTTCCTCCACGGCGCTCGCGATCGAGGTCGCGATCTCCTCGACCTGGACCACGATGCGGCAGATCTCGCGGATCGCGGTCACGGCGTCCTGCGTCTCGGTCTGGATCGCGCTGATCTGGGCGCGGATGTCGTCGGTCGCACGGGTCGTCTGGGTCGCCAGGCTCTTGACCTCGCTCGCGACCACGGCGAAGCCCTTGCCGGCCTCGCCGGCGCGGGCCGCCTCGATCGTGGCGTTGAGCGCCAGCAGATTGGTCTGGCTGGCGATCTGGTTGATCAGCGCCACGACCTCGCCGATCTTCTGCGCGGTCTGGGCCAGGCTCTCGACCGTGCCGTTGGTGCGCTGGCCGGTCTCGGCCGCCTCGCCGACGATGCGCGAGGAGAGCGCGACGCGGCTGCTGATCTCGGCGATCGATTTCGACAGCTCTTCCGAGGCGCCGGCCACGGTCTGGACATTGGCCGAGGTCTGGTGCGAGACGGAGGAGGCGGCCAGCACGCCGTCCCTTGGTGCGCGCAGCCGTGCCGGACATGGAGCGCGCCGTCGTCTCCATCTCGGCCGCGGCGGTCTCGAGCGACTGGACGATGGTCATGACGGTGTGGTCGAAGCTGTCGGCCAGGGCATGCATGGCCTCGGTCTTCTGGGCCGCGGCCTTGTGCTTGAGCTCTTCCTGCTCGGTGCGCAGGCGCTCGACGGCGAGCGCGTTCTCCTTGAACACCAGCACGGCGCGCGTCATGCCGCCGACCTCGTCGCGCCGGCCGGTATCGGTGATCTCGACCGCGAGGTTGCCGGTCGCGAGCGCCTCCATCTTGCCCTGGAGTGCGGAGAGCGGCTGGGCGATGTTGCGGCTGATCAGCCAGCCGGCCAGCGCCAGCAGCGCCAGCACGGCGGCGCCGATGGCACTCAGCACGCCCAGCGCGTTCCAGAAGGCAGCATCGATGTCGTCGACATAGACGCCGGCGCCGATCAGCGCGTTCCACGGGCCGAACTGCTTGATATAGCCGATCTTGGGCAGCGGCTTGCCGCCGCTCGCCCGCGGATAGACGTAATCCACGATGCCCTCGCCGGCGGCGGAGCGCGCGACCTTGATCATGTCCTGGACATAGAGCGTGCCGGCCGAATCCTTGTTCTGCGAGCGGTCGGTGCCTTCCTCCTTGGGATCGGCGCCATGGGCCAGGTTGATGCCGTTCAGATCGTGCACGAAGATGTAGTTGTCGTCCTCGAAGCGCATGCTGTGCACGGCGTCGCGGAACCGCTTCAGCGCCTCGTCATGGCCGAACTCGCCGGCTTTCTCGCGCGCATCCAGGCCGGTTGCCGCGCCATGCACCAGATCGACCACGGCGCGCAGCTTGGCGACGCGCTCATCCATCATCCGGTCATGCAGCAGCAGGGCGGCGGCCAGCGTCGCCACGACCAGCGCCAAAGCCGAGAGGCCGAGCAGGATCAACAGCTTGCGCTGAATCTTGAGATTGTTCAGCAGGGCCATGGCAGTCTCCGGAGACGGGGTATCGGCGTCCGGCGGAGAGTTGGCGATAAACGTTAGAGAAAGATGAAAGCGGGCGCTCGTTTTGCGAGCGGAAAACACGCCCCTCTCCTGCACCGCGGGAGAGGGAGGGGCCCGCGCAGCGGGAGGGTGAGGGGGCGATCAGCTTGCGACGCCGTAACAACCTGAGTCGCGGGCCTCATTCGGGCGTTTGCGCAATGGCGCGACCCTCACCCTCCCAGCGCTGACGCGCCGGGTCCCTCCCTCTCCCGCAGTGCGGGCGAGGGGTTTTAGCTCCGCCCCCGCACGACGAATCCAGGGTTGCGGAAGCCGGCCTTGCCGTAAGCGGAACGGGCTGCCGTCCAGCCGGGTCATGCTGCCGCCGGCCGCTTCGACCAGGGCCTGGCCGGCAGCGGTGTCCCATTCCATGGTCGGGCCGAAGCGCGGGTAGAGATCGGCGACGCCTTCGGCGATCAGGCAGAATTTGAGCGCGCTGCCGGCGACGATGCGGTCGGCGATGGCGTAATCGGCCAGCCAGTCTTCGAGCCGCGTCGTATCGGCATGGGAGCGGCTATAGGCGACCGTGGCGCCATGGGCCGGGCAATGCCGCGCGGCGATGCTGCGAATCCGGCCGGAGGTGTCGACGACATAGGCGGTGTCCGGGCCGGCCGCGCCATAGATCACGCCCTTGACCGGGATGCCGATCACGCCCAGCACCGGCTCGCCGTGTTCGATCAGCGCGATATTGACCGTGAACTCGCCGTTGCGCTTGACGAACTCCTTGGTGCCGTCGAGCGGGTCGACCAGCCAGAAGCGCGGCGGGATGCGGTCGGGCAGGCCCAGCGCCTCGGCCTGCTCCTCGGCGATGACCGGGATGTCCGGCGCCGCCGCGGCCAGATGGCGCAGGATGATCGCCTCGGCCCGGCCGTCGGCCAGGGTCACGGGCGAAGCGTCGCTCTTCCGGGCGACGGCGAAATCCGAAGCGTAGATGTCGAGGATGGCGGTACCGGCCGCAAAGGCGGCGGTCTCGGCGGCTTCCAGCAGGCGTTCGATCATGATGGCGGGCAGGATAGGGGCTGCGTCCGGCCGCAGCCACCCCTTATTCGGAGGCTCGCCGTCTCGCCCGCCGGCCTGCGGTATTAGCGTCCCTTATCGACGATGTAAGAAAATCCCGCTTGTTTCCAAGACCAGCCGGCGGTTTTCTTTGTCGAAACAATCAGGACCCCGTTGTTTTCAAGGCGATGCGCAAATCCGCGCATTCGGCCAGCGGAGTCGTTTTGGGAGAATGAGCATGCAATACCAAGGCAAAACCGATGATTCTCAGCGCGGCCCTCATGCATGGCGTGGGCATTCATTTGGGCGCCTGGATGGCGCGCGAAGGCGATGCCGCGGATTATGTCTCGGGCTCGTTCTATCGCGGGCTGGCCCGCACGGCCGAGGCCGGCAAGCTGCATGCGCTGTTTCTGGCCGAGCAGATCACCAATCAGGAAAACGGCGTCGACCGCCCCTGCGGCACGCTCGACACGGCCGTGACGCTGTCGCTGATGGCCGGCGTGACCGAGAAGATCGGCCTGGTCGGCACGGCGTCGACGACCTACAACACGCCTTATGAGCTGGCCCGCCGCTTCGGCACCCTGGACCATCTCAGCGGCGGCCGGGTCGGCTGGAACTCGATCGCGACGCAAAACCCGCATGTCGCCGAGCAATTCGGCACCGGCGTGCATCCCGACCATGAAGAGCGCTACGAGCGGGCCGACGAGTTCATCGATGTCGTCGTGCAGCTCTGGGACAGCTGGAAGCCGGGCGCGCTGGTCGGCGACAAGCGGAATGGCGTGTTCGGCCGCGCCGATCTCGTCAGCGAGATCAATCATGTCGGCAAATATTATGCAGTGAAGGGGCCGCTGCCGTTTCCGCGCACGCCGCAGGGCCGCCCGGTGATCTTCCAGGCCGGCTCCTCGCCGCTCGGCCGGGAACAGGCGGCGAAATTCGCCGATTGCGTCTTCACCGCCCAGCATCTGAAGGAAGACGGCGTCGAATTCCGCAGCGATATGCGCCGGAGGGTGGCCGCGATCGGCCGGCATCCCGACAGCATCAAGATCCTGCCCGGCCTGTCGGTGATCCTGGGCGAGACGGAAGAGAAAGCCTGGGCGCGCAAGAAGCGGCTGGAAGAGGTGCTGGGCTTCGGGCCGAACATCGCCAAGCTCGCCCGCCGCATCGGCATGCCGGCCGAGGTGCTGGAGCTCGACAAGCCGCTGCCGCTCGACAAGATCGTGCCGGAAGCGGAGTTCAAGGGCTCGATCGGCTTCCGCCGCAGCATCCTCAACCTGGCGGCCAAGGAAAACCTGACGGTCCGCGAGCTGAGCCTGCGCTATGGCGGCGGCCATCAGGAAGTCGTCGGCACGCCGGAGCAAGTCGCCGACATCATGCAGGAGTGGATGACGGCGGGGGCGGCCGACGGCTTCACCCTGATGATCGACATGCTGCCGTCCGGGCTCGATCAGGTGGTCGAGTTGCTCGTGCCCGAACTGCAGCGGCGCGGGTTGTTCCATCGCGACTACGAGCACGCCACGCTGTCCGCCAGCCTGGGCCTCTTGCCGCGCGACACCGCCCTTCGCCGCGAACGCCGCTTAGTGTCGTGGTTCTGACACTTGTCGCCCCATTTTTCTTCGTCATGGCCGGGACAAGCCCGGGGATGACGGTCAGAAGGGAAACGAGCATCGGCGATATTTGTCAGAGACATAGCACTAGCATCGGCCTGCCACGCTTCCGGAATGCCGGCATGGCGCAGTCCATGCCGGCTTTCCAGTCCCAGGAGATATCGACATGAGCGGATACCTGTCCCGCCGCAAGCCCGTGCTCCTCGGCATCGGCGGTACGCTGCGGCCCGGTTCGTCGTCCGAGCTGGCCCTGCGCAGCGCCCTCGCGGCCGCTACCGACGCCGAGACCGAGATCATCGCGGCGAGCGATCTGGATTTCCCGAATTACGATCCCGAACGGGCCGACGCCGTCGAGGGCGCCCGGCGCCTGATCGATGCGGTGCGGCGGGCCGACGGGCTGCTGGTCGCCACACCGGGCTATCATGGCGGCATGTCCGGCCTAATCAAGAACGCGCTGGACTATCTGCAGGCGCTGGCCGGCGATGCTTCGCCCTATCTGCATGGCAAGGCGGTCGGCTGCATCGTCAGCGCGGCCGGCTGGCAGGCCGGCGCCACGACATTGACCTCTTTGCGCACGACCGTGCATGCGCTAAGAGGCTGGCCGACACCGCTCGGAGTCGTCGTCAACTCGATGACGAAGCCCTTCGCCGCCGATGGCGAAATCCTCGACGCGAAGATCGGTGAACAATTGACGTGCGTGGCCGAGCAGGTCGTCACCTTCGCAAGGCTGCGGCTGAGCGCGCCGCCGTGAGATGACCGGGCCGGCAATCGGGCAGGAGGTCTGTGTGCTTGATGCGAGACGGCTCGAAATCTTCTGCTCGGTGGCCGAAGAAGGCTCCTTCACCGCGGCCGCCGCCCGGTTGCATCTGACCCAATCCGCCGTCTCGCAGCAGGTCGCCATCCTCGAACGCGATATCGGCATGCTGCTGATGGAGCGGGTTCCGCGCGGCATCAAGCTGACCCCCGACCGGCAAGCTGCTGAACGAGCGCGCCCGGTCGCTGCTGCGGGAGATGTCGAGCCTGGAGCAGGAGCTGCGCCGGATGGTCGTGCCGCCGACCAAGGTCAAGCTCGGCGTGTTCGCGACTGCCGGCGCGCATCTGGTGCCCGTCGTCGTGCAGAAATTCCGGCAACGCCATGACCGGACGCAACTCGTGCTGCATGCCTCGCAGCCCGAGGATCTGGCGGCCGAACTCGCCGCCGGGATCATCGATGTCGGCCTGACCTGGGATTACGATTTCCTGCCGCGGCCGACGGGCACATTGCTGCGCCGGCATCTGCTCGACGATCCGATGTGCCTGCTGCTGCCGCGCGATCACCCGCTGGCCGGTGAGACCGGGCCGCTGCGCCTCGTCGATCTCGCCAGCGAATTATGGGTCGTGCGCGGCCATACCTCGCCGCTTTACGAGGAGGCGTTCGAGGTAATGTGCCGCATCGCCGGCTTCGAACCGACCATCGCGTTCCGCGCCGCAGATTATCAATCCGTGCAGGGGCTGGTCGCCGCCCATGTCGGCGTCGCGGTAGCGCCGCGCCTGTCGATGGTTGCCCAACGTCCCGATATCGTCGTCCGGCCGATCAAGGGGCCGGCTTTCGCGCGGCGCATCGACGCCGTCATGCTGCCGGAATCGCGTGACGATCCGCTGGCCCGGCAATTGCTCGACCTGCTGGGCGAGGTCTGGATGCCGGGCGACGACCAGACCGATGTCGACGGCGCCCCGCCGCGGGCCTGACGCCCCTTTCAGGCGCTTGCCGTTTCCTCCCCGCCAGCCGGTCCATGATCGGGCAGTCCGGCCGGTCGTCCCCATGGCAGGCCGAGGCCAGATCCTCCAGTGCCTGCTTCATCTCGGCCAGGCTCCGGATGCGCCGGTCGAGTTCGGCGATATGGTCGAGCGCGATGCGCTTGACCTCGGCGCTGGCCCGCTCCCGGTCGCGCCAGAGCGACAGCAGCCGGCCGATCTCTTCGAGCGAAAACCCGAGCAGCCTTCCGCTGGCGACGAAGCGCAGCGACTGGATCGCGGTATCGTCGTAGCAGCGGTAATTCGCCGCCGTGCGCAGCGCCGGCGCCACCAGCCCGATGCTCTCGTAATAGCGGATCATCTTGGCGGAGACGCCGCTTTCGGCCGCGGCCTCGCCGATATTGCGCATCATGTGTCCGCCTCTCCGAAATGGTCGTGCTTCATTTAGGAGGGGAGGCGTCCGTTTGGAAGCCCGTCCTGCCGAGGCCGCCCCCGGGCCGGGCGGCAAGTGCCGGCAGAGCCCCATCACGGCGTCACCGCATCGCGGCAACAACGTCATCGGTCGACAGGACCGCATGCGCGAGAAACCGGTAATTGACCAAGGCCGCCTGATAGCCGTCGCCCCACTCGGGATGATGGGGCCCGGCGACCGCATCCTTGACCACGGCGATCTCAAAGCCTTGCTCGAGGAACTCGCGCAGGTGGGACTCGACGCACATATTCGCCAGCATCCCGCCCAGGATTATCTTCGATATCGCCCGCTTGCGAAGCTGCAAGACCAGGTCGTTTGTCTGCGGGCCGAAGACTTTGTGCGGGCTGACGACGATGGTTTTGCCGTCTTCGATATACGGCTTGAAACGATCCAGCCAATCTGCACCGGAATTCTCGAACCCCGTGAGATCGAGGGCTCCGCTTCGGGCGAATGTGCGGGTCCTGAATTCATCCGCTTCGAGCGGCCCATTGATTTTCCAGGTGTCGTCGGTGGGATAGAAATAATGTGGAGATATGAAGACGAGATATCCCCCTGTCTCGGGCGGCGATGAAGATCCTTTCCATGTTCTCGACGGTCTTATTTTCCGTGACGCTCTTGCGGACCGCTGCCCAATTTTTCCCTTTTTCGCTCAGCACGTCGTTCTGCGGGTCGATGAAGACGATTGCCGAGTCCGATTTGTCGATTTTCATGGTCGCTACTCCTTGAGGCTGGGGAGGAGGGCCGGCAAAGATGATCGTCTCGCCGCCAGGGTGTCACGAGCGCCCTGCCAGCGAGACGGCGAAGCTGTCCTCGAGCATCTGAAACCGCACGATCCGGCCGCCTGAATCGTGAGCACAATGGCGAAGGCTGTTTCGACGACCTTGTCGGTCGCCTTGATCCGCGTCGCGAGTTCACCCACGATGACCGCGCGCGCATCGCTCGCCATGACATCCTCGACTTTGAACGTCAGGAGCTCCGTCATCGCCCGTGTACTGGCGACGAAGTCGGCAACCGCGCGCCGGCCGCTCCTCTGCCCGATCCAGGGCAGGACGCCGGTGTCCCCGGGAATTTCGAACAGGACGTCGTTGGCGAACAGCGCGGCGACGGCTTCGGGAGGCCTGCCCTCGTCGAGAGCCGCGAGAAGCTCCCGCGCCAGGTCGATATTCTGCGTCTGGGCCATATCATGCCTCGCTCGCGAGGTTGGGACCGGACCGGCGTCAGGGCGTGACCAGATGGCGGTCGAGGAAGCGGCGGATCAGCGGCGCCATCTCGTCGAGCCTATCCTCCAGCGCGAAGTGCCCAGTATCGATCAGGTGCAGCTCTGCATCGGGCAGATCGCGCAGATAGGGGGACGCGCCGTCGGCCGGGAAGATGGTGTCGTTCTTGCCCCAGACGATCAGCATCGGCGGTTTGTACTGGCGGAAGAATGCCTGGAATTTGGGGTAGAGCGGGATGTTCGTGCCGTAATCGTGAAACAGGTCGAGCTGGATGTCGCGATTGCCGGGACGATCGAGCAGCGCTGATCATGCGACCAGTTGTCGGGATCGATACGGGAGACGTCGCGGACGCCATCCGTGTACTGGAATTTGGTGGTGGCGGCGCGACCAGCGAATTGAGCGCTTCGCGATGCGCGGCCGAGCCGTCGGCCCAATAGGCCTTGATCGGATCCCAAAAGGCCTTCAGGCCTTCGTCATAGGCGTTGCCGTTCTGGACAATGATCGCCGTCACCCGCTCGGGGTGCTTGAGCGCGAGGCGATATCCGACGGGCGCGCCGTAATCCATGACGTACATGGCATAGCGCTCCACGCCCAGCTTCTGCAGCAGGCCGTCCATGAGGTTGGCGTAGTGGCCGAAGCTGTAGTCGAAGGCAGCATGATCGGGTGCCGCGCTGAGGCCGAACCCCGGATAATCGGGGGCGATGACATGGTATTTGTCCGCCAGCAATGGTATCAGGTTACGAAACATATGCGACGAGGTCGGGAAGCCGTGCAGCAGGACGATAGCCGGTCCGTTCGCCGGGCCTGCTTCGCGGTAGAAGATCTCGACGCCGTCAACGGTCGCCGTCCGATAATGCGTAACCGACGCTGAATCGACCACGGCCGGCGTGTCGTGCGAGGCTGCGAGCGCCAAGCTGGACGTGCCGGCCGCCAGCAGGTAAGCGGTCAGAGCGACCAATGATCTCGATGGCTTCATCGTCGGGCTCCCCTCAGCGTGTAGCAGGTTTCCGTTGAGGAAAGTTTAGGCCTTCGATTACGGGGCCAGAATGCCCGACATACGATAGCCATCCTTTCGCGGGGTGGAACGATGATCGACCGCCTGGACGCCATGCGTGTCTTCGTGACGGCCTTGAACGAGGGCAGCCTGGCGCGCGCCGGCCAAAGGCTGGCCCGATCGCCAGCCGCGATCACGCGCGCGCTGGCGGCGCTGGAAAGCCATGTCGGCGCCCAGCTGATCCACCGGACGAGCCGTCGGCTGCAACTGACCGAAGCCGGCGAGCGCTACGCGGCAGTGTGTCGCCATGTGCTCGCGGAGCTCGATGAAGCCGATCTGTCCGTGGCAGGCGAGCGCGCAACCCCCCACGGCGTGCTGTCGGTCACGGCGCCGGTCATGTTCGGAACGCGGCTCCTGCGTCCGATCGTCGGCGAGTTCCTGAGGATGCATCCGGCGCTGCAGATCCGCTATCTGCTGCTCAACCGCGTCACCAATCTGGTCGATGAGGGCATAGATGTCGCGCTGCGGATCTCGGCGCTCCAGGATTCGACGCTGATCGCCTTCCGGGTCGGCGAAGTGCGGCGGGTTCTATGCGCATCGCCGCGTTACCTGGCACAGCGGGCGCCGCCCAAGACAATAACTGACCTTGCCGATCACGACTGTATCGCCATCGAGCCGACCAGTGCTGAGGACATCTGGAGCTTTCCCCCGCTCCCCGGACGAAAGATGGCCCGCACCGTGAGGATCCGGCCACGGCTCATGGTGAACGCCGACGAGGCGGCAGTCAGCGCGGCGGTTGATGGCGAGGGCATCGTCCGGATCCTGAGCTACAAGATCCGGCAGGAGGTTCGGGACGGCCGCCTGGTTGTCCTCCTGCCCGACGATGAACCGCCTCCTGTCCCGGTCCATCTGGTGGCCCCCGGACATCGGCTGGCACTGACCAAGGTCCGCGCCTTCATGGACTTTGCCGGGCAACGGCTGCGCGCCGATTTCAAGGAAACCGCGGGATCGTCCGTCATAGACAAATCGAACGGCGCGGAGTTGGGCCTGCGACAACCCGGCTGCAGGTGAATGCCGAGCGGGGGTTGTCGCAGGTTCAATGGTTTCCTCTATTGGAGCTGGCCACTGGTGTCCTGTTTAGATTATCGAGCTATTTCAGCGAGTTGAGAGCAAGCTGACGCGCCGTGCTGGATTGCTTCGTCGCTACGCTCCTCGCAATGACAGTATAAGACAAATCGTCATTGCGAGCGCAGCGGTAACTGCCCAGGTCGATCGGCTCGTGCTCAGAGCCTGCTGATGAGGAGGTCCGGGTGCTGGGTAAGGGTATCGAGTATGGACCACGCGCGCTTGCGGGCGGTTCCGATCAGGGTGCGCAGGCAAGCAAAGTTCTCGGCGCCTTGTGAGGTCCGGAAGCAGCCGGAGATTTTTTGGCGCAGTTTCATCATGCGCGCGTCGCGCTCGGCTTCGTTGTTGGTGAAGGGCACGGCCGGATGTGCAGGAACAGCAGCACGGCTTGTTTATGCTGCTGCAGGCGCAGCAGGAGATTATGGCCGGTGCGCCGCCTGATGCGTCCTCGCTTGATATCGCGAGGCAGCGGGGGCTGTGTCTCGTGCCAGGCGATGCCCTCGCGCAGGATGCGGTCATAGATCCGCTCGGCGGTGCTGATCGTGGCGGGGCGCAGTGCTGCTGCCTTCTCCTGTGCCAGATTGACCGCATGGCACAGACGGCGCAGCAAGCTGCGCATGTTTCGGGCCCAGTCCTCGCCGTCGATGTCGACCAGCGCCGTCAATTCGCGCAGGTGATGGGCATTGCACATCGCATGCGTAACGTCGGGCAATTGGAAATAGGATGTCCAATGGTCGTGCACGACGATATGGGCAGCCCCCGCCAGCACCGCGCCGCGCCGGGGCGACACGCGGTAATGCACGAGGCCATCAGCACCGGCGGTGCCCGCCACATGCAGCCATTGGGCCTGGGTCCCGACCTTGAAACCGGTCTCATCGAGATGCTTGACCGGCGCCTGGCGGATCTTCTCGCACACCGCCGTCGCGAAATTCCGCGCCCGATCGGCGGTGCTGGCGATCATCTGGCCGATCGTGCCGGCCGAGACGCGCACGCCGAACAGATCGGCGAGGATCTGCCCAAGCCGGTCTTCGGGCAGGAATTGCCCGGCGGAGAGATAGGTCACCACGGCCGCCAGCCGGCTGCCATATTGCACCGGTGCCCGGACCTCGGGCGGAAAGGCGCCCGTGGTCATCGTCCCGCAATGTCGACATTGGCAGCGATACCGCTGATGCTCCGTCACGATCAGCGGGGGCGGGTTCCGGAAGATCGAACACCTGGCGGCTCTCGACAAGGTGGCCCGCCGCATCCGCCAGTCCCGCCTGACAGCCCGAACACACGGCCGGCCGATGCACGAGCGTATGGTCGACCCGCTCCGATCGCTTCAGATGCTTGCCCTTATGCCCAGGCTGGCCGCCTGACTTCTTCAGCCCTTTCTCCCGAAGGCTCCCGGTCCGGCGCGGCGCGCGCCACGGTCCATCGCTCGACGGAGGCTGGTTACTGTTGGAACTGTCCTGCCAAGCCGTCGCTCCAACTCGGCTACACGAGCCGTAAGCAAAGCGTTCTGCTCCTCCAAGAGGCGATTGCGCGCCTGCAACTCGCCCAAAAGGCTAAGCAGCGTGTCCACTGACGGCGGGGAGAACGGAAGCTTCATCCATACCTTGACTCACGAATTGGGGTGAGCCGTCAAGCCAGGACCTGGGCAGTTACGCGAAGCGAAGCAATCCAGTGGTGAAGCTTGCGAGCTTCCAACAATGACTGAACCCTCAACCGGACACCAGACAGAAGTACAGGCTACCGTAAACCTCTACCTGGAAGGCAAGATCGACCATGGTACTCACTTCAGGGACGTAGCGGCGTGGCGTTCGTATTAAACGTCACCGATCCCACAGCCGCCCACGAAATGCTGGAAAAACTGCCTTTGGGCCAAGCCCATCTCATGAGCTTCGAGTTGATTCCTCTGGCCCCGCTTACTCCGCTTCGTCTGTTGCAGGGAATGACATCGGAGCTGCCATAGGGAGGCCGTTAGCAGAATGTCCGCTCTGGGACGTCGACAATGATCGTCTGAATGTCTCCGCTGCGAAAAGGTACTGGGCCGATCGCCGGCGGCCGCGGCAGGGCGACCAGACGCCGAAGCACGTTGATGCAAATCTAGCGCCCGGCCATTTCGACCCCATCTTATAGCAACGAGGCGGCCTGCAACGGGCCGCCGGGTCGGCAATGCGCCGTTCAGGGCAGCCGAGAGGGGAACGAGATGGGCAATTCGAAGCCAGGCGGCTGGATGTGGTCCGACGCGATCGAGATGCTGGCGAAGGCCGAGCGCCTGCACAATGAGGCCTTCGGCCTGTTGCAGACGCGATCCGAGCGGCCATGCTGGGAACCGCCGGTCGATGTGCTGGAAACCGAGACGGCGGTCATCGTGTTCACGGCGTTGCCGGGGGTCGATCCGGACAATGTCAGCGCCACGATCGAGGACGGCACTCTGATGATCTTCGGCGAGCGGGTGCTGCCGCCGGAACTGCGTCGCGCGACCATCCATCGCTTCGAGCTGCCGCGGGACATATTGGCGGAAGCGGAGATCGGCTTTGCCGATTTCTGCTACAGCTACAGTCATCCGCAGGGCGTAGTACCCGGCTTTTCCGGCCCGTCGCTCGAGCGCAAGCCCAGCCCGTATTTCCTGTTCGTCGCGGCCGCGCGCCACGATCTCGATCTCGCACGGTCTTGGATGGTCGGCGACCGCGACACCGACGTCCAATGCGGCGCGGCGGCGGGTGTGCGCACGATCCTGGTCGACAATCCGCATGCCGGCGAGAAAGCGGGCAGGGCGGCGCGGAGGCCCGCTGCGCCGGTCTGGCCGAAGCCGTCGAGATCATCGTCGGGCGCGGTGCGTCGTGATCGGTCGCGCCTTCGGCTTCAAGCTCGGCCGGTTCGGCGTGGTCGGGGTGATCAGTACGCTGCTCTATGTCGTGATCGCCACGATCGGTGCGCGCTGGACGCCTTTGCCGATCCTGGCGGTGAATGCAATTGCCTTCGTCGTTTCCGGCATCTGGGGCTATCTCGGCCATTACTACCTGACCTTCCGCTCCGAGGCGGCGCATGGCAGCAGCGCCTTGCGGTTTCTGATCCTGTTTGCGCTCGGTTATGTCGTGTCGAGCGCAATCGTCTTCGTCAACCAACGCCTCGGCCTGCCGCCGGAAATCGGCACTGCGATCGTTGCCGTGTTTCTGCCGGTGATGAATTTCGGCGTCATGCAGCTTTGGGTCTTTGCCAGGCGCGGCTCGCAAGCGGTGCCGGCGAGCCGGCGCCGTGACGCTGCTCTGTCCCTGCTGCGGTGCCGCTGCGGCGCCGGCCGGGCACAAGGCCGGGCGCTTCGCCCGCCGCGATTTCCAACTGGCTCGATGCGCCGATTGCGGCTTCGGCTTCGTCGCCGATCCGTTGGCCGATCTGGCCGCGGTTTATGACGAGGCTTACTACCGGGGCAGCGGGGCCGATCCGCTGGTCGACTACCTCGGCGAATTGGACAGGCCCGCCGGCAGTATCCGGCTCTACGAGTGGCGCGGCATCCTGCAGGTGGTCGAGACGCTCCGCGGCCCGGTGACGGGATTACGCTGGCTCGACTATGGCTGTGGCAATGGCGGACTGGTCCGGCTTCGTGCGCGGGATGCGGGACGCGGAGATCAGCGGGTTCGAGCAAGGCTGGATTGCGGACCGCGCCCGCGCCGCCGGTATTCCAGTCCTGGATGACGAGGACCTGTCCGGACTGGCCGGGCGTTGCGACATCGTCACTGCGATCGAGGTGATCGAGCACATCCCCGACCCGCACGAGTTCTTCCGGACGGCGAAGCGCCTGCTCAAACCGGGCGGCCTGCTGTTCCTGACCACCGGCAATGCCGAGCCGGTTCGCGATCTCGCCACCTGGTCTTATGTGACGCCGGAAATCCATGTCAGCTTCTTCGAGCCGCGCACGATTGTGGGCCTGCTCGAACGTCACGGCTTTCACGCGGAGCGACGCGGCTTCCTGCGGGGCATCGCGACATCATCCGATTCAAAGTCTTGAAAAACTTGGGTCTTAGACGGCAATCGCCGGCCGAGCGGCTCTTGCCATGGGGGCTGCTGTCGCGGCTGGTAGATCGCCGCTACGCGTGACGGCGCTCCCGATCGGCTGGTCGGCGCCATGAACGCCGCCCAATTGCGTCGCCGTGGGACGCCACATCGAAATGAGAGCGGCGTTCGCCTCGCCTATCTCTCTCTGTTCCGGGGGGCATGGTGATGCAGGAAAAGCCTTGGGCGCCCGCTCGGCTCCTCAGTCGAGAGACAATCTATTCCTGCCTTATATTGCTCGCCATTGTCTGGTTCGGTAGCTTCTTCGAGTGTTATCGTTTTTCTCTATATGCCGATGATTGGTCGTATCTGGGCTGGGAAAGTAGGGCTCCTTGGGGTTTTGGTGATTGGTTTAACGGGATAATGCTCTATGCGTCGGGTCGACCGCTGCAATGGAGTCTGATTTATCTGTGCGGCGTCGTCGAAGCTCATTTTCAATCACTTCTTTCCGCCTATCTTCTTCTGTTTTTCATCACTGCGGCATCGGTTCTCGCGACGTGGCGGTTGCTGAGGGTTCGCTTTTCGAACGCCGTGGCGCTCGCGGCCGCCGCTATATTCGCGATGAGCCCGCTGGTTAGTGTCCGGCCCTTCCTGAACGGGATCGCTTCGCCGACGGCCTTCCTCTTCCTCATGGCGGCCACCGCCCTCTACATTTCGAACCGGCGAGCGCTGTCGTATTTCTGCGCGGCGCTGGTCTTGCTGTCATATGAACTCGTATTCCCGTTGTTCGTCTTGTTGCCGGTATTGCTGAAGCCGTTGGAGACCCGCCGGGACGTCCATCGCCTGATCGTGCATGCAATGATCTGCGCCGCGATGATCGGGGCGTTTGCGTATTCGATGCGCTTTTACGGCGGAGATCGCCTGGGCGGTGTGATTGCCGGACACAATCCGGTTGATGTCGGGCTCGGGATCATTGGGGCTACGATCCGGTCTCTGCGGCATGGTGCGTTCGAAAGCGTGGGATGTTCCGCTCTGGTCGGGAAAGGTCCGGCGACTGCCCGGCGCGTTTCTATGGGTCCTGCCCGCGTTCGTCGCGTTCATCGTTCTCCTGCAGCGCGCGCCCGCCCGAGCAGCCGATATAGGCGTCGGTGGTGGTGGGCGGCGGTTGTGGGCTCAGACGCTCGGCATTCTGGTGCTGATGATCATAGCGGGATATGGGCTGATCTATTTCGCCTTTGACTATGGAGCCGCTGGCGTGCTCGGCCGCATCTCGCGGTTTCATAGTGCGGCCAATCTGCCGTTCAGCATTCTTACCGGCCTCGGCCTGTCTGGGACTCGACCGCGCGCAGCGCCGATGGTCGAGAAATGTCGTGGTTGTCGCGGAAGCCGGTTATCTGGCTCTCATGTTTGCCTTTTCCGTTTCACATCAGAGCGACTTCGTAAAGCAGACCGAACGACAGAGACTTGTCGTCACTCAGTTGGCGATAGATCACCCGATGATGGATCCCGACGCCACATTCGTTATCCGCTTCGAGAGTGTCGAGCAGAGCCGCTTTCCGGCGATCGAGTATGAAGATTCTCATTCATGGTATCCCCTATTGGGATTTCTGTTCGAGTTCCCGCGGGCGCCGGGGGGCAAAGTGGGACCCGGCATCCGCATCGTTGCCTCCGATGCTTGGACAAGCGAGGTGTCGCTCGGCTCGGACGGGCGGCTTCGATGGCCAGCCAGCGTGTGGCCGCACACAACCGATACACCGGGCCATATCTGGTACTATTCCATGAATATCGACGGAAAGTTGCAGTCTCTGCAGGCGCCTATCCTGGTCGATGGCCGGAATATCCTCCATGAAGGACCCGACGCCGGCGAGGGTGCGGTCAATCTCATGCGACTCCCGCGGTTGCCCCTCTTCGACAAGCTGATGCAAGGGGACGGGGGCGCTGTTCGATGCGATCACCCGGAATGCGACGTCTGCGGAGTCGAAACCGGCGGTAGCGCCCTAGCCGCGCCGCCACCGCGCGGTGAAGGACGAGAACAGCCGCTTCCCCGGCAGCCGGTTGAACCCGGCCTCCATCGCCATCAGGGGCGGCGAAACGGCCCGCTTCAGGCCATGCGGCATGCGGAAGACCAGGCTGTTGTAGATCAGAAAAAGGCCGGCCCGCCGAAATACCGCACCCGCTCGGGCTGGAAAGCATCGCCGGCACGGGCTAGCACATCGCCATGGGCCAGCCCGTCCTCGGGTCGCGGCGTCGAAATAGCCGTCGACCCGGTACCAGAGATCGCGGGCGAATTGCAGGACATATTCCCGGTTCGGCTCGAACATCATAAGCGGCGCGCCGGGCTTCAGCAGCGCCGCGATATTGGCCAGCGTCGTGCCGAGATCGGCGACGCAATGGTGCAGCCCGCCCATGACGATCGCGGCGTCGAAGCGCTGTTCCATCCGCTGCGGCTGAGTCAGGTCGAGGACATGGGCACGGCCTTTCGACACGCGCCTGATAGGTTTCGCAAGCTTGCGGCGAGATGTCGAAACCGGTCAGCCGCGCGCCCGGAAAGCGCCGACGCAGCGACAGCGAAGTCTCGCCGCTGCCGCAGGGCCAGGTCGGCCACCTCCAACCCGTTCAGATCCAGGCCTTCGACCAGCGGCCCGATGATGAAGCGCTCGCGATAGGCGCTGGATTGCGCGTCGTAATAGTGGCGGTCGTAATCCGACAGGATCCGGTCGTAATGCCGGGCTTGACGGTCGCTGGCCTCGGCCATACGGGCGTAGTCCTCGGTTGTCATGCCGCTGCCGTGCGGCGCCGCCGGACTATCGCCGTCGCAGTTCGGCCGGTCAAGGACGGTCGAGAGCGCCCGTCACGGAAGCTTCACGATATCGTCGTGTGTCGGTCACGGTGCGGGGCTACCTCCTGCAGCTGGATGCGTCCCTCGCGAAGGAGCCGGCATGACGGTAGCAGTCGAAGTCGACCGCCTCAGCAAGAGCTTCGTCGGCAGTCGCAAGGCGCTTGACGCGGTCAGCCTGCGCGTGGCGCCAGGCGAGATGGTGGCGCTGATCGGTGCCTCCGGTTCCGGAAAATCGACCTTGCTGCGGCACCTGGCCGGGCTGGTGGCCGGCGACCGCGCCGGCGATTGCACGATCCGTATCGGCGGTGCGGTCATTCAGCAGCGCGGCCGGATTGCCCGCGACATCCGCCGGCAGCGCTCCGGCATCGGCTTCATCTTTCAGCAATTCAATCTGGTCGGCCGGCTCTGCGTCGAGACCAATGTCCTGGTCGGGCTGCTCAGCCGGATGCCGGTCTGGCGTTCGCTGACCGGCTGGTTCACCAGCGAGGAGCGGGCGCTGGCCGCGCAGGCGCTGGAACGGGTCGGCATCGCCGAGCACGCCGGGCGCCGTGCCTCGACGCTGTCCGGCGGTCAGCAGCAGCGTGCCGCGATCGCGCGCGCTTTGGTGCAGCGCGCCGGCATCATCCTGGCCGACGAGCCGATCGCCTCGCTCGATCCCGAATCCGCGCGCAAGGTCATGGAGACCTTGGCCGACATCAATCGGCGCGACGGCATTACCGTCATCGTCTCGCTGCATCAGGTCGACATTGCGCGGCGCTATTGCCCGCGTGCCGTGGCGTTGAAGGACGGCATCGTCGCCTTCGACGGGCCGGCCGTGGCGCTGACCGACGAGCGGCTGCGTCAGATCTACGGCAGCGAAGTCGAGCAATTGCAGCACCCCGGTCTGCCCGCCGGAAGCGCCGCCGCAATCCTGGCCGGCCCGGATCGCGGCCACTGCCCTGAACCTTTCCCCAAGGAGTGCGTCCTATGCTGAAACATCTGCTGACGGGCTGCGCCCTCGCGGCGAGCCTGGTCCTGGGCACCGCGGCGCGCGCCGACGAGCCGGCGGAGCTCGATTTCGGCATTATTTCGACCGAGGCCTCGTCCTCGCTGAAATCGATCTGGGAGCCGCTGCTCGCCGACATGTCGAAATCGATCGGGCATCCGATCAAGGGCTTCTACGCCACCGACTATGCCGGCGTGATCGAGGCGATGCGCTTCAACAAGGTACAGGTCGCCTGGTTCGGCAATGCTGGCGCGATCGAAGCGGTCGACCGGTCGCAAGGCGAGGTCTTCGCCCATATCGTCTATGGCAACGGGTCGCTGGGCTATTACTCGCTGCTGATCGTCAACAAGGACAGCCCGCTCAACAGCCTCGACGATCTGCTGAAGAGCCCGGGCAAGCTGACCTTCGGCAATGGCGATCCGAACTCGACGTCGGGCTTCCTGATCCCGAGCTACTATGTCTGGGCCAAGAACAATATCGACATCCGGACGTTCTTCACGCGCGTCGTCGATTCGAACCACGAGGCCAATCTGCTCGCGGTCGCCAATCGTCAGGTCGATGTCGCGACCAACAACACCGAGAATGTCGAGCGCCTGACCGAGACCAATCCGGCGGCGGTCGGGAAGATCAAGATCATCTGGAAATCGCCGCTGATCCCGAGCGATCCGATCGTCTGGCGTAAGGATCTGCCGGTGATACCAAAGCCAAGATCAAGGAATTCCTGGTCAATTACGGCAAGACCGGGACGCCGGAAGAAATCGCCCATGCGAAATCGGTGCTGACGCCGATGACCTATGCCGGCTTCGTCGAATCGACCGACGCGCAGCTGGTGCCGATCCGCCAGACCAAGCTGTTCCGCGGCCAAGATGCGGATCCAGAACGACGACAAGCTGTCGGCGAGGAGAAGAAGACGCAAATCGAGCCGATCGATCAGCAGCTCGCCGCGCTGGCGAAGCAGGGTTCGTAGGGCTAATTCACCGGGCACCCGGCCTGTTCGATCGCGACCTGGTTGCGGCCGTTCTGTTTGGCGACATAGAGGGCGCGATCGGCGCGGCCGATCAGCTCGCTCAGCTGCTCCGACAAGGAGTAGCTGGCGACGCCGATCGAAATCGACATCCGTCCGATCGATTCGCCGGTGCTGACATCCCTCAGCAGTTTCCGGCTGACCGCCTCACGCGTCTTTTCGGCGAGTGCATGGGCTTCGGTGATCGACAGGCCGGGCAGGATTGCAGCGTATTCGTCGCCGCCGAAGCGCGCCGCCATGTCGACCGGCCGCAGCGTCTCCTTGAGACAGCCGGCGACCAGCTGCATGACCGCATCGCCGACCTGATGGCCCCAGCGTCGTTCAGTTTCTTGAAATTGTCGATGTCGGACAGGAACAGGCAGAGCTCGGCATCGGTTTCCATAGCAGCGGCCGCGGCTTGGCGCAGTCTTTCGTCGAAGGCGCGGCGATTGAACAGCCCGGTCAGCGGATCGGTCATGGCCTCGCGCTTGAAGGTCTCGACGCCCTGCCGTAGCGTGCGGATTTCGACGGCCGAGCGATCGAGGTCGGATTCGAGGCGTCGGGTCTTGGCTTCCATGTGCCGGGTCGCCAGCACGACGGTCTCGACGATCTTGCGCAGCTCGCCGTCCGGCTGCAACCTATCGGCGATCCGGGTCAGGGCGGAGCCGAAGCTCGACGTATCGCGCCCGGCGGTTTCCAGCAGCTCCAGCATGCGTCCGAGCTCGGCCGAGACCTGGTCGCCGGTCCGGCGCAGCATGTCGCCCTCCGCCGCGTGGCTGAAGAACGTCGCGTGCAGCTCCTTGATCAGCGTCAGCGGGAGCATCGCTCCGGCCGCCATTGCCCGGTCGATGCGCATCACCAGCCCCGGCTCCTGGCGTGAGGCATAAGCATACCAGACGGCATAGACTTCCGGCGTCGCGGGATGGCCGTGCCGGGCCATCAAGCTTTTCGCCGCTTCGAAATGCTGCCAGCTCTCCGGCTCTTCCGCCACTTGAACGTCCATCTCGACCGTCTGTCCGCATCCGCCCCGCACTCGCCCCCCTGCGCGTGCCATGCCGAACATGCCACGTCCGACAGGGTAAATCGAAGGTAAAACTATCCAGACGAGAATGATTTTATCGTTTGCGCCGTTGTTGCGGCGGGACGCTTGTGCAGCGCAGTATGAGCGAGCGGAGCGCAAGCACGGGGGCGGCCATGGCGGGACGGGTGATCACGATCGCTCAGCAAAAGGGTGGGGCGGGCAAGACGACACTGGCCGTCAATCTGGGGTTGACGGCTGCGGAATTCGGCCTGCGCGTCGCCCTGGTCGACATCGACCCGCAAGGCAGCCTGACCCGGTGGTTCGCGCTGCGCCGGGCCGCGCTCGGCGGCGCTGCCGGGATCGAGCTCTCGACCGTGACCGGCTGGCGCGCGGCGAACGAGATCGACCGGCTGGCGCGGGAATACGATCTGGTCGTGGTCGACAGTCCGCCCCATGCTCAAACCGACGCCAAGACCGTGATCCGCGCGCCCCATCTCGTGGTCGTGCCGGTGCAGCCGAGCCCGCTCGACATCTGGGCGACCAAGCCGACGATCGATCTGGCCGAGGCCGAGCGCAAACACCCGGTGCTGGTGCTGAACCGCGTGCCGTCGCGCAGCCCGATCGCCGAGGAGGATGGCGGCGGCCGTGGCCGAGCTGGGCGCCGCGCTGGCCCAGGCCAAGCTCGGCAACCGCGCCAGCTTCGCCGCGGCCATGGCGCAAGGCCGCGGCGTGCGCGAGGCATCGCCCGGCACGATCGGCGCGCGCGAAACGGCCAAGCTCACGCGCGAGCTCCTCGCCATGGCCGGCAGCTGAGCCTCAGCGCGCCGCCGCGGCCAGCGCGGCGAAGCGGGGCTGGAACACCAGATCGGCCATGGCCTGGCAGCGCTTGATCAGGCGCGGCTCGTGCGGGCCGTAATCGGCGACGGCGTTGTGCATGGTCTGGAGATTGTCCCACATCAGCACGTCGCCCTCATTCCAATGATGCGTGTAGCGGAACTCCGGGCGGAGCTGATGGCGAACAGCTCTTCGAGCAGCGCATCGCTCTCATCCTCCGGCCACCCGTCGATGCGCATGGTGTAGCCCGGATTGGCGTAGAGGATCTTGCGGCCGGACAGCGGATGGGTCAGCACCATCGGCTGCGACACTGGCGGCTTGTTGCGGCGCTGCGCGTCGGTCAGCGGCTTGCGCACGCTGGCCTCGCCCTGGCGCCGGCGCATCATCTCCCAGAATTTCTCGAAATCATGCGTCGCGGTCAGCCCTTCGAGCCGCGTCTTCATCGCGGGTGAGAGCGCGTCATAGGCTGCGATCATGCCGGCGAATTCCGTACCGCCGAGCGCGCGGCCGTCACGCCGCGGTACCTTCAGCGCATAGAGCACGTTGACGAAGGCGATCATGCGGCTGAACGACATGTCGGTGTGCCAGTCCTGGCCGGCATCGGCCAGGCCGATCGGCTTGCCGTCCTCGAGGATGTTGGACAGGGTCATGACCTCGGGATGGGCAGCGTCTGGAACGCGCCCGAGACATGGATTTCGAGCGCGCCGAAATTCCGGCTGAACGCGACCTGCGCAGCGGCGTCGAGCCGCTGGTCCGGGAAGCAGACCACGCCGTGATCGGCCAGTGCGCGCAGCACGGTGCCGAGCGCCCGGTCGTCGAGCGGCTGGGCCAGGTCGAGCCCGGTGATGCGGGCGCCCAGGATCTGGCCGGAGGGGGTGACCTCGATCATGCGGATGTCTCCTCTGAGTTTCTCCCTCTCTGCCCCATTGGGGCGGAGAGGGCCGGGGTGAGGTGGGGCTGCTCCGGACGCGGCACGACCCACCTCATCCTAAATCCTTCTCCGCCCTGAAGGGCGGAGAAGGACTTTTGGGCCGAAGCGCCGGCCCGCCAGATGGCCGAGGAACAGCCCGGCGACGCTGCCGGCCAGGCCGGCAAAGACGGCGGCGCCGCTGCCCGGCAGGGCGGCGTTCCAGGCAATATTGGTCAGCATGCCGCCCGCGACCGCGCCCATGCCGGCGCCGGCATTGCACAGGACGGAGCGGGAAAAGAACACGGCGACGATCAGCGGCACCAGGATGGCGTCGGCGCGGAAGGCGAAGGCGAGGAAGCTGTAATTGATGATCAGCCGCAGCACGTCGCTCGCCCCGACCAGCACGCCCAGCACGACCACGGCGACGATGACCATGCGCGCCGCGGCGACGCCCTCGCCGTCGCGCATCTGGGGCCGGAGGAAATGCTGGTAGAGATCGCGCGTCACCATGGTGGCGATGCCGAGCGCCAACCCGCCGGCGCAGGTGATCACGGTGATCAGGATCGCGCCGATCAGCACGCCCGCTGACCAGCGCCGGAAAATAATGGGCGGCGAAGAGCGGCAGCGCCTCGGCCGGGCGATATCCGGCTCGTGGATCTTCATGAACAGCCCGACCGCGACGCCGCCCAGCCCGAACAGGATGGTGCCGAGCCCGGCCAGCACAGCGCCGAGCCGCGACTGCGCCACGGTGCGCCGGCCAGCACGGCCTGGACATAGACCTGGGTCGTCAGCACGCCGAGGATGATGCCGATCCCGCTGCCGAGATCCTTCCAGATGCCGTTGCCGAACAGATCGAAGGAACTGGCGGGCAGGGCGGCCTCGAAGCCGCTGATGCCGCCGCCCAGGATCAGCGCCGCGATGCCGAACACGATTAGCGCCGAAAACGCGATGATCAGCTTGGCGAAGCCGGCGACGCCGGCGCTGATCGCCCCGCCGGTGAAGACATAGAGCACGATCAGCACGCCGATCAGCAGGATGATCGCAAGATGCGGCCAGGGCAGCAGCACCGCGAGCAGCGGGATCGCGGCGGCGACCTGGCCCGGAATGGTCACGAAGATGCCGATCGAGTCGCACACTGCGATCAGCGGCCCGCATCGGCGCGCCGAAGCTGCCGACCAGGAATTGCGGCAGGCGTCTCGACCCCGGACACCCTGAGCGGCCGGGCGAATCCGACGGCCAGCACCAGGCAGCCGAGCCCGGCGCCGAGCGTGAACCACCAGGCCGGCAGCCCGTAGACGAAGGCGGCCTGCGCCGTGCCGACGGTCGAGGAGCCGCCGACCAGCGCCCCGACGATGATGCCGGCCACGATCGGCCAGCCGGCCCGGCTGCCGGCGACGGTGAAGTCGCGCGTCGAGCGGACATTGCGGCCGGACACGAGCGCGATCGCCGCGACGATCGCGGTGACCAGAAGCCCGCCCAAAATCATGCCGCTGCTTGCCATGGTGTGCAGGTGTCCCGCCCGGCTGCGTGACCCCGAAGCTACGATCAGCGCGGGCGCGATACAACCGCCCAGGCCGATGAGCACCAATGCAGGGCTGCAGCCGCGGCTTGAACGAGTCGGAAACCTTTTCGAATGACGCGATCTGACTTGGGTGCCACCTAGCGCGACAGGCAGCAACGCTTCTCCTCTCCGCCCCATTAGGGCGGAGAGGAGTCATGTGGCGGCGGAGTGTCAGGGCGGGTCGGCGCCGCTCCGCGGCGGTGTCGCCTGGACTCAGCCGCCGCCATGGCTTTGCGCCGCGCCTCGCCTTCCATTTGGGCGATGTATATTGCGGCCAATTCGGGATCGGCCGTTCCATTGCGGATCGCGAGTTCGTTTGAACGGAAACCGGCGGCGAAAGAGAGGGGTCCAGATCGCCGAAATACATCCGGGCATAATTGGGCCTGACGCCACGGTCGCGGATGAAGGCGGACCCGACCTCCTCGGCCGAATCCTTCAACAACCGCTTGTCGTGCCGGCCGCTGGCCAGCTCCGCGCGCAGCTCGGCCAGCAGATCCTCGATATCGTCCGGCATGAGCCGCATGTCGAAGGGGAGCGCCTCCGCAGCGTAACGCTCCGCCGCCTCGCGGCGCTCGGCCAGTTCCTTGGCCGGATCGGGCTTGCACCACCGGCTGCGCGGGCGCTCGGGCGCGGGCGGCGGGGTGTCGGAATCGGACGGGTCGGGCTGCGTCTCGGGCTGCGGCGCCGCCAGATCCTCAAGCAGCTTCAGCTCCAGCGCGATATCGTAGCGCGCAATCCGGCTCAGGCGGAACAGCGCCAGCGACATCTCGCCGGGCGGAGTCGCCCGCGGCGGCGCATCGCCCGACATCTCGGCTTGCGGCGTCTCGTCCGGAGTCATGTCCACTGGCGCGGTTTCGGCCAAGGCGTCTTGCGCCGCCTCCGCCCGCGCCTCGGCGGCAAGCGCCCGTCGCTCCTC
Source organism: Aliidongia sp. (assembly GCA_037200015.1). Lineage (GTDB taxonomy): Bacteria > Pseudomonadota > Alphaproteobacteria > ATCC43930 > CGMCC-115725 > JAXDMU01. The sequence goes on along the minus strand of JBBCHB010000055.1, from coordinate 8,272 downwards.
AGCCGCATCCCGCCGGTTCATCCGTTCCGCCGTTTCGAGCGCGAGTTCGGTGAAACGCCGCAGCGTCGGACATGCAGCTCGGTCCGCTGCGTCTCCGTCTCGCCGAACAGGCAAGCGCCGGCCTTCCGGTCCGTCTCGGGACCGGTTGGCGGCACATCGGCCGTAGCTGAGAACGAAGTCGAGTTTTCCATAGAACATAATATGGACAAATGGGCATTCATTTCAAGTTGTTTTTTTTGAAGGCACTGCACGCATTACCCACCGGGGATGTGTAACGCTATTGCCGAGGAACGCGGCGATCTTCAGGGGGCGGGCGTTCCTGCCCGCCTGCCGGCGAATAGCCGGCATAGCCTCGCGCGCGATAGGGGATTGCCGGCTCACGCCGGCAAGGCGGCAGGGACGCCCGCCCCTCTGAAAGTTTTGCCCACCATCCCCCATCCCCTCAGCCCCGCCGCCCAAGCAGCGCGACCATCGTGGCGCACTCCCGCCTGCGACTCGACCATGGCGCTTCGGAACCGGGCGGCCACGGGCTAGGGTGTCGCCTGTCATCGCGCCAGCCGCATGAATGCGCCGATCCATTCCCATCGAGGAGAGACTGCGATGCTGTCACGTTTCAAGCCGGCGCCGGCGCCTATGACAAGAACGGCCGGCGCTATGTCGTCGAGGCGGTCGAGGACGGCATGGTCTATTGCCTGGTGCCCGGCGGCGGCGAGACCGAATTCGCCGAGGCGCAATTGCTCGACGAGACGGAATGGGCCGCGCGCGCCGGCAACCGGTCCGACCGGCTCTATGGCGGGGTCCGCCAGGCCAAGGCCTATGCGCCCCTACGCCGGCAAGCTGAACCGGGCGGCGGCCGAGCGGCTGCTGGCCAAGGCCGACCGGCTGGTCGCGGGCATCCTCGACTACGCCGCCTTCGTCACGGCCGAACGCGCACTGGCCGAGACCGGGCAGGCCGGCGCCGAGCTGTCGATCGTCAAATGCCGCGAGATCTTCGACACCGCCCCGCCGGAAACCCGCGCCGCCCTGCTGGCCGGGCTGATCGGCAGCAAGCCCGACGTCCTGGTCGGCGCGGCCGATCTCGGCGACAATCTGCTGCGCGCGATGCTGGCGAAAGCAGGTGCCGCCGGCAGCGTGTCGTTCGAGGAGTTCGGGACGCGGCGGAGACGGTAGCCGGCCCCGGATACGCGCCGGTCGAACCGCCCTTCGCCCGAATTTTCTGATACAATACAATACCTTACAGAATACAGACCGTCATCCCCGGGCTTGTCCCCATAGGCGCTAGGATAAGCGCATTGGCGACCTTGAGCGTTCCCCACCTCACCCCAACCCTCTCCGCCCCAATGGGGCGGAGAGGGAGTTAAAGGCACGGGCGCTAAAATCTCCCTCTCCGCCCTTCAGGGGGGAGCGCGCGCTAAAGCGCGGCGCTCCGTCTCCGATAGGAGGCCGCGCGCCAAGCGCGCGGAAGGGGGCCGGGGTGAGGTGGGTCGTGCCGGCAAAAAGGCCTGTCCATCTTATCCTAGCGCCTATGGGGCTTGTCCCGGGGATCCACGTCGGGCCGACGCCTGAGTCTTTGCAGGAGAGTCTCAAGCGTCGGCCCGACGTGGATGGCCGGGACAAACCCGGCCATGACGACTTCTTTACTTTTCAATGCCTTAAGGAAGACGAAGAGGCCATTGACCGTTCCGACGATCGGTACGGCAGCCAAATAGGTGTGAGCATTCCCTAGCGCAAGGCGGGCGAGGGGCCAGTTCGATCGAGCCTTGGGGCCGGACACTGGCCCCCCTTGCCTTTCCCCGCCCATTCTCCACCAGATATTGCCGCACCCCCCAACCGGGCCGCGCCCCGGCGAAAAGGACACCCATGCCGTTCCGCAACCCGACCGACATCGTCATCCCGCCGCCCGAGCCCGACCGCCCCTGGACGCGGCCGACCCAGCGCACGCCCTGGCGCGCCGGCCCGCCGCATTACGAGGCCGATCATCTGGCGGTCTGGCAGAAGAGCACGGCCTTCATGACCGAAGACCGGTTCCGCCGGGCCTATCGCGCCGGCATCGACACTGCGCCCAATTTCGATTTCTTCGGCGACGGCAACCCCGACCCGCAGATCGAGTGGCGGGTCCACATCACCTGCTGGGCCGCCCTCCATGCCGCCAAGCTGCCGGGCGATTTCGTCGAATGCGGGGTGAACACCGGCATCAATGCCCACGCCATCTGCGACTACATCGGTTTCAACGCGACCGGCAAGACGCTCTGGCTGTTCGATTACCTTCCGCGGCATTCCGCCCGAGCAGATCAACCCGGCCGAGCGGTGCTGGGCCGGGCGGCGGAGAATGCGTGGTATCCCGATTGCTTCGAGCGCGTGCAGGCCAGCTTCGCCCAATACCCCCGCGCCCGGCTGGTGCGCGGCACCGTGCCGGAGAGCCTGTCGACCGTCGCGATCGACCAGGTCGCGTGGCTGCATCTCGACATGAACATCGCCTATCCCGAGCGCGCCGCGATCGAGCATTCTGGCCGAAACTGGTGCGCGGCGCCCTGGTCGTGCTCGACGATTACGGCTGGCTGGCCTATGCCGAGCAGAAGCGCACGCTCGACGAGTTCGCGGCGGGGGTGGGGACGATGATCGCGACGCTGCCGACGGGGCAGGGGTTGATGATCAAGGCGTGAGGGGGCGGGTTGCTGCGCAGTCGTTCAACCGGCATCCTCGGGGCGTTCGACGTGAAGCCGAACTGCTGGCAACGTCTGTCTATAGCAACGACATATCCGGAGGAACTATCCTGGCGTTTTGATGCGGCGAAAGCTAAGCTGCTCTTCGCGATGCCACAGTTCTGGTGGGTAAATCACAATCAGACGGTTCGTCAAGAAATTGACGGGCAATATCTCTGGTCGCCCAAGACTGAGAGCAACGGAGCGCGGAGCGAATTCCTATAACAATATGCGACGGGCCACGGCGGGCGATCTCGTCCTCTCATACGCGGATCAGGCGGTCCGCTATGTCGGCCCGCGTCACGGAATTTGCCTTCACGGCGCCAAAGCCACAGGAGTTCGGGGCCAAGGGTGCGAATTGGCGGCAGGAAGGTTGGCTTCTGCCGGTCTTCTGGACGCCCCTTTCTTCACCGGTCCGTCCGAGATCTATGATTGCTTCGCTGCGCGAACTTCTTCCACTCCGCTATTCGCCCTATTCACCCAATTTCGGGTCACGGTAATCAGAAGGCCTATCTCGCCAACATCTCCAAATCTATGTTCGAGATGGTGATCGCAGGTAGCGATTTTGATTCTTCTGCGCTTGCTACAGGCGGCGCGAACAGTCTGACTTTTGATGTGGTGACTGAGTTGCTGGATGATCTCGCCGAGCGTCAGCTCTGTGACGATTTGACCCTCGATGACACAATGAAGGAGAGCCTTGTACTAGCCCGACGCGGCCAAGGGGTCTTCCGTAAAAACGTCGAAAGGATGGAACGTATCTGTCGGCTGACAGGCGTTACAAATCCGGCGTTATTAATCGCCAGCCACATTAAGCCCGTGGCGCGTTTTGTCGCTCGGCTCACGAGCGGCTTGATGGCGCGAACGGTTTATTGCTCACGCCCGACGCCGATCATCTCTTCGATCGGGGTTATATATCCTTTGATGCCGACGGCGAGGTTCTCGTTTCTCCACGCGTTGACTACTCAGATTTACGGCGGCTGGGCTTCGGGGCTCTGATCCGCGAACGGTTCGGTCTTGCCGAGGCTCCGTCAGTATGGGACGGCGGGGTATTCACACCCTCGCAGCATGGCTATCTAGACTATCATCGCACAGAAGTTTTCATTGCTTAGAAATAGTGAATGGGGAAATGGCTAACCATCTAGCAACTCGCCGATCTTACGACGCAATGCGTCCAGACCAGGATGTCGCCGCGCGACTGCCCTAACCAACATCCGACGGGCATCAAGGGAATCCAGGCCGTACGCTGCGCCAAAGTATAGCCAGCGTCATGATTGTTCAATTGCACCGCCATTGCTTGTATATGCGCATCGGCAATGCCCGTTGCACAATTTAGATCCCGGCAAAGCTCGGCCCGATAATCAGGGGTCGCGAGGTTGGCGAACCACCCAAGCCTCAGGTGCGAGCCCCATCACAGGTAAGATAATCCAATCAGGGTGGAGGTCGCGATGGGCGCGCTCGCTTCGTAGCCAATCAGCAACACTCGCTTCGGTACAGTCGCCGTCAAAGGCAGATAGCGCCTTTATCGGGCTACCTGCTCTTAAGTGGGCTACTGCCTGTCGGGCCAGAGTCACATTACTACCCACGTCACGTATGTTGACTCGCGAGCGCTGCGGGCCGGCCAATGCTTCTTCGATGAGCGTCGAAGCGAAAGTGTCTTCAGTATACACGACGAGTTCCGGCTGTGCCGACCTGCCATCTCGTGAACGGCGAAACGGGTGCTAACATTCGTCAACGCCTCATGCTCCTCGCCATGGTGCCGAAGCAACACGCGCGCCCGACGCGGTACCGCGTCAATGATAGCCTCCGAGTGGGTTGTGCAGATGATTTGCACCTTTCGAGCGAGGCAGATATCAATCAGAACCTCGATAAGACGAACCTGCGCCTCGGCGTGCAAACCGAGTTCCAGTTCCTCGATTACAACCAGGCCGCCGCTTGGGATCGCTTGAAGACGGGAGAGCAGGACAATTGCCGAACTCTCGCCTCCGCCCATGTCGAATCCTGTATAGTCCGCGATAGATCGGCAAGCCGCCAAGCCAACACCTCGGATAAAGGAAGTTTCCGCCCGGTCGTATTGGCGGCCCATAATATAAGACAGCTGTCGTAGCGACTGCGGCGTGAGCGGCTCGACGGCGGGCTGGCCATTCCCGGTGAAAGCAGCGCGTACTATGCGTACTCCATTGCGGGAAGGACGCGCCCCATAGGAATGAAATCGATTTCTCTGACGGGACGGCCAGCCGTCGCTGGATGACGGCCGGTGTCGACAACCCGAGCCCAACGTCCTGATTGATGTTGGTCCACGAATTCCAATTCGTTACCCAAATGCATCGAGACCCATGCCAGGCGTAGACCGTGCAAGGCCGGGGCATCACGCGTGCGGTGAAAGAAGTCGCTGAACCTATAATGCACGCGTGCGTTCGGCCTGGTCCGCGGACGTGTATTGCCCCAATAGACCCGCCAGTGTCTGGCGGTCGCGCCGAAAGCGCTGCCAGAGCCAACACTGTTGATTTACCGACGCCGTTACGGCCGCAAATGACGGTTAGAGGATATGGTACTGGCACGACCAGACGATTGATGCCCCGGAGACCGGGCCCGCCATCAATCCGGATCTGACGTAGAAGCGGGCGATGGAACCGTCCTGGAGGGTTGTCCCAGAAGTCGCCCAGATCTTGCTCGGGCCTACTAAGTCTCCGGCCTGGCACTCTATTCCTCCATCACCGAGTCGACTTCGGCTTCGCGCTGCTGTATCGGGTCCGGCGGCGTCGGAGATGACGAATTTCTACTACGCCAGGCTTTGTAGCCCATACAGAACTTGCGGAAATCGCAGCGCGGGCACCACCCATTGAGGGGGCCAGTGCAGGCAAAATTTTGAGATTCGAGGCTCTGCTTAATGCCTGAAACGGCTGTGCGTACCTCTTCAAGCGCCTGCTGCTGCCAGACCGTTGAGATGTCGATTTCAATGCGTTCCTTGACGCCTGCTGCCTGTAGATCGCGAGACGGAGGACTGGGTGCGATTAGTTGTGCGGTGGCGACCGCAGGTTCATAGGGAAAGGCGTAACGGACCGCGTGTGCATATAGCCTTAATTGCCGTTCGCCTGGCGGCGCAGATCCTCAAACTCTGCTGGGGTACTGATGCGGTGTGCTTTGAAATCGACAATTCCGACAACCTCGCGATGCGGATCTTTATTCGAAATATCGGTGACCTTCTCCAGAAGGTCTACCACTCCCGTGATGAGGGCGCCGCTCTCACGGTCAATAAACTCGAATGGCTTCTCCACCGCATGGGTGCGAGATAACGCAATTGCATTTTCCTTTACATAGCGCACAAGCGCTCTCTTGGCAGCTGCCTTGAGAAGATCAAAAGGAGGGCCCTGCGTATATCGTAGGTGGAAACGACGATCTACGAGATATTCGACCTCTGCAATTGTCGGAGTATTTCCTTCGCGGGCACGATCGTGAATTTCTGCAAGAATATTGTGCAACTGCTGACCGTAACCATACTGTTCACCAACGCCGGGCCCGAATCCCATAAGCGAACGGAGTTGATATTCATAGGGGCAGCGTTGGAAGTACGTTAGATCGGTAAAAGTGGTTGGTAGCATGTCCGCATCATCGGGCGGGAGCGGCTTTCCGCGTTCCCGTAAGGTCGGGTCCGTACCATCGCGACGGACAATGTCATGGTGAATCTCTTTGAAATACTCTGTGGGCCTTTTCCGCGATCGGTCAAGTGAAGAGACGTTCAAAAATTTCGCCGAACGGGTAAGGGCTACATACCATAGGCGGCGTTCACCATCGTCTCCTCCGGCGTACTCTGTCGGGTCAAATATCCTCGAAGGTAAAAAAGTTTCGGGCCCCTGGTTGCGGCGGTTGCTTGGAAAATTGGCGCTGGAGACGCGTGGCAGGAATACCACCGGCCACTCCAACCCTTTTGCGGCATGAATGGTCATAATCTGTACAGAGTTCAGCCGCACGACCTCGTCAAGCCCGCCCTCGTCGGCATTGCTAGCAGCCCAGTTTCCCAAGAATAGGCAGAGCCCCTTTAGGCTAGCGGGCGTTACCCACTGGTGCACCGTCTCGAATTGAGTGAGTAATGAACTGAAAGCTCCCAGATTGAACAGCACGTCGGTGCTCCATTGGGCATCCTGGCTTCCGAGCTCAAGCAACATCTCTTGGAAGATGTCTTGCGGATAAATTCGCTTGGCAAGACGGCCGCGCAATTCTGGCCGCTGGCTACGCTTGTCGAGTTCCTCGAGCTTCGCACCGATCCATCCAAGGAATCGACCTGGCGATGCGCCTGGCATTTGGTCCTGCAGTCGGTTAATGCAACCCCGAACGAAATCTCTCGTTTCGAGCGTTGTTTGGATCTGAAATTGCCCGGAGTCGTCCGGCATGCCGAAGTCTGAACGAGCGAGCAGGCAGAAAGCGGCTTGGACAAGACGAATCTCGTCATTATTGAAAAGCCCGCGGGTTCCGCTCACGACTGCCGGGATACCCCGACGACGCAACACCTGGGCAAATATATTTCCTGCGGTCTTCACGCTTCGGAGCAGAACTGACATGTCGGCATAGTCGAGAGCGCGCTTCACACCGCTCTTATCTTCGAAGACGACTCCGCGAAGGGCTTCAATCCGGTCGGCGACCCACTCGGCCTCAGCTTCATCCGATGAAAAGACCGCCAGCTGAATATCCCCTGGTTCGGCGAGACGTTCGACGATACGCCCATCCGGTTCGCGGCGGCGCGCTGACATTTCTTTTTTCAGCCGGTTAGTTACCTTCTTGATCGCTCTGTCTGCGATTTCCACAATGGCATGAGTGCATCGAAAATTATCGCCCATGTCCACGCGTCGTACATTTGGATAGCGGTCCGCGAAGGTTAGAATGTTACGAACGCTAGCGCCGCGAAAGCCATAGAGTGCTTGATCATCGTCCCCGACCGCGGTTACACTAACCGCTCGTCCTTCGTCCGAGAGCAAGCGGATTAGCTCTTCCTGCCGGTCGTCGACATCCTGATATTCGTCCACAATTAAGTGAGCGAACTTAGACCGTACTGCGGACAATTCAGCCGGATCGGATCGCAGCCTATCAAGTAATTGCTCGATTATCCGATTGAAGTCGACGAAGAAATTCGGTCGTGCGTAAGCCAAAGCTTGATAACGTCGTACTGCATCGGCGAGACGCGCATCGTCCAGACCATCAGCCTTGATGTCCTTTTGATGCATGACGTTGAGTGTCGTCGTAAATCTTCGCACTGTCTCCCAATACGTGCCGGTTCGAGTCGCGGCACGAAGCCGATCCAATCCAAGACCGCGGCCAGAGTCCTCCCAACGAGTAAAGTTAGTCGAGATGAGCGCAGCTTGGCGGACCTCGTCCATTACTTCCCAGTTTCGAAACTCTGGGGCGCGTTCTTTTAGAAGACGCAAACTGAATGAGTGGATCGTGCCGACGTACATGTCGCCCAATGACGGCTCATGAGGAACCGTCTCTTCAAGATGTCGACGAATCCGTGCCTTTAGTTCCGCCGCGGCATGTTCGGTAAAGGTGAACGCGATGATGGAGTTTTTTCGTGGCGCCAT
>JBBCHB010000054.1:0-38796 GCA_037200015.1 Aliidongia sp. | reverse complement strand
TATATTCTCCATTCTGGTGAGTGAATTCCCCCCAAAATGTGCTTGGCTTCGGGCAGTATTAGAGGTCTATATTTTACGTAATTTCGCTTTAAAGTGATTGTATCGCAACATGGCGCGACTTAATACCACAATCAGCCGGCCCTATATCTGACCTGACGTTCTACCCAGTCGCGACTGCAAGGCGCCGGACCACTCTCTGTGGGCCACGGCGGTTTGTGACGTCCGATGATCGGCAACAGCCCTGTAAATACGATGAGTTTGGATGAAATCATCGACGTTGCCGGGCAAAGCCTCGCCGGCCTGCCGAGCGAGGGGTCCAGGCCGATCCGACAGAAACACGTCCTGCTCTAAAACCGCCGCCGCCCGCTGCGCCAGATTTCGATCAGGTTTTCCGGCCGGGTCAGCACGGCGAGGTCTTTCGTCGGGTCGCCCTCGACGACCAGAAGGTCGGCAAACGCGCCCGGCACTAGTTCGCCGAGCTTGCCCTCCTGGCGCAGGATCCGGGCATTGACCAGGGTGGCGGCGCGCAGCACCTCGATCGGCCGCTCGATCTCGCTGCGGATCAGGAATTCCCGGCTCTGATCGGTCTGCAGCTGGCCCAGCAGATCGGTGCCGAAGCCGATCTCGACCCCGGCCGCCTTGGCCAGCTCGACCGAGCGCAGCCCGGCTTCGAGCACAATCTCGTTCTTGGCCAGGCTGTAATCGCTGAGCCCGTAATCCCTGCCCCGCCGCTTCAGCGCGTCATAGGCGACCAGAGTCGGCATCAGAAAGGCGCCGCGCTCGGCCATCAGCCGCGCCGCCGGCGCGTCGAGCAGATTGCCGTGCTCGATCGTGCGTACGCCCTGCGACACGGCGCGCTGGATCGCCTCCGCGGTATAGGCATGGGCCGCGACATAGGAGCCCCAATGACCGGCGACCTCGCAGGCGGCGGCGATCTCATCGAGCCGGAATTGCGTGCTCTCGAGCGGGTCGGCCTGGGAGCTGACGCCACCCGAGACCATGATCTTGATCAGGTCCGCGCCTTTGCGCAGTTCGTCGCGCACAGCATGGATCACGGCGTCGACGCCGTCGGCGATCCGCGAGCTGTGGTTCAGGCCGGAACAGCAGGCACAGCCCAGGCCGTCCTCGGTACGCCGGCGGAAATCGGCATGGCCGCCGGTCTGGCTGATCGCCTTGCCGGCGACGAACAGGCGCGGCCCTTCGATCAACCCGGTCTCGCTCGCCGTCTTGATGCCCCAATCGCCGCCGGCGACGTCGCGCACGGTGGTGAAGCCGCGCCGCAGCATGTTGCGCATCGCCTCTGCCGCCTTCAAGGCCAACAGGGTCAGCGGCACATCGGCCAAGCGGTGGAAATCGACCTCGGTCAAATAGACATGGGCATGGGCGTCGATCAGCCCCGGCATCAGCGTTCGGCCACCGAGATCGATCCGCGTCGCCGTGGCCGAGGTAATCGGCCGGTCGGACACCTCCTTGACCCGCTCGCCCTCGATCAGGAGTTCGATGCCGTCGATCGGCGCCTCCTGCCGCGGATCGAGGAACTTTCCGCCATGGAACAGGAAGCCGCTCATCGGGCCCTCGCACGCTTGGGTTCGGTCTCGCCGGATTGCCGGTGTCGTTGCCGCAGGAAGTCGAGCAGTCCGATCCCGGCAGTCTCGATATGCTGGCGCAGCAGTCGCACGGCCGGCTCGACGGCGCCCGTCGAACAGAGCCGCAGCAGTTCCCGGTGTTCCGCCAGCGCCCGCTCGATGCCCTGAGTCAGCACCAGCTGCAGCCGGGTATAGCGATCGGCATTGGACAGCAGATTATGCACGATCGCGAGCGAGCGCCGCCGCCCGGCCGGGGAATAGAGTGCCAGATGGAACCAGGTGTTCATCTGGCCCCAGGCGTGGACGTCGCCGGCAACCAGCGTGCGCTCGTAATCGCGCAGCACGGCGTCGGCGGTTGCATAGTCGGACGGCGTCATGCGCGGCATCGCCTGGGCCAGCAGCTCCGGCTCCAGCAAGGTCCGCAGATCGAAGATCTCGGCGATCTCGTCGAGCGACAAGGACGAGACGACGGCGCCGCGGTGCGGCTGCAACGTCACCAGCCCCTCGGCTTCCAGTTGGCGGAAGGCTTCGCGCACGGGAATCCGGCTGATGCCGAGTTCGGCGGCAAGCGCATCCTGGCGCAGGCTCTCCCCCTCGCCCAGATCACCGCTCAGGATGCGCAGGCGGATTGCCTCCGCGGCGGCGGTCGCGATCGTGCGCCGTTCGAGCTTGCCGGCTTCCGTTGTGACGATCATCGGGCCTCGTCGTGGCGCAATTGCTAAATTGGATAAAATATGCAAAAGACCGATGAGTCAATGCGCGGAGGGGCAGCATGAGCGGAACGAAACCGGCTTGGGCGGGGGTCTTCCCGGCGGTCACCACGCAATTCCATGCCGATCTGTCGGTCGATTTCCCGGCCACGCAGCGCATGGTGCGCAACCTGATCGAGGACGGCGTCGACGGCATCATCGCCTGCGGCTCGGTCGGCGAGAATTCCACACTCCTGCCCGCGGAGAAACGCGACATCGTGGCCGCCATTGTCGAGGCTGCCGCCGGCCGCGTGCCGGTGCTGGCCGGACTCGGCGAGAGCAACACGGCGGCTGGCTGTGACTACGCTCGCGACATGGAACACCTGGGCGCGAATGGCATGATGGTCATGCCGCCGATGATCTACGGCGCGGCCCCCTATGAGATCGGCATGTGGTTCCGCACCATTGCCGCAGCCTCCGACCTGCCGATCATGCTCTACAACAACCCTCCAGCCTATCGGAACGACCTCGCGCCGCAGATGGCGGCCGGCCTGGCCGACGTCGATACCATCGTTGCGATCAAGGAATCCTCGGGCGATACCCGCCGCTTCGTCGACCTGGCCAATCTGCTGGGCGGGCGCTTCCTGCTGTTCTGCGGCCTCGACGACGTCATCCTGGAGACCGCCTGCCTCGGTGCGATCGGCTGGGTCTCTGGCCTGTCCAATGTCTTCCCGCAGGAATGTGCGCGGCTGTTCAAGCTCGCCGCCGCCGGCAAGCCGCAGGAGGCGCTGCCGCTCTATCGCTGGATCATGCCGCTGCTGCATCTCGATGCGCGGGCTGATCTGGTGCAATGCATCAAGCTGTGCGAGGCGCTGTCCGGGCGCGGCACCGAGCTGACCCGGCCGCCGCGCCTGGCGCTCGAGCCCGCGATCCGCGCCGAGGTCGCCGGGCGAATGCGCCATGCATTGGAAACCCGTCCGTCGCTCGGAGCCTGAACCATGGCGGTCTTCGATCTGCCGCCCGCCGGCAACTACAGTTTCATCTGCCTGGACGGCCATACCTGCGGCAACCCCGTTCGGCTGGTGACGGGCGGCGCACCGATCCTGCGCGGCGCCACGATGAGCGAGCGGCGCCAGGATTTCATTGCCCGCTTCGACTGGGTGCGCCGCGCGCTGATGTTCGAGCCGCGCGGCCATGACGTGATGTCCGGCTCCCTGCTCTACCCGCCGACCCGGCCGGATTGCGATATCGGCATCCTGTTCATCGAGGTCTCGGGCTGCCTGCCGATGTGCGGGCACGGCACGATCGGCACGGTCACCATGGCGCTGGAGAACGGCCTCGCCAGCCCGGCCGAGGACGGCGTGCTCCGCCTCGACACGCCGGCCGGCGTCGTGCGGGCCGAGTTTACCCGCAACGGACCGTGGATCGATGCCGTGCGGATCCGCAACGTGCCGGGCTATCTCGCCGCTGCCGAAGTCGCCGTCGAGGTGCCGGGCCTGGGCGAGTTGGTCGTCGATATCGCCTATGGCGGCAATTTCTACGCCATCGTCGAGCCGCAGAAGCACTATGCCGGGATCGATGATCTCGGCCCCGACGGCATCACGCGCCTGTCGCTCAGTCTGCGCGAGGCGATCAACCGCGTCGTCGAGCCGGTCCATCCGCTCGACCCGACCATCCGCGGCATCCGGCACATCCTGTGGGCTGATGCGCCGCGCGATCCGCGCGCCCATGCCCGCAACGCCGTGTTCTATGGCGACAAGGCGATCGACCGCTCGCCCTGCGGCACCGGCACCTCGGCGCGCATGGCGCAACTCGCGGCCCGGGGCAAGCTCTCCGTCGGCCAGGATTTCATCCATGAGAGCATCATCGGTACGCTGTTCGACGGCCGGGTCGAAGCGGCCGCAACGATCGGCGACCAGTCCGGCATCATCCCATCGGTGTCCGGCTGGGCGCGCCAGCACGGCATCAACACGATCTTCGTGAACGAACGGGATCCGCTCCGCGGCGGCTTTCAGCTGGGCTGATCGCATGGGCAGCGTCGCGATCATCGGCGCGGGCATCATCGGCATCACGGCGGCCCGGGCGCTGCAGCGCGACGGGCATGACGTGACGGTGTTCGATCCCGAACCGCCCGGCTCCGGCTGCTCCTTCGGCAATGCCGGGCATATTGCGGTCGATCACATCCGTCCGCTGGCCCGGCCGGATGTGCTGCGGTCCCTGCCCCGGCTGCTGGCCGCGCCGCTGGGCCCGCTCTGCTTGCGGCCGGCGGGGTTGCCGCGGCTACTGCCCTGGATGCTGCGCTTCGCCGCCGCCTCGCTGCCGCATCGGGTGGCGGCCGGCACGGCGGCACTGGCCGGCCTGCTCGCCCAGGCCGAGCCGGCTTGGTCGGCCGAGATCGCCGCCTCCGGTCTGGCCCCGCTTTTCCGCCGCGCCGGCTCGCTCGTGGTCTATGAACAGGATCCGGCGGAAGGTGCCGCTGAGGCCAGGATCCTGGCCGCGCATGGTGTGCGCGTCGAGATGCTCTCGGCCATCGAGGCGGCGCGCCGCGTTCCGTCCGTCACGGTCCCGATCTCCGGCGGCCGCTTTCACCCCCGACGCCTTCCACACCGTGGATCCGCACAGCCTGGTGCTGGCCCTGGCCCAGCGCCTGGCGGCAGATGGCGGCCGGATCGAACGCGCGGCCGTCACCCGGCTGGAGGTCGCCGGGAATTCCGTCCAGGCCCTTCATGCCGGTGGCAGCCGCCGGGTTTTCGACTACATCGTGCTCGCCGCGGGCGCCGACGCGGCCCCGCTCGCACGCCAACTCGGCGCGCGCGTGCCGCTGACCCGCGAGCGCGGCTACCACCTCATGCTGCGGGCGAGCGCCCTCGATCTCGGTCTTCCTGTCACCTTTGCCGAGCGCGGCTTCATCGCGACGCCGATGAGGGCGGGCATCCGTCTCGCCGGCACGGTCGAACTCGGTGCCGGCGCAGTGCCGGATTGGCGCCGCGCCGATATCCTTTTCCGGCATGCGGGCCGGCTGTTCGGCCGCTCCAGCCTGACCGGCGCCGGGCGCTGGTACGGCGACCGTCCGACACTGCCCGACTATCTTCCGATGATCGGCCCGGCCCCACGGGCGGGAAACGCCATACTGGCCTTGGGACACCAGCATGTCGGGCTGACCCCTGGCCGCGGTGACGGCAGGGCTGGTCGCGGCGCTGATAGGTGGACAGCCGATCGCCGTTTCGCTGCGGCCGTTCCGGACCGATCGTTTCGGGAAGATCTGACTTCAGACGAAGACCGGCTCCGGCAACAGATGCTGTGCCGTGAACCCGTGGCGCTCGGCCAGTAAATCGACGACGCGCGCCCGGTGGCAATTGCGCCAATCGGCTTCGAAACAGACGAGGCAGCTCGGCCGCTCGCGCGCCAGAGCCGCCAGTTCCTCCAGCGCGGCCTGTGCCTCAGGTTTGGCCAGCTGGGTCTCGACGATGCGCCAAAACGTCGCCTGGTCGCCGCTGTGATGGGCGACGCGGCCTTCCTTCGGCGTGCCGAGCGGCTTCAGATGCACATAGTCGATACCGATCTCGGCCGCGGCGGCGGAAAGCTGGCGCTTGGAAAACCCGGCGCGACGGGATTGCGGCAGGTCACGCACATCGACCAGCCGAGTCACGCCGGCCGCCTGCAGCGCGCGCAGGAAATCGGCGAGGGAGGCCTGCTCATAGCCGATGGTGAATATTTCCGACATGACGCGACCTCCTGAAACGAAAACAATATCAGGCATCATAAGGCATTGAGCCGAACCGTCGCCTGCGCCGAAGTGACAGGCGTTGACAAGGCTTTGCAAAAATGCGACCCAAGCCTCCGCCATTGAGCCTCGTGGAAGAGATCGGTCATGGCCGACGCCGAAGGAGCAACCGCCCCGGAAACTCTCAGGCACTAGGGGACCGCGAGGGGACGGCGACTCTGGAAAGCAGCCTTGCGCAAGCAAGTCCTCACCGAAGAGGTAAGCCGGTGTCCCGGCCATTCTTTCAGGTTCCTAGACAGAGGGGCATTTGCCGCAGAATAGCGGCTGGTGCGGACCACTCTGACTAAGGCGACCCGGATGACCATGGCCGACAACACCCTGCTCCGCACACCGCTTCACACTTTGCACCAGGAACTAGGCGCGAAATTCGTGCCCTTCGCCGGCTACGAGATGCCGGTGCAATATCGTCCCCGGCGTGCTGGCCGAGCATCTGCATTGCCGCAGCCAGGCCGGGCTGTTCGACGTCTCGCATATGGGCCAGTTGCGGCTGCGCGGCGCCGAGCCGGCCAAGGCATTGGAGACTCTGGTGCCGGGCGAGATCCAGGCGCTGAAGCCCGGGCGGACGCGCTACACGCTGCTGACCAACGAGTCCGGCGGCATTCTCGACGATCTGATGGTGACCAATCGCGGCGACCATCTGTTCCTGGTGGTGAACGCCGCCACCAAGCGTGAGGACATCGCCCATCTGCAGGCCGGTCTCGCCGGTGGGGCGACGGTCGAGCCGCTCGACACTCGTGCCCTGTTGGCGCTGCAGGGACCGGCGGCAGCTTCGGTCATGACGCGGCTGCTGCCCGAGCTGGCGACGATGCCGTTCATGAGCGCGCGCGACGCAGTGCTCGACGGTCATGCCTGCCTGCTGACCCGGTCCGGCTATACCGGCGAGGATGGCTGGGAGATTTCGGTCGAGGCCGCGGAAGCCGAGGCGCTGGCGCGCCGCCTGCTGGCCGAGCCGGAAGTCGCCGCGATCGGCCTCGGCGCCCGCGATTCCCTGCGGCTCGAAGCCGGGCTCTGCCTCTACGGCCATGACATCGACACGGTGACGACGCCGATCGAGGCTGGGCTCGACTGGGCGATCGGCCAGCGCCGGCGCCGCGAAGGCGGCTTTCCCGGCGGGGCCGTCATCCTGCAGCAGCTGGCCAATGGCCCGGCCCGGCGCCGTGTCGGCATCCTGCCCGAGGGCAAGGCGCCGGCGCGCGAGCATACCGAGATCCGTGTCGGCGGCGTGCCGGCCGGCGAGATCACCAGCGGCGGCTTCGGCCCTTCGGTCGGTGGGCCGATTGCGATGGGCTATGTCGCCGCTTCCCATGCCGCGACCGGTACCGAAATCGAACTGATGGTGCGCGGCACGCCGCGCCCAGCGCGCATCGTCGATCTGCCCTTCACCCCGCATCGCTATTTCCGTGGTTGACCCTTTAGCCCAGGAGCCGAACATGACCGAGACCCGTTACACCAAGAGCCATGAGTGGATCCGCATCGAAGGCACGAACGCCACGGTCGGCATCACCCCTTATGCCGCCGAACAGCTCGGCGACGTCGTCTATGTCGAACTGCCCGACGCCGGCCGCGAGCTGGTCAAGGGCAAGGAGGCCGCCGTCGTCGAATCGGTCAAGGCGGCGAGCGAGATCTACGCCCCGGTGTCCGGCAAGGTCACCGAGTCGAACGCAGCCCTGTCGGACCAGCCCGCCCTGGTCAATGAGGACGCCGCCGGCGCCGGCTGGTTCTTCAAGATGACCATCGCCGATCCGGCCGAGCTGGGCGAGCTGCTCGACCAGGCAGCTTATGACGCGATGGTGGCGGAGCAGCATTGATGCGTTATTTGCCGCTCACCGATGCCGAGCGGGCCGAGATGCTGGCCGCGATCGGCGTGGAGTCGGTCGACGCGCTCTTCGCCGATGTGCCGAAAGCCGCTTGGCGCGACGAGCCGTTCGACCTGCCGCCGCATCAGGGCGAACTGGAAGTCGAGCGTGCGCTCGCCCGTCTGGCCGCGCGCAACGTCACGGCCGGCTCGGTGCCGAGCTTCCTCGGCGCCGGCGCCTATCGTCATCACGTGCCGGCTTCGGTCGACAGTTTGATCCAGCGCGGCGAGTTCCTGACCTCCTACACGCCATACCAGCCCGAGGTCAGCCAGGGCACGCTGCAATATCTCTTCGAGTTCCAGACGCAGGTGGCGCTGATCACCGGCATGGATGTCGCCAACGCCTCGATGTATGACGGCGCCAGCGGCACGGCCGAGGCGGTGCTGATGGCCAACCGCATCACCCGGCGCAAGAAGGCGGTGCTGTCCGGCGGGCTGCATCCGCATTACCGCGAGACGGTTGCGACCCATGCCCGCTTCGCCGGTTTCGAAATCGACGCCGTGGCGCCGGATGCGGCCGGGACCGAGGCGTTGACCGGGCGGATCGGCAAGGATGTCTCGGCCGTCGTCGTGCAGAACCCGGATGTCTTCGGCCGCGTGCGCGACTATTCCGAGCTGGCTGCGGCCTGCCATGCCGCCGGCGCGCTGCTGGTCGTGGTCGTGACCGAAGTGGTGTCGCTCGGAGCTCTGATGCCGCCGGGCGAGATGGGCGCCGACATCGTCGTGGCCGAGGGGCAATCGATCGGCAATGCGCTGAATTTCGGCGGCCCTTATCTCGGCCTGTTCGCGACGCGCGATAAATATGTCCGGCAGATGCCGGGCCGGCTCGCCGGCCAGACGCTGGACGCCGATGGCCGCCGCGGCTGGGTGCTGACTTTGTCGGCCCGCGAGCAGCATATTCGGCGCGACAAGGCGACGAGCAATATCTGCACGAATTCAGGGCTTTGTGCGTTGGCTTTTACCATTCATATGAGCCTGCTCGGCGAAGTCGGATTCACACAATTGGCCGCGCTGAACCATGCCTATGCGGTGCGGCTGGCCGAAAGGCTCGGCAAGGTGCCGGATGTCACGGTGCTGAACGAGACCTTCTTCAACGAATTCACGCTGCGCCTGCCCAAGCCGGCAGCCGCGGTGGTCGATGCGCTGGCGGCCCAGGCGTGCTCGCCGGCGTGCCCGTCAGCCGGCTCTATCCGGACCAGCCCGAACTGGCCGACTTGCTGCTGGTAGCGGCGACCGAAACCACGACAGAGGCGGATATGAACGAATTTGCGGCCAAGCTCCAGGAGGTGCTGTCATGAGCGATTGGAGCCGCGCGGTCAGCAATTTCCAAGTCGGGACCGGCGCATCCGGCACCTATAGCGGCCATCGCGGGTTGCAGATCGAGGAGCCGCTGCTGTTCGAGCGCGATTCGCCCGGACGCGCCGGCGTCGATCTGCCCGAGCCGCCCAAGGTCGAGCACCGGCTGGGCACCGTCCGGCGCACGAAGCCGATCGGCCTGCCGGGGATTTCCGAACCCGAGGTGGTGCGCCATTTCACCCGGTTGTCGCAGAAGAATTACGCCATCGATACCGGGCTCTATCCGCTCGGGTCCTGCACGATGAAGCACAATCCGCGGCTGAACGAGCGGATGGCACGGCTGCCGGGTTTCGCCGATATCCATCCGCTGCAGCCGGAAGCCACGATCCAGGGCGCCCTTGCCGTGATCGACCAGCTGGCGCATTGGCTGAAGACCCTGACCGGCATGCCGGCGGTGGCGATGAGCCCGGCTGCCGGCGCCCATGGCGAGCTGTGCGGCATGATGGCGATCCGCGCCGCGCATGATGCCAAGGGCGAGAAGCGCGACCGCGTGCTGGTCGCCGAATCGGCTCATGGCACAAACCCGGCGACGGCGGCGGCCTGCGGCTTTACCGTCGATTCGGTGCCGGCCAATGCGCGCGGCCGGGTCGATCTGGCGGCGCTCAAGGCCAAGCTCGGTCCGGATGTCGCCGGGGTCATGCTGACCAACCCGAACACCTGCGGGCTGTTCGAGACCGAGATCCGCGAAATCGCAGAAGCGGTGCACGAGGCCGGCGCCTATTTCTACTGCGACGGCGCCAATTTCAACGCCATCGTCGGCCGCGTCCGGCCCGGCGATCTCGGCGTCGACGTCATGCATATCAACCTGCACAAGACCTTCTCGACCCCGCATGGCGGCGGCGGGCCGGGCTCCGGGCCGGTCGTGCTGTCGCAGGCGCTGGCACCCTTCGCGCCCCTGCCCTGGGTCGTGCATGACGAAGCCGGCTTCACCCTGGTCGAGCAGGCCGAGGGCGACGCCGCCCAGGCCTTCGGCCGGCTCAAGGGCTTCCACGGCCAGATGGGCATGTTCGTACGGGCCCTCGCCTATATGATGAGCCATGGCGGCGATGGGCTGCGCCAGGTCGCCTCGGATGCCGTGCTCAACGCCAATTACCTGCTGGCCAGTCTGAAGGACACGCTATCGGCGCCTTTCCCCGGACCGTGCATGCATGAGGCGCTGTTCGACGATGCCTTCCTCAAAGATAGCGGCGTGACCACGCTCGATCTCGCCAAGGCTCTGATCGACGAGGGCTTCCACCCGATGACCGTGTATTTCCCGCTGGTCGTCCATGGTGCTCTCCTGATCGAGCCGACCGAGACGGAGAGCAAGGCCACACTCGATCGTTTCGTTGCCGTGATGAAAGCGCTCACGGCCGAAGCGCAGGCCGGCGCGGTCGAGAAGTTCCAGCAGGCGCCGGTCCTCACCCCACGTCGGCGCTTCGACGAAACGGCGGCGGCCCGCACACCTGTGCTGCGGTGGCGGCCGCAGGCCGAAGCGGCGGAATAGCGGCCCCGCACGCTTTTCGATGGTGTCGGCCCAGCGGCACGGCGATCATCCGGGCCGGCCTCGTCCTTTCGACGAGGCCGGCACCGTGAGGCTCGGGAGATCGGCATGCCGAGCGAGATAAGGCAGCTTCTGTTTCGATCGCGCGAGATCATCCTCGCCATCACCGAATATTTTCAACGCCGCGGGCTGGCGCTGCCGTCCGGAACGGCCACCCGCGTCGTGATTGCCGATGCGCAGCCGACCTATGCCGTGCTCGATATCGCAACCGACCAGGGCGAGACGGTCGGCGTCGAAAATCAATGCCGAAGCGCTGGCGGCCTCCCTGATCCTCTACTGCATCAACCGGAAGATCCCGCTGCCGGCCGAGGCCGATAAGAGGCTGCGGCGCGTCCATGAGGACTCTGTCGCGCTGGTGGTCGTAAAGCATGCGAAGATGCCGTCGTAATTGCGAAGGATACGGGATGAAGCGCCGGTTTGCCTTGCTGTTGCTGTCATTTTGCCTGCTCGCCGGCTCGGCGCGGGCGGATAGTGTCGGCGTCTCATTTCCCAGCCTCGACGGTCAAGGGACCAAGCCGCCGACGCGGCTGACCGCACGGCTGCTCCTGCCGGACGGCGATGGTCCCTTCCCCGCGGTCATCATGCTGCATGGCTGTGCCGGCATGCTTTCGGGCGAACATCTGCGGTCGCGCGATGCCTTCTGGGCCGAGCATTGGCAGAGCCAAGGTTATGCCGCGCTGCTGGTCGACAGCTATACGCCGCGCGGCATCGCCAGCCTGTGCCGGACCCCGACGAAGGATCGCCCGATAACCGCCGCGCATGAACGGACGCGCGACGGCTATGCCGCGCTGCGCTGGCTGGCCGCGCGTCCCGACATCGACGCCCACAAGATCGCCCTGGTCGGCTGGTCGACCGGGGCCAGTGCCCTGCTCGACATCGCGCAGCCGACAGCCCGAGCCGCCTTCGCCCCTGCCGGCCAGCGGTTCCGCGCCGCCATCGCCTTCTATCCGGGGAATTGCCGGAGCCTCGAACGGCCGGGGGCCTGGCATCCCTATTTGCCTCTGCTGATCCTGCTGGGCGGCGCCGACGACTGGACGCCGCCAGGGGATTGCGAAGTACTAGCCGATCAGGCCAAGGCCCAGCATGCACCGGTCGAATGGAAGCTCTATCCCGGCGCCTTCCACGATTTTGACACGCCGTCCGCCCCCTTGCGCGAACGCTCGGTGGCAACCCCGGCCGGCTCGGCCCATACCGGCACCGACCCGGCCGCGCGCGACGATGCCGTCGCCGCGGCGACCGAATTCCTCGCCAAGGAATTCGCCGCAGCGCCATAAGCCTTATCTCGCGTCCAGCCGGGTCAGTATTTCATAGGCAACCGTCACGCGCGCCTCGATCGGATAGCTCTTATTGGCGAGCAGGATAATGCCGAGCCGCCTTTCCGGGACGAAAGCGACATAGGTCGAGAAGCCGTTCGTCGATCCCGTCTTATTGATCGGCGCATTGTCCTGCGGCTCTAGCGGGGGATCGAGTTCGGTTGCCGGATTGGCTTCGGTAATGATCTTCTGCGAGTTGCCGGCGAGCAATTCTGCCAATTCGACGGGGTAGCGATACTGCTCCCAGGCCAGGTCCTGCGTCATGGTACCGATCCGGTAATACCCCCGGTGCGTGTCAGTGATTGCCTGCTGCAGTGCCTCGTCGAGATCCAGCATACGCATGTTGGCCTCGACGAAGCGGAGCAAGTCGCCCGCGGTCATCCTGACGCCATACGCTTCTGCGGCGAGGATTCCAGGAGCCATCCGTATCGGCGTATCTGCGGCGGTGTAGCCTTTTAGAAAATTTAATGAGACAACATGCCCCCGACCGCAAATACCGCTGAATGCGCTTCGAGTGTTCGAAGCGTCCGCCCGGCATCTCAGCTTCACCAAGGCGGGGCTGGAGCTGTGCGTGACGCAGGCGGCGGTGAGCCATCAGATCAAGAGCCTCGAGCAGATCCTGGGCGTCCGCCTGTTCCGGCGGTTGCCGCGCGGCCTGGCCTTGACCGATGAGGGCAAGGCGCTGATTCCCGTGCTGGAGGAGGCCTTCGATCGGATCCAGGCGACGCTCGACCGGTTCGAGAACGGCCATGTCCGCGAAGTGGTCACGCTCGGCGCGGTCGGAACCTTCGCGCTCGGCTGGCTGCTGCCGCGGCTGCCGGGCTTTCGCGCTGCGCACCCCTATGTCGACCTGCGGCTGCTGACTAACAACAACCGCGTCGACCTTGCTGGCGAGGGGCTGGATTATGCCATCCGCTTCGGCGACGGCTCGTGGCACGGCACCGAAGCGACACTGCTCCTCGCCGCGCCATTGTCGCCGGTCGCAGCGCCGGAAATCGCAGCGCGCCTACGACATCCGTGCGATCTCGCGCAGGAAACGCTGCTGCGCTCGTATCGGTCGGACGAATGGACAAGCTGGTTTGGCGTCGCCGGCCTCGACATCCCGACCCCCGCGCGGCGCGATCTTCGATTCCTCGATTGCCATGGCCGAAGCGGTTGCTCAGGGGCTGGGTGTCGCCCTGGTGCCGCCGGCCATGTTCAGCTGCGACCTTGCCGGCGGCCGGCTGATCCGGCCGTTCGATGCCGAGATCGCTGTCGGAAGCTATTGGCTGACCGCCCTCAAATCCAGGCGCACCACCGCGGGCATGCAGATTTTCCGGACATGGCTGCTGGCGACTCTCGAGCCGCCTTACCGCGCCCAATCGGACAATGTGATTGGGCAGCTCCTCTTCTTCGATCTCCTCTTCGGAGATGATGCGGTGCCGGACCGACATGCCGGCGCGATGGATGGTGTCGCGCCGGCCGGAGACGAGATGGTGCCACCAGTAAAGCTCCTGCCCCTCGGCCAGCAGCCGATAGGCGCAGGTGCTGGGCATGAAGGCCAGGTCGGCGATATTCGACGCGGTGACCTTCACGCAATCCGGTACCAGCTTTTGCCGGTCCTTGTAGCGTCGGCAGCGACAGCCGAACGCATCGAGCAGGTAGCAGGAGACATCCGTATGCAGGATCGTCCCGGTATCCTCGTCCTGCAGCTTGACCAGACAGCATTTGCCGCATCCGTCGCAGAGCGATTCCCACTCCGCATCGGTCATCTCGGTCAGAGCTTTCGTGCGCCAGAACGGCTGCTCGGTCATCGTGGTCCCAAACCTCGCTAGTATCGACGGCAAGGTTTAGGCGGAAACGCCGCTGCCGTGAAGCGCGGTGTTACGCGGCCTTCAGCTGCGCTCGACTTCGCCCGCGGCATTGTCGATCGCCGCGACGATGGTCCGGATCTGTTCTTCCGACAGCGGGCCGCGCGCCAAGCGCAGGCGAAGCGCCAGCTTGAAGTTCTCGATGGCACGAATGAGCTGCGGCGACTGCCCGCCACCATGGGCGGCGCCGGTCTCGGCGATCCGGGCGAAGACGGCATCGACCGCCGCCTTGTTCGCGGCGAGAAAGGCCTGCCCCTCTGCCGTGATCGTATAGAGTTTCTTCCCGCCCTCGCCGTTCGTGACCGTGGCGTGGCCCAACTCTTCGAGCATGGTCAGGGTCGGGTAGACGACACCGGGGCTCGGGCTATAGGAGCCGGCCA
Organism: Aliidongia sp.; assembly: GCA_037200015.1. GTDB lineage: Bacteria > Pseudomonadota > Alphaproteobacteria > ATCC43930 > CGMCC-115725 > JAXDMU01. The sequence continues at coordinate 24,440 of JBBCHB010000054.1, read as the reverse complement.
GCTTCCTCCTCGATCGCCTTGATCAGCTCATAGCCGTGCCGCGGCTTCTCGGCGATCAGCTGGAGTATGACCAGACGCAGATCGCCGTGGTCGAAGACGCGGCCCGCGGCGGCCTCCATGACCGTGGTGATGGCCATGGAGGCGTTGCAGAAAATCGAACCCGTGCCGGGCAAAGCGCCGGCCGCGGGATTCGTGATCGTGGTGACGGAGTCTGAACATATGAGTTCCTAGGGTTCGATCATCGGCCAATCCGATATATCGAAACTAAAGATATATCGAAACGCTATCGGTTTCAAGCCCCGTCGTCGTGCGCTATGGGGCGGCGGCGGTGAGCGAGAAGCTCTCCAGATCGAAACCCAGGCGGCGATTGTCCGAATGCAGCTGAAGGTCGCGCTGGCTCTTGCCGGCATCCGTGGCGAAATCGAATTCCAAACCGACTTTTGACGGCGGAATGGGCGCGCTGTAGTCGTGATCGGCCTCGTCGGAAATGATCCACTCGCCCAATTTCGCACCGTCGAACTCGAGTTTAAGGCTGCGCGAGGTGGCGCCGAGCAAGGAGGCGTGGCCGCGAAATCGAAAGACCAGGCCGTCCGGCCCCGCCGGCTCGGCCAGATCGAGCGCGAGATCCGACCGGCTGCCGATCATCCAGGCGCCGGCCGCCTCGGAGCGCCACCAGCCCCAGCCGCGGAAATCCGTCGTTGCGGGATCGGCAAGGGAAACGCGTTGCCCAATATCGTATTGCCGCCCGCCCGGTGCGCCCAGGCCGGGCAATGCCCCCTCGCGTTCCAGCGCCGGCCATTTAGTGGTACAGACATGGCCGCCAGCGAACTTCCGGCAGAGTTGGGCGGCACCGGCCAGATCCTTGATGGCGCCCCAGCTGAATTGCTCGTCGAAAAATACGTGAAGCGCGCCATCGTCCAAGACGGCGTTGCGCGCAGCATCGGCGCCGGCCACGCAGTCCTCGGCGGAAACGCCCCGTATACATCGTGTTGACCGGGATCGGTCGCTCGGACGCGTAGAGCAGCAGATCCATGATCTGCCCCCGTGCTTGGTCCGCCGCGCAATGGAATGTCGGCAAGACGACGAGAGCGTCATGTGCGCGGACCAGACGCAGCCAGGGCTCGCGCGACAGCGTCATCGGTAGGCTGGTCCGGGAGAATTGGGCGACGCCGGCGCGAAGGTTGCTTGCATCGGCATATTGCAACCCCGCGACGAGCAGCAGAACGAGGCTGGCCTTGACAGGGAGCATGACCCGACCGACTGCCCAAATCAGCCCGGCCGCGAGCGCGTAACCGAGAGGCCAGAAGAAACGCCCACTCGATCGCAAATTACCAGGCAGATCTGTGGAGACCGGTAAGCCGAAACTGAAATGGACGCTGCCGACGAACACTTCATTCGACACGGCAAAGACGACAAAGGCCGTAAGCACAAGCAGCAACACCCAATTGCTCTGCACTGCCGCATGGATCTCCGATCTTGCCCGACCCGAGAGAAATTCCACCGGCAATATTGCGGCCGCGCCGCAGAACAGGAGGAGCAGCCCAGCGCCCAGATAGCTCATGCCTTCATATTGGCCGCCAGTCATGTCCAGTAGTCGATTTTCGGTCGAGAACAGCGTGCTATCCTGCGGAACGATGGGACTCAGCAGGTTCAACGAGTAATAGCCGTAGCTATTGCCCGCGAAGGTGCCGCCGCCGACCGACAGATATTCCGCCGCCCAGAGCATCGTGACCGAGACGACAATCACAGTCAGCAATGTGGCGGCACCAGCGCTCCACAACCGTCTCGCCCGCAGCATGTCGGTCACGGCAGCCGCAAACAATATGCCATCCACCATGATCGTCAGATAGAGCATGATCAGCATCGTGATCAGGGACAGACCGATGAAGGCGATCCAGGGAGTTGCGCCCGGTCGCCGCTTCGTCACGAAATAGAGCGCCAACGCGGCCGTGATCGGATACTGCCCCATCAGCGACAGATGGCCGACACGATAGAGAAAAATCGGGAAGCTCAGCGCAATCACGGCACCGCACAGCAGGCCGACGCGGTTGCGTACGCCCATTTCCCACAGCAGCCAGAGCATCGCCACCGGCTGCAGCACCATCGAGATCAGCTCGTAGCCGCCGAAGAAATTCACGTCCCTGCCGAATACCGGCTGCAGCGCTTTGCCGAGCAAAGCCACGAGAGGCAGGCTGACGTTGCTGACCGAGACGCCGCCGGGCGCACCCAAGGCCGAGATATGGGTCAGTGGCCAATGCCATGGCTCGGCGTCGAAGTATCGAAGTGCGATCAGCAGTTGCGCCGTATCCGCCGGCGGCGATTGCCAGAACACACCGCGGCCGAGCAGAAAGTCGAAACTGTAGAGATCGAGCGCTTGGCCGATCCCCAACAGCGCCGCGAGAACGAGGCAGGCATTGAAGGTCAGATGATCGTCGAGCCATTTTGACGAGCGATTGGCGAAAGACAGCTTGTCCAGCACGTTTATACTCTCGCTGATGCCCGCGCGACTTTTGCCGCTTCGCCTTCCAAGCTCGCCTATCGGATGGCGCCGTGCAAGGCCCGCAAACGCACCACTTTCCCAGCATATCAGGGGCGTAGTACGGAGCCTTGCGCCGCCGCCGCGTTTTGATGATGGTCCGTCGATGATCCTGACCGAGATTGCACCGGCCGAGCTGGTAGCGACGCTTGCCCGATATGCCGAAAGCTTGCCCCAACACGGCGCGGCGCGGTTGGTGTTCGCCCGTATCCGGGCGAGCCTCGACGATGTCGATCGGGATCAATCGGTGATGCATCGTGAGGCAGTGGCACTGACCGAGGCGTTCGGCATGCGGCCGATCCCGGAAGCGCCGCAAGTGGCGTTCTCATGGGACGGCCTGGCTGTGCGGACCGAATCGGAAGCGGCCGTGCTGGTCCATGAAGTCGCGCATTATCAGCTGGCAAGCCCGGCCCGGCGCGCCCTGCCCGATTTCGGGCTCGGGGCCGGACCGGAAACCGGCCGGATCGAGATTGCCGAGGCGGCACGCCGGGTCGAATGGCTGGCGCGCGAAACCGAGGAGCAGATGGCCTCGCTGCTTGGCATCCTGTGGGAAATCGAGCTCGGCCAGCCCGGCATCCTGGCCTTCCAGGAGCAGAACTGGCTGGAGGGCGCCGGCCGGCCCGGCACGGCAGGGTTCTTCTGCGCGACGCTGCAGCGGCTGCAGGATCACGGATTGGTCGATGAAGACGGCCGCCCGCGCTACAGCCTACGGATCAGCCCCGATCTATGAATCGCGCAGCGCCACGGCGCGCTTGGCGCGGGCGGTAATCCCGCTCCAGTCGCGGCCGTCGATCGCCTCGCGATTGGCGACCCAGGTGCCGCCGACCACCGGCACGTTCGGCAGAGCCAGGTATTCCGCGACATTCTCTTCGTTGATGCCGCCGGTCGGGCAAAACACGATGCCCTGGAACACCGGCGCGAAGGAGCGCAACAGTGCCGGTCCGCCGGCCTCGCGCGCCGGGAAGAATTTGAGGAAGCTGAAGTTCAGCTCGCGCGCCGCGAGGATTTCCGACGCGGTGACGGCACCCGGCAGATAAGGCAGGCCCGAGGCGATTCCGGCGGCGGCCAAATCCGGCGTGAGGCCGGGGCTGACCAGGAATTGGCGCCGGCATTCTTGGCCGCGGTGATGTCGGCCGAGCGCAGCACCGTCCCCGCTCCGACCATTGCCGCCGGCAGCGCCTTGGCGATCGCCTCGATGGCGGCGAGCGAATGCGGCGTGCGCAAGGTGACCTCGATCGTACCGACCACCGGGATGCGTTGCCTGAAAGTGTCGACTGGGCTCGGTAGGGGCGCTGGTTGCGTTTGTCGTCACCGCGGTCATCTGCGCCATCTGATCGGGGCTCATCTGCACCATCTGGCCCTGGGTCCGAGGCGGCTGCGGTGCGCTCTCGGCGGCGAAAGCAACAGTTGCAGTGGCGGTGCTGGCGAAAATGGCGGCGGCGGCGAAGAGCGTGCTCAGCTTGCGAGTCATGTTTTACCTCTTTTTTACAGTGAAGTGATTCTCAAAGAGAGACGTACAAGCCGTCTCTAAAGATGACTACGCAAGGGGCACGGCTGTCGGTTACATCGTCACCCCGCGCCGTGTCATAAGGTTTTGGCGATTGCTGTTTTTCGGAGGTCGCATGCGCGTCATAGTTCCGGTCATGACCGTCTGCAGGCCGTCCACGGAAGACCCGCGCACTAAAAGAAAGGGCGTTCAAACCGAGCGCCCTTTCCAGTCTAAATTCCGTCTCGGCACGGCCCGAGGTTTTTCAGGACGCCGACTGAACCTGTTCGGATGCGGCGCGGCCGGCGAGAGCGTCGCGGCAGCGCCTGCTCGTTCGTATGGTCGAACGAGGTGCGGATCACTGTGCCACCCGCCCCCTCCAGATCCGCCAGCACCTTGTCGGCGGTCATCTTTCGGATCAGCAGGAACAGGCCGGCGCTGCCCGGTGTGAGCGCCTGAGCGGCATCCTTCATGAAATCGTCGTTGATGCCGACGTCGCTGAGCGCGCCGCTCAGGGCGCCCGACGCAGCGCCTAGCGCCGTGCCGATGAGCGGCACCATGAAGATGATGCCGATGAGCGTTCCCCAGAACGCGCCGGACAGCGCACCATCGGCCGTCAGGTTCATCATCTTGGTTCAACTTCACTCGGCCCTTGTCGTCCTTCACTGCAATGACGGCATCGCCAAGTTCGATCACGTATTCCTCTTGCAGGGCCAGCAGCTTGTCACGGACCTCCTCAGGCCTTCTGCTCGCTGGGAAACGCGATGGAAAACGAGATCATTCATGATTGAGTGTAGTGCGCTGGACTGATTGAGATTATATAGAATGTAAAATCTTCCCGATCTCATCCGGAAGATCAGCAGATGGCCTCACGAAAATTTCGTCTTTCGACAGAATTTTGGCAAGATCCCCGCGATCAAACGGGCCATGACTGTCCGCTACGGGCTGTCTCATCTTAACGAAATCCTTCTTTTACACTGCACATCACGAATCTTCTTCGTCGCCATCACCCTGCGCCCTCGGCCGAATAGTCAGCGCTCGATCTTCGCCTTGTGATTCTGTTGAGCCGTCCTGAAGCCGGCGCCCCCAGTCCCGACGCCGGCGCACCGCTTGGCGCCCCGGAAGTAGCCTTTCTAGAAGGCGGAGAAGCGCTGATCGGCATTTTGCCGCTGGCGCATCGGTCGGAGATCGACGATGACGCGGGCAAGCGTATCGTCCTTGAAGACAAAATGGTGCAGAAGGGGCGGCCGCCGCGTGCATGGCGATTACGCCTATCGCGATCCAAGCGAGCCGCAGAGTGAACGGCAAAGGCGGCAGCGCGATCGGGGGAACGGTGTGGAAGCGAGCCTGGGCAGGACGAAGCTATCAAAAACGAATGGCCGGGCATAACAGCAGCCAGGCGCCGATATGACGCTCCACCCGACTAAGGGCAGGGCGATCATGAGGGCGTACAGAGCGACGTGGACCGCCTCGGCGAGGAGCTTTTGCCAGAACGACATATCGTCTGGTAGCCCAGGCCACGGCCATATGAAACGAGCTATGATCCGGGCTCCAAACAAAGCGAGGACCGCTAGGCCAAGGGATGCATGAAGATTGTAAATCGGCCGGTGTGAAACGCCGCAGCAGGACCGATAGACCGATGCACATATATGTCCGCCCGCGAGGGGCACCGAAACATCGCCGCCACGGTGATCCAATGAAGCATGACGGAAATGGACGCTGGCCATCGCGTCAACCGGCATGTCCGGATTAGGCTGCGGCGCGGGACCGGGCCGGATATCGGTGTCGCTGTTTGTCAAAATAGGCCTCAGGGCGGACGGAAGATGTGGAACCCGCCGCATAGCGGGCTTCCCGGGTAAGTTGGGGTCATGCTTGTGGAACGGCTTGTCGAGTGCGGAGAACGCGCCTCACCCACGACCGCTTGGATCTGGTTTGTAATTTGGACCTAGCTCGGGGAGTGCTTGAGCCACGACGGACACTGCTGATCGAGTAGCGCCCCGCTTCGTTCGTTCCCCGGATTTTGCGGAGGCGCCGGTCAAGCGGATTCCGGGTCAGACCGGCGCCCTGCGCGCGCGCCAGCCGTCGTCCGACGAATTCGGCCAGAGCCCTGACCAGCGTCACGCTGGCCAAAACAAGCCCGACAATCGCCGTCAGTGTAAATAAAGTAACGAGCCATGTGATCGGACCACCCTCTAAAAGCCAACCCCATGAGTGCACTCCGTCCATACCTTGCATCATCGAGCACATGTATTTCGAACCTTAACGAATCGGCAGATTGGCCTTGCTACACACCCTCACCGAGACCAATATTTGCCGGAATTCACGGTCATCGTGATTATGGGTTGATCAGTGAAGGTAGCCGCCCCATGGCACTGTCTTTGCACTACATTAAGGTATTCACAGTGTAATTGCAATTTTCCAACTATCACCATCACGCCCATAGTTAGGTTCATCTGAGCCATTGTTTATAACTCCCCTCGTGAGGCCCTTCTGCTCCGCAGCTCGGAAGGGCGACGCATTTGTTCTCATTCGGGCCGGTACCCGCCGCTTTCCTTCTTGATGGAGGATGGCCGCTTCGGCAGGACGAGGCAGCCGCCATCCCTTGACGATCGCATAGATCGCCGGGATGACGAGCAAGGTCAGCACCGTCGATGAGACCATGCCGCCGACCATGGGCACAGCGATGCGCCGCATGACTTCCGAACCCGTCCCCGTGCTCCAAAGGATCGGCAGCAACCCGGCCATGATGGCGACGACGGTCATCATCTTCGGCCGCACGCGCTCGACGGCGCCGGTCATGATTGCCCGTTGCAGATCGGCGCGGGTGAGCGGCGCGCCTTCCAACAGCCGCTGCTGCCGGATCTCACTGAGCGCGTGGTCGAGATAGATCAGCATGACCACGCCGGTTTCAGCGGCGACGCCGGCCAGCGCGATGAACCCGACCGACACTGCTACGCTCGTATTGTAGCCGAGCCACCACATCAGCCAGATGCCGCCGACGAGGGCGAACGGCACTGAGAGGCATCACAATCACCGTCTCGGCCAGCCGCCCAAAATTGAGGAACAGCAGCACGAAGATAAGGACCAGGGTCGCCGGAACGACGATCCGCAGTTTGGCCCGCGGCCCGTTGCAGATACTCGAACTGGCCGCTCCATTCGATGTGGTAGCCAGGCGGCAACGTGACTTGCTCGGCGACCTTGCGGGCGGCCTCCGTGACATAGCCGCCAAGGTCGCGCCCCTGGAGGTCGACGTAGATATAGGCGACCGGCTGGGTCGTTCTCGGTGCGGATGCTGGGCGGTCCGAGCGCCACGCGGATCTTCGCGATCTGGCCCAAGGGCACCATGGCACCCCCCCATCGTTGGCACTAGCACTATCGCTCGCAATCGCCTGGGGATCGTCGCGTAGGGCCGCGCGGATAGCGCACATTCACGCCGTAGCGCTCGCGGCCCTCGACCGTGGGTCGTGACCGTCTCGCCACCGAGCGCCACCGCCACGACCTTCTGCACATCGTCGACCGACAGCTCGTAGCGCGCGATGGCCTGACGATCCGGCTCGATCTCGACATAGTGGCCGCCCTCGAGACGTTCGGCAAAGGCGCTGGTGGTGCCCGGCACGTCATGCACGACGCGCTCCGACCTCGGTCGCGAGGCGTTCCAACTCGTGCAGATCCGGGCCGAACACCTTCACGCCGACCGGCGTGCGGATCCCGGTCGACAGCATGTCGATGCGCGCCTTGATCGGCATGGTCCAAGCATTGCTGACGCCGGGCAGTTGCAAGGCCGTGTTCATCTTGGCGATGAGCTGATCGACCGTCCTCGCCCTCAGGGCCATTCGCTTTCGGGCTTGAGATTCACGATCGTCTCGCTCATCTCGACGGGCGCCGGATCGGTCGCCGTGGCCGCCCGCCCCGCCTTGCCAAACACGGAGGCGACTTCGGGAAAGGATTTGATGATACGATCCTGGGTCTGCAGTAGTTCTCCCGCCTTCGTCACCGACAAGCCCGGCAGGGTCACCGGCATGAACAGCAGCGTGCCCTCGTTCAAGCTCGGCATAAATTCGCTGCCGAGCTCCGATGCCGGCATGACCGTGACCGCGAGCATCGCGAGGGCACCTATGGACGGTGAGGACCGGCATGCGCAGCACGAACCGGATCACCGGGCGGTAGAGCCAGATCAGCGCCCGATTGATTGGGTTCTTGGCCTCCGGGACGATATGGCCGCGGATGAAAAGCAGCATAAGCACCGGCACCAGCGTGATGGCCATAATGGCGCCGCCGGCCATGGCGAAGGTCTTGGTGTTAAGCCAAAGGCTTGAACAGCCGTCCCTCCTGGTCCTCCAGCGCGAAGAGCCGGCAGGAACGCAACCACGATCACCAGGAGACTAAAGAACAGCGAGGGCCCGACCTCCTTGGCTGCCGCGATCAGCGCCGGTCCACGGGGCTCACCGGGCTTCAAACCGCTCGACATGCTTATGCGCGTTCTCGATCATCACGATCGCCGCATCGACCATTGGCGCCGAGCGCGATGGCGATGCCACCGAGGCTCATGATGTATCGAGCCGAGGCCGAGCGCGTGCATCCCGGCAAACGCCAGTAATACGCCGATCGGCAGGGTCAGGATCGCCACCAAGGCGCTGCGAAAGTGCAGCAGGAACCAGGATGCAGACCGCGGCGACGATCAGGCTCTCCTCGACGAGCGTGTGCTTCAAAGTGTGAATGGCGCTGTCGATCAGTTGCGAGCGGTCAATAGACGGGCTCGATCGACACGCCCTGGGGCAGGCCCGGCTTTAGCTCATCGAGCTTCGCCTTGATGTTGTCGATCGTGGTGAGCGCGTCGGCGCCGTCACGTTTCAGCGCAATGCCGCCCACCACCTCGCCGGTGCCGTTCATCTCGGCTATGCCGCGCCGTTCGTCCGGGGCCGAGTTGTATGCGCGCCACATCCCTCACCAGGACGGGCGTGCCAGCGCCCATATCAGCCTTGAGCACGATATTGCCGAGATCTTGCATGTCACGCAGATAGCCGCGACCGCGGATCATGTACTCGGTCTCGCTCATCTCGATCGTGCGCCCGCCGACGTCGCGGTTGCTGTTGCGGATCGCGTCGGACACGCGGTCGAGCGAAATGCCGTAGGCCTGCAGCTTCTGGGGATCGACGACGACTTGATACTGCTTTTCGAAGCCACCGACGCTGGCGACCTCAGCGACGCCTTTAGCGGTCACGAGGTTGTAGCGGACGATCCAGTCCTGGACGCTGCGCAGCTCGGCCAATGTCCGCTCGGCACCGACCACGACATATTGATAGACCCAGCCGACGCCGCTGGCATCAGGCCCGAGGGTCGGCGTGACGCCTTCAGGCAGGCGCTTGGCCGCGAAATTGAGATATTCGAGCACGCGCGAGCGCGCCCAATAGAGATCGGTGCCGTCGTCGAACACGACATAGACGAAGCTCGACCCAAAATCCGAGAAGCCGCGCACCACCTTGGTGTGCGGCACAGCGAGCAGGCGCCGTGGTCAGCGGATAGGTCACTTGATCCTCGACGACCTGGGGCGCCTGGCCGGGATAGTCCGTATAGACGATGACCTGCGTGTCGGAGAGGTCCGGCAGTGCGTCGAGCGGGGTGTTGGCGAGTGACCACGCGCCGATGCCGGCCAGGATCAAGCGTGGTCAGCAGCACCAACATCTTATTGCGCCGCGCAAAGCTCGATGAGACGACCGATCATTGGTTAGCTCCCTGCTCGGCGGATTGTGGCTTGGCGCCATCGGCGAAGCCTTGAAGCGCCGCACGCAGGTTGCTTTCCGCGTCGATCAGGAAGTTGGCACCGACCACGACACGATCACCCGGCCCGATCCCGCTGAGGACCTGAACCCGGTCGTCACTGCGAATACCGAGCCGGACCGTGCGCGGCTCGAACCGGCCTTCGCCCGCCGCGACGAGCACGACCTGCCGGGTGCCGTTGTCGAGCACGGCCGAGTTCGGGACCGACAGAACCGGTTTGTCGCCGGCCGGCGCCTCGATCTCGACATTTGCATACATCTGGGCGAGCAAGACGCCGTCGGTGTTAGGCAGCACGATCCGCACCTGCGCCGTCCGCGTCTCGGCGGTCAGAGACGGGTAGATGAAATCGACCTTGCCTTCGAAGGTCCGTGCCTGGAAACGCCACGAAGCTGGCCCGCGCCCGCTCGCCGGGCCGGATCGCGCCTAGATCCTGCTCCTGCACTTGCGCGATCAGCCACATGGAAGAGATGTCGGCGGTCTTGTAAAGCGCCTCGCCAGCATGGATGTGCGTCCCTCCTGTACCGGCTTGTCGATGACGACACCGTCGGCCGGCGCCATCACAGCGATGCGCCGGGCCCGCCTGCCCGGTCTTGCGCAACCGAGCGATCTCGTCCGCCGGGATGTCGAGAGCGTGCAGACCGCTGATCGGAAGCGGCACCGATGGCGCCGCCCATCTTGGCGGCGACGAGATATTCCTCCTCCGAAGCGACCAGATCGGGCGCATAGATCTCGGCCAGCACTTGACCGCGTTTGACGGAATCGCCCGTTGCGGCCACGGCCAGGTGTTCGATCCAGCCGGCCACCTTGGACGTGACCGTCGCAAGGCGTCGTTCATCCAATTGGAGGCTGCCCGTCGCCCTCACGGTCCGTCCGGATTCCGGCCGCAACGCCGCTTCCTCGGTCCTAAACGCCCAGGGTCTGCAGGCGGCCAGGGCTGATCTTGACCGTGCCGGGCGGATCGTCCTTCGCGCCGTCGTCGGCATAGACGGGCAGGTACTCCATGCCCATCGCATCCCGCTTCGGCTTGGACGAGGTATCCGGCAGTCCCATCGGGTTGCGGTAATAAAGGACACGGTGATCGCCGCCCGCCTGCGGCTTCGGCGTGGGGGCCGGTCCCGACGCTGCTTGGACGGCGGGAATGTCCTCGAACACCGGCCAATACTCCCGCCCATCCGCCGTTCTCATCGGAGTGTATGAGTAGGCCGGCTTGCCGGTCCGGATCCTGGTAATAAAGCGGCTTCCGAACGGCGTCATCGGCACGGGCAGTGCCAGAAGCGGCGAGACCGGCCACTGCACAGGCGAGAAGAAGGGAACGCATTTAGAGATCTCCTCCGATCAGGCGTTCGATCGCGGCGAGCGCCGTCTGTTCATCGAGCTGGGTCTGGAGACAGGCGAAGATCGACCTCGTGCGTCTGGTGCTCTGCAGTGATCGCGGCCGTCAGGTCACCTTTGCCCTGGCTATAGTCGGCCAGGATCGTCTGAAACGTGGCACGGGCCTGCGGCATCGCCTCGCGCTGCAGCAACGTTTCGGTCGCCCGCGCGGCGCGGAGCTTGGAAACGGCCTCGCCTAACGCACCCTCGATCTGCTGCATCGCCGCTTCGTATCGCTGCTGGGACGCACCGAGCTGCGCCGCCGCCGCGTGCTGCCCGGAGGCTTCGCGCCCCCAGGGCAGCGGGATGTTGAACCCGATCGTTGCCGCGAAGCCGACCCCGCGGTTGTTGGTCTGGATCAGCGGCCCGCCGCCGATCGTCAGATCCGGATACCAGGCCTTGTCCGCCAGACGGCTCCGCGTGCGGGCGGCGGAAATTGCCGCGTCGTCGGCCGACAGAGTCGGATTGCCGGCATCGGCACGCTCGACCAGCGTCGCGAGATCAGGCTCGGCAGCCGGCATCGGCCTCAGCTCTTCCGGTTCGGCCAGCGGGGCGTTGCCATGGCGGCCGACCAGGGTGTTGAGCCGGGCCCGCGCCGCCTCCTTGTCGCCTTGCAGCCTGGCCGCCTCGGTCTTGGCCGCGGTCTCCTCGCCCTGCGCCTGGATGATGGCTGTCTGGTCGCCGCTGCCCTGGCTGTAGCGGACAGCAGCGGCCGCCCGCATGCGTCGAGCCAGATCGCCGATCTCCCGCGTGACCGCGATTTCGCGGTCGGTCAGGAAATACGCTGCATAAGCGAGCTTGATCTTCTCGTCGAGCGCGTCCTGGGCGGCTCGCTCCTGGCCGCGGGCGGCGTCGACATCGGCTTGCGCCGCCTCCCTGCGCAGGTCGCGCTTGCCCCATAAGGGGAAGGCCTGCGTTACCGTGATCGTATGTACGCTGAAGACGCCGGGGTCTTTGTAATACTGATAGCTGTCGGTGATCATCGGATCGTCGAGCGCATCGGCGCCTTCGGCCTTGGCCGCAATCGCCGCGGTCTCCAGGGCGGCAGCGCGCAGGGCAGGGCTCAATTGCCGCCCTGCGGCGATGAGGCCGCCGACGGAGGCGCCCAGCGGATCATCGGCCGGCTGGGCGAAGGCGGGTGCGCATGCGATCAGGCCGGCCGCCAACATCCTGCTGGCGCCGAACCGCGTCCACTGGGCGGTCATATTATCGGCTCCCAGTTCCGCCGGGTTTCTTTTGGGCACCGACGACCAGATCGGCGTCGACGGTCCCCCGAACGGTTTCCGTCTCGCCTTGAACCTTGGCCGCCAGATGCAGTGCCCAGGTACCAGCGGCAGTGCCGGGATCGACCTCGAAACGGTAGATTTCGTCTTGCGCCGGAAGCGCCTTGACCGGCGCCGCCATGGCCGCCATGCCCATCGGCCCCATATCGGCTGTGCTCTCGTAGATCACGGCATCGATTACGGGCTTGCCGTCCGCGGCGTGGACGAGCCGCACCGGCACAATGTCCCTGCCCCCCGATAACGCCGGTTGGCCCGCGATCTCGAAGCGATAGTCTTGCGGCGCAGCCTCGGCCTTGGAGATGCCCGCACCACCCACCGCTACGAGAAAAGCAGCAGCGAATAACTGCATGCGGGAAGCAACGTATCCTTCAGCCACGATCAGATCCTCGTTTTGCGTCTGAAGCCCAAACGGGAGCATCGTGATCGCCGCGCCATGGTGGGCGATCACCTTCATCACGATTTGGTACAGAGCCGATTGGTTGGGATATTTTCTCTGGAGGCGGCCAACCCGATCCGCCTCTACAGGTGAATACGGGAGGTCGCTGCTGTCGGTTACAACGCCACGCCGGCGGCGAAGCGAAACATCGGCGAACGCCGCGGCATCTGCGGTCCTATGGGAGGCGGTGCATTCACCAGGACTCGATTGTCGTGGCGTGACACATTTGTCGACAGTTGCGCCCAGCGGACCATCGGCAGAACGGACAAAAGCAGGCGCGTGGCCGCCCGGGCTGGCCGCCGGCATCCTGTCGGCGCCGAACCGCATCCGCTGGGCGTACACGTCACTGCACCAGATTAGCGTTGACTGTCCCTCGTACGGTTTCCGGTTCGCCTTGGACTTTGGCTGCCAGATGCAGCGCCCAGGTCCCAGCCATACCGGGATCGACCTCGAAGCTGTAGATGCCGTCCTTGGCCGGCAGCGCCGTCACCGGCGCTGCCATGGCTGCCATTCCCATCGGGCCCATGTCAGCCTTGCTTTCGAAGATGACGGCATCGGTTATCGGCTTGCCGTCCGAAGCATGGACGAGCCGGACCTGAACGATGTCTTTCTGGCCGGAAAGCTGGGGCATGCCGACAAGCTCGAACCGATAGTCGGTCGCAGCGGCAAAGCTTGGAAGGGTAGCGTAGACGAAGCCGAATGCGAACGCCGTGGCGCCCGCAATAACACGATTGCGATTCATGGAAAGACCCTTCGTGGCCGGCCAGCGGCTCTAGCGCATGGCAGGCGGGGAACAACCTGATTGTCGAATAGGCGCACCTAGGGTGTGCGCTGACTAAGTCAGGCCGTTCGGGGCGGAAGGGGCTCGGGTTCGGGGTCCAGGCTGTCGAGCTTGGACACAGAGGTCCAATAATCGATCTCGCTGTATTGGATGGTCGACTCGTGGGTCAGGAAGTGGACCGGCAGAGCGTTTACGCTGACGCACCCCATGAGCTTGATGCAGTCGGGGGTTATTATCCCTTTGCAGGGCTGCATCGACTTGGTGTCACCGGAAGCCGACGCCGGCATCGCCATATCACACGGCATGGCGGTACCTGCCAGGGTCGAACCATACTGCGCCGAACGCGCGAAATTCGTCGTTGTCCCGCCGACAAACGCGACGGCAACGAGCAGAAACAGAGCGTGGCGCAGAAGCCTCAGCATGGTGCAGTACGTTAACATTGCCATCCTCGGCGCTCAAGCTTGTGCAGTTGCGACACGACGTCGAACTTCACGGAACGATGTGATGAAACGAGGCTGCGGGCGTAGCCGGTCGGGCCTCATCAATCGAACCCCAGCGTCGCGGGATCGACCTCGAAGAGTGGCAGCCCGTCCTTCACGGCCACGGTCCCCGAAACGGTGATTTGATCGCCGATGAACGGAGAAGTGGGGTGCTCAATCGGCTCGCCCGATTTGTCCGTCAGAAGATACCACTGTTGTTCCCCGCCGGGGCCGCCGACCACGAACAAAATGGGCAGCCCACCCAACATACACAGCCCGGCGCAACTCTTGTGCTCCTTGCCCTCGCCGGGATTCATCGCCCCTGCCCAGCATTTGCTGTCCATGATTTCTCCTGTCATCGTGCGATCGGTAGCTGCGGCGTCATCGGGAGGAGCAGGGCCTGCTGCTTCGCGTCGGTCGGGAGGCTCGGCGAGCTGCAGCAACGTGAGATCGCCCCGCTGAAGCGGGTAGCCGCCGACGGTGACTTGCGCTCCGTCGAAATCCTCGAGCCCGGGCGGTGCCCCGATTTTGCCTTCCGATATAATGAAGACAATGCGGCTCCCCCCGCCCTCTGCCGGCACGCGCAGCAGCGGATAGGGCCGTACCGAGAACCGTCCTGAATAATAGGCCTCGCCGGCAATGCCCCAGGCGCCGGACGCGCGCGGCTTCTGGACGACGAAAATGAAGAGCGCCAGCGCAATATCGATCACGAGAAACGCAATCACCAGCCGGATGAGGAAGCCGCGCAGATCACGGGGCAGCCGAAGATAACCGACGTAGAAAGGCACATCGCGCTTTGCAGCCATTCTTCAGACTTCTACTAAAAGCGGTGGCACGGCAGTCCCCGGCGGCAACGGCCTGGGGTCGACGAAAACCGTCCCATCGTCGAGGCGAAGCCGATAGGTCGGTATTTTGTCCGTAAAGGGCGGCGGCGCGCAGCCATCCTCCGGCCGGAATTGAAAGCCGTGCCACGGGCAGGTGATCAGCCCGTCGATGATGCGCCCTTCGCCGAGCGGCCCATTCTGGTGCGCGCAGACATTGGCGACTGCCGAAAGCTTTACGCCGCCGTGGCGGTAGACGGCAATGCGCTCGCCCCCGGGAGGCGTCACAATACGCGCTCTGCCGTCAACGATCTCCTGCGGTGCCCCCACTGGCAGCCAGCCGTCTTGCAGCAAGCCACCGTCATCGCCGGGCCGCTCGCGCCGGGCGCCCGTCCATTGCAGCCCCGCGACAGTCAGCAATGCAGTATCGAGAAGGATTGGCACGTACACAGAACGATCGGTCTGCATCACGCCGAGCGCCACGTGGAAAACGAGGAGGGCGTAGGCCGCGTAGACCGACATGTGGATCGCCTTCCACACGGGCGGTGTGAGAAAGGCAAGCCAGAAATCGTGACTTGTCGCCGCCATCAGGAATAGAACGAGAAGGGCCATCAGGCCCGGGATTTCGAACGGAAAGTCAATGAAACTTAGATAGTTCGGGTTGCTCACCAGAACCGAGAGCAAAGGATCGATTTTTCCGACGCCGTGGTACCATGAGATCGACAAATAAGCGTGAATGAGAGCAACACAAAAAGTCAGCACCCCAAAATGGCGGCGATTATAGAGAACCGGCAGGAAACGCCGGTCGAGTCGCGCGAGCGGGCCGATGCAGAGGATCAGCGTGACCATGATGAAAGCACAGCTGCCGAACGCGCGCAGACGCTGAATTTCCCAGGTCACCGGCGGGTCGGCCGGAAAAATGCGAAATGCGACGATCAAGAAAGCAGCGAGATAGAGCACGATGCCGGTGATGAGAACGGCATCGTAGACCAGTTTGTGGCGGTTCCACTGCACCGCCCTGAATCCGGCGCTCATGGTGAGCCGGCAATCGTCGTCGAGCTAACCGCCCGAGTGGGAGACGGACGCAACACAAGCGCCATCATGAAGCCCAGCCCGGTCAGAAACGGCAGCACAATCCAGATCCGGTAGTGCCAGCGCCGATGCGTTCGCTTCATCAGGCTTCTCTTTCAAGCGAGCGCGTCCTGTAGGACCCCTGAGCTCGACCGGGGCCAGCAGCCCCCTCCTGCCGCATCAGGCAATCCGAACGCGTTGGCTTGTCACCCCAGGGATCGTGCTCTCGCGCATCGAGATTGGTCATGGCTCTCTCCGGCTCGGATTTGCATCGATTCGCCTAATTTCCGATGGGAAATTCCGCCGACGGCGACCGGTACGCCAGTCGTGGAAGATGAACCCCTCGCCCCAGTCGAAGGAGAGACGGCGTTTGGCGAAGGGGAACCTAGTCGAAAGACGGGAGCGGATCTTGCCGGAAACCGTATGAACTGTGCAGAAGTGGCGGCGATCTAACTCGACGAAATCGGGCCAAGGATGCACAGCGCTAAGGACATGGGACTACCCCGCCGCCCTCCGGATATCGCTATTCCTTCGGATCTGATACTGCGTTCAGCCGTCGCTTGAGGGTCTTGCCAACCGCGTTAGTCGGGCAAGGAGCCGCGCTTTGCTCGGCAGCAGATCTGCAAATCGAAATCACGAAGGATAAGATGCGAGGTCTGCGCCCCGAGGCGTCGGTCGATCGACGCCGGGCGATGGCGACTAGCCAACGAGAGAATGAATGCGAGGGATCGTATGTATGGCGTATCCAGTGAATGGTGAGCAGCACATCCTGGAGAATATCCTCGGTACGATCAGCCTCGCCTTGGCTGGGCGCGACGAGTTTGCGGACAAGCGGCTGAATTTCCCACAATAACCGTTCATAGGCAGCCCGATCACCGGCCTGAGCGGCCACCATCAGACACGCCCACCGTCGATCATGATCGTCCCTTTCGTCCACCGCTGCCTCTACTATCCAAATTCCATGAACTCAACCTGAGTCCCTGATCGGCATCATTGCCGCTGGGCTCTCACCAGAAATTTCCTCGGATTGCGCATGCTGCTTTACTGGACCGCAGCGCAACTGCAGTTCCGCGGGTGTCAGCGATGTTTTTATATGACAGTCGTATTACTCGGTCGCGGCAAGAGGCGCGCCGGTTGGCGCGATGTCACCGCCGCGAAGCCAAAATAATCAAGAGATGGCCGACATACTTGCCAACAAAGCAGCGAATTACGCAAATCTGGCGGGAAACGGAAGCCCCCGCGGGGGGTATGGAACGCGAGCACGATCACCGTCCGTGAAGAAGCAGTGAAGCCTGAGCGATCGTGAGCTGAGAGCCATGCTTCCACAAGTTTGCGGCCGGGTCGACACGGCCGAGACGTCGCCCTAGCGGCCCGGGGCGCCAAGACCTGGCGCCTCCCATCTGCCGCTCTTGCACGCCAGGGCGGCTTCGGCATCACATCCGCGTAGGTGCGCGATGTGGGGCGCGCCATTGCCCTTTCGGGTTTGGCGCGCTGAAAAGGTTAGAGCGGAGGCGACCGCCTCCGCAAGCCGAGCCCAGAACCCGAGATCATGATAAGGATTTGTCTGCATGCACCACATTGGGCAAGAGCCACGGCTGTTACCTATCCCCGAAGCGCTTGGACTGTGCCTGCTAGCTGCTCTTTTTGGACGTCGCCACGGTTACAGGAACCTTGGCGGGGCTTTGGCCAGAGGCGGTATCGACCGGGCCGGAAGCCTTCGGCCCGCTTCGCCATCACCGAGCCGAGCGCCTTGAAATTTGCGCTGGACAGACTGTCGCCGGTCATAAGTCTCTTCGTCGAGGTCTTCGAAGAATTTTAGTCATTATCGGATACCCTGTTCCTTTGTGTAAGAGCGAGCCAACGTAAGTATTGCGTCCGCCTGACGTTTCTCAAATTTTTGAAGTTCGCGGAAGGTGTCATCACCAGTAACCGATTCGCGCCTAAGCCTCATCATAGGTTCATTGGCACGCATCTCGGCCACTACCTCGGCGAGGTACTTACCCGTAAACTTCTTAGTGGAAGCGGCGATTCTACCGTCGTTGTATAGGAGCGCCAGAGCCTCTAGCAGGTTCAGCAGCTCGATGAATTCGAATTTGCGCCTTGCGTCGTCCGGAGCGTCCTGTACATGCCGCATGGCGTCCCGCAATTTACCAGCAACTTCAAGGCAGTTGGTGAAATCGGCTGCCTTTCCCTGGATGCGCTTAGCGTGCCATGCCACTGCCAGAGAGAAGGCGGCGGCTAGGGCAGAAGCGCCTGCTGCCACCGCCGACCACCCCTCTGCATTCATTTACGCGGTGCCGGGCCTGTGCCGGTGGCAGGTGCCGGGTTAGCCGGTGCCTGTGTCGGTCCGCCACTTTGTCCGCCGGCGAGCTGCTGCCCGATCACCTGAAAGTTCGCCGAGCTGAACGATTTTTCCATCGACGTCGGAGTGCTGCCGGTTGTGTGAGGGACGGTTCCCGCCACAGCGCCCGAAATGCCGCTAATCTTTTGCATTGCCCTGACCTCCTCAGAGTATCCGAATCAATATATAGTGGTTTACTACCAAGCGTTCACCATATCAGGCTGCGGATCTACGTTCAACGACGCACGACTCGTGGCACGCATAGGGCGCCCCTCCGGCGCTCTTGCGTCGAACGACGGGTATGCAGGCATCCCGAAGCGGCTCGTCCGTTCCCCACCGAGGCTGAGTGAGAACGTGCTTTTCGTGCGGGCGGTTGGGCTTTGGCACCAGCCGCCCGCTGACTGATCTTCGTTGACGAGGCGGTTTGGAGAGAAGACGCGGCGGGCTTCACGCCCGCATGGCATCCATCAAGGGCTTCGGCCACCCGTACGAATCTGTGCGGGGGAACCGAGGCGACTCGGTTCCCTACCGCAATCAGCTAGTCGCGGGCGGTCGGCCCCTCGCGGCGCCAGGCATCGACCTCGGAATGGAGCGTCGCAATCCGTGTGATCAAGCGCTCCTCCGTCCCGGCGATCATGGAAGTGAACGCTTCCTCGAGCGCCGCGATGAGCTGCGCACGTCGTTCGGGCGCAGCTGATAGGCTTTCGACCTGGTTCCGTGCTGCCGCCAGGTCGGCGGACAGCCGCGCGATGGTTTGGCTGTGCGCGGCGACCGTCGCCTCCGTACGGGCGGCTGCGCCCGTCGCTGCGGCCAGATCCGCCTGACGTGCCGCCAGCTCGCGCTCCCCACTCTCCGCCGTGGCGCGGGCCGCATCCCGCTGAGCACCAACCTCGTCCAAACGCGCCTGGGTGATCGCCAGACCCTGACGAAGCGCGGCGATCGTATCGGCGTCTTCTTGGGCGCGCGCGGCATATTCGACACGGACGCCGGCGAGCGCGGTTTCGAGCGCACGGACGTTGGCCTCGGCCCGTTCGCGGAATGCCACTTCCCCATCTGCTCGGTGTTTGGCAACCGCCAATCCTTCGGCCAGCGTGACCGCCCGCGCTTCAGCCGCGGCCTTGTCGGCCGCCAGTTGGCCAGCCTGGCCGTCGAGCCGCAGGGCGTGCCACTCCGCCTGCTCGGCGGTCGCCCGCGCAGCGTCGCGTTCGGCCAACGCGGTGCCGACTGCAGCTTCGGCCGCGAGTGCGCGGCGCTCCGCCTCCGCGACCAGGGCATCGGCTGCGGTAATCGCGTCGGCTGCGCGGGCGTCGGCGGCATCGATCGATGCCCGCAGAGACCCTTCTCGTTCTGCCAAGATGGTCTGGACCCGCTCTTCGGCCACGGCCAGTGCGCGGGCGCCCAGATCTGAGATTACTTCCCGGTCCGCTGCTGTCAAAGCGAGCCGAGGAGCCTCGGGGACACGCTGCCTCTCGAACTCACTGACACCTTTATGGATCGTCGTCATCGAGCCGCGGCCGAGCCGATCGCGAACCGATCTGCGCGTCACGAGTTGGCCTTCAGTTTCTAGATATCTGCAGGCCGTATATCTGCAGGCCGTCAGGACCTCCGCCAGCGACACGGATGGAGGGGGACGATCCTCTTCCGAGCCAAGCGGCGAATTCCGGCCCTCTTGCTCATTAGCCTCGTCTCCTGTCGGAAGCGAGTTCGGGGTCATTTCGAATTTCCTCGCGCGGATGCCGGCCTGGCGATGTTACGTTACGAACGCCTGTTATGTAACATAGTACGTTATCGAAGGAGCCAGCTCCTGTGACTTCCGTTAAAATTGGTATTTCCACGGGAGTCGAGGATTTCTGCAGACCTGTTCACGTGAGCGGCTTGCCACGGATCAGAACTACCGGTAAAATCGTGCATTCCAATATTTAGCCGGGAGTTTTAAGTCGGAATGGCCCTGGCCCGTCGAGCAAAGATCCTCAGCGAAAGGCAAGAAGCGGCCGTGCTCGGCCTGCTGGAACAGCATGGGCGTTACACGGCGCGGAACACAGCGATGTTCCTGCTCTCCGTCAAAGGCGGCCTGCGCGCGAAGGAAATCGCCATGCTCAGCTGGTCGATGGTGACTGATGCCGAGGGCAAGATCGGTGATGCGATCAACATCGAAAACAAGGCCTCGAAAGGCAAGCGAGGAGGCCGAACCATTCCGATTCATCGCCAACTTCGCCAGGCTCTCGAACGGCTTCTAGCCGCCGAAGAGGGCCAACCTCGCGCTGCCGCCCCTGTCATCCGGTCCGAACGGGGCCGCCAGAGCGAAACCGGCGGCCGGATGTCGCCTCGGTCGATCGCCGACTGGTTTGCTGATCTCTATGCCGCGATCGGCCTCGAAGGTTGCTCGAGCCACAGCGGGCGGCGGACGTTTATCACCCGGGCCGCGCGCCGGATAGGGCAGGTCGGCGGTAGCCTGCGGGACGTCCAATACCTCGCTGGCCATGCGAGCCTTGCTACGACGCAGATCTACATCGACGGCGACAGCGACGCACAGCGGAAGGTTGTCGACCTCCTCTGATCCAAGAGAATTCGCCCTCGGGAAGCGGACCTGAAACGAAAACTGGCCGCTCGCTCGCGATGAGCACAATTAGATTGTGCACAATTACTGTGTTGCGAAATACTCGACCATACTTTCCGGTAGGCGTTTGATTTCACTTTGCTCCGCGGGCGGCACAATTTGGAGATGCCCGTGTCCCAAATCCCACTCATGAACGGAAGAAGTCCGTCCGGCTCTGGTCGTTCGTTATTCGTTCTATCTTACCGGGTCAAAATGAACAACTCTTGTCGCGCCCCCTTCTTCGTCGATACCGGCACGGTCACGCTGGCCCATCTGCAGATCCGGAACACCACGGCGCATGGTGGCAATGGCGGCGCGTCGGGCGGCGGGGGCGGGCTCGGCGCTGGCGGCGGGGTGTTCGTCAACAAGCCAGGCGCTGTCGTCACGCTCAACGCGGACTTCTTCCAAAATTGCAGCGCCGTCGGCGGCAATGGCGACGGTGGAGAAACGGGCGGCGCCGGCGGTGGTGGTGGCGGGCTGTTCTTTGCCGGCGGGCCGTGGCAGGGCGGCACCGGCGGCGCCGGCGGCGGCGGGGTGCTGGCAGCCGGTGCGGCCTCGAACGCCAATGATGGCGGGAATGGTGGCGCCGGCGGTGGTGGTGGCGGCAGCGGCCTCGCGGGCGGCGGTGCCGGCGGCAGCGGCTTTGCGACCGATCCGGGCGGCTCCAACGGTACGGCTGGCGACTCCACCCCGGGCGGTGCCGGCGGGTTCGGCGGCGGTGGCGGCGCGGGGACGGCCGACCATCTGGCCGGCGCGGGCGGTGCCGGCGGGTTCGGCGGCGGCGGGGGCGCCGGCGGTACGGGGGATGATTCCGGCGCCGTCGGCGGCACGGGCGGCGCCGGCGAGCCCGGCGGTGGCGGTGGTGGCGGCGGAGTCTCCGAGGTTGGCACGAATGGCGTCGGCGGCACCGGCGGCATCCTGGCGACGCTTCATGGCGGCAATGGCGGCAACGCGGTCGACGTTACCGGCGGTGGCGGTGGCGGCGGGGCGGCAGCCGGACCGGCAATCTTCGTCAATCAGGGCAGCGTAACGATCATCGGCGGCGGATCGGCCGGCCAAGTGGCGACTTCCGGCACTGGGGGCAGCGGCGCCACGAACGGCACGGCCGATATGACACCGGTCTTCAACTATGCCGGCAGGGTGAACGGCAGCAATACGACCGGGCCGATCGCTTCGGCGCTGTTCAACGGCGCGCCGCCGCCTGCGCCCGCGCTCGGAGTCTGGGCAATGCTGCTGTTTGCAGGCGGGTTGTCCGCAGCCGGGCTGCGGCGCGCCGGCCGAGCGGCACGCTAGACGGCCGCGCCAGCGATCGATCGGGCTGCTTCTCTCTTGCGGGAGAAGCAGCCTGGCGAGCACTTGACAGGCAACCAAATGGTTGCATATTAGGGTCATGACCGTCGATGCCGTGTTCAAGGCGCTGGCTGATCCGACGCGGCGCCGATTGCTGGACGAGCTGCATGCCCGCAACGGCCAGACCCTGAGCGAGCTGTGCCGGCATGCCGACATGACCCGTCAGGCGGTAACCAAGCATCTGGCGATCCTGGAGGAATCCGGCCTGGTGGCGACGTGTCGCCATGGCCGCGAGAAGCTGCACTATCTCAACCCGGTGCCGATCTGGGAGATCGCGGAGCGCTGGACCGGGAAATTCGACCGCGACCGGCTCGAGGCGCTGGCCGAGCTTAAGCGAAACCTGGAAGGAGAGACCGATGGCTAGTCGTTTCCTCTACGTGACCTATATCCGCACGACGCCGGAAAGACTCTGGGACGCTTTGACCAAGCCGGAATTCACCAAGGCCTATTGGCGCGGCACCTGGCATGATTGCGACTGGCAGGTCGGCTCGTCCTGGCAGCTGCGGTTCCCCGACGGGCGCCTGGGTGACAGCGGCAGCGTCGTCGAATGCGATCCGCCCCGCCGCCTCGTCCTGTCCTGGCGCAACGAATTCCGGCCGGAGCTGAGGACCGAAGGCTATTCGCGCGCGACCATCGAGCTGGAACCGATGGACGATACGGTCAGGCTGACGGTGCTGCACGAGATCGATCTCGACGGCTCGAAATTCATCGAGGCCGTGTCGACCGGCTGGCCCAGCATCCTGTCGAGCCTTAAGAGCCTGCTCGAAACCGGAGAGGCGCTGGACCATACCCGCCTCTGACCGGCCGGCGGAGTCCGCCGGGCCGCTGCCGATCGACGCTGGGCGTTACCGGCTCAAGCTGAAGATGGTTCCGCATCCGACTGGGACGACACTCGACGCCGTCGTACAGACGACATCGCCGCCAAGACTGCTTGTGCCCCACAGATTTCCGGTCGGGTCGAGAACCACGCCGCCAACCGGGGCCAGATTTGCCGCGCTCAGTGAGGCCAGCGTCGTCACGACACCGCTGGCGCTGACGGAAAAGACCGATCCGATGCCGCCCGTACCGCCGTTGATCGTCGTCCCGTAAAGAGTCCCGTTGCCGTCGCGCACCACGCCGCTTTGCGACTGAAGACCGTCGAGCACGGCCAGGACGATCAGGTCCTTGGTCGTCGTGTCGCGCTTGTAGACGGCAATTCCGGGAGCGCTTGAGGGAGTGTTGCGTTGAGCCAGCTCGGCCATACCGTAAATGTTGCCGATAGCGTCGCGGACGATATTGCCGACCGGTTCGCCGATCGCCACGCCGCCGAACTGCGGGGCCTCGCCGTATTGGGTGAGGATCGTGGCAGTGCCGTTCGGCGCTATTTTGAACATGCATCCGGAAAAGTCAGTTGGCTCGGGGCCGAATTGCGTGGTCCCGATGACGTTACCCGTTGGGTCGACAACGACGTTGCTTTGCGATCCCACGCAGCCCTGTGGCAGGGGCAGGACGTTGAACATCGTGCCGCTCGTGCTGAGCGTATAAGCGCTGCCGCCGATCCGCGAAGGACTGGGACCGCCGTTCATGGTCGTACCGTAGAGGTTTCCGTTCGGGCCGATAGTGACCCCCGCGGCCGGATTGGCGCCGTCGGAACCGGAAAAGCTGTGCAACGTCGTCAGGGTCCAGGCTTGCCCAGTCGAGGCCGGTGGAGAGAGCTTGAATACGGTACCGAGATTGTTAGCGCCGCCAATCTGCGTCGTGCCATAGAGACTGCCCTGGGAATCGGCCACCAGACTGCCATTGGGGTGGGCGCCGTCCGGACCGGAGAAGCCGTGCAGCGTTCCGATGAACGGAGCCGCAGGGATGAATTGAAAAATCTCGCCGAGATCCGAGAGGCCTGCGGCGTTCCCATTGGCATCGACGAGCGAGCCGCCAGCGTAGGTGGCCCCGAAGAGTTGCTGAGTGAGGTAAAGAAGATTTCCGGTGAGCGGGATTGATCCTGTGGAATCGTCAAATTGTAGCTCTTGATTGAGCTTATAGGATTGCTGTGCATGGCTGGATGATGGCAAAAGAATCAGTGCGCTTACAGTTGCCACTCCGATGTATATTTCAAGTCTGAGATTCCGAAGCAT
>JBBCHB010000053.1:0-27336 GCA_037200015.1 Aliidongia sp. | reverse complement strand
CGCCTCGGCCTCGGCTGGGGAGCCCGCCCCAATATATTCTAGTTATCCGCGATTACGCAGGCCGTAAATAATATCCGATATCGCGCATTTTCTCGGGAATGAGATCGCCAACCGTCCGCGGCGACGCCCGCGACTACGTCATTCATGCGCGGGACGATCGCCGGACGGCATCTCCTGGAAAACCGTCATACCTGGCGGGATGATTGCCCATGGTGGCTGGTTGCGGGCGAAGATCGCAACGGTCGGGTGGAACAGCGATGGGTCGTCCAGCGAGCCCGCATAGATCGTGAAGGAGTCGGACTTGCCGACCTCGCCGCCGAATACCAGGCTGCTGCAGATCGGGCAGGAATTGCGCACCGCGTCTCCGCCACTGGCGGCCTTCGAGGTGAATGGACGGGTAGGACCGCTGAAGCGCACGGCGCTGCTGGCAAACCCGATGAACGGGATGAAGCCCGAGCCGGATGCCTTCTGGCAATCGGCACAGTAGCAGTGCCCGGCGTAGAGCGGCTCGCCCTCGGCTTCGTACCGCAGCGCGCCGCAGAGGCAGCCGCCGATGTAGCGCGGGACAGCGTCACTCATGCCCACCGCTCCGTCCGAAGCGGGGGAAAGGCATGCTCGCCTGATGCCGGGGATGACGACAGGCGATCCTTTGTCGGTTTCCGCATCGCCTGCTCCAATGGCGGCACTTCGATGCGTGAGCGTACCATCGAAAAATCTCCACCCGACACAGTTTTCAGGCGGCGTCGTTTCAGGCGGCGTCGGTCTCTCCGCGGCGCATCAAATCTTGGACTCGGTCATCCCAATTCGCCATAGGACGAAATCTCGATCAGACTGCCGTCCGGGTCACGGCAATAGACCGAGATCATCTCGCCCCGGGCACCGGTGCGTTTGACCGGCCCCAGCTCTATCGCCACCTCACATGCGCGCAGATGGCCGATGACCGCCTCCGGTCCGGATTGCGTGATGAAGCACAGATCGTCGCTGCCAGCGCCTTCATGGTCGGCGGTGAACCATTCGTCCTTGCTGGCGGCGATCGGGCGCAGATTGATCTTCTGGCGCCCGAATTTGACCGAGATCCGCGACGCCCTGCCCGGGCCGGCCGGCGAGTCCTCGCGGGTCATGCCGAGCACGCGTTGATACCAGGAAGCGGAGATTTCCGCGTCGGTTACATTCACGACCACATGGTCCAGCGCTTCGACAGTCACGGTCACGCGCACCTCCTTTCGTTCGCCGGCCGCGCTGCCTCTTAAGACAGCGCCGTCACCGGCCGGACGCCAAGAGTACTACGCCTTCAGCAGGATCTCTCCTGTCTCCAGCAGCGACTTGAGGTTGGAGAGGATGCGCGGCCAGCCGCCGGAGACGGCCTCGACGACTTTCGAGCCTGCGCGGTCGATCGCGTGGGTGATGGTCAGCTTCACGGCCTCGCCGGCCGGCTCGAGCTCCATCGTGCAGCGGGCGTATCCTTCGGCCTTCAGCTCGGGCCGGAACTCGTTGCGCCATTTGATCACTAGCCGCCTGGGCGGATCGGCTTCGAGGATCTCGCCGGTATCGGCGATGCGGCCGTCGGAGAACACCAGCTGCCAGGGCGAGCCGGCTTTCCAATCGCTCTCCTGATGCATCCCGAACCAGTACTGCCTGGTGAATTCGGGGCTGGTCAGCGCCGACCACAGCCGATCCGGCGTGGTGCGGATGAACGTGACGTAGACGAAGCTGCTGCTGGCGACATCACTCATGATCGTCTCCTTCGAGGGTCTTCTTCAGGTCGGAAAGCGCTGCCAGGCGAGGCCGCTCGAACTTGCCGATCCAGCGCTCGGCGATCTCGTTGATCGGCACTGGGTTGATGAAATGCAGCTTCTCCCTCCCCTGGCGCCTGATCGAGACCAGGTTCGCCTCTTCGAGGATCGAGAGATGCTTCGCCACCGCCTGACGGGTCATATCGAGGTCCTTGGCATAATTCACCCAGCGTCTGCCGTTCCTGCCGTGCAACCGATCGAGCAGCTGCCGGCGGCTCGCATCCGCCAGGGCACGGAACACGGCGTCCTCGCTCATCGCGCTAATATGGAACCGTTTGGTTACCTGTCAAGGCGGTACAAGCACGAGCGTCGCTGCCGCTCTATAATCGCCGAACCGTCTCAGCGATGGCGCGAGCCGTCGATGGCGACGGCGTGGCGGTCGAGAGCTTGCAAGCCACGTTCTTGCCGTTACCCCCGGGATCCCATTTTTGAAGGAAGGCGTTCGATGAGCACGATCAGACGAAAGACGGCACCGAGATCTTCTACAGGATTGGGGCACGGGTCAGCCGATCGTGTTCCACCACGGCTGGCCGCTAAGCGCGGACGATTGGGACTCGCAGATGCTGTTCTTCCTCGGTCACGGATACCGGGTGATCGCGCATGACCGCCGGGGACATGGCCGTTCCAGCCAGACCTGGACGGGCAACGAGATGGACACTTATGCCGCCGATATGGCCGAACTCGCGGCAGTGCTCGACCTCAAGAACGCCATCCATATCGGCCACTCGACTGGCGGCGGCGAGGTGGCGCGCTACGTTGCCCGCTACGGCAAGGAGCGGGTCGCCAAGGCGGTACTGATCGGCGCCGTACCGCCGCTCATGCTGAAGACCGAAGCAAATCCGGGCGGCCTGCCGTTGGAGGTGTTCGACGGATTTCGGGCGGCGCTGGCGGCCAACCGAGCCCAGTTCTACATCGACGTCCCCGCAGGTCCGTTCTACGGCTTCAACCGCCCTGGCGCCACCGTCTCGCAAGGGGTCATCGATAATTGGTGGCGACAGGGGATGATGGGCGGAACCAAGGCCCATTACGATTGCATCAAGGCCTTCTCCGAGACCGATTTCACCGATGATCTGAAGGCGATCGAGCAGCCGACGTTCGTCATCCACGGCGAAGACGACCAGATCGTGCCGATCGCCGACTCGGCGCCGCTGTCAGCCAAGCTGCTCCCGAACAGCACGCTGAAAACCTATCCGGGCTTTCCGCACGGCATGGCGACCACGCATGCCGACACGATCAATGCCGATCTGCTCGCCTTCGTGAAGGCCTGACGCAAAGTCAACAGGACAGATAGTCAATTATATTTACTATCTGTCCTGTTGACCATATACTTTCTCCCATGACCGACGAAATCCCCTGGTACGAAGAGGTCGTGATGCCCGCCCTGCTCAGGCATGCGCGCGTCACCTATGGCGCGGCGATGCGGCAGGCGCTGACCGAGGCGGGATATGACGACGTCCCGGCCAACGGACTTTACGTGCTGGGTGGGCTGGCGCTCGGCGCCAGCGGCGTGCCGCTGGGACAGCTGGTCAGGGAATTGCGGATCTCGAAGCAGGCCGCGGGGCAGTTGGTCGATACGCTGGTCATGCGCGGCTATCTGGACCGCACGGTCGATGGCGCGGATCGGCGCAAGCTCACGGTCACGCTCACCGAGCGCGGCAAGGCTGCCGCGACGGCGCAGGCCGAAGCGCGCAATCGGATCGACGCGGAGCTGCTCGCCAGCGTCGGGCCGGACGACATAAGCCGCACCCGCCGGACGCTCGCGGTGCTGATCGATATCGGCCGGCAAGGCGGGGCCGACCAGGCCGACGAGCACTGACCGACCTTAACTCTCGACGCTCATTGCCAGGATGCGGCTGATGGTCGTGAGATCGCGACCTGACGCCGCCGACCAAACGTTGAAGGCGGCCCTGGACCACGTCCATATCGCGCTTGCTGCTCGGCTCTTTCGTTATCACACCGTCGCGGATGAGGGCCGCCACCCACGCTCCCGGTGGTGATAAAGGCGGGCCGGCCAATCGATCTCAGGAAGCGCATTCCGGCCTGGCCGCTCAGGCGGTTCGCGCGTTTCTTCAGCACCTCCAGCAGCCCGACATAATCGGCGTCGGGCCAGAAGGCGAACATCCGCGCGGCACTGCCATGGGACTGGGCCAGCTCCAGCACGAACTGCGCGTTGGCCGACACCGACCGGATCTTGGCCGCGTTTGCGCACGATACGGCCGTTCTTCAGCAGCGCGTCAAACGCGTCTTCCGGCATCGATGCGCAATAGCCGGATCGAACCCGTGCAAAGCCTCTTCGAAGCCGTCCCATTTCGCGTCGATCACCTTCCAGGAAAATCCGGCCTGGAACACCCGGCGCGTCATCGCCGACAGGATCCGGTCATCCGGAATGGCGGCGACCACGGCGGGGTCCAGCGGCTTGGAGTCCGCCAGCGATTCCTCGAGCGCCGCCATCCCGCCCGTGCGTTCTGCCGCGATGGCGACGATCTCGTCGAAATCACGCATTCCCGAACCCCTTCGCCGTCGTGGCCGCCAAGCGTCGACCGAAGCCGTTTATACGACGATGCGGATAACCGTCCCATGCCCCAGCGCGCCATTTTTCCGAGCGAAGACCGCATTGTAAAATCTAGTTGTTCTTTTTTTGTTCCTAATTAAATCTGACCATGGTATTATGTGTCGATCGGACGGCGAGAGGGCATGGTGACGGAGTTCTTCGGCGACGACGACAGCATTGGCGGGACGAATCGGCCGTCGCCCTCGACGACAGGCCTGCCTCCGGGTCCAATATTTTTTGCGATCAATCCGGATGACGACGCTGCCGAACGGATCGTGGCGGTGGCCGAGCAACTGAGCGGCAGCACGGATTGCGCGGCAAGCCGATAGGTCGCGAACGTTTGCACATGACGCTGCTCTATGCCGGCGACGCGTCGCTCGTACCGGCATCGACCATCGCTCGAGTGATTGACGTCGGGAGCAAGATCGACATGCCGTCGTTCGATATGTCGCTCGTTCGGGCGATGAGCTTCACCGCGGCGGACGAGAAGGCTAAACCATTTGTCTTGCGCACGGGTGACAAGGCGCCCGGTATCATGCTGTCCAAAGAGCGATTGCGTTGGCGATGAAGGCAGCCGGGCTGGTCCTCGGAAGAACCTCGGCTTCACCCCGCATGTGACGCTGACCTACAACCACCGCCACATCGCGGAGCAGGCGATAGAACCGATCACCTGGACAGTGCGAGAATTCGCGCTTTTGCGAAGCGTGTTTGGAAAGGGCCAGCACCATCCAGCTTGGCCGCTGGGAGCTTAAATGCTAGAGTAAGATTGTTTGAGGCCGAATCGACCTCAAACGTGAATCTCGCTCTATTTCAAATATTTAGAGATGGCTTCGGCACTCATGTCGAACCGACATGAGTGCATCCGGCTTTAGTGGCCGATCGACCAAGTATCCCGATTTTGGTGTCGAGCCCCGCACCGGTTGATCGTCCTCAATCCTGCCGATCATGTCGGCGGGGCCTACACCCGTCAATTCTCTTTCAAGTTGTTTACTTTCGGTGCGGCGGCTGAAAGAGTAGGGCGATGGGGATCGGCGCGCCTGACCGTCGAGCGGCATCCTGGCTGGTATGCCGGGCGGGTGGCAGGCTGTGTGCCTTGCCGCTCGATGGCGTGCGCGAGGCGATGCGTCCGTTGCCGATCGACACCATGGCGCACGCGCCGGCATTCGTCCTCGGACTATCGATCATTCGCGGCACCCCGGTACCCGTGGTCGACGCCGGCCTGCTCGCCGGTGAGCGGCCGGTCGTGCCCGGACGCTACGTAACCGTCGAGGTCGGCGGGCCGGATGCTGGCGCTGGCGGTAGAAACGGTGTTGGGCGTCCGAACGATCGACGCCGAGATCCTGGGCGCGCCTGCCGCCGCTGCTCGACGACGCCCCGAATGAGGTCGTATCGGCAATCGGCACGCTCGACAAAGAACTGACGCTGTTCCTGAGCACGGCGCGCATCCTCTCTGATCAAGCCTTCGCCGATCTGGCCGCTTCGGGTGCTGCGGGATGATCGGCCTGCCGGACGCGCTCGACATCGATCGCTTCCGAAGTGCCATAACGCGACGGCTGGGCCTGCAGTTCGACGAGGCCAAGACCGGCTTTCTTGGTGACGTGCTGCTCCGGCGCATGGAAAAGCTCGGGGAATCCAGCCACGCCTATCTGGCGGCGCTTGAAGCGGCACCGGCCGCGGACGAGCTGGCGCTCCTGGCCGAAGAGCTCACGGTTCAACGAGACCTATTTCTTCCGCAACCAACGAGCAGTTCCGGGCGCTGGCCGAGATCGTGCTGCCGGAGCGCATGACTCTCGGTCCGACGCCGCGGACGTTGCGCATCCTCTCCGCCGGCTGTGCGTCCGGCGAGGAGCCCTACACGATCGCCATCCTGTTGCGGCAGTCGCTGGCCACCATCGCGGGCGGTATCACAATCCAGGCGGTCGACCTCGATCCATCCGTCCTCGCGAAAGCCAGAAACGGCCGGTATTCGGCCTGGTCGCTCCGCGAGACTCCGCCCGAGATAAGGGGAACGCTGGTTCCGGGCGGATGGCCGCGACTTGGTACTCGACGAAACCGTGAAAGGTGCCGTGCGGTTCGAGCGGCGCAACCTTGCTGCCGAAGAGCTGGTACTGTGGCCGCCGGCGACCTATGACGTGGTCTTCTGCCGAAACGTCATCATGTATTTCTCGCCGGCGCAGCAGCAGGCGCTCGTGGCACGGATCGTCTCCGCTCTCGCTCCCGGCGGCTATCTGTTCCTCGGCCACGCCGAGACGCTGCGCGGGCTGTCGGACGATTTCCATCTGCGGCACACTCACGGCACATTCTATTACCAGCTCAAGGGAGCCGATGAGACGGAGCTGGCCTGGCCCGGAATGTCCATGCCGCGGGCGATACCGGCGGGCCCCCCTCCCCCGCCGATCACCCTGTCGGACGCCTGGGTCGACGCCATCCGCGAAGCGAGCGAGCGGGTCGGCCTGCTGGTCGCCGGCGAGGCGGCCCGCGTCGCACCGGGCGCCCCGGCGCGGTCGATCTGGGACATGGCCACGGCGCTCGACCTCCTGCGCCAGGAGCGGTTCACCGACGCGCTCGCCCTATGTGCGCGACCATCCGGCCTATGCCGACCCGGATCCGGACATGCTGCTGCTGGAGGCGATGCTGCTCGCCCATAATGCGAGATCGTGCCGGCGCAGCGCGCCTGCGAGCGTCTGTTCGTCCGGGACGAGCTTAACGCCGGCGCCCACTACATCCTGGCGCTGTGCCTCGAGAACCTCGGCGACCGCGCCGGTGCGGCCGAGCACGACCGCGTCGCGGTCTATCTCGATCCCGGCTTTGCCATGCCCCGGCTGCATCTGGGGCTGCTGTCGCGCCGTGCCGGCGATCTCGCGACCGGCCGCCGCGAGCTGGCGCAGGCGCTGATCCTGCTGGCGCGCGAGGATGCGTCGCGGCTGCTGCTGTTCGGCGGCGGCTTCCATCGCGACGCGCTGATCGCGCTGTGCAGCTCGGCGCTGAGCGACTGCGGAGGCCGTCCATGAGTGAAGCGTCGCCACTTTGGGCCGGCCGGGCGGCCACCCTTCGGCAGGAATTCGATCGATCCTTCGCGGTGGCCCAGCGCATCGATACGACGCCGCAGGACGATTTCCTCGCGATCCGCCTGGGATCGGAGCCCCATGTCCTTCGCCTGGCGGAGATCACCGGCCTGTTCGCCGACAAGCATATCACGCCCGTCCCTAGCCGCGCCGCAGGCCTGCTCGAATCGCCGGCTTTCGCGGGATCATCACGCCGGTCTACGACCTGCCACATGCGGATCGGGCTGCCGCCGGCCAAGTCGCCGCGCTGGCTCGTGGTCGCCGCTGCAGCGTCGGTGGCCCTTCGCCCTTCGAACAGTTCGAGACCCATCTCCGCCTCCCGCGCGACGCCATCATCCCACGCTCGGCGGTGCGGCGACGCAGGCTCATGTCGAGGAATTCGCCGGGATCCGCGATCTTGCCGTGCCGATCATTCGACTACAATCCGTGATCGAGGCGATCCGGATGCAAGCCCCCCTCAAAGAGGAGCCGTAACATGTTCAATAATTGGAGCTTCGGGCGGCGGCTGGCCGCAGGCTTCGGTGTGGGCCGCCCTCGTGCTGCTGGCGGTCGCGATCGTGGCCTACCGGACGACCGATGCCCTCATCGAAAACGACGGCCTCGTCAATCGGACCTACGAAGCCCGTCTGGCAATGGCCAATCTTCTCTCGCTGCTGAAGGATGCCGAAACCGGCCAGCGCGGCTTCGTCCTGACGGGGGACGAAACCTATCTAGCGCCGTATTCGGACGCGCTGCCCGCGATCAAGAACGCGCTCGACAGCGCCAAGGCGCTCACCGCGGACAACCCTGCCGAACAGCAGCGCGTGCTGTCTCTGGCGCCGCTCATCGACTCCAAGCTCACGGAGCTGAGGCAGACCATCGACCTCAGGCGCAGTACCGGTTTTCGACGCGGCGCTGGCGGTGGTCAAGAACAATAGCGGCAAGGTCTTCATGGATCAGATCCGGGCCACGATGGCGCAGATCGATCAAGAGCAGGCGGAACTGCTGGCCCGTCGCGCCGCCAAGCCGGGGCCCGCCGGCGCAGTGGACAATGGGGATCATCCTGTGGGGCAGCATTGGCGGTCTGGCCGTCGTCGTCGCCATGGCTGGTTCATCACCACGACGCTGACCAAGCAGATCGGCACGGCCGTGGGCCAGGTGCAAAGTTCCTCGGCGGAGCTCCAGGCCGCCGCCAATCAGCAGGGCGACGGGCGCCAAGGAACAGACGACCGCGATGAGCGAGATCACGACGACGATCAGCGAGCTGCTGGCAACCTCGCGCCAGATCGCCGAAAGCGCCCAGCGCGTGGCGCATATCGCCGACCAGACGGCAACCGCCGCCCGCAGCGGTCACGGGACGGTCGATACGGCCCAGGACTCGATCTCCGGCATTCGCCGCCAAGTCGACCAGATCGTCGGCCATATGCTGGAGCTCGGCAAGAAATCGCAGGAAATCGGCTCGGTGCTCGACATCGTGGCGGAGCTCTCGGAGCAGACCAACATCCTCGCCATCAATGCGACGATCGAGGCGGCCGGCGCCGGCGATAGCGGACGGCGCTTCGCCGTGGTGGCCGACGAAATCCGCAAGCTGGCGGATCGTGTCGGCGGCTCGACCAAGGAGATCCGCACGCTGATCGACGAGGTCCGCAGCGCCGTCAACACCACGGTGATGGCGACGGAAACCGGCTCGAAGGCGGTCGATGCCGGCTCGCGGCAATTCGGCGACGTCGCCGCGGCCTTCCGGCAGATCGCCGGGCCTGGTCACGACCACGACGGAAGCCGCGCGCGAGATCGAGCTGTCGACGAAGCAGCAATCGACCGCGGTCGAGCAGGTGAACCTCGCGGCGACCAACGTGGCGCAGGCGTCGAAGGAGACCGAGACCAGCTCGCGCCAGACGCTGCTCACCGCGTCGCAGCTGGCCGCGATCTCCAACGATCTGCTGCGCATCATCCGGCCACAGGCCGCCGCCTAAATCCGCCATGGCGCAGGACCCCTACCGGTACTTCAGGCTCGAAGCGCGCGAGCTGCTCGATCAGTTCGCGCAGAGCCTGCTGGAGCTGGAGAAAGGTGGCGACAGCACGGCGCTGGTTCAGCGGCTGCTGCGGCTTGCCCATACGCTGAAAGGGGCTGCGCGCGTCGTGAAGCTGCCGGAAATCGCGGAGCACGCCCACGCGATCGAAGACGTGCTGGCGCCGCTGCGCGACGTGTCCGACCCGGTGCCCGCCGATCGCGTGAATGCGGTTCTGCGGCACGTCGATGCGGTGGACGCGCGCGTGCGCGGGCTGGGTTCGCCCGAGAGCGCCGAAAAGCCCAAGAGCGCAGAGAAGATCGCGGCCCCGGCACAGGTCGTTGAAGACGCGATCCGCACGGTACGAACTGATATCGCTGACATGGACACGCTGATCGACGGCAGTCTCCGAGACCCATGCGCTTCTGATTCCGCTGCGCGATGCGGTCGGCGCGGTCGAGCAGGCACACCATCTGGCCGATCTTCTGGTCCAGCAGCTGGCGCCGGAAGGCGCCGTCGAGGCGGCCGGGTCGCGGTCCGGCGCGCGTGACCTCGCCCATGCAACGGCCGACGAACTGCGCCGCCGGCTCGGCGGTTTCGAGCGCGGCCTGGGCTCGACGATCGACCAGATGGATCGGGAGCTTCGCCAGCTGCGCGATTCCGCCGAGCAACTGCGGCTGGTTTCCGCCGAAACGCTGTTCACACCGCTGGAGCGGACGGCGCGAGACGCGGCACAAGCGCTCGGCAAGACGGTCGTATTCGACGGCAAGGGCGGGGGATCTCAGTCTCGACGCGCCGGTGCTCGCCATCGTCCAGAACGCGCTCGTGCAGATCGTCCGCACGCTGTGGCGCACGGGATCGAGCCGGCAGCCGACCGGCGCGCGGCCGGAAAAACCGCCGCAGGGACGCCTCGCCGTCAGCGTCTCGCGTCGCGGGCGGCAGATCGTGTTCGAATGCAGCGATTGATGGAAGCGGCATCGATCTCGAGGCGGTGCGAAATGCTGCCAGACGGCGCGGCCACGCCGCGACCGGGATTGGGCGATTGGGCGCCGACGACCTCGTCCGGATACTGCTCGGTGGCGGGATCAGCACCTCTGGGACCGTCACCGAAGTGTCCGGCCGCGGCCGTCGGGCTCGACGTCGTCCGCGAAGCCATGACACGGCTGGGCGGCACCGTCGCCGTTCGGACCCAGGCCGGCAGGGGCACCGCCTTTCGAGCTGGCTGTTCCGTCATCGCTGACCTCGATTGAAGCGGCTGGTCGTCGAGGCCGGGGGAATGTCGGCAGCGGTTCCGCTGGATGCCGTGCGCAGCTCGATGCGCATCACCGCGGACCAGATTTCCCGGACGTCGGGGCCAGGCTTCGGTGCTGTTCGAGACGGCTGCCATCCCGTTCGTCCCGCTCTCCCGCATGGTCGACGGCAGTCATCCGCCGATGGCGCGCAGCTGGTCGTCATTGTCGTGGTCGGGACCGGTGGGCGTGCTGCGGTCGGAGTCGACCGGATCGTCATGACCGGACGAATCGTCGTACGCCCGCTGCCGCCTTTGACGCCGGCAAGTGCCATCGTCGCCGGCGCATCGCTCGACGCCGAGGGCAATCCGCAGCTCGTGCTCGACCCGGAGGGTATCGTCGCCGAGGCGCTGCATACCGATTCGAGCGATGCCGGCTCGACGGCACGCACCCAACCGATCCTGGTGATCGACGACTCGCTGACGACGCGGATGCTGGAACAGAGCATCCTCGAATCGGCAGGATACGAGGTGGATGCGGCGGTGTCCGCCGAGACGGGCTCGAATGCGTGCGTCGGAAGCCATATGGCCTCTCCTCGTCGATGTCGAGATGCCGGGGATGGACGGGTTCTCCTTCGTGCAGCGGCTTCGGGTCGGACCCGGTGCTGCACGGCATTCCGGCGATTCTGGTAACATCGCGCGCCGCACCGGAGGATTTGCAGCGCGGCCGTGACGTTGGTGCATCAGGTTATATGGTGAAAAGCGCGTTCGATCAGGCCGAGTTGCTGACCATGATCAGAAGGCTGATAGCTGAGCATGGCCAAGACCCGCGTCCTTCTGGTCGAAGATTCGATGACGGTACGCCGCCATCTCGCGGCGACGCTCACGTCCGATCCGGCTATGGAGCTGGTCGGTGAAGCCGCGGACGGCCGGACAGCGATCGAGCTGTGCCGTACGCTCAGGCCCGACGTCATCACCCATGGACCATGATGGCTGCCGGTGATGACCGGCCTCGCCGCGACCGAACACATCATGGCGCATTCCCCCGACGCCGATCCTGGTCGTGTCGGCGTCGACCAATCGCGGCGAGCTGTTCCGGACCTACGAGGCGCTGGCGGCCGGCGCGGTCGACGTGCTGGAAAAGCCGACCGGGTTGGAGCCGCCCGGCCAATGGGAGGCCCAGTTTCTGGCGACCGTGAAGCTGGTCTCCAAGATCCGCGTGATCACCCACCCGCGGGGCGCGGCTGGGGCTGGCGGCGAAGACGACGGCCGAGATGCCGCCCCTCCCGCCGCGCGAGACACCGGGCACGGGATACAAGATCGCGGTTGTCGGCGCATCCACCGGCGGACCCGCCGCGATCGTTGAGGTACTGGCGGCGCTGCCCGCCTCGTTCCGGCTGCCGGTGCTGTTCGTGCTCCACATCACGAGCCGTTCGGCACCGCCTTTGCCGAGTGGCTCGACGGCAAGATCGGCCGGCCGGTGGCGTATCCGCGCGAGGGCGATCCGGTGGCGTCCGCCGCGGGCAGGGTCGTCATGGCGCCGAGCGGCCATCACCTGGTCGTGCGCAACGGCCGGATGCATCTGACCCAGGATCCCGAACGGCACTCGTGCCGTCCATCGGTCGATACGCTGTTCGAATCCGTCGCGCGTGTAATACGGTCCCGCCTCTGCTGCCTGCCTGCTGACCGGGATGGGGCGCGACGGCGCCGAGGGGCTTCTGCAGATCCGCCGGGCGGGTGGCTTCACGATTCGCCCAGGACTGAGGCCAGCTCGATCATCTACGGCATGCCGCGCGAAGCCGTGATGCTCGGGGCGGCATGCCGGGTGCTCCCGCTCGGGAAAATCGCGCCGATGCTGACCCTCGCTTGCAACACAGCCGGCGGATAATTGACCGCCATGACGTCCGGAGTGCTCATCGTCGACGACAGCCTCACCGTCCGCATGGATCTGATGGAGACCTTGGCGGGCGGCAGGACTCGATGCGGAGAGCGTTTCGAC
The DNA here is from genome assembly GCA_037200015.1 of Aliidongia sp. Lineage (GTDB taxonomy): Bacteria > Pseudomonadota > Alphaproteobacteria > ATCC43930 > CGMCC-115725 > JAXDMU01. The sequence continues at coordinate 14,712 of JBBCHB010000053.1, read as the reverse complement.
CCTGACCGAGGCGCGGGAGGTTCTGGGCGATGGACGCTTCTCGCTGGTCATCCTCGACGTGCTGCTGCCGGATGGCGACGGCATCGATTTGCTGGGTGAGCTGCGGGCGAATCCGGTCACCGCGAATATCGCCGTGATGCTGCTCTCGACCGAGGCTGAGGTCGCCAACCGCGTTCCGCGCCTGGACCATGGGTGCCGACGAGTATGTCGGCAAGCCGTACGAGGCGACCTATGTGGTGGCACGTGCGCGCGAGCTGCTGTCGCCGCGGTCAGGCGGCACCTGACCGCGCCCGCCAGACCATCCTGGTCATCGACGACAGCATCACCTTCCGCGAGGAATTGAGGCTGGCCCTGGAGCTGGCATCCTATCGGGTGCTGACGGCAAGCACCGGCGAGGAAGGGCTGCAAATCGCCGCCGATGCGCGTCCGGCAGCGATCGTGGTGGCCGGGATGCTGCCGGGAATCGGACGGCGCCACCGTCGTGCGCCGAACCCGCCTCGACGCGGCACTGCGCCGGACGCCGTGCCTGCTCCTCACCGCATCGGAAGGCCATAACGCGGAGATTCAGGCGCTCGAAGCCGGCGCCGACGCGTTCGTGCGAAAAGAGGAGGACATCAGCGTCATCCTTGCCCGTCTCGCCGCGGTGCTCCGCAGCACCGGGGCGCAGCCGGAAGCGGGCAGACGGCCAGCCTGCTCAGTCCGAAGAAGGTCCTCGCGGTCGATGACAGCGAAACCTATCTGCAGGAGCTGGCCGGACGCGCTTCGCACCGAAGGCTACGAGGTGGTGCTCGCCCGTTCGGGCGAAGAGGCGCTCGAACTGCTCGCAGTCGAGCTCGTCGATTGCATCCTGCTTGACCTGATGATGCCCGGATCGGCGGCCAGGAGACCTGCCGCCGGGTGAAGGCCGTGCCGGGCGCTGCGCGACACGCCGATCGTCATGCTGACGGCACTGGAGGATCGAGAGGCGCTGATCGAGGGCCCTGGCCGCCGGCGCCGACGACTACATCGCGAAATCGAGCGATTTCCAGGTGCTCCGCGCGCGCGTCGTGGCGCAGATCCGGCGCAAGCAGTTCGAGGATGAGAACCGGCAGATTCGCGAGCAGATGCTGCGTCTATTTCAAAATATCTAGAGACGAATTCAGCCTCCAAATTTCGTCACATGCGGTGCGACGAAGTTTGGAACCATCACGCTAGGAAAGCGGCGCCGGGACACGCCGGCGCCGCGCCGCCTCAAATCCGAGCATCCCCAGGATGCTGGACGCGAACAGAACCGCCGTGCCCGGGATCGGCACGTAGCCGGTCATTTCATAACTGCAATTGCGGCCGCATGCCGACGAGACTTCCAGCTGGATCTGGTAGCCATCGCCGAGCGTCGGCCCCGGAGAGGTCGTCAGCGTCCGCAAGAAAGCCACGATTTCCAGATGGGCAGGATCACTGCCCTCAGCCGATACAAGCTTCGAGTGATATACCTTGCCAGTATTCAGATCCTTCAGATCGAAGCCCTCGACATTGCTCAGCAGAGAGCCTGACAACCCGTACAAATCGAGGTCGAATTTCGCCGGCAGATGTTTTTTATTCTGAAACCCGCTGCTCATGCTAAAGTTGTAATACCAGTCGTAGTTCGAGCCGCTGGCGACCGTGGCGTCATGACTGTGGTCGTATTTAAATTTACCGGCGGTATATTTGGCTTCGGAATCGAGCTGGTACTCGATCTGTGAGATGCGGGGGATCCGCGAGATGCCGGTGGTCAGATCGAACTTCGCAGAGCCTGGGAGCGGCCCCATATCGATCATGTCCATCGTGTCCGCCCGCGCGCCCTCCGAGAACGCCAGGACGGCAGCCACTACCCCTAGACAGAAGCAATGCAGGTACGCAAACCGTCTCACCGATTGCACCACATCGTGCATTGCCAGCTCCCAATGTTCGTGACCCACAGACACCGCGCAATACGCAAACAGCGGGCCAACTGGCTTGCCAATAACCCGAAGCAGACGGGGATCCCGAGGCCTAAAATTGCATAGCTCCAGCTACGCTCGTCCTGGCCTTGCACCAATCGCCGCCTGGCCTTTGCACCGATCGCCGGACGTCGAGCAGCAAGCCCGTCCAGTCATCGTCCCGCAAGAGCTACGACATATCCCGGCTTATCGGGCGCCATTTCGGGCGCGACCGTGCGCCGACCTGTTGGCGATCGCGATGCAGCGCTCGGCCGTTTGCAGCCCCCGCACAGGCTACGGCGTCAGCTGGGCAGCTTCATCGACGGCCTCCCATAAAGGGAGTAGCTGTGCTGCCCGGCTGAGCGGCATCTTGCGCAACACGCTTATCGCCACCTCTATCCGCCGTATCGTCGGCAACCAGGCCGAGGGCCAAATCAGCTCGCTTACCTCACCCGCCTGCCGTTGGCGGCGTACTACAGAAGCCGCCGAGATCGGACGAGGCTGTCGGGTAAGCCCGATGTCGCCGCGGACAGCGGCCGTGTCGACATGGCGCTCATACTCAAGCTGACGCGGATGGATGTCGATCCCGAGCAGCGCCATCAGGAGATGGAGCGTGGCCGGATCGTCGGACAGTTTTTCGTAGGAAAGGACGATCGCATCGAATTCCAGCGCGAGCGGCTTCAGCCGGCGCAACGTATTCACGAAGCGTCTCGACCATTGGTCGAACTCATATAAAGACAGGGCGAGCTTTTCTTCCCCCACCATTCCTGGCGCGCCTGCATCTCCGACAGGAAGATAGGCACGGGATCGCGCATCAGGATGATCAGGTCGCGTGCGGCCGGCGCCTCGGCATCGCGAAGCAGCTCCGCCACGCGGTCCAGATATCGCAGATCGGTCGAGGTCTCCTTCAGCAGCAATACGTCCTGCTGGCCCGATGGCGGGGCGATGCGTTGGAAAAGATCGTCGCACGAAGCTTGGGCGCTGACGTCAATCCTGTCTTTGAACGTGTTCCACGGCTCGTAGACGGCCTGAATACGTGGATGAACGCCCCAGCAACGATGCCACGAGCGTCGTCCCGGAACGGGGCTGGCCGAGCACCCCAATCACGTGACGATATCTTGAGGCCGAACGATCTGGCGACGTGGTCATAACGACCTCCCACTTCCCAATCCTACCCCCGCGCCGCCTTTGCCAGCCGCAGCCTGAGCGCGTTCAGCTTGATGAAACCGGCCGCGTCGCGCTGGTCGTAGACCTGGTCTTCCTCGAAGGTCACGTGGGCGAGGCTGTACAGCGTCTTGGGGCTCTTGCGGCCGACCACGGTCACGCTGCCCTTGTAGAGCTTGAGCCGTACCGTGCCCTCGACATGCTCCTGGCTCTTGTCGATCGCCGCCTGGAGCATCAGGCGCTCGGGCGAGAACCAGAAGCCATTATAGACCAGCTCCGCATAGCGCGGCATCAGCTCGTCCTTAAGGTGTGCCGCACCCTTGTCGAGGGTGATGCTCTCGATGCCGCGATGGGCCGCCTGCAGCACGGTGCCACCGGGCGTCTCGTAGACCCCGCGCGATTTCATGCCGACGAAGCGGTTCTCGACCAGATCGAGCCGGCCGACGCCGTTGCGGCCGCCGATCTCGTTGAGCTTGGTGAGCAAGGCGGCGGGCGAGAGCGTCTCGCCATCGACGGCGATAGGGTCGCCCAAGGCGAACTCGACCTCGACATATTCCGGCTTATCCGGCGCCGCCTCGGGCGCCACCGTGCGCGAGAAGACGAACTCCTCCGGTTCCTCCCACGGATCCTCCAGCACCTTCCCCTCGGCAGAGATGTGCAGCAGGTTCGAATCAACCGAGAACGGTGCCTCGCCGCGCTTGTCCTTGGCGACCGGGATCTGATGCTGCTCGGCGTATTCGATCAGCCGCGTGCGCGAGGTCAGGTCCCATTCGCGCCACGGGGCGATCACCTTGATGTCGGGCTTGAGCGCGTAATAGCCCAGCTCGAACCGCACCTGGTCGTTGCCCTTGCCGGTGGCGCCGTGGGCCACCGCATCGGCGCCGACCTGGTTGGCGATCTCGATCTGGCGCTTGGCGATCAGCGGCCGCGCGATCGAGGTGCCGAGCAGATATTGGCCTTCGTAGAGCGCATTGGCGCGGAACATCGGGAACACGAAGTCGCGGACGAATTCCTCGCGGAGATCTTCGATGAAGATCTCCTTGACCCCCATCATCTCGGCCTTCTTCCGCGCCGGCTCCAGCTCCTCGCCCTGGCCCAGATCCGCGGTGAAGGTCACCACCTCGCAGCGATAGGTGTCCTGCAGCCAGCGCAGGATGACGGATGTGTCGAGGCCGCCCGAATACGCCAGGACGACCTTCTTTATGGAACTGCTCATGACCTCGACCGCGGGGAAGTGCTTGACCGGGCGCGCAGTATAGGGACGCGGCCCCGCCCGGCAAGCCGCGCCGAACTCAGCCGTGCCGAACTCAGCCGTGCCGAACTCAGGGTGCGACGCGCGCCAGGCTCAGTTCGGGCTCGTCCGGTCCGAGCGGCGCAAACAGCGCCTCGATCGCCGAGGGATCGACGTCCTCGATCCGCGATGGGTTCCAGCGCGGCGCTCCGTGCTTGTCGATCAGGATCGCCCGGACGCCTTCGCGGAAATCGTTGCTGCCGGTGAGCCGCACAGCCAGGCGGTATTCGGTCCGGAACACGTCTTCGATCGATAGCATGCTCCCGCCGCGCAATTGCCGAAGCGTCACTTCGAGGCTGGTCGGCGAGGCGCGGCGGATGACGCCGAGTGCCTCGGCCGCCCAGTCTTCGGGCGCGTTCTCCAGTGCCGCGACGATCTTGGGGATCGTAGCGCCAGAAAACAACGCGTCGATACGCGGCCGATGCGCGGCGACAGCCGGCGCGCCCGGATCGGCAGCGAACCGAGCCAGCACGGCATCGATCGCGGCGGCATCGAGCCGCTCTTCGGCAGCCAGCGCTTCGATCAGCGTCGGCATGACCGACGCGGCCGCGTGGTGCGTCGCCATTCCCAGCGCACAGAGATCATTCGCGCGGATTCTCGCGCCCGTCAGGCCCAGATACAGCCCCATCTCGCCCGCAAGCTGGTTCAGGAACCATGTGGCACCGACATCGGGGAACAACCCAAGCACTGTCTCCGGCATGGCGAGCAGTGTGCGCTCGGTGCTGACGCGGTGGCTCGCATGCAACGATAACCCGCAGCCGCCGCCCATCGTGATGCCGTTGAGCAGCGCCACCACCGGTTTCGGGCAGGTGTGGAGGTGATAGTTGAGCGCATATTCCCCGGCGAAGAACCCGCGCCGCAGGCGCTCGCCTTCTTCCGGCGGCGCCGTCACCAGCGCCCTGACATCGCCGCCGGCGCAGAACGCCCGGTCACCGGCGCCACGCAGCAGGATGGCGTCGATCGCCGGATCTCGCTCGAATGCCAGCAATGCCTCATCGAGTGCCGCGACCATCGCCAGCGACAGCGCGTTCAGGGCTTTCGGCCGATTGAGCGTCAGCAGGCCGAGCCGTCCGCGCGTCTCCACCAGCACTTCGTCGGTTTGCGTCACCATGGCGAGGCCGAACATAGGATGTGCCGGCAGCGGCGTGACAAGCGATTTCCGGACGCCTTATATCCGGTGACCGGAAACAAGGGGCCGAGCCCATGCCGTTTCATCCGATCGGGGCCTATCCCCGCACCAGGCTACGCCGGAACCGCCGCGACTCCTGGTCCCGGCGCCTCGTGGCCGAAACCACGCTCTCAAGCGCCGACCTGATCTGGCCGGTGTTCCTGCAGGACGGCGATGGCGCCCCCGAGCCGGTGCTGTCGATGCCCGGCGTGCATCGCCTGACCATCCCGCAGCTGACCGATGCAGTTGCCGAAGCACGCGATCTCGGCATCCCCGCCGTCGCTCTCTTCCCCGCGACCGACCCTGCGCGCAAGACGCTCGACGGCAGCGAAGCCTGGAACGACGACAACCTCGTGTGCCGTGCCGTGCGAGCGCTCAAGGCGTCAGTGCCTGGCCTCGGCGTGATGTGCGACGTGGCGCTCGACCCATACACGACGCACGGCCATGACGGAATCCTGCGCGACGGCTACGTGGTCAACGACGAGACGATCGAGGCGTTGGTCAAGCAGGCTCTGGCCGAGGCCGGCGCCGGCGCCGACATCATCGCCCCCAGCGACATGATGGACGGGCGGATCGGCGCCATCCGTACGGCACTCGATGCGGCCGGTTTCGAGCGGGTGCGGATCATGTCCTACGCCGCCAAATATGCCTCGGCGTTCTACGGCCCGTTCCGCGACGCCGTCGGCTCCAAGACCGGCAACGCGCCGCTCGACAAGAGCGGCTACCAGATGGATCCCGCCAATAGCGACGAGGCGTTGCGCGAGGTCGCCTTCGATCTCGACGAAGGCGCCGACATGGTCATGGTCAAGCCGGGCATGCCCTATCTCGACATCGTCCGCCGCGTGAAGGACGAGTTCCACGTGCCGACCTACGTTTATCAGGTGAGCGGCGAATACGCGATGCTGCGCGGCGCCGTCGACCGCGGCTGGCTGGGTGAGGCGGTAGTGCTGGAGACGCTGGCCGGCTTCAAGCGCGCCGGCGCGGACGGGGTGCTGACCTATTTCGCGATCGAGGCGGCGCGCAAGCTCGGAAAATCGTAGGGCGGGTTAGCGAAGCGCCACCCACCAATCGAAACATGTATTTATGGTGGGATACGCTCCGGTTTCCCACCCTACGGCAGAGGATCCCTGATGAACGCCATGCGCCAACTCTTGTCCGCTCTCGCGGTGGGCGTGGTCCTGCAATCCAACGCCTATGCGGCGACAGTCCCGGCCTATGTCACGGCCGCGGTTGCAGATCCCGGGCGTCCCCAGGCGGATCGTGACCGGGACGTGTATCGCAAGCCGGACGCGCTGGTGACCTTCGCCGGGATCAAGCCCGGCCAGAAGGTGGCGGACATCATGCCGGGCGGAGGATATTTCACCCCGCATCTTCAGCAAGATCGTCGGGCCGACCGGCCGCGTCTACGCGATCGTCCCGTTCGAACTGGCCCAGGTCTCGTCGAAGATGCCGGACGCGATGAGTGCGCTCGCGGCCGATCCCGCCTATCCCAACGTCACCCCGCTGACCAAGAAGACGGCCGAGATTTCCGCGCCCGAGCCGCTCGACGTCGCGTGGACCTCGGATAACTACCACGACATTTACGGCTTCTTCGGCCCGGACCAGGCGGCGGCGATGGACAAGGCCGTGTTCGATGCGCTCAAGCCCGGCGGCGTCTTCATCGTCATCGATCACGCGGCGAAACCCGGCACCAGCGACACCAGCCCCAAGACGCTCCACCGGATCGACCCGAAAACCGTCAAGGCACAGGTGATCGCGGCCGGCTTCAAGCTCGACGCCGAAAGCGCGGTGCTGCACAACGCCGCCGACACGCACGAACTCAAGATCTTCGACCCGGCAATCCGCGGCCAGACCGACCAGTTCGTCTTCTGCTTCCGTAAGCCGCTGCACTAACCCGAATGCGCGGGTGAGCTTCTATTCGAGAAGCCACCAGCGGTGTGACGCCGCATCTCATCCAGCGTGTGCATTTCCATTTCCGCTTGGCACCTCGGTGCGCTACTAGCTGCCCGGCTTTTCCGCGAAGCTGAAAATGGGGGCGGAGAATGGCGCTCGTTTGGGGGTTGCCGAACCTGACATGGCCGACGCGCCTGCGCCCCAATATATGGGACGCGGTGGCGCTGCCCATCGTGCTCGGCCTCGTGGCGCTGCTGGCCTATGGCAGCGAGGTGATCACCGCACCGTTCGAGGTCGGCCAGCAGATCGCCATCTCGCTCGATCCCACCAACTTGCCGATCTACGCGCTGCGCACGGTGCTGCGCATGGCAGCGGCCCTGATCGCCTCGCTGGTGTTCAGCCTGGCCTACGCCGCCATCGCATCCAAGAGCCGGCAGGCGGAGAAGCTGCTGGTGCCGGCGCTCGACATCCTGCAATCCGTTCCGATCCTGGGTTTCGAGGCGATTGCGGTGACGCCGTTCATCGCCCTCTTCCCGGGCAGCCTGCTGGGCGTCGAATGCGCCGCGATCTTCGCGATCTTCACCAGCCAGGCCTGGAACATGACGTTCAGCCTGTACCAGAGCTTCCGCACCGTGCCCGGCGAGCTCAACGAAGCCGCGCGGATGTACCACCTGACGCCGTGGCAGACCTTCTGGAAGCTGGAGGTGCCGCATGCCATGCCGGGGCTGGTGTGGAATGCGATGATGTCGGTCTCGGGCGGCTGGTTCTTCGTGGTCGCGTCCGAGGCGCTGACCGTCAACGGCCAGACCATCCTGCTGCCGGGCATCGGCTCCTATATCAGCCAGGCGATCGACCATCGCGACCTGCCGGCGATCTTCTACGCGATCCTGGCGATGCTGATCGTGATCCTGCTGTCGGACCAGCTGTTCTTCCGGCCACTGCTGGCGTGGTCGCAGAAATTCAAGAACGAGATGTCGGGCGAGGAGGAGCTGGAACGCCCGTGGTTCCTGATCACGCTGCAACGGGCGCGCGTGTTCGACCTGATGGCCTGGCTGCTCGATCTGGTGCGCGAGGGGCTGCGGCAGGCGCTGGGCCGGATCACCCCGCGCCGCGCCATCAAGCCGATCGAACAGGGGCCTCCGTCGCCGATCGTCGATTGGGGGGTCAACGTCGTCCTGGTGACGGCAAGCGCTGCCGCGGCCTGGGAACTGATCCGCTATATCGTCGACGCCGTGCCGCTGGCGGAGATCGGCCATTGCATCCTGATCGGCGGCTTCACCGCGACCCGCGTGATCGTGCTGATCGCCCTCGCCTCGGTCATCTGGGTTCCGATCGGCGTCTGGGTCGGCCTGCGGCCGCGCCTGGCGGCCCGTGTCCAGCCGGTGATTCAATTTCTGGCCGCTTTCCCGGCCAATCTGGTCTTCCCGATCGCGGTCATCGGCGTCGAGACGTTCAAGCTCAGCCCGGAGATCTGGCTAAGCCCGCTGATGATCCTCGGCACCCAATGGTACATATTGTTCAACGTCATCGGCGGCACGATGGCGATCCCGTCCGAGCTGCACTACGCGGCGCAAAACCTGCGCGTGGGCGGGCTCTTGTGGTGGCGGCGGGTCATCCTGCCCGGCATCTTCCCGGCTTATGTGACCGGCGCCTTGACCGCGGCGGGCGGTTCGTGGAACGCCGCGATCGTGGCCGAGATCGTCAGCTGGGGCAACGACACGCTGCGCGCCACGGGAATTGGCGCCTATATCAAGGACAATACCGATAAGGGCGATTTCCCGCGCATTGCACTCGGCATCGCGATCCTGTGTTTGTACGTAATCTTGTTCAACCGGCTGCTGTGGCGGCGGCTCTACAACCTCGCCGCCGAGAAGCTGCGCCTCGACTGACGCCTGGGAGACGACCATGGAAGCCATGATGGTGGCGGATAATGTCCGCAAGGTATTCCGCGGCGGCGGGGCGAGCGGCCGGCCGGTGCTGGAGGACGTCAACTTCACCCTGAAGGACGGCGAGATCGTCGGCTGCCTGGGCAAGTCCGGCTCCGGCAAGTCGACCTTCCTCAGGATCCTCGCCGGGCTGATCCCGGCGACGGCCGGACGCGTCACGTATAAGGACACGGTAATTAACGGCCCGGTCTCCGGCGTCGGCATGGTGTTCCAAAGCTTTGCGCTCTTCCCGTGGCTGACCGTGCTCGACAATGTCGAGCTGGGGCTGGAGGCGCTGCGCGTGCCGCCGAACGAACGGCGCAAGCGCGCCTTGGCGGCGATCGACCTGATCGGGCTCGACGGTTTCGAATCCGCCTACCCCAAGGAGCTGTCGGGCGGCATGCGCCAGCGTGTGGGCTTCGCGCGGGCACTGGTAATCCAGCCGGAGGTGCTGCTGCTCGACGAGCCGTTCTCGGCGCTGGATGTGCTGACCGCCGAGACGCTGCGCGGCGACATGACCGATCTGTGGCTGGAGAAGCGCATCCCCACCCGCAGCATCCTGCTGGTCTCGCACAATATCGAGGAGGCGGTCGAGATCGCGGACCGCATCATCATCTTCTCGTCCAATCCGGGGCGCATCCAGGTCGAGCTGCCGGTCAACCTGCCCCGCCCGCGCGACTGGAACAGCCCGGATTTCCGCCGCATCGTCGACGAGGTCTATCTGCACCTGACCACGGGCCATATCGGCAAACGCGGCGTGGGAGCCAAGACCGAGCAGATCTCGGTCGGATACCGGCTGCCCGACGCGCCGGTGCAGCAGCTGAGCGGCCTGATCGAAACCTTGATGGAGAATCGCTTCAACGGCCGCGCGGACCTGCCCGATCTCGCCGACTACCAGAGCCTCTCCGCCGACGATCTGTTCCCGCTGCTGGAAGCCCTGCATCTGCTGAGCTTTGCCAATGTCGCAGGCGGCGATATCGAGCTGACGTCGGCCGGTCGCGCCTATTACGAAGCAGACATTCTGGAGCGCAAGAAGATACTGGGCGAGGCACTGATGCACCACATCTCGCTGGCGAGCCATATCCGCAGGGTGCTGGAGGAGCGCCCCAACCACCGTGCCCCCGCCGGCCGGTTCCTGGCCGAGCTGGAAGATCATCTAGAGGAAGACGAGGCCGCCGCGGTGCTTGACACGGTCATCAACTGGGGCCGCCACGCCGAGCTGTTCGCGTACGACTACGACACCGAAACGCTGACGCTGGAGGATCCCGAAGGCGAAGCGTAGCGGTAGAGGCCGCGCCGTTCCAGGCCTGAGGCGCCGGCCGAAGCTCAATGTTCCCGGTGCGTACCGGACCCGTAGATATGGGCGAGGCCGTCTCCCGGCTGATGCGCGAAATGATGAGCTTCATCCCGGCGCCAGATCTGGTCTCCGTCAGCGTACCAGAAAGCGCCGTCCGTGCCCCAATAGCCATCGACGAACCGGCCGTAATGACCGTCGTAATAGGCATCGTAATATTTCGTCGCAGCGGCGGCGATCGGCACGCTCCGCGGCGGACCGGTGGGAGCAAGAGCGTATGCGGAGCCTACCAGCGCCACTGCCGCAACGGCGGCGAGCCCAAGTCGCTTGAACATCGTTGTCTCGCTTTTGACCAAAGGGATTTGTCCCGGATCAACGTGAAACGACGGTGCTCGGTTCCGCCCCGGGTACCCACTTACAATGGTCGGCGTTGACGCTGCATTCTGGCGTCGTCAGGGATGGCCCGACTCGCCGGCGGGGGAGATGAATCCCTTTTTAGGTGATATTATACTTTGCAAACCATCCGCTAGGGGTTGTCGCCGAGCACCCTTAGTTCTCGGTCTCGTTCATGGCGGTAGTTGTCGGCCCATTCGCTGGTTTTTAGTCCCGCCCATTCGAGGGCAAGACCGAGGGCGAGAAGCCACAGCCCCAGCGATTGCGACATGAGATAGAGAATAATCTTATCGATACCGACCCACGCTCCGAGGGGCATTGACCAGTCCTCAAACAGAAACAAACCTGTGAGGCTGATCGGCAACCACGATCCGTATCGGAGCCAGAAATAGCACTGGTAAGCCCAGACCCCGAAGGCGGCCAGGACAGCAACGATCCAAGCTAGATAGAGAGGCGTGCCACCAATGTCTGCAAGCGGGTTAGTCCGCCTTTTGGGCGGCATCGTCTTCGGCGGGCTTGTGCCGCGCGATCTTCCCTAGCTTAGCCTTGAAGGCTTCCTCGTCTTCATCGGCGCCCAGCTTACGGGCGGTTTCGATGAAACGGTCGGATTGTGCCAGAACAGGATGAGGGAAATCGCAGGCCCGGCTCCTATGAGCGCAAGCCGCGCCAGAAATTCTGCACTATCTTTCGTCGGTTCCGGCGGGAGCCGATTGCCCGGGGCCGACATTAAACCCTCGGCCCTTCCTTGACGTGGGAATACACGATCATCCCTGAAGCCGAGACGTGAGCTGCCCGCTGCTCACGACGGCGTATCGGGACGGGCCGGTGCGATCGTGACCCAGTCCAACCGATCCTGCTCGTAGACTTCCTGGGCCGGACGAAGCGTTCGATCGTCGAAGCAGCCGATCGCAATACCGACCCATTCCGGCCTGAAATCGGGATACCAGAAGACCGTCGAGCCGCAGGTAGCGCAGAAATGGAATTCGATCGGCGAACCGCTGTCGCCGGTTCTCACGTATCGGCTCGACGGGCCGCCCGCGATTGTCCGGTCGATCCGATAGAACACGGCGACGCTGAACGCGCTGCCCGTCCGTCGCTTGCAGGAGTCGCAATGACAGGCCGAGATCCTGATCGGCTCGTCCGTCGCCTTAATCGTGAGGGCGCCGCAGGAGCAGCGTGCGGTTCGCTCGACCATTGCCAGCCCTACTCAGCCCGCCGCCTTCGCCTCCGGATCGACCGTCGGCGCCAGCCTGTGGCCGAAGAACACGCGGAACAGCAGCATGATGCCGGCACCGGCGGCGACAAGGCCGGCATGGAGCAACCAGAATTGCGTCGCCGCCATCCGCTCCAGCAACCCGCCCAGCCAGCCCACCGCGAGGTTGCAGGCGAACAAATGCAGGAAATAGGCGCCGATCAGCAGCCCCCCAACCGCCTTGGGTGCGGCTCGCGAGAACAACGCCAGCCCGACCGGAAACACGTTGGCGAAACCGATATCGTTGACGAAATGGAAGCCCAGCGCCCAGGCGAGGCCGACTTTCTCTCCGCTCGCCGCCTCTCTGAAGCTGGCCAGTGCCAGGATCAGCGGTGCCGCAGCGGCGATCAGCGCACCGATCGCGAGCTTCGTGATTTCGTCCGGCTCCGGCCGGGATTTTGCCCACCAGCGCCAGAACGCCATCGCCAGCAAGATGGTCACCGATGAAACGACGGTGTCGAGCGACTGCAGCCAGGTGACCGGCATGGCCCAGCCGAAGAGATTCAGGTCGTAATTGGTGTTGCCCCAGACCGTGTAGGCGTTCCCGATCTGCTGATTGCCGATTGCCGACAAGGTCAGCGCCGGAAGCAGCCCCACGAGCACCAAGACGGTGATGCCGTCGCCAGGCGCCAGCTTCGGCGGCGAGACGACAGCGGCTGCGTTGGGCGAATGGTGCCCCGCGCGCCGGTCCGGCGGCAGCCAGCGGCGGCCCGACAAATACACGACCAGGCCGACCAGCATCCCGATCCCGGCCGCGCCGAAACCCCAATGCCATGCCACCTTCTGGCCGAGCGTGCCGCAGATCAACGGCGAGGCGGTCGCGGCGATGTTGATCCCGAGCAGCAGGATCTGGAACGCGTCAGCGCGACGCAGATCGCCCGGCGCGTAGAGTTCGCCGATCTGGCTCGACAGATTGCCCTTGAAACAGCCGACGCCGATCAAAAGGCAAGCCAGCGCTGCCAGGAACGACACGTCGAACGCCATCAGGAAATGGCCGAGCGCCATCAGGATCGCACCGATCGTGATCGTCATCGTGCGCCCGAGCAGCCGGTCGGCGACGAGGCCACCGGCGATCGGTGTCAGGTACACGAACCCGGCATAGAGGCCGTAGATCTGCGACGCGAGCGCCGCCGGCGATAGCGGCCCAGTGACGCTCTCGATCGTCTCTCGGAACGCGGCGAAGCCGGCGACGTGCTCGACATGGCCCGGCAGCAGCAGATACTGGCCCAGATACAGCACCAGCAGCGCCAGCATGCCGTAATAGGAGAACCGCTCCCACCCCTCGGCGAAGATGAGATAGGCCAGACCGCGCGGATGGCCCAGAAACAGCTTCACCTGCGGTGCCGCGACCGAAGCCTCAACCGTCGTCGCCATGCCCTCTCCTTGACCTCGCGTCATCGCAGCTTCGCGCGAAGTGTTGGAGCGGAGCAATGCTCAAGCGACACCGGGTCGCGACCTCGGCCCGATCCCCCGCATATTGCGTCGCGCCGGTGCGCCGCTTACGGTCCGAGCAACAAAACACCAGGCGAGGAAACCATGACCAGCTCAGCTGACGATGTCGCGATCCGCTATGCCGCCGACCGCGCCGAGATCGAGAATTTGCAGGCGCGCTACCTGTTCGCGCTCGATTGGCAGGATGGCCCGGCCTACGCCTCGACCTTTGCCGAGGACGGCGTGCTGGACTGGGCCGGCGGCATCGTCCAGGGCCGCGCCGCGATCGCCGAGGAAGTCGCCGGCATGCGCGCAAATTTCGCGAAGCTGGAGGCCGCCATCGTACCCAAGCGCCCGTCGCGGCTCCGGCACTACATCACGAATATCGTGCTGAAAATCGAGGGCGACCGCGCCACCGGACGGGCCTACTGGTTCGAGACCAACAACGACAATCGCGGTTACACGCCCTATGTCGGCGGCTACGGCCATTACGAGGACGAGCTTCGCAAGGTCGACGGGCATTGGCTGTTCACCCGGCGCAAGATCTGGAACGAGATTATGGCCGACCGTACCGCGCCGATGGAGAATCCCGCCTGGTAGAAGCCGTAGCGCGTTTGTGAGACCGCGCATGCGTGAGCCGCAGAACCATCGAGCGATGATCGATCTGCGGTAGCGAGCTGGCGGACGGGCAGCGCCAAGTGATCGGCGCTGCCTATTTCCGACGCATGTCAAGCACGGTGGCAACAAGTGTAGCGATCACGACGATCGCAAGCGCCGTCCCGAACGAACGCGGCAGGCCGGCCAGAATGGCTGCCATCAACAGCAGCATCGCGATGATCGCGAGATCGGCATAATATCGGCTTCGGCCGCGAGCCGGCAGAATCGGCTTCACCTTGAACCCCAGCAACGTAAGGCCGAACCGGAAAACGACCAGGACGACGAAAATCGCCCCGATGATCAAAAGCAT
>JBBCHB010000052.1:0-155880 GCA_037200015.1 Aliidongia sp. | reverse complement strand
GGCCGTCCGACACCTGGCTCGACCGTCCGTGCCCGCGGCGATCGAAGGCCACGACCCGATAGCCATGCTGGACGAAGAACAGCATCAGGGCATCCCAATCGTCCGAGCTCAGCGGCCAGCCGTGATGGAAGACGATAGGCTGGCCATGCCCCCAGTCCTTGTAGAAGATCTGAACGCCGTCCTTGGTGGTGATCATGCTCATGATCCTGGTTCCTTCCATACGAGTGTTGGTGCCGAGAGTGGCGGCAGAACCGGCGATGGCCGACGCCGCCGGCGACAGGGTCATTGCCGCCCCGGCCAGGGCGCCGGCGAGAACGTGCCGGCGCGTGAGCGGACTCCGCGCCGGATCGGTCAGCTCGGTCATGATGAACCTCGTCGTTCGAGTGGAGTGCTATAGGGGAGGGTGGGAGGCCGAAACGGGGCTATCCATATTCGATCCTGCGTGGCTGAATAGATGGAATGTGTTCAGCTCTCTCGTGAACGGATATCCGCAATGGCGACGATCCTCGAGAAAACCGCTGGTCTGGTGGCCTTTGTCCGTACGGTCGACGCGGGATCGTTCGCCAGTGCCGCGCGGCTGATCGGCGCCAGCCCGTCGGCCGTCTCGAAAAGCGTCGCCCGGCTGGAGCAGCGTCTCGGCGTTCGCCTGCTGCAACGCTCGACGCGCACGCTCAGCCCGACCGCCGAAGGCGCCGCCTATTATGACCGGGTGGCGCCCCATCTGCGCGCCATCGAGGAGGCAGAAGACATCGTCCAGGTCCCCGGCAACGTGCGTGGCCTGCTGCGCGTCACGGTTCCGACGACGTTCGGACGCCCGCTGATCGCCGCTTGGGCCGGGTCGTTCCTCGGCCGCTATCCGGACATCAAGCTCGAACTCAGCGTCACGGATCGCCTCGTCGATCTGATCCGCGAAAGCTTCGACATCGCGGTGCGGATCGGCGAACAGCAGGATACGAATCTGATGGGCCGTTCGGTGGGCGAGTTGCACTATGTCTTGGCCGCGTCGCCCAAATATCTCGAGCGCCGGGGGACGCCCAAATCGATCGACGAGCTCAAGCAACACGCCTGTCCTGCGCTATCTGGCCGCCGGCCGGCCCCAGCCCTTCAGCTTTGCCGACGGCACGCGGATCGTCCCCGACGGCCCCTTCGACACGGATGACGCGCAGTACCTGATCGAGGCCGCGCTGGAGGGCGCCGGCATCACGCAATTCATGCGGCTCGCGATCAAGGATGACCTTGCCGATGGCCGTTTGCGCATCGTGTTGCCAGAGGTGCCGATGTTCACGACGCCGGTTTACGTGCTGCATCCCTTCGGACGGCAATTGCCGCTGCGGGCGCGGCTGTTTATTGATTTTCTTGTCGAGGCGATCGGCGGTATTTCTGGCGGGTGATGCAGGCAAGTTGTGCGAGCCGCCGTGGCTAATTTCAGGTCGTGGTTGCGCACGCAGTTGCAAAGTGATGATACTTTTGAGGTGATCTTAACGCGCAACCGCCTTGGTTAGTCAGGAGGGGCGGCAGGATGGTCGTCGCCGGGTTCCATCCGAACGATATGCTGCGCGCCGCGGTCGGGTTAACAGCCGCGCTGGGCATTCAGTTTGCCCTCCTCGATGTTGTTGCGCACGACACTGCTCGCGCCATGATTCCAGCGCCGAGGATACGGGCCGTATTCATCCTTCCGCCCGCTCCTGTGAACCAGTTTATATGTTGTGCGATCGACGTCCGTGGGGGAGGCCTCGATCTCGCTCATTGTCCGATGCCGAGATATCCGGTGGCCGCCCGCCGCGATGGCTACGAGGGAGTCGTCAGCCTGCGCCTTCACACCAGTACGAATGGCGTTGTCACCAAGGCATGGATCGACAAATCAAGCGGTCACTGGATCCTTGATGCGGCCGTACTCGCAGCTTTCCGGTCCTGCCAGTTTTTGCCGACGATCGTGGACGGTACGCTTAGCGAACTAATGAACATATCAGCTACGAGTTCGCTATCGATCACTCTGGCCTCGTCGATCCATAGGTAATCGGCCTACCAGGCTGCGAAAACCCGCTTTGAGCGCAAATTGCGTGAATTCGGTAGCCGTTATTGCAATTTGTTCGGCACTGAGCACCCTGCCTAGCTGTTCGCGACGCCGACCTCGGCGAGCGCTTCCTCCTCCCCGCCAACCCCTCATAAAACCCCGCCGGCAACCCCGCCTCGTCCCGTGCCGCCGCGTTGAACGGACGCTTCAGCCGGCCCTTGAAATGCCGCCGCACCAGATCCTGCCAGGTCGCTTCCGGCGCCAGCCGCGTTCGGTGCAGACGATATCGAACCATTTCCGTCCGATCGCGACATGGCCGATCTCGTCGCGGTAGATGATCCGGAGCACATCGGCGCTTGCCGTGTCGCCGGCCTTGTCCAGGCTGGCGATCATCACCGGCGTCACGTCGAGGCCGCGCGCCTCCAGCACCAGCGGGACGACGGCGAGCCGGGCCAGCAGATCGTGGGCCGTGGTCTCGGCCGCCTGCCACAGCCCGTCATGGGCCGGCAGATCGCCGTAGCCGGCCTCGAACTGGGCGAGGCGGTCGGCGAGCAACCCGTGATGGGTCGCCTCCTCATCGGCGACGCGCAGCCAGTCGTCGTAGAAGCCGCGCGGCGGATCCGGGCGGCCGAAGCGGGCGATCAGGTCCCAGGCGAGGTCGAGCGCGTTCAGCTCGATATGGGCCAGCGCATGGAGCAAGGCGATGCGGCTGGCGGGCGAGCCGCCCGAGCGACGCTTCGGCATGTCGCGCGGCAGGCGCAGCTCGGGCCGGGGCGGGCGGGCCGGGCGCGCCGGTGGCGCCGGACCGTCGCCCAGGGGCAGGGCGCCGGCGTGCCACGCCTGGGCCAGCGCGTGGGTCAGCGCGATCTTATCCGCCGGCGCCGGGGTCGCCAGCACCGCGACCGCGCCCTGCCGCAGGCTGGCGGCTGCCGGCATCAAAGCGCCTTGGCGGCGTTCAGCACCTCGTCGACATGGCCGCCGACCTTGACCTTGTGCCAGATGCCGCGGATCACGCTGGCGCCGTCGATCAGGAAGGTGGCGCGGTCGATGCCCATGTATTTCTTGCCGTAGAGGGTCTTCTCGACCCAGGCATCGTAGCTCTCGACCACCTTGCCCTCGATGTCGGCGGCGAGGGTGAAGGTCAAGCCGTGCTTGGCCTTGAACTTGTCATGGCGGGCGACACTGTCCTTGGAGATGCCGATCACAATGGCGCCGGCACCGGTGAAATCCGGCAGCGCGTCGCGGAAGCTGCAGGCCTCGGTCGTGCAGCCGGGGGTGTCGTCCTTCGGGTAGAAATAGAGGATCACCGGCTTGCCGCGCAGCGCGGACAGCGTGACCGAGCCCTGGCCGTCGGTCGGGAGCGTGAAATCGGGGGCCTCATCGCCGATCGCGAGGGTCATATCGGTACCGTCTCCATCTTGATGGGGGTGGCGGAAATGGCGAGCTGCTGGGCCGGGCCGTCGACCAGGCGATCGTAGAGCGCCCGCACCACGGCGGCATGGTCGTCGAGGCATTGGCGCCGCGCCGCGGCATCGGGCGGCGCCGTCTTGGCGCCGAGCGCCCGGGTCAGCGCGTGGTCGAGCAGATCGGCCGCAATCGGCGCAGTCTCGATCTTGCCGAGCGTGACACGCAGCATTTGCTGCATGTGCTGCCAGAAGCGCAACGCGTCGGCCAGGGCCGCGCCGTCCTCGGGCGCCAGCCTGCCGCTTTCGGTCAGGCGGCGATAGACCCTCGGCCGTCGCAGGCACGAGCAGCGCCGGGTCGTCCGGCGCGTGCTTCAGCAGGATATATTGGGCGATGAATTCGAGATCGACCAGCGCGCCGCGCCGGTGCTTGCTGTCCCAGGCATGGGGTCGGAGATGAGCCGCCTCGATCCGCTTGCGCATGGCGGCGACATCGGCCAGCAGCCGGTCGGGATCGCGCTTGCGGGTCAGCTCGTCGCGGATCACTGCGGCCAGATCCTGCGCCAGCGCCGCCTCGCCGGCGATGATGCGCGCGCGGGTCAGCGCCATGCGCTCCCAGGTCCAGGCCTGCTCGTCATGATAGCGCCGGAACGCGTCGAGGCTGGAGGCGATCGGGCCGGCACTGCCCGAGGGCCTCAGCCGCATGTCGACTTCGTAGAGATTGCCCTCGCCGGTCTGGGCCGAGAGCGCGTTGATCACGCGCTGGCCGAGCCGGCTGAAATAGGTCGGCACCGCCAGCGGCCGGCCGCCGTCCGAGGTCTCGGCGCCTTCTGCCGTGCGGTAGACGAAGATCAGGTCCAAGTCGGACAGCACGTTCATCTCGCGGCTGCCGAGCTTGCCCAGGCCGAGGATGACGAATTCGCCGCCCGGCACAGTGCCGTGGGCCGCGGCGAATTCGGCCTCGACCCGCGGCAGCAGCGCGGCGATCACTGCCTCCGCGATCAGCGTGAAGTCGCGCCCGGCGCGCGGGCCGTCGATGCGGCCTTGCATCAGTTGGACGCCGATCTGGAATTTCCGGTCATTGGCCCAGCGCCGGGTCAGGTCGAGCGTGTCCTCGAAATCGCGGGCGCGGCCGGCGGCGAGGCCCAGATCGCGCGCCAGCTCCGCCGCGGCCTCGTCCAGCGCGGCCGGCAGCGTGCCGTAGAAATCGCCGGACAACACGGCGTCGAGCAGGAGCGGCCGGCGGGCGAGCTGCACCGCCAGGTTCGGCGCCTCGCCCATGATCTCGGCGACCAGGCCGAACATCGGGATGGTGCTGGAACAGCGAGAAGAGCTGGACCCCGGCCGGCAGCCGGCCGAGGAACTCGTCGAAGCGGGCGAAGGCGAAATCCGGCTCGCCGGTGCGGCCGAGCTGGCGCAGCCAGCCAGGCACTAGCTCGGTCAGCAGCTCGCGCGCCCGGCCGAACGCGTGGCGCGGATCCGGCCGTGATGCCAGCCGCGGATCGTATCGTCGACGCGGACCGGGTCCTTGAAGCCCAAATGCTTCAGCGTCGCCAGCGTCTCCGGGTCGCTCTCCTTGCCGGTGAAGACCAGATTTCCCTCGTCCGACAGGGCGGGAGCGTCGCGGAACAGCTCGCGGAAATGGCGCTGCACCGTAGTCAGCGCCGTGGTCAGGGCGTGGGCGAAAGAGGCTTCATCGGCATAGCCCAGGAACACGGCGAGGCGGCGCAGCGCCTCCGGCTCGGTCGGCAGGGAATGGGTCTGGCTGTCGTCGATCATCTGCAGCCGGTGCTCTACCTGGCGCAGCAGGCCATAGGCCTCGGCCAGATCGTCGGCGACATTGCGCTCGATCCGGCCGGCTTCGACCAGGCCGTAGAGCGTGTCGATCGTCGCCGGGCTGCGCAGGGCGGGCAGCCGGCCGCCCCAGATCAGCTGCTGGGTCTGGGCGAAGAACTCGATCTCGCGGATGCCGCCATGGCCGAGCTTGACGTTGTGGCCGGCAATATCGGTCGGCGAGCCGCCATGGCGGGCGTCGATCTGGCGCTTGATCGAATGGATGTCCCGGATCGCCGCGAAATCCAGGTGCTTGCGCCACAGGAACGGCCGGAGTGCGGCCAGGAAGGCGCGGCCGGCGGCGAGGTCGCCGGCGACCGGTCGCGCCTTGATCATCGCGGCGCCGCTCCCAGTTCTGGCCGAGGCTGCCGTAATAGCCCTCGGCCGCGGCGACCGAGACGGCGGGCGGGCGTCGAGCCGGGGATCGGGGCGAAGCCGCAGATCGGTGCGGAAGACGTAGCCTTCGGCCGTGCGCTCCTCCAGGAGCTTGACCAGATCGCGGGCGAAGCGCGCATCAGCCCCTGCACGCTGTCGCGGCCGAGATAGTGGATCTTGTCCGGGTTCGAACAGGATGATGAGATCGATATCGCTGGAGTAGTTCAGCTCATGCGCGCCGAGCTTGCCCATGCCCAGGATGATGACGCCGCACTCCGTCTCGGGCGCGTCCGGATGGGCCAGCGCGATCTGGCCCGCGGCGGCGGCCTGGGTCAGCAAATGGCGCAAAGCCGCCGACAGCGCCGTATCGGCCAGCGCGCTCAACGCGCCGGTCACCGCGTCGAGCGACCAGATCCCGGCAATATCGGCGAGCGCGATGACCAGCGCCGCGCGGCGCTTCGCCGCGCGCAACCGTGTCATCAGCGGGACGCGCTGCAGCTCCGCATGTTCGGCGTTGAGCGCGCCGAGCACTTCAGCCAAGGTTGTGGTCGGGGCCGTGTTCCAGCACGGAAGCCACGATTCCGGGGTCTCTGAGGGCCAGGCGGGTCAGAAAAGGGGAGTTCCCGAAGATCGCATCCAGCCAGCGCCGCGCGCCCGGCAGCGCTTCGATCGCCTGCATCGCGGCGGCCAGTGCCGGATCCGCTTCCTTCTCGGCCGTCTGGCGCCAGCGCTCCCACTCGTTGCTGCCTGGACCGGATCGGCCGCGTGCGGCACACCGTCCAGTTTCAGGGCCGACACGAAAGTCAACGCGTGAGTCATAGACCGCCTTCCCCAGCACACCGGATACAAGACGTCCGGCCGCGCCGCCACAGGTATCGCGCCGGCCCGATCCGGCAAGGATGCATGGTGAACGACAAGGGAAGACATGCGGGACTGGACGGCGCCGGATGACGATATAACGCCGCCGGAGCCGCCGCCCGTGCCGATTGCCAAGGCGAAGCGGCGGCGCCGCTTCCGCCCGCTGCTCTGGGTGCTCGAGGCGACGGGCGCGCTGGTCGCTGCCCTGGTCCTGGCCGTGGTGCTGCTCGCAATCCGGCTGGAATTCGGCCCGGTCGAAGTCGATTTCCTGACGCCGATGCTGGTTGCCTATCTGAACACCCAGACCGACCCGCTGACCGTGGAGATCGACCGGACCTCGCTCGGCTGGGTCAAGGGCCGCTCGACCGTCGATCTGATCGGAACCCAGCTGCGCATCGCCGATCCATCCGGCAACAATGTCGTTTCGATTCCGGAACTATCGGTATCGGTCAATCTGCGCGCCCTGATCGCCGGGCGTTTCGCCGCCTCGCGCGTCGCCATCTTCGGGCCGCATCTGCGGCTGATCCGGGCTGCAACCGGTGAGGTCGGCATCGATCTGGGCAGCGACACGCCGGCCGTGACCGCCGGACGGCCGGCCCTGGCCGAGCCGCCGCCCTCGCTGCAGGATGTCTGGGAGGCCTTCGCCGGCAAGCCCTCGGCCGACCGCTCGCTCAGCTATCTCGACCGCATCTCGATCGAACAGGCCGATGTCACGGTCGATGACCGCAAGGCCGGGCTGGTCTGGCATATCGGCGAGGGCGCGGTCGATTTCACCCGCCGGGGCGACGGGCTCGATGCCGAGCTGGTCGCGGCGCTCGGCGTCGGCCAGACTGAGACGCATCTCTTCGGCCATCTGCGCTATGCGACCGAAGGCAAGATGCTGGGCTTTTCGCTCGGCTGGGACGCGTTCGACCGTCGCAGCTCGCCCCGGCGCTGCCGGCGCCCTACGACGCTGCCGCCGCGGCGCTGCGCCTGCCGGTCTCGGGCGAGGGCAGGGGCGAGATCGGCCTCGGCACCCATGCGCTCGGTCCGCTGCATGTCCAGCTCGATGCCGGGCCGGGCGGCTTGGCCGATCCGATCTTCGCCGGAGGCCGGCTTGATCTCGCCGAGCTTAAGATCCAGGCCGATTATGCGCCGGCCGACAATCGGCTGACACTGTCTCCGGCTGCTGCTCGACCTGGGCGGCCCGTCGATCGAGGTGACCGGCGCGGTCGAGCACATCCCGGCCAATCCGCTGGCGCTGCTCGACAAGCCGGCCGCCGCGCCGATGACGGCGAACGTCAATATTGCGCTGCATGCCATGCCGATCGACAAGCTCGGCGGGTTCTGGCCGCCGACGCTGTCGGGCCATACGCGCAGTTGGATCATGAGCAATATGTCGGCGGGCTCGATCGACGACCTACGCTTCGCGGTGGCGGCGACACTGCAGCCCGGCGCCGAGACGCCGTTCGACGTGTCCGGCTTCAGCGGCGCCATGACCGTGAAGGGCACCAATGTCGAGTACATGCGCGGCCTGCCGCGTGTCGAAGGCATCGATTCGAATGTCACCTTCCAGCCGAAGAAACTGGAATTCGCGCTATCTTCGGGCCGGCTCAAGGGGCTGAACATCTCGCAGGGCACAATTGTGATCGACCAGTTCGACCAGCCCTTCGAGCGGACGACGATCGACCTCGCCTTGGCCGGGCCGGCGCAGGACGGTCATGACGGTGATCGATTCCAAGCCGCTGGGCTATGCCAGCAAGCTCGGCATCGATCCTGGTTGGCGGCGCGGTCGACGGCACGCTGCATTTTCAGTTTCCCGCTGCGCAATTCCCTGCCGCTGTCCCGATATCGACTATGGCGCCACGGCCAAGCTGACCGGCTTGCGGTCGGCAAGGTCGCGCTTGCCGCGATCTCAGCGACGGCAATTTTGCGCTGACCCTGAACAGCGACGCCGTGACGCTGGACGGCACCGCCAAGTTGGACGGGCTGCCCGGTACCATCGCCTGGAAGCAGCATTTGTCGAGCGGTGGCGGGGTGCGCAGCGAGACCCATGTCCAAGACCACGCTGGACGATGCTGCGCGCCAGCGTTTCGGCCTCGATTTCCTGCCGGAGAACCTGCACGGGCCGGTCGGCGCTGATCTGGTCTATACGAATTCGCCGAGCACCGCGCCCCGCGCCGCGGCGTCGCTCGACCCTTGTGCCGCGACGCTGGATGTCGACTCCTTCGACTGGCACAAGCCGCCCGGCCAGCCGGCCCATGGCGAGTTCAACGCGGAATTCGTCGACGGCCATCTGACCAAGCTGGCCGATCTGGCGCTGCGCGGCCGCGGCTCGAGGTGCGCGGCGATCTGGGATTCTCGTCGGACGGCAAGCTGACCGAGTTGCGCGCGCCGAAATTCCGCCTGGGCGAAACCGATGCAGCCTTGACCATCCTGCGCCCGACGGGCCGGGCGGGCCGGATTGGCAGATCACCATGCATGGCCCGGTGATCGATTTGACCGAACCGGTCAAGCAGTTCGAGAAGAAGCCCTCGGTCAAGCACACCGATCCCGGCCGACCATCGAGCTCGACGTGCAGAGCGAGCAGATCGTGCTCGGTCCGGAGCGCGTGCTGCGCAATGCCAAGCTGACCGGGACGATCGCCGATCGCGGCCTGGCCGAGGGCAGGCTCAGCGCCGGCATCGGCGGCGGCAAGCTCGATTTCCGGCTCGACCGGGTCGAGGCGGGCGGCCAGTTCGGCCTGAACACGGATGATTTCGGCGCGCTGCTCAAGGTCGGCGGCGTATCGGACGATGTCGTCGGGCGGCAAGATCGCGGCGACCGGCCGCTCCGTGCGCGACGGCAATTACCGGCGCTTCACCGGCCATGTCGAAGGCAGCGACTACCGCTTCAACCGGCGCGCCCTTCATGGTCCGCCTGCTATCGCTCGCCTCCTTCGCCTCGATCGAGAATTTGCTGAACGGCGACGGCATCCCGTTCACGACGCTGAAGGGCGACATGACGCTCTATGACGGCAAGCTCGGGCTCGGCCATGCGCGCGCCTATGGCGGCGCCATCGGCATCAATGTCGACGGGAACCTCGACCTCGATGCCGGCAGTCTCGACCTCGACGGCACGCTGGTCCCGGCCTATACGCTGAACAGCGCGCTCGGCAATTTGCCGATTGTCGGCGACCTGCTGATGGGCGGCGAAGGCCAGGGGTGTGTTCTCGGCCAATTTCCGCCTAGCCGGGCAGATCGAGAAGCCGACCATCACGGTCAATCCGCTGAGCCCGCTGGCACCCGGCTTCCTGCGCCGGCTGTTCCTGTTCGAACGCGCCGACGCCGGATACCGGCAAGCCGCCACCCGACACGGGAAAGTGAAGGGCCCGGCCTGGTAACCCCGGCGCGCCCCGGCCGAATTGCTGCAAAGCGGTCTCGGCAGCGAGTCGCAAACGGGGAGTTCCAGGATGTTCTCGAATCGCTTCGGACAGGTGTTTGTCGCCTTCGCCTCCGGTCTGCTGCTGGCCGGGATGGCGCAGGGCGGCACGGTCAATACCCAGGACGGCGTGGCCATCAAGGGCTACGACCCGGTCGCCTACTTCACCCAACACAAGCCGGTGCCGGGCGACGCCAAGTTCCAGGCGGTGTTTGAGGGCGCCACCTACCGGTTCGCCAGCGCCGCGGACCGTAGGTTGTTCCTGAAGCATCCCGGCGCATTACCTGCCGCAATATGACGGCTTCTGCGCCTATGGCGTGGCGGTCGGGCACAAGGCCGATATCGACCCGACGGCGTTCAGCATCGTCAACGACCGGCTGTATCTGAACTACAGCAAGGGACGTCCAGACGCGCTGGAAGGGCGATGTTCCGGGTTATGTTGCCAAGGCCGACAAGGACTGGCCGACGGTGTCGCAGAGCACCGAGGTGGTGCGATAGAGCCAAGGAGTGTCGAAGACCTTGATGCCCCGGGGCATCGGATCGAGAACCGGCTTCGTCACGTTGCGACAGATGTAACCATCCGCCCTTTCCCTGAAATCGTCGGCTAACCGACTTGCCCAAATCTGGCGAACGGCGCAGCGCAATCGCGTTTCCAGGGGAGTTAGGTGTGGCATCTCAACGGTTTATCGGCAAGGTCGTGATCGTAACCGGTGCCGGGTCGGGCATTGGCGCCGCGACGGCGCGGCGCTTCTGGAGCGAGGGAGCGGCTGTCGTCCTCGTCGGCCGGACGCAGGCGAGGCTGGCAAAGGTGGCGGACGGCTTCGCGTCGAGCGCAGCCTGATCCTGGTCGCCGACGTGTCGAAGCCGGAGGATATTGGCCGCGTGATCTCGGACACGGTCGCGCGGTTCGGAATGATCGACGTCGTCGTGAACAATGCCGGCATCGTCGAGGTTGGCGGCTTTCTCGACCAGCCGGATGCCTATTGGCACGAGGTGATCGGCGTCAACCTGACCGGCGTCTACTATCTTATCCGCGCGGCGCTGCCGCACCTGCTGAAGACGAAGGGCGCCATCGTCAACGTGTCCTCCATCGCCGGGCTTGGCGGCGAGGCGGGAAACGCCTTTTACGGCGCGGCCAAGGCCGCGGTAAACAATCTCACGCAAAGCCTGGCGCTCGAGTTCGGCCGGACCGGAGTCCGTGTCAACGCGGTGTGCCCGGGCTGACCGTCACGACATGACGTCTGTGCTGTTCACCGCCGATCCGACCTATAAGCAAATCGGCGATCAGGCCATCGAGCGCGTGCCGCTCGGCCGGGCTGGGCAGCCGGAGGAGGTTGCTGCGGCCATCGCCTTCCTCGCCAGCGCAGAGGCGAGCTTCGTCAACGGCGCGAACCTGCCGGTTGATGGCGGCACCTCAGCCTCGAGCGGCCAGATCCGCTGGGGAGTCTAGCACTGCGGGCCGCGTTCAGAACCTGACTTCGACCGTCGACGCCGCCGTCCATGTCGACACCGGCGAGATCGGCGCCGATCATGTTGGCGCCGTCGAAGCGGGTGCCCTTGACGCGGACGTTTTTCAGCGAGGCGCCGAGGAAATTGGCCGGCCAAGTACGGCCGGTCGGCTTGCGTTCGATGTTCAGGATGTCGGCGGCACTGATATCGGCCTCCGACAGATCGGCCTCGTCGAGCTTCGCCTTCTTGAAGGCGCAGCCGCGCAGATTGGCCTTACTCAGATCGCAGCCGATCATGGTCGCGCCGGAGAAGTCGCACAGGGGGAAGCTGCCGCCGCGCATATTGACCCCGGTCAAATTGGCACCCTTGAACACGGCGGCCGAGAGGTCGAGGCTGGCCAGGGTGAAGCCGCGCAGATCCTTGTCGGCGAAATTGGCCCTGCTCGCCCTTGGCGCCGAAAGTCTGCACCCAGGTGCAATGCCGGGCAATCATCCGGCGCAGATCGGGGTCGAGCTTATCGCGCCGTTCGGCTCGAAGCCCACCGTGGCACCGAGATTGGCGCCATCGATCCGGGTATCGGACAGGTCGGCCGCGGTCAGCACAGCGGCGGTGAGGTCGGCGCCGCTGAGATTGGCGCCGCTCAGATTGGCCCGGTGAGATCCACGCCGCGCAGATCGGCATTTGAGAGATCGATGCCGCTGAGATTGGCGCCGGCCAGCAGCGCGCCGCGGAAGCTGGTGGCCACGCCTTGGGCGCCGCTGATATCGGCGTCGCGCAGATCGACGCCGAGCGGCCGGCCGGTCTGGCTCTTCATGCGGTCGAGCCCCGGCCGGGCGTCGAACAGCACGCCGCCGGTCAGCCGCGCGCCGGTGAAATCCGCTTCGGGCCAGGATGGCGTTGCGGAAGCTGGCGCCACGCAGATCCGCCTTCCGGAAATTGGCTGCGTGCAGCCGGGCATTGTCGAATTTCGCCGCGAACAGATCGGCTTCCGACAGATCGATGCCGTCGATCTCGGCATAGTCGAAATTGGCCCGGCAACCGTGCCTTATGCAGGTTGACGCGCGGGAAATTGACTCCGGCGAAATCGGCCCAAGGCTGATCCAGCCGGTGGCCGCCGCGGGTTGCGCAGCCAGAGTGCATGAGCCTTGAGTGCCTCGATCAGATCTTGGGACATTAATATGCGATGACAGCAGCCGGGGTGTTGCGAAGGGCGAGGCGCCCGCCGGTGCGGACCGGCTACGCCTCGCTTTCTTTATAGGCACATCGCGTTCATCAATAATGAACGATGATCATCCGGCCTGAGGCCGGACCAGCGCATGATGCTTCTTGCCCTTGCTCAGCTTGATCACGCCTTGGCCGCCGATGTCGGCGGCCGTGACCAGCCGGTCGCCGTTTTCAATGGCGACATTATTGAGATAGGCGCCGCCGCCGGCGATCAGCCGCCGCGCCTCGCCGTTCGAGGCGGGCGAGCCCGGCCTGGACGAACAGCTTGAACGCGGCACGCCGTCGCCCAGCGCTATGTCGACGCTCGGCAGGTTGTCGTCGAGCGCGCCCTCCTCGAAGACGCGGCGCGCCGTCTCGGCCGCTTCGGCTGCGGCGCCGGCGCCATGGGCCAGCGCCGTCACTTCATTGGCCAGCACCTTCTTGGCCTCGTTGATGCCGGCATCGCCCGCCGCCACCAGCTGGCCGATCCGGTCGAGCGGCAGATCGGTGAACAGCTTGAGGAAGCGGCCGGACATCCTCATCCTCGGTGTTGCGCCAGTACTGCCAGAATTCATAGGGCTGAGCTTCTCGGCATTGAGCCAGACCGCGCCCGACGCCGTCTTGCCATCTTGGCGCCCGACGCCGTGGTCAGCAGCGGCGAGGTGAAGCCGAAGACCTCGATGCCCCTCGGCCCGCCGCGCCAGCTCGACGCCGTTGACGATGTTGCCCCATTGATCCGAGCCGCCGAGCTGCAGCCGGCATTTCTCGCGCGCGCGCCAGCTCGGACGAAGTCATAGGCCTGCAGGATCATGTAGTTGAATTCGAGGAAGGACAGCGGCTGCTCGCGCTCCAGGCGCAACTGCACGCTGTCGAAGCTCAGCATCCGATTGATCGAGAAATGCCGGCCGTAATCTCCAGCAGGAACGGGATGTATTCCAGCTGGTCGAGCCACTCCGCAATTGTTCAGCATGATCGCGTCGGTCGGGCCGCTGCCGAAGCTGAGGTAGCGGTCGAACACGGTGCGGATGCCGGCCAGGTTGCGCTCGATGTCCTCGTCCGACAGCAGCTTGCGCCCTTCGTCCTTGCTGAAGGATCGCCGACCTTGGTCGTCCCGCCGCCCATCAGCACGATTGGCCGATGGCCGGCCTGCTGCAGCCGGCGCAAGGTCATGATCTGCACCAGGCTGCCGACATGCAGGCTGTCCGCCGTGGCATCGAAGCCGATATAGGCCGTGACCGGCCCTTCGAGGGCGAGTTTGTCCAGGCCCTCGCTATCGGTGCATTGATGCACGAAGCCGCGTTCGGCTAGAGTCTTGAGCAGGGATGAACGGAATTCGGTCATGATCTTCCAGCGGGATATCCGGCCGGACCGTCGGCCCGGGGCGCATGGTGTAGCATGGCCGGAGCATGGGAACAAAGCGGCGGCGCAAACGGATAAGGCGGCATTTACCACGAAGGACACGAAGATCACGAAGTTCAGGACGCGGCGAAGCCGCAGCAAGTCGCTTCGGCGGAGCGGCGGAGCTGGTCCGATCGCCCCGTCACCTTCGTGATCTTCGTGTCCTTCGTGGTCGATTGCGGCTTCGCCGCCAGCATCGGAAGGGGGCAGGGATGGGCAGCATGGTGAAGGCGAATCGGTTGATGAGCGGCACTTCGCTCGACGGTATCGATGCCGCCGTGATCGAGACCGACGGCGAAGCGCGGTACAGCACCGGGGCCCAGCCTAACATTGCCTTATGAGGACGGCTTCCGGGCGCGGCTGCGCGGCATCCTGGGCGAGCAGGGCGACGCTGGCGCCATCGACAGCGTCGAGCAGGAGCTGACCCAGCTCCATCGGCGGGCGGTCGAGACCCTGATGCAGCGGCACGGGTTGACCGGCATCGACGTCGTCGGCTTCCACGGCCACACCATCCTGCACCGGCCGGAGCCAGCGACTTACCCGCCAGATCGGCAGCGGCGCGCAACTGGCGCAGCATCTGGGCGTGGCCGTCGTCTCGGATTTCCGCAGTGCCGACGTCGCCGCCGGCGGCCAGGGCGCGCCCTCGTCCCGGCCTGGCATCGCGCCCTGGCCGGCGGGCTGGAGCGGCCGCTCGCCGTGCTCAATCTGGGCGGCGTCGCCAATGTCACCTGGATCGGGCCGGGCGAGGGCGAGATCCTGGCCTTCGATACCGGGCCGGGCAATGCGCTGATCGATGATTGGGCGCTGCGTCACACTAGGCCGCGCCGTCGCCAGGGCGGCGCGCTGGCGGCGTGCGGCACGGTGGATCCGGCCAGCGTCGCCCCGCTTCCCTGGCGCACCCGTTCTTCGCCGTCACGCCGCCGAATCGCTCGACCGCGACGATTTCGTGGGGCTGGTGCCGCAGCATCTCTCGGCCGAGGATGGCGCCGCGACGCTGACCCGCATCACCGCCGCTTCGGTCGCCCGCGCTCGGGACCATCTGCCGGCACCGCCCCAAGCGCTGGCTCGCGACCGGCGGCGGCCGGCATAATCCGGTGCTGATGGCGGCGCTGGCCGATGCGCTCGGCTGCCCGGTCGAGCCGGTCGAACAGGTCGGCTGGGACGGCGACGCGCTCGAGGCCCAGGCCTTCGCCTATCTCGCCGTGCGCTCGCTGCGCGGCCTGCCGCTGAGTTATCCCGCACGACCGGCGTGCCGGCGCCGCAGACGGGCGGAGTTGTGGCGCGGCCTTGACGGACGATTACCGGCGGGGTCGCGCTGCCGTCGGCCGCACCGATTGCAGCGGGCCGTCGGCGGCCGGGCTGCAGTATCACGCCCGGACCTTCGTTGCGCTCGACGGGTTTCGCGGCATTGCCGCCCTGTGCGTCGCCTTCGGCCACGGCCGGTTCCTCGTGGCCGGGGCGCCGACGCCGTTCTTTGCCGAGAGCTATCTGGCCGTCGATTTCTTCTTCGTACTCAGCGGCTTCGTGCTGGAGCACGCCTATGGTGGCGCGCTGCGCAGCGGCATGGCGCCGGGCCGGTTCATGCTGCTGCGCCTCATCCGGCTGTACCCGCTCTATGGGCTGGCGCTGCTGCTTTCCGGACTGTTGGCCGTTGTACAACAGGTCTACGGGCCGGCCGGCGCTCCGGCTCCGCTGGGCGACTGGCTGAGCGGCCTGTTGCTGATTCCGTCGCCGGCGAGCCCGGATTTCCTGTTCCCGCTCAACATTCCGGCCTGGTCGCTGTTTTTCGAGCTGCTGGCCAATCTCGCATTCGCGCTCGCTGGCCGATGGCTTCGAACCGGGGCCGTGGCTGCGATCTGCGCGTCCTCGGTGCTCCTGCTGGTGATGGCGAACGGCTTCGGTTGGCTCGGTTTCGGCGGCGCCGGCGGGGGGATGAATGTCGGCGTCGACTGGGCCTCGATCGGCGGCGGCGGTGTCCGGGTGACGTTCTCCTTCTTCGCGGGCGTGCTGCTGTATCGGCTTCGGCAGCAGCAGCCACGACCGGTCCGAGTCCCGCTGATCGTGCTGGTGGCTATCCTGCTGGCCGTTTTGGCCGCCTATCCGATATCCGGCTATCAGGTCGAATTCGATCTCGTCGCGACGCTGGCCGTGTTTCCGGGCCTGGTCTTCCTGGGCGCCCACGTCGTGCCCGGCAAGCGCACAAGCGTCGTGCTGCACTGGCTCGGCGCCGTGTCCTTCGGCGTCTATGTCCTTCAGATGTTATGCCTACACGGTGGTGCGGTGGGTGTTGGCGATCAACGCTGGCGGGCGCTATCGTGGCATAGCGCCTTGGGGTGTCATCGCCGTCGTCGGAACGCTGGCCGTCACGGCGGCCGTGCTCGACGTCTGTTACGACCAGCGGATCCGACGGCGCCTGAAATCGGCGATCCGGTCTTGAACGCCTAGCCATGCATGACGACCGCAGCCCTATTCCTAGGGCCGACCGAAGAGCCGTCACCGCAGACAGGCCAAGTGCGCGCTCGGTTTTGATGGGACGCTAAGGTCTGCCGGTTGGCCTTGCAAAATATGCGTAAACTTGTATAAAATTCTGCTATGGTGGATATGAAACCTCTCAAATTTGTCGGGACGGCCTATGCCGATCTGATTTCCTTCCCGAGAGAGGTTCGCCGCGAAGCAGGCTTCGAGCTTGACCGCGTGCAGAGCGGCAGGCAGCCGCATGATTGGAAGCCGATGAGTACGGTTGGAAGCGGTGTCCAAGAAATCCGCATACACGACGAAAGCGGCGCGTTCCGCGTGATCTACGTGGCTAAGTTCGCGGCAGCGGTCTATGTGCTGCAGGAGTTGAGATGATGGCTGACGAGCAATTCGACAGCATCTGGGACGCAATCGAAGAGACGCCGGCCGAAGCAGAGAATATGAAGCTTCGATCGGCCCTGATGATGGCGCTCGAGGATCACATCGAGCGGCGAGGATGGACGCAAGCCGTCGCCGCCCAACACCTTGGCGTAACGCAGCCGCGCATCTCCGACCTTTGCCGCGGCAAGATCAATCTGTTCAGCCTCGACATGCTGGTCAACATGGTGGCCGCGGCGGGACTTCATATCGAGATCCGCGTCGCCGATGCGGCGTAGCTCGGTGACGCGCTTGTAGAGGAGTGCGGTGACTGGAGAAGCCTCATGATCCTGGAGCCGATGTCAACGGACGCCGCCGCTATGCCCTGGGCGCTCATCGAGCAGCTTGGCGATACGCCGTTCATGGCGGCGGGGCGGGATCAGCCTGAGATGCCGGAAGACCGCGAAATCTTCGAGCGGTGATCGATCTCGACACCAACGTCGCCATCGCTTTGCCGAGCGATCGCCTGCTGGCGGTGTGCAGCAAGTTCGGTGCTGCGCGCCGCAGAGACGCCAGGGCTGCGGCCTGACGACCCTACCGGTTCCGCGGCCCGAGGGTCCGTTCCAGATTGGCGTCCAGGTAATCCGAGATCACCTGCTCCAGCTCCGGCATCTTGTCGGTGAAGAAGTGGTTGGCGCCCTTGAGCAGATGGTACTCGATCTTGATGTCGCGCTGATGCGACAGCTTGTTGACCAGCTTCTGCACCGATTCGGGGGCGACGATCTCGTCGGCATCGCCATGGACGATCAGGCCGGAGGACGGGCAGGGTGCCAGGAAGGTGAAATCGTACATGCTGGCGGGCGGGGCGATCGAGATGAAGCTGTCGATCTCCGGCCGGCGCATCAGCAGCTGCATGCCGATCCAGGCGCCGAAGGAGAAGCCGCCGATCCAGCAGCCGGCGGCGTTCTGATTGTAGGTCTGCAGCCAGTCGAGCGCCGAGGCGGCGTCGGACAGCTCGCCCTCGCCGCGCGAGAAGCTGCCCTGACTGCGGCCGACGCCGCGGAAATTGAAGCGCAGGGTCGAGAAGCCGCGCTTGGTGAAGGCGCGGAACAGGGCATAGACGATCTTGTTGTTCATCGTCCCGCCATGCTGCGGGTGCGGGTGCAGCAACAGGGCGATCGGCGCGTTGGGTTCGCGCGAATGCTGGTAGCGTCCCTCGATCCGGCCTTCCGGTCCGTTGATGATGACCTCAGGCATGGGCGACCTCGCCATGCGGTAGCCATGCATACCGTGGCCTCTGGGCGGGGGTATCCACTCTGCTCATCTAGGGGGTGCCAATCTCGAAGGGTGCGGAAGGGTAGGTCGGGCCATGCATCAGCGCGTTGACGCCTTCGCCTGCGCGAAAGCTTGAAGGATACCGTGTTCCGCTGCGCCGCATTCCTGCGATCCTACCATGGCGGGGCTCTTGTTTCTGCAAAACCTGCCGGCAGCCGATCGGCGGATAGTAAACTCGACACTTCTCCTCACGGCGCCGAGAGGTTTGTATCGCATCGGCCACTGAAAATGAACCGTGAAGTGACGCAACCCACCTGCGACATCTCCAAAACGGAATAGCCCGGCGTGAGTTCACCGTCTTCTTTCACCTATCTCGACCACAATGCGACGACGCCGGTGCGCCCGGTGGCGGCTGCCGCAATCGCGGAAACCCTGGCGGAATGCGGCAACCCGTCCTCGGTTCATCGCGCCGGCCGCCAGGCCCGGCAGCGGCTGGAGGCGGCGCGCGACGCAGTGGCGCAGGCAATCGGTCTGCCCGAGGGCGGTACGCTTGTCTTCACCAGCGGCGGCACCGAAGCGAACCAGCTTGCGCTGTCCGGCACCGGCCGGCCGCGCATTCTCCGCTCGGCGATCGAACATGATTCGGTGCGCGAGGCTGTGTCGAACGCTGTCGAGATCCCGGTCGAGCCGGGCGGC
This sequence comes from Aliidongia sp., assembly GCA_037200015.1. Taxonomy (GTDB): domain Bacteria; phylum Pseudomonadota; class Alphaproteobacteria; order ATCC43930; family CGMCC-115725; genus JAXDMU01. The sequence continues at coordinate 137,145 of JBBCHB010000052.1, read as the reverse complement.
ACGATCGACCTCGCGGCGCTGGAAGCGGCGCTGGCCGCGGATCGCCGGCCGGCGCTGGTCTCGGTCATGGCGGCGAACAACGAGACCGGGGTGATCCAGCCTGTCGCCGAGATCGTCCGTCTTGCGCAGGCCGCCGGGGCGCTGGTCCATTGCGATGCGATCCAGGCGATCGGCAAGATCGGCTTCAACATGGCGGCGCTCGGTGCCGATCTGGTCAGCCTGTCCGCGCACAAGCTCGGCGGGCCGCCGGGCGTCGGCGCGCTGGCGCTGGCGCCGGGGCTGCATCTGGCGGCGCTGCAGCGCGGCGGCGGGCAGGAGCGTGGCTTGCGCGGCGGGACCGAGAATCTGCCCGGCATCGCCGGATTCGCCGCGGCCATCCTGGCGGCGATCGCCGAGCTGCCCAAATATCAGGACTTGGCGGTCTTGCGCGACACGATGGAACGCGAGCTGCTGGCGATCGAGCCGGAAGCGGCGCTGTTCGGCGCGACGCAGCCGCGGCTGCCCAATACCAGCAGCGTCGCCTTGCCTGGCCTGTCGAGCGAATTGCAGATCATGGCGCTCGATCTCGCCGGCGTCGGCGTCAGCGCCGGCTCGGCCTGCTCCTCGGGTAAGGTGCGGCCGAGCCATGTGCTGAGCGCCATGGGGGCGACGCCGGAGCTGGCGCGCTCGGCGATCCGCATCAGCCTCGGCCGAGACACCGGGCCGGAGGATATCGAACGACTGGTCGTGGCCTGGAGCGCGCTCGCGCGCCGGCGCCGGGCCAAGAAGGGAGCTGCATGAACGGGGTTTTGCGCAACGCGACCCGGCCGCCGCCGGACGCGATCTATCTCGACTACCAGGCGACCACGCCGGCCGATCCGCGCGTGGTCGAAGCGATGCTGCCCTGGTTCACCCAGCGCTTCGGCAACCCGCATTCGACCGGCCACGGCTTCGGCCTCGAAGCGGCCGAGGCGGTCGAGACGGGGCGCGCGCAGATCGCCGCGCTGATCGGCGCCGAGCCGCGCGAGATCATCTTCACCTCGGGTGCGACCGAGGCCAACAACCTGGCGATCAAGGGTGCGGCGCGCTTCCTCAAGGGCCGGCGCAACGGCGTGGTGGCGCTCGCGACCGAGCATAAATGCGTGCTGGAGAGCGTCCGTGACCTGGGCCGCGAGGGCTGCGAGGTCGAGATTCTGCCGGTCGAGAGTTCCGGTCTGGTCGATCTCGACCGGCTCGACGCGGCGCTCGACGAGCGTACGGCGCTGCTCTCGATCATGGCGGCGAATAACGAGATCGGCGTGCTGCAGGACATGGCTGCGATCGGTGCGCTGTGCCGCGCCAAGGGCGTGCTGCTGCACAGCGACGCGGCCCAGGCTTTCGGCAAGATCCCGCTCGACGTCCAGGCCATGAAGCTCGATCTGGTCTCGATCTCGGGCCACAAGGTCTACGCGCCCAAGGGCATCGGTGCGCTCTATGTCCGGCATCGGCCGCGTGTCCGGCTCGAGCCGCTGTTCAGCGGAGGGGCGCAGGAGCGCGGGCTGCGCTCTGGTACGCTGGCGCCGGCGCTGTGCGTGGCGCTGGGCGAGGCGGCGGCGCTAGCTGCGTCCGAGGGCCCCGAGGAAGCGGTCCGGCTCGCGGCCTTGTCGCGCCGGCTGCGCGACGGGCTGGCGGCGCGGCTCGACGGTATCGCGCTCAATGGCGATGCCGAGCACCGGCTGCCGGGCAATCTCAATCTGCGCTTCGCCGGGGTTGCCGCGCTCGATCTGCTGGCGGCGCTGCCGGATGTGGCTCTCTCGACCGGCTCGGCCTGCAGCTCGGCCGAGGTCGAGCCGTCCTATGTGCTGAAGGCGCTCGGGCTCGACAACGAGTCGGCGAATGGCGCGGTGCGCATCGGTTTCGGCCGCTTCACGACCGAGGCCGAGATCGACCGCGCGGTCACCCGTATCGCCGAGGCGGTGACCCGGTTGCGCTCCGGACTTGCTTAGGCGCCGCCGCCGTCAAAGCCCCTCTACCGCACCGAGGGAGAGGCCCGGCGCATAGCGCTGGGAGGGTGCGGGTCGAGCAGCTTGCGAGGTCCATGGCGCTGGCGCGTCTCACCCGGCTCGCTAATCGCTCGCCACCTTCTCCCGCAATGAGCGTGTGAAAGTATCGATGAGGGCTCTGCTCTTCAGTGGGGCGGGGGCGCCCGCCCCACTGAGAACCAGAGCCTGCTGCAATATTTTCACACGCTCAGTGCAGGAGAAGGGTTGAGGCGCCGAAGCTTTCTCCGTCATTGAGTTATCCAGTCAGCGCCTGAGTTGCGAGCGCGCCGGCGAGCGTCAGCATCGTCACCGCGACCGCGCCGTCGAGCACGCGCCACGCCGCCGGCCGGGCGAAGAGCGGCGCCAGCAGCCTGGCACCATAACCGAGCAGGGTGAACCACGCGGCGCTGGCGCAGCCGGCACCGGCGACGAATTCCGGCTGCGTCCCGCTCGGCTGCGCCGCGCCGACCGCTCCGACCAGCAGCATGGTGTCGAGGTAGACATGCGGGTTGAGCAGAGTGAAGGCGGCGGCGCGCGCCAAGGCCGCCTTGAGCGACGATGCGCCCTGACCGGCCTCGGCGACGAGCGCGCTCGGCAGCAGCGCGCGGCGCAGCGCACAGAGACCATACCAGCCGAGAAACGCGGCCCCGCCCAGGGTCAGCAGCAGCGTCAGGCCGCTCACGCGCTGAAGCAGGGCGCCGACGCCGGCGACGCCCAGGCTGATGAGCATGAGGTCCGTCGCCGCACAGAACAGCACGATCGGTCCGACATGCTCGCGCCGCAGCCCCTGGCGCAGCATGAAGATGTTCTGGGCCCCGATCGCGACGATCAGGGCGGCGGAGAGCGCGAAGCCGCGCGCGAAGACATAGCCATAGGTCATGGCGCTTTGATGCCGACGCTGGCCGATATATACTAGCTAATCTTTCTAAGTTGGATTAAGTGTCGCTAATGTTGGACTATGCCTCGCTCGCCGCCTTGGCCGCCGTGGTGCGCGAGGGCAGTTTCGAGAAAGCCGCTGCGGCGCTCGGCGTGACACCCTCGGCCGTGTCGCAACGGGTCAAGGCGCTGGAGGAGCGGGTCGGCAGCGTGCTGGTGGTGCGCAGCCAGCCCTGCCTCGCGACGGCGGCCGGCGCCAAGCTCTGTGCCCATGCCGAGCGGGTCCGGCTGCTCGAAGGCGAGATGGTCGAAGATCTGCCCGGCCTGTCGACGAGCAGCGAAGGCCCGGTGACGCTGCGTGTCGCGGTCAATGCCGACAGCCTCGGCACCTGGTTCCTGCCCGCGGTCGCCGCCTTCGCTGCAGCAAACAGCGCGCTGCTCGACCTTGTGATGGATGACGAGAAGCACACGGCGGAACGGCTGCGCTCGGGCGAGGTGCTGGCCGCCGTTACGGCCGATCCCGTGCCCGTGCCGGGTTGCCGCACGCTGGCCCTCGGCGCGCTGCGCTATATTGCGACCGCCAGTCCCGATTTCATGCGCCGGCATTTCGCGGCCGGCGTGACGGTGGCGGCGCTGGGCCAAGCTCCGGTGCTGCGCTTCGACCGCCGTGACCGGCTGCAACAGCGCTGGGCGCAGGATGCATGCGGCACGGCGCTCGAAGCGCCGGTGCATTGGATCCCGTCGACCCAAGGCTTCGTCGATGCATCGCTGGCCGGGCTCGGCTGGGGCATGAATCCCGTGGCGCTCGCGGCACCGCATCTGGCCGCGGGCCGCCTGGTCGAGCTCATGCCCGGCAGCTGGCTCGACGTGACACTGCATTGGCAGCATGCCAGGCTCGGCGCCCGGCTGATCGAAGCGCTGACGCGCGACGTGGTCGCGGCGGCCCGGCGCGGGCTGGTTACCTAACAGACTCGTCTTCATGGACGAGACCGGCGCTTCGACAAAGATGCTCTCCGCCGCCTGTCAGGCGATCGACGCCAAAGTATCAGCAACACCATCGTGCAATTGCCCTCAGTTCAGCGTGGCAGGAGAGTCATCTCTGCAGAGGTGCCGACACGGACGCCGTCATTGGACCAATCCCGAAACGTGCCGGCGCGCGGTCCAGACGGTGCCTCACATCGCGACGATCGCCAGCCTTGCCGGCACCAGAACCGACGGTCGGTCCGCCGCGGGCGAATAGTCACGGGCCTTGCCGGGAGGAGAGAAGCAGATGGCCAGCCAGCACGAAGCAAACAGGATCGAAGCGACTCTGATCCCAGGTGACGGTATCGGCCCTGAGATCGTCGAAGCGGTGCAGATTGTCCTCGAGAGTTTGGGCTCGCCCTTTCTCTGGGACGTGCAACTCGGCGGCGTCGCCGCGATCGAGAAGACCGGAGACCCGCTGCCGGCGGGTATGCTGGAGAGCATTCGCCGAACCAGATTGGCGCTTAAGGGTCCCTTGACTACACCGATCGGCGGCGGCTTCCGGTCGGTCAATGTGCGGCTGCGCGAAGAATTCGGGCTCTATGCCAATGTGCGCCCGGTCCGGAGCATCATCCCTGGGCAGCGTTACGAGAACATCGATCTCGTGCTCATTCGCGAGAACCTGGAAGGGCTGTATATCGCGTTCGAGCACTATGTCCCGATTGGCGACGATCCGCATGCCGTCGCGATCGCGTCGGGCGTGAATACGCGAGCGGGCGCTTCCCGCATCATCAAATACGCCTTCGACTATGCGGTGCGCTATGGGCGCAAGAAGGTGACCGTCGTCCACAAGGCGAATGTGTTGAAGGCCCTCACCGGACTCTTTCTCGAGACCGGCCGGGAAGTTGCCAAGGAATATCAGGGTCGCGTGGAGATGAACGACCGCATTGTCGACGCATGCGCGATGCAGCTGGTACTCGATCCGTGGCAGTTCGACGTGATCGTGAGTACCAATCTGTTTGGTGACATTCTCTCCGACGAGATGTCGGGGCTGGTCGGCGGGCTCGGACTGGCACCCGGAGCGAACATCGGTCCTAACGCGGCTATCTTCGAGGCAGTACATGGCTCGGCGCCGGACATCGCCGGCAAGGGCATTGCCAATCCGATGTCGTTGCTTCTCGCTGCCGGGTTGATGCTCGAACATGTCGACCGCCCTAACCTCGCGCAACGGCTAAGGGCGGCGATCGATACGACGGTCAACCGGGACAACATACGGACGCGTGACATGGGTGGCCAGGCATCGACCCGCGAGTTCGCTGACGCTGTCGCCCGACGCGTGTAGTTCGGTTGCTCCAATGATTGTGAGAAGACTCGGGTAGCGGAGATGGTAGTATCGCGCACTCACTGTGTCGCAACGGGCGTTCTCTATTATCTTTGGCGCGATCGGCTAAACATTCGATGGCGAAGATGAGGAACTACTAAATGACCGAGACAACAGACGTTCCGGTCAATAGCCCGGATAGAGAATCGCCTGCAGCTTTCTGGCCGCAAGGCTGGTGGAGAATATTGGATTACAAAATCGGCATTGTACCGCTGCCGATTTATATCATTATAGTTGCTCTGATTTGCGCGTTTGTCGCAATTGGCAATGGTAAGATCGCGTCCGATATTCTGATCTCCATCGCCGTGCTGGCGGTCGGCGGCTTCACCTGCGGCGAAATCGGGCGAAATCTTCCCGTCGTCAAGCACTTGGGGGCGGGTGCCATCTTCGCGACGTTTCTTCCGTCCTACCTGGTTTACGCGCATTTGCTCCCGGCGCCGATGATCGGGTCGATCGACGACTTCTTCAAGACCAGCAATTTTCTCTATCTCTACATCGCGTGCATCATTGTCGGCAGCATCCTGGGAATGGGGCGCGACAGGCTGATCAAAGGCGCCATCAAGATCTTCATTCCGCTTGTCTCCGCGGTGATTGCTGCCGCCGGCGCAGGAACGCTCATGGGGACACTGCTGGGCCTCGGCGTGTATAACACCTTCTTCTATATCGTCGTTCCAATGATGGGCGGCGGCGTGGGCGAAGGCGTCATCCCGCTCTCGATCGGCTATTCCTTGATCAATGGCGGCAATCAAGGCGTGATTCTGGCGGAAATCATGCCGATGGTGATGATGAGCGGCTTCACCAGCATCATCTTTTCGAGCTTGCTCAACTACGTTGGCCTGCATAACCCGCATCTTACCGGGAACGGTCATATCACGCCGGAAGGCGATGAAGTTCCCGATGTCGCCGCGACATCCAGCGTCATCGACCCGGCGACAATCGCGGCGACCGGCGTCACTGCCGTCACGTTCTATCTGATCGGCGCGCTCGGGCAGCAATTGCTCGATTTTCCGGCCCCCGTGTCGATGATCTTCATCGCCTTCCTGATGAAAGTGACAAACGCCGTCTCGCCGCAATTGCAGCAAGGCGGGCAGGTTATTCAAAAGTTCTTCGCGACCGCGGTGACTTATCCGCTGCTGTTCGCCGTCGGCGTAGCCATCACACCCTGGGACAAGCTGATCAGTGCATTCACTGTCCTGAATATTATCGTCGTCGTCTTCACCGTCGCGGTCCTGATGACAACTGGTTTCCTGGTCGCACGCCGCATCAACATGTATCCGATCGACGTTGCAGTGGTTTGCTCCTGTTCCGCCGCCCAGGGCGGCACGAGCGACGTCGCGATTTTGACGGCGGCCAATCGCCTGACGCTGCTGCCCTTCTGTTCAATCGCGACGCGCGTCGGCGGGGCCAGCATGGTGACCTTGGCGTTGATCCTGATGCGGCTGCTCGGTTAGAGCGATCTTGCGGTGAGTGGAAGTGCCGACGGTGGTTTCCAGGCGAGGTGCCGTGGACGGCATGGTCGCCTAGCGCGCGGCGATGTTGAAGACCAGCCCGAACGGATCGCGGACATAGCATTTGGGCACGGCCGGATCTTCCTGCTCGATCCGGCACCCGGCCGCGACCATCCGGCTCTTGGCGGCGTCGAGATCGTCGACGAACACTTCGAAGACCGGGCCGTAAGGCGTGCCCTTGTCGAGAAACAGCCGGAACGCGCCGGCCTCCAGGCCGATCAGAGTGTCCTGCCGCAGGAAGACGGAGAGGCCGAGCACTTTTTCGTAGAAGGCAGCGGCCCGCTGGATATCGTCGGCCTGCAGCAACACGTCGCGCGAGGTGAGTTGCGGCTCGGTCATGCTGTCCTCCGGCGGAGATCCCGCATCACACTACCGCGCCGACAGTGGAAAGTCATCGAGTGCCGCGGCGCTTGACGGCGATGACAGCGCCCGGCCTAGTTGCGCTTGATCCGCTTCTGAGAAGGCTGTCGACCATGGATGAACGCCCCTTTCTACTCCCTTTCTGCCCCATTGGGGCGGAGAGGGGCGGGATGAGATGGGGAAGCTCCGGACGCGGTCGCAGACACCCACCTTGCCCTAAATCCTTCTCCCTTCCGCGCGCTTCGGCGCGCAGCGCGCTTCGCGACCGGAGCGCGTGCTGTTCGCATGCGCTTTCCTAAAGGGCGGAGCAAGACTTTTGGAGCTGCGTGTGCGGAGAGCCTCGTGACGATCGCTTTGACGCCGATTGAACAGGCACTGCGGCTACACCAATCCGGCCAATTGGCCCAGGCCGCGTCGCTCTACCAGGCGATCCTCGCGGCACAGCCCGATGATTTCGATGCGCTCCAACTGCTCGGCGCCCTGCGCTGCGACCAGGGCGACCCGGCCGACGCGGTGGCGCTGCTCCAACGCGCGTTGGCAGGGCGGGACGATCCGGCGGTGCGGCTCAATCTCGGCCGGGCCTTCCGCGCGCTCAAGCAGATCGAGGCGGCGGAAACCCAGTTCCGGCGCGCCGTTGTCTTGGCGCCGGATCTGCTGCAGGCACATCTCTTCCTCGGCCATCTGCTGCGCGAGACCGGCCGGCTCGACCTCGCCTGCGACAGCTACCGCGCGGCCGCGGCGGTGCAGCCGGACCATGTCGATACGCGGCTGCTGCTCGGCCAGACCCAGCAGGCGCTCGGCCGGTTCGACGAAGCGGTGGTGAGCTACGAGACGGCGCTCGGCCTGGCGCCGGCGCATGGACCGGCCCGGCTGCTGCTGGCCGACGCGCTCGCCGCGGCCGGGCAGCTCGACGCGGCGATCGATGCCTATCGGTACGTCATCGCCGCGGCGCCGGGCCTGGCGCCGGCGCAGTGCAACCTCGGCGCCGCGCTGCAGCGTCAGGGCCGGCTCATCGAGGCGCTCGACGCCTTTAGTCAGGCCACGGTGCTGGCGCCCGGCTTCGTCGAGGCCTGGTACAATTGGGGCGTGGTGCTGCGCGATCTCGGCCGCGACGAAGAGGCCGAGGCGAGTTTCCGGCAGGTCGTCGCGCTGGCGCCGGACCATGCCGAGGGCCGGACCGATCTCGCCCTGGTCGAACTCCGGCGCGGGCGCCTGGGCGTCGGGCTGGCGGAACTATGAATGGCGTTGGCGCACGCGCGGCTTTCCCAGCCGGATCGGTCCGGACGAGCAACCGCAATGGCGCGGCGAAACGCCGGTGCAGGGGCGTCGGCTCAGGCTGCGGGCCGAGCAGGGGTTGGGCGACACGCTGCAATTCTGCCGCTACGTGCCGCGCGTCGCGGCGCTGGGGGCCGCGGTCGAGCTGGTGGTGCCGCCGAGCCTGGTGCCGCTGCTCGACGGCCAATTCGCCGGCGTCGCCGTGGTCGAGGATCGGCGGGGGCTGCCGCCGGCCGATCTGCATTGCCCGCTGCTGAGCCTGCCGCTGGCGCTCGGTGCCGAACCGGACGGGGCCAGCTCTTATCTCACCGCCGATCCGGCACGGCGTGCGATCTGGCGGGAGCGGCTCGGGTAGCGGCGCTGCGTTGCGCGTCGGGCTGGTCTGGGCCGGCAATCCGGCGCACGCCAATGACCGCAACCGGTCAATCGGCCTCGCTGCTGTCCTGGCGCTTCGTGCCGTGCCGGGTGTCCGGCTCCATGCCGTGCAGAAGCAGGTCAGCGCGGATGAGCGCGCCATGCTCGCAGCCGCCGGCATCGAAAGCTTCGGCGATCATCTGACCGATTTTGCCGAGACGGCGGCGCTGCTGGCGGAACTCGATCTGGTGATCTCGGTCGATACGGCGGTGGCACATCTGGCCGGGGCACTCGGCCGGCCGGTCTGGATCCTGCTGCCGGCCGTGGCCGATTGGCGCTGGGGCGTCGGCCGGGCCGAGACGCAATGGTATCCGACGGCACGACTGTTCCGACGGAGCGCCGAGGGTTGGCCGCCGGCGCTGCAGCAGGTCGCGGCCGCGCTGGCGGAGCTAGCACCCGTTCGCGGCTAATCCATCGTCCAATCATCCGGCGGGTCTATGTGCTCCGGCACGCCGGCGCCGATATCCAGGAAGGTGAGGCGGTCCGGCAGGCTGAGCCCCGGGATCTGGCGCTCGTTGATCCAGCCGCGATGCTTGACCAGATCGATCGCCGAAACGACCAGCGGCGGGCCGCCGGGCTGATCCGGCAGCAGCGGCAGGCCAATACCCCCATAGAGCGCCAGGGCACCGGACAGGAAGCGCAGATTGCCGTCATAGAGGCAGCCGCAGGGTTGCATCACCCCGGCCCAGTGCCGGTAGGCGCGCTGGCGGCGCTGTTCGGGCGGCGCCCAGCTCGACCAGGTTACGGCCGGTGTAGTCGAAGCCGAACAGGTCGCGCAGCGCCGTGCCGACCAGCTTGCAACGGATCAGGCTGCGCGATTGCAATTCGACGATCTGCAGATGCGGCAGGATCGGGATCAGCCGCGCGGGATCGAGCTGCGCGCGGCGCGGCACGAGCGTATCGGCGCGGATCTCGTTCCAATGCTCGTACAGGATGCGGCACACTTCAGGCGCATCTTGCAGAGCGGGTGGGGTGGAGACCATCATTTCCTCTTTCACATCGGCTCGCTCGTCGGGTCTCCGCGCGACCAAGACAAGTTAACATCAGGCCCGGCCGGCAACAAGGCAGGCCTGTCCCGTGGGGCTCTTGCCGGCTCGTGGGCGCAAGGCCACATACGCGCTGTTGCGGACAGGTCGCCGGGCCGGTAGGTTGAGCCCAGCGGCGGATGGATCGGGAGCAGGCAGGAATGGCGCGATTCCAGGCGATGACGGTAACGGATGCGGCGGCGGACCGCGTGCGGGACCTCTTGGGCAAGCGCGACAAGGCGTCGGTCGGCATCCGGGTCGGCGTGCGCTCGCGCGGCTGCTCGGGCTTGAGCTATACGATCGAATATGCCGATGAGAAGGGTAAGTTCGACGAGGTCGTCCAGGACAAGGGCGTCACGATCCTGATCGACCCGAAGGCGACCATGTTCCTGATCGGCACCGAGATGGATTACGTCGAGGACAAGCTGCAATCCGGCTTCACCTTCAAGAACCCGAACGAGAAAGGCCGCTGCGGCTGCGGCGAATCCTTCCACGTCTGACCGGCCGGCACCACCCATGGAGCTGTTGCAGATCGAGGAACCGGGCGCGCGCGGCGACGCGCTCGATGATGCCGGGCTCGCCCTCGGGCTGGAGCTGACCGGCACGGCGTTGCGCCTGGCGGCCTCCGTCGGCGGCAATGCCGAGCTGATCCGCAATGCCGAGGGCGGCATCGATTTCCTGCCGGCACTGGCCGGCTATGACGAGGCCGGCGTCCTGACGGCTGGTTTGCCCGGCCTCGCCGATGCGACCTCGATCGGCCTCGATGCACTGACGATCCCCGAGGACACGGATGCGCGCGGTGCCGCGGTGACCGACCGGGTCGCGCTGCTGATCACGACTGCCGGCCGTCAGATGATGCACCGGATCGGCCGGGCCGTCGCCGGAGCCGCCGTGGTGGTGCCGCTCGACTCGACCGCGGGGTTGCGTCTCGCGCTGATGCAGGCGATCGAAGCCGGCGGCGTGCCGGTGTTGCGCCTGGTCGAAGCCTCGGTCGCGCTTGCCTGGGGCGGCGGGCTCGATCAGCGCGGCGACGGCGCCTATCTGCATCTGGTTTCCGTGCCCTCGGGCGTCGCGCTGGCACGGCTCGAAGTGGCCGACGGGCAGGTTCGGCTGGTCGGCGGCAGCGTCGCCCGCCATGTTGACGAGCTGCCCGGACTGATCGCGGCCGAGGCGCCGCTGCTCGGGCTGATCGCGCCCGGCATTGCCGGCGCCGCCGAGATCGCCGCGTCGGCCAGTGTGCCGTTGCTCGACGGCTTCGACGGTGAAGAGCGCGTCGTGCTCGGCGCCGCGCTGTTCGCCGAAGCGGTGGGCTGACCCGCGAATCGGTGAATTTGCTGGACGCGCGGCACGGTGTGCGGGATATGCACGCCCCAAAATCGAATTGGTTCGTCAAGAGAGTTCGACAATGCCGAAGATGGTCTTCATCGACCCCAAGGGAAATCGCGTCGAGGTCGATGCGCCAAACGGGCTCAGCGTGCTTGAGATCGCCCATAAGCACGGCATCGATCTGGAAGGCGCCTGCGAAGGTTCGCTTGCCTGCTCGACCTGCCATGTCATCATCGATCCGAGCTGGTACGAAGCGCTGAAGGAGCCGACCGAGGACGAGGAGGACATGCTCGACCTGGCCTTCGGTCTGACCAAGACCTCGCGTCTCGGCTGCCAGATCGTGATGAGCGACGAACTCGACGGGTTGACGGTCCGGCTGCCGGGCGCGACCCGCAACATGCTGAACGGCTGAGGCCGGCGAGGCGAAGGCAGGGTGATGGAACCGCTCGGTTTCGATACGGCGAACAGCGCGACCCGGATCGTCGTCGGCATGTCCGGCGGCGTCGATTCCGCCGTCACCGCCGCCCTGCTGAAGGAAGCCGGCTATGACGTGGTCGGCGTCACGCTGCAGCTCTACGACCACGGCCAGGCCGTGGGCAAGAAGGGTGCGTGCTGCGCCGGCCAGGATATCCAGGACGCCGCGCGCGTCGCCGAGCGGCTCGGCATTCCGCATTACGTGCTGGATTACGAGACGCGCTTTCGCGCCGCAGTGATCGACGACTTCGCCGATACCTATCTCAAGGGGGAGACGCCGATCCCCTGCGTGCGCTGCAATCAGACGGTCAAGTTCACCGATCTCCTGGAGACTGCGCGCGACCTTGGCGCCCAGGCGCTGGCGACCGGCCACTATGCCCGCCGCCTGATGGGCGCGACTGGCGCCGAGCTGCATCGCGCGGCCGATGCGACGCGCGACCAGAGCTATTTCCTGTTCGCGACGACGCGCGACCAGCTCGATTTCCTGCGCTTCCCGCTTGGCGCCATGGCCAAGACCGAGACGCGGCAGATCGCCGAACGGCTCGGCCTCGCCGTGGCCGACAAGCCGGACAGCCAGGATATCTGCTTCGTGCCGACCGGCAATTATGCAGCCTTGGTCGGCAAGCTGCGCCCGGGCGCGCTGACGGCGGGCGAAATCGTCGATCTCGACGGCGCGGTGGTTGGCCGGCATGACGGCATCATCAATTTCACGGTCGGTCAGCGGCGCGGCCTCAATCTCGGCGGACAGGCCGAACCGCTCTTCGTCGTGCGGCTCGACCCCGAGACGGCACGTGTCGTGGTCGGCCCGAAGGCCGCGCTGGCCGAGACCACGGTGCGGCTCGGCGCGATGAACTGGCTCGACCTGGCGGCCACTGGTGCGGTCGAACGCCCCGTCACGGTCAAGCTGCGCTCGGCCCAGCCGCCGCTCGCTGCCCGCCTGACCGCGACCGGCCCCGACACGGCGCGGCTGACGCTCGACGAACCGGTCTTCAACGGCGTCGCTCCCGGCCAGGCCGGCGTCATCTATGATGGCGAGCGCGTCATCGCCGGCGGTTGGATTCGGCGGGACGGGGTTGCAGCCGAAGCAGCCTGACTACGCACCGGCAAGGCTTGACAGCGCCGGCCCTTTTCTCGATAACGCCGGCTCTCTTGCGGCGGGATAGCTCAGTTGGTTAGAGCAGGGGAATCATAATCCCAAGGTCGGGGGGTTCAAATCCCTCTCCCGCTACCAATTAAATCAAATACTTACGACAAAAATGGGCCGGTAAAACGGCCCATTTTGCGTTTCTAGGTACCAAATTAGGTGTAGCGCGCCACTTATCTTTGGGCCCAGCGTCACTTACCTTTGGTCCGGCTTTTCAAAGGATCGGCGGGCGGTTTCGGCGAATCGGCCAACGCTTTGTGCTGTGCGGCGCCTGGCTAACCCGAACCGCGGAGCGATCACGGCAATGCTCCGCTTGCGGCCATGTCCGACTAAGCCTCTAGTCGGCTTCGCGCCAAGAAGGCCCTGCAGTCGGACCCAAGTCGGTCATTCGACCTCGGATCGGCCGATCTCTGAATGCGAACAAGTACCGTCGAGTGACTCCTCAATTTCCCATTATATCAAAGGCTTGTGGCGCAGATCAGCGTCCCAGACCCCACACATGGCCGATTCACACCCAGCGAGGCAGACTGCCATGTGTGCTGGGCTGCCCGCCCATTTTGTCCTGCTCGCAGACAATTTTTCCTATTTGGAGTAACGCAATCTCTCGCGATCTGCGAAATCATGAGGCGCTCGCTTGAAATAAAACTTGGCACGCATCTTGATTGAGGACGAAGGAATGGCGCTTGTATGCCCACAATTCAGTACCGGAACCGCACAACCGTAAGAAATTAGCGAACTTCAAGCAAATAGTTACAAATAATAAACACATTACGACGTATCATCCTCGCGCCGCAAGAAATAAACGCCTGGCTCTTTGGGAGAGAAGAATGTCATTGAGCATATTTAGTAGAAATGAAAAAGAAATTGTTGCCGCTCTACTGAAATCACAGGCCGTTATCGAGTTCAATTTGGATGGAACGATCATCACGGCCAATGAGATTTTCCTCAAGACCATGGGCTACAGCCTTGATGAGATCAAAGGTCGCCATCACAGCCTGTTCGTCGAGCCGGGCTACAAGGAGAGTGCGGAGTATAAGAAGTTCTGGGACAACCTGCGCCGTGGCGACTATCAGGCGGCGCAATTCAAGCGCATCGCCAAGGGCGGTAAGGAAATCTGGCTCGAAGCCTCATATAATCCGATCCTGAATGGGCGAGGCCGGCCGGTCAAGGTTGTGAAATTCGCGACCGACATATCCGTGCAGAAAGGCATCACTGCGGACCTTCTCGGCAAGGTGGAAGCCATCGGCCGGTCACAGGCCGTCATCGAATTCAATCTCGATGGAACCATCATCACGGCCAATGAGAATTTCCTGAAGGCCATGGGCTACAGCCTGGAAGAGATCACAGGCCGCCATCACAGCATGTTCGTCGAGGCGGGCTACAGGGACAGTCCGGAGTATCGGAAGTTCTGGGAGAGCCTCCGCCGCGGCGAGTATCAAGCCGCCCAGTTCAAGCGCATCGCCAAGGGCGGCAGAGAACTTTGGCTGGAGGCCTCGTACAATCCGGTCCTCGATGCGAATGGCCGGCCCTGCAAGGTCGTGAAATTCGCCACGGACCTGTCGCAGCGCAAGGCCCAGAATGCGGCGCTGGCCCAAGCTTTCGAGAGCGGCGTGAAGGCGTTGGTTGGCGAAGTTGCCGGCTCGGCGAACGACATGGAGGCGACGGCGCAAACGCTGGCGGCTGCCGCTGAGCAGACCAGTCAGCAATCCAACACAGTCGCTGCTGCGAGTGAGGAGCTATCGTCCTCCGCCAACGAGATCGCGCGTCAGATCGTCGAGTCGAACCGTGTCACCGAAGTCGCCGTACAAAGGGTTCAGAATTCCCAATCAAGGGTCAACGAACTCGTCGCCGCCGCCGAGAAGATTGGCGACGTGACTAAGATGATCAACGACATCGCGAGTCAGACGAATCTCCTGGCGCTGAACGCGACGATCGAGGCCGCGCGGGCCGGCGAGGCGGGCAAGGGCTTCGCGGTGGTCGCGGCAGAGGTCAAATCGCTCGCCAACCAGACGTCTAGAGCGACGGACGAGATCGCGCTCCAGATCAAGGCCATGCAGGACTCCAGCCAGGCGACGGCCGTCGCGATCGTCGAAATCGGAAAAATCATTAACCAGGTCAGCGAAATCAGCACCTCGATTTCGGGTGCAGTGGAGGAGCAGTCGGCCGCCACGCGGGAGGTCTCGTCAAACATCGTCGGCGTGACGACGGCTGCAGGGGAAACGGGGCACGCGTCGACGAGCGTTCTCACCGTGGCTCAGTCGCTCGCCGGCCAGGCGGCAAAGCTGGGTGTTCGGGTCGATCAGTTCCTCGCCGATGTCCGGGCGATGTAGATGTCCGAGCTAAGGCTGGGAGCGCGGCATCACCAGCCCCCTCCACATTGCTGATGATCACCTCGCCGGCGTTACCGCGCGTGTTGGCAGCACCAATTGTGTAGGTCGTGGTAACGGCCTCGATCCGATAGGCCGCGAACAGCCGGCGCACCTCCGGATGGTCGTTGAGCGACAGGATGAACCGGCCCTCCAAAACTGCGCAGCACACCTTCGATCGCTCCAAAATCCGAGCGATTGAACAGATCCGCGCCATAGTCGGTCTCGCAGCCGTAATAGGGCGGATCCAGATAGAACAGCGCCTCCTTGCGGTCATAGCGCTGGATGAACTCGGCATAGCCCAGCCGCTCGATCACGACGCCGGCGAGCCGCGTGTGCAGCTCCTCCAGCATCGGCGCCAGCCTGGTCACGTCGAACCGCGCCGGCGTCGTCAGCGAGACACCGAAGTTCTGCCCGGCGACCTTGCCGCCATAGGCGACACGCTGCAGATAGAGGAAGCGCGCCGCCCGCTCCAGATCGGTCAGCGTGTCCGGATCGGTCTTGGACAGCCGCTCGAACTCGATGCGAGTCGTGAGCTGGAACTTCATCATCTCCAGGAACGCCACGTAATGGCGCTGCAGCACGCGGAAGAAGGTCGCCACGTCGCGCGACCAGTCGTTGATCACCTCGACCCGCGCCCGATTCGGCCGGCGCAGGAAGACGCCGCCCATGCCGACGAAGGGTTCGGCATAGAGATCGTGCGGCACCCGCTCGATCCGCTTGATGATTTCCTTGGACAGATTGCGCTTCCCACCGATCCAGGGAGCGACCGGCTTGATCTGACTCGACAATTTCTCACACCTCGTCGTAACCCTGCCGGGTCGTGCAGCACGACGGCAGATCGGGATACGTCGGCTCGACCGGAGAGCCGATCGTCCAGGGCGAGGTTCACTCTCGCGGTTCGGGGCGTTGGCGCGCCCCGACCCTGCCTCACTGAGGCATGGCTTTTTGCTTTTGCTGGCTATGCCGATGTCGGCCATTGCGCCGTGACGGCCGCGGCCTCCGCAGCGGTCAGATAGCCGGCGGCCTGCAAGGCTGCGATGCCGGCAATCACCCAGGCATCAGTCGGCAGCATGGTCATGGTCGAGGCCAGGCCGAACCGGAAGCGC
This sequence comes from Aliidongia sp., assembly GCA_037200015.1. GTDB lineage: Bacteria > Pseudomonadota > Alphaproteobacteria > ATCC43930 > CGMCC-115725 > JAXDMU01. Next base: position 120,924 of record JBBCHB010000052.1, on the reverse strand, counting down.
AGCGACACCATCGGCGGCGTCGCATCGACCGCGAAGGCTGCGACCTGTGCATCCGTCATACCGCCGGCCGACTCCAGCAAGGCCACGAACTGCACCTGGTTGAGCGGCATCGGTGCCGGGGTCGGTGCCGGCGGCGCCGGCGGTGCGGAGAAGCTGCTGGTCGCGGCGTTGCAGAGATACCCTTCCAGCACGATGACACCGGCCGGGATCGGGATGAAGGTCAACCCAAGGCCGGCCGGATACAGGGCCGCCTGGGCATCGGTCGCGATCCAATGCACGACACCGTCGATGATTTGAGCTTGCATGATTCCCTCTTAGACTTCGGCCGCGCCGCGAACCGGCCAGTACCCGACCAAGATGCAACCGGGCGTGCCCGCCTGCCCGCTTTGGTTCCCTCCCGTGCCGATACCGCCCGTGCCGCCGATGCCGATAACGACCGATTGGCTTGCCGTAAGGGTAGTGAACAGCGCCGGGGGTACCCGCCCAGAGCCGCCAGCCCCGCCGAAGCTTGATGGAGCGGCGTTACCGCCTCGGCCTAGGCCGCGCGCCCAGGGAAAGAGCAACATTGGATCGCCGCCCAGCGCGGGGGACAGAGCCGGCCTTGGGAATCTGGACGATAGGATAAGTGGATTTTCTGCCTGAATGCGGCGATGTTTGCCGCGGATCAGGAGAGCAGATGACGAAGCGAGGCCGCCGGAACCATACACCGGCTTTCAAGGCGAAGGTGGCATTAGCCGCTCTCAAAGGTGACAAGACGCTGGCCGAGCTGGCGCAGCATTTCGATGTACATGTGAAAACCAGATCACGAGCTGGAAGGCGCAGCTTCTGGACGGGGCGGCTGGGGTTTTCAGCGGCGGCGTGGCCATCCCGGAGGCGGTCGCGGCAGTGGATTTGAAGACGCTGCACGCGAAGATCGGGGAGTTGGCGCTGGAGAATGATTTTTTGTCCGGCGCGCTCACCAAGGCCGGCATGCTGAGCGCAAAGCGATGATCGACCGAGAGCACGACCTGCCGCTCGTGCGGCAGGCTGAGATCCTGAAGCTCAGCCGAAGCGGGCTCTATTACCAACCCCGACCGGTGCCGCCGGCGGATCTGGCGATCATGCGGCGGATGGACGAGCTGCATCTGGATTACCCGTTCGCGGGCAGCCGGATGCTGCGCGATCTCTTGCGCGGCGAGGGTGTCGAGATCGGCCGCCAGCATGTCACGACGCTGATGAAGCGGCTGGGCATCCAGGCGATCTATCGCCGGCCGAACACGTCGAAGCCGGCGCCGGGCCACAAGATCTACCCGTATCTGCTGCGCTCCGTGGCGGTCGAACGGCCGAACCAGGCCTGGGCGATGGATATCACCTACATCCCGATGGCGCGCGGCTTCGTCTATCTGGCCGCCGTGGTCGACTGGTTCAGTCGCCGGGTCCTGGCCTGGCGCCTGTCGATCACCATGGAGGTCGATTTCTGCCTGGACGCGGTCGAGGAGGCGCTGGCCAAGCACGGCAAGCCGGAGATCTTCAACACGGACCAGGGCAGCCAATTCACCAGCGCCGCCTTCACCGGTCTGCTACAGGACAACGGCATCGCCATCAGCATGGATGGCAGGGGCTCGTGGCGCGACAACGTCTTCGTCGAACGGCTCTGGCGCTCGGTCAAATACGAAGAGGTCTATCTGCGGGCCTATGACAGCGTCGCCGAGGCCCGCGCGTCGATCGGCCGGTATCTGGGCTTCTACAACGCCAAGCGCCCGCATTCGAGCCTTGACGCCCGGACGCCGGACCAAGCCTACTTCAACCACCTGCCGCAGTGGGCGGCAGCATGACCCGACGGGCGACGCCCGAAATTTTGCCGCCGTTGTCAGGTCGTCACTCCAGTCGGGCTACGCCCTCCTTGCGTGACGACCTGACAACGGCGCACTACCACAGCAACCGGCAGAGAACCCACTTATCCAGCGTCGGAACCTGTCCAGACGAACCCGGCCAGCTCTGACGGAGTCGCGGTAGTGCCGCCGAAGGTACGGCAGCTTGATCGACTATATCCGCATCTCAGACCAACCGAGCCGCTGCCCGGTCGGACCAGCACGGTCGTGGCGCCGGTCGAACATCTGGATCTCGCGACGGTCATCAAAGTCTCACAAGCCGTGTCGGGCGAGATCGTCCTGGAGAAGCTGGTCGACACGCTCATGCGCATGGCGATTGAGCACGCAGGTGCTGAGCGAGGTCTGCTGATTCTTCCGCTGGGCGATGAGTTCCGGATCGAGGCGGAGGCCACGACCAGCGGCAACACGGTCATCGTGCGAGAAGCGTCCATGGCCCGCACTGCCGGAGTCGATCGTCCATCACGTCGTGCGCACCCATCAGAGTTTGATTCTCGACGATGCCTCGGCCCAGAATCCGTTTTCCGCGGATGCGTACATCCGTCAGCACCGTGCCCGCTCGGTGCTCTGTTTGCCATTGATCAAGCAGGCCAAATTGATCGGCGTGCTCTATCTCGAAAATAACCTGACCCCCAACGTCTTCACGCCCGCGCGGTTGGCGGTCCTCAAACTCCTCGCCTCGGAGGCCGCGACCTCTCTGGAAAACACCCGTCTCTACAGCGAACTCAAGGAACGGGAAGCGAGGATCCGGCGGCTGGTGGAGGCCAACATCATCGGCATCGTCATCTGGATGCTCGATGGTCGAATTGTGGAGGCCAACGAAGCCTTTCTCCGCATCGTGGGATATGGCCGTGACGATCTCGTGTCACATCGCCTGCGCTGGACCGATCTGACGCCTGCCGAATGGCGTGAAGCCGACGAAACGGCTTTTGCGGAGCTTGTGAGCACGGGGACGTCCGAGCCTTTCGAGAAAGAATACTTCCGCAAAGACGGCAGTCGCGTGCCGGTCCTGGTCGGCGCCGCATTTCTGGAGGGAAGGCAGGACGAGGGCGTCGCCTTCGTGCTCGACTTGACCGAACGTAAGCGCGCTGAGAAAACCCTGTGGGAGAGCGAGCGACGATACCGCGAGGCGCAGATCGAACTCGCGCACGCTAATCGCGTCACGGCAATGGGGGAGCTGACGGCCTCGATTGCCCACGAAGTTAAACAGCCGATCGCCGCGACGGACATGAGCGCCAGTGCCGGTTTGCGCTGGCTCGCCAAGCAGCCGCCACGTCTGGAGGAAGTCCGGCAAACCCTCGGCCGTATCGTCGAGGACGGGAAACGCGCCAGCGACTTCATAGGCCGGATCCACGCCCTCATCAAGAAGGCGCCCCCAAAGAAGGAGCGTCTGGACATCAACGAAATCATCCGCGAAATCGTCGCCCTGACCCGTAGCGAAATGCTGCAGAACGACGTCTCCGCGCGCATCGAGCTCGCCAATGGGCTGCCGCTCGTTCTCGGAGATCGAATTCAATTGCAACGGGTGATCCTGAACTTGATCACCAACGCCGTCCAAGCGATGAGTGGTGTGAGCCAGGCGGCGCGGGAGCTGCAGATCGGCACCGGGACAAATGCATCGGGTGGGGTGCGCGTCGCCGTGCAGGATTCGGGCCCAGGCCTGCCCCCCGAGAGTTTCGACCGTGTCTTCGACGCCTTTTACACGACCAAGCCCGATGGCTTGGGGATGGGGCTGTCGATCTGCCGTTCGATCATCGAAGCCCATGATGGACGATTGTGGGCGGCCGCGAACCTCCCTCGAGGCGCGATCTTTCAGTTCATCCTGCCTGCGCCTTCGGACGGTGCGCCGTGATTTGACGCGCCCTTGGGGAACATCACCCTGCCGGGGGCGGGAGACGGCCGTCGCGGCGCATCTCGAACCGCGATTTGCCCGACAGCAGCTGGAGATGATCGGTAAGAGTGACGAACGGCATGGGGGCGGCAGAAACGTCATATTCGTGAAATAATAACAACACAGACCCTATTAAATGGGCATGCCCGAAATCTGTCATAGCGCGATACCGTTCCCGGTGCACGTAGCGCAGGAGTTGGTATGTTTGGCGACGGCACAAGAATTCCGTATCCCGAAGCGGCCGTGCCGCAGCAGCTGGCAACCGAACCCCGGTCAGGACGATCGGATGCGCCGGCGGGCCGGGTTCCGCTGACCAAATGCGCTGCGTTGCGCGAAGAGATTCTTTCGCCCGAGCTGTCCTTCCTCATGGAGGCGCATAACGGCTTGTCGGCGAAGATCGCCGAGGAAGCCGGGTTTCGCGGGTTGTGGGCCTCGGGCCTGACGATCTCGGCCAGCCTGGGCCTGCGCGACAGCAACGAGGCGTCCTGGACGCAGGTTCTCGATGTCCTGGAATATATGGCGGATTCGACCACCCGGCCGATTCTGGTCGATGGTGACACCGGCTATGGCAATTTCAACAATGTCCGCCGGCTGATCCGCAAGCTCTGCGACTACCATGTCGCCGGGGTCTGCATCGAGGACAAGCTGTTCCCCAAGACCAATTCCTTCATCGGCGAACGCCAGCCCTTGGCCGATATCGATGAATTCTGCGGGCGCATCAAGGCTGGCAAGGACAGCCAGACCGATGATGATTTCGTCCTGGTCGCCCGTGTCGAGGCCCTGATTTCCGGGCACGGCATGGATGAGGCGCTGCGCCGGGCCGAGGCCTATCATGTGGCCGGCGCCGATGCCATCCTGATCCATTCCAAGCAATCCAACGCCGGCGAGATCCTGGCTTTCGCCAAGCTTTGGCAGAACGCCTGCCCGCTGGTGATCGTGCCGACCATGTATGCTGCGACGCCGACCGACAATTTTCGCCAGGCCGGTATTTCGACTGTGATCTGGGCCAACCACAATCTGCGCGCCGCGGTCTCGGCCATGCGCGAGACCAGCCGGCAGATCTTCGAGGACCAGTCTCTGCGCGAAGTCGAAGGCCGGGTCGCCGGGGTCAAGGAGATCTTCCATCTGGTCGGCAATGCCGAGCTCGAGGCGGCTGAGCGGCGCTACCTGCCGGGCAGGGCGACGGCGCGGGCTGTCATCCTGGCGGCATCGGCCGGCGATCTCGGCGAGCTGACCCGGCTTCGCCCCAAATGCATGATCGATATCCGCGGCCAGTCGCTGCTGCAGCGGCTGGTGACGACGCTGTCGAATGGCGGCATCCGGGATATTGCCGTGGTGCGCGGCGCGCATAAGGAAGCGGTAACGCTGAAGGGCATCAAGACCGTCGATAATGACCGCCATGCCGAGACCGGCGAGACGTTTTCGCTGGCCTGCGCGCGCGATCTGATCGATGGCGAGACGGTTATCGTCTACGGCGATGTCTTGTTCCGCGACTACATCCTGAGCGGCTTGCTGGAAACGCCGGGCGATATCGTGCTCGCGGTGGACGCGCTGACCGGTGCGGCAAAATCGGCGGGAACACCGCGCGATCTGGTCGCCGCCGATCGCCGCTTCTCCGGCGACTATCTCGATGACACGCCGGCACATCTGCAATCCATCTCGGCCGATCTGGCACCCCGGCATCGCGGCCGGGGAATGGATCGGGCTTGCTCGCTGCAGCGCCCGGGGGGGCCGATTGGATCCGCGCCGAGATCGCGCTGCTCGAGGCGGAAGGCCTGCTAGAGAGCGCCGACCTGCCCCTGCTGTTCACCCGTCTGGCCGCACAGCATCCGATCGCCATTCATTACATTACGGCGCATTGGCTGGATGTCGACACGCTGACCGATCTGGCAGATGCGCGCAATTTCACCTGAGACGGGTTGCCGTGCCGTGCCGGCAAAACTATCGGTGGATCGAAGCAGCCGTGATCACCGCACGCGACTTCATCGCCGAAGCCGGCCGGCACGGCTTCGATTTCTTCACCGGAGTGCCGTGCAGCTTTCTGACGCCGCTGATCAACGGCGTCCTCAATGATGGCGCACTGCGCTATGTCGGCGCTGCCAGCGAGGGCGAGGCGGTGGCGATCGCCGCCGGCGCCTGGCTGGCCGGGCGGCAAAGTGTGGTCATGTGCCAGAATTCCGGCCTGGGCAATGCGGTCAATCCGCTGACCTCGCTCAATGCGCCGTTCCGCATTCCGGCCCTGCTGATAACCACCTGGCGCGGCCAGCCGGGCATTCCGGACGAACCGCAGCATACGGTGATGGGCCGCATCACGCAGGATCTGCTGACATTGCTTGGGGTCGAGCACGCGCCGTTTCCGGCCTCTGCCGCCGATCTTGCGCCGACCCTGGCGCTCGCCGCCGAGCGAATGCGGGTTCGGGAATTGCCCTACGCTCTGGTGATGGCGCAAGGCAGCGTCGCCGACGAGGCTCTGGCGCCGGTCGCGCCGACCCCGCCGGTCAAGGGAAGCCGCTTCGACGATGCCGCCACCGGTGCGCTGCCGACCCGCTTTGCGGTCCTGGAGCGGTTCCTGGCCGGCACCGATGACGACACGGCGGTGATCGCCACCACGGGCAAATGCGGTCGCGAATTATTCACCCTGGCCGACCGGCGCCAGCATCTCTATCAGGTCGGCTCGATGGGCGGGGCCAGCGCCATGGGGCTGGGCGTGGCGCTCAACACGGCCCGGAATGTGGTGGTGCTTGATGGCGACGGCGCCGCGCTGATGAAGCTCGGCAATCTCGCCACCATCGGCGCCTATGCGCCGGCCAATCTGCTGCATATCGTGCTGGACAATGGCGTGCATGACTCGACGGGCGGCCAGGCGACCGTGTCCGCATCGGTCGATTTTGCCGCTGTGGCCCTGGCCTGCGGATACCGCTTCGCGGCCGCGTGCCGGAGCCTGGAGGGGTTCGAGGCGGCGGTGGATCAGGCCCGCCGCCAGCCCGGCCCGGCGCTGATCCATGTCCGGATCGCGCCCGGCTCGCTGGCCAAGCTCGGACGGCCGACAATCGCGCCGCATGAGGTCGCGCACCGCTTCCGGGACTTCCTCGCCGAGGGGCAGCCCCGATGAGGCTGCCGGCCATCCTGTCCAGCCTGGTCGGGCTCGCCGCCCTCATCACCCTGGTGGTGATGAATGGCGCGACCCAGATCGAGCAAGGCATCGCCGCCGCCGGCTGGAGCATCGCCTTCGTCGTCATCCTGCATTTGCCCCAGGTGGCATTTTCCAGCCTGGGTTGGCGCGCCGTGGTGTCCTCGGCCCGGCTGCCGTCCCGTTCGGTGTTCTTTGGCCTGCGCCTGATCCGTGAAGCGGTGAACGGGTTGCTGCCGGTCGCCCAGATCGGCGGCGATCTCGTGGCGGCCCGGCTCCTGACCCTGGGCGGGGTGCCGCTGAGCATGGCCGGGGCCTCGGTCACCGTCGATCGCACCCTGGAGCTGCTGACCCAGGTGGCGTTCACCATTCTCGGCGTCGGCTTGCTGATTGCCAGTCCCGAGAGTACCGGGCTGCCGCGCAGCGTCACCGTCGCCACCATCGCCGTGCTGGGGGGGCTCGCCGTCATCTTCCTGCTGGCCCAGCGCTTCGGCGTGTTCCGCCTGCTCGAAACCAGCCTGCTGCGCCTGGCGCGCAAGCGGAACTGGAAGGCGCTCGAAGCCGTGGCCGGGCTGCACCAATCCATCGTCGGCCTCTATAAATCGCCGCGCCGCCTGCTGCTGGGCGGTGGGCTTCATTTCATCTCCTGGCTGCTTGGCGGGCTCGAAGTCCTAGTCGGGCTGCAGGTGCTCGGTGTCACCGTGGACTTCCGCGAGGCGCTGATCATCGAGAGCCTGGGCCAGGCGTTCCGCGCCATGGGCTTTGCCGTGCCGGGGGGGCTCGGCGTGCAGGAAGGCGGCGTCATCCTGATTTGCGGCCTCATGGGGATCGGGCCGCAAAGCGCCATCGAATTGTCCCTGCTCAGACGGTTCCGCGAAGTGGTGCTGGGCGTGCCCGGGCTGTTGGCCTGGTATTGGGTCGAGGCCCCGCGCGCCGCTAGGACCGTTCCCTCTAAAGAAGAGCTGACTCGGGAGACGACATCGTGATCGGAGATTCTTGGACCCATCGGCTGGCGCGTCCGCTGGTGCGCCCCCTGGTCGGCACCGGGATTACCCCCAACCACATCACTACCGCCCGGCTGGTGACCGGCCTCATGGCGGCCGGCGCGTTGCTGCCGGGCGATGTGACCTGGACCTGGTGGGCCGGCTGGCTGTGGCTGCTCTCGGCCTTTCTCGACCGCGCCGATGGCGAGCTGGCGCGGGTCGGCAACATGGCGTCGCTGGAAGGCCAGGCCTGGGATTATCAGGTCGATCTCATCGTCAACCCGACCTTCTTCGTGGCAATCGGCATCGGTCTGCGCAATTCCGTGCTGGGCGGCTACGCCATTCCGCTCGGCATCATTGCCGGCGGCTCGATCTTCCTGGGGGCCTATTGGTCGAAGGCGCTGGAGCTGCGGCAGGGGCCGACGGTCAAGGCCTATTCCGGCGCGTTCGGCTTCGACCTCGACGATTTGCTTTATCTGTTCGCACCGCTCGCCTGGTTCGGCTGGCTGATGCCGATCATGGTCGGCGCGGCCATCGGCGGCTCGCTGATGGCGCTTCTGACCGCCTGGCGGCTCTATCGCCTGATCCTGCGCCAGAGTCGCCAGGCCGAGCAGACCGGGGGTGCCGCATCATAAGCCCGCCCGCCGGCGCCGCGCCCGTCCCGCTTCTGCTGACTCCGGGGCCACTCACCACCAGCCGGGCGACCAAGGAAGCCATGCTGCGCGATTTCGGATCGCGCGACGGCGCCTTCATCGCGCTCACGGCCGAGCTGCGCGCGCGTCTGCCGGCCCTGGTCGTGGGGGTGGCCAGCCATGTCGCGGTGCCGTTGCAGGGCAGCGGCACCTTCATCGTCGAAGCGACCCTCGCCACCCTGGTCGACCCTGGCGGCAAGCTGCTGGTGCTGGTCAACGGCTCCTATGGCGAACGCATGGTCGCCATAGCCCGCCGCCTGAACCGCCCGGTCGAAGCCCTGACCTGGCCGGAGCATCAGGCGATTGCCGCGGATCGGGTCGGGCAGGCGCTGGACGCGGATCCCGATATCACGCATGTGGCGCTGGTCCATTGCGAGACCACCACCGGGCTGCTCAATCCGCTGGCCGAGATCGCCGTTGTCGTTGCCGGTCGGGGCAAGGCCTTGCTGGTCGATGCGATGAGCAGCTTCGGCGCACTCGCCATCGACCTGCAGGCCACCCCGATCACCGCACTTATGGCGTCGAGCAACAAATGCCTGGAGGGTGTGCCCGGCCTGGGCTTCGCGATCATCGAGAACCAGGCGTTGGCCGGATCCCGTGGCAATTGTCCGTCGCTCAGCCTGGATCTTTACGACCAGTGGTGCTCTTTCGAGGCCAATGGACAGTGGCGCTTCACCCCGCCGGTCCAAGTGGTGGCGGCCCTGGTCGAAGCCCTGCGCCAGCTCGAAGCCGAGGGTGGGGTCGACGCGCGCCGGCGCCGCTACCAAGAGAATTTCGAGGTGCTGGCTTCCGGCATGGCCGCGCTGGGCTTCCGCCTCTTCCTCGATCCGGCGATCCAGGCGCCGATCATCGCGACCTTCCACTACCCGGAAGCGACCTGGTTCCGGTTCGACCGGTTCTATCGTGGTCTGGCCGAGCGGGGCTTCCTGATCTATCCCGGCAAGCTCAGCCGGGCCGACAGCTTCCGCATCGGCTGCATCGGCGCCATCGGACCCGATGATTTCCGCCGGCTGCTTGTGGCGATCCGAGAGGTCGTGAGCGCGCTGCAGCACGGCGCCCCAAATGAATCCGATTTGACGGAATGCAGCACATGACCGCTCGACACGAACCCAACGCCGTCTCCGTCATCCTGCTGGTGGCCGGGGTTGGCCGGCGCCTGGGCGAGGCGGCCTCGGGACCCAAGGTGCTGCTGGAATTCGGCGGCCAGAGCCTACTCGAACGCCATCTGCGCACGCTGCTCGCCCATGGCGTCGAGGACATTGCCCTGACCGTCGGCTATCAGCGCGAAGCCATCGAGCGCGAGGTAGCGCGGCTCGGCCTCGAAACGCGGGTGCAGCTGATCCATAATCCCGATTTCCGCGCGGGCAGCCTGGTCTCGCTCTGGGTCCAGGCCGAGCGGCTGCGCGCCGGGCGCCCGGTTGTGCTGATGGATGGCGATGTGCTCTACGATCCGGCGATGATCGGCCGGCTGCTGGCGGCGCCGGCGGAGAACGTGCTGCTGCTGGATCGCGAGATCGAACCGGGCGACGAGCCGGTCAAGATCTGCCTGCGCGGCGACAGGATCGTCGATTTGCGCAAAAAGCCGGAGCATTCCCATGATTGGCATGGCGAATCCGTCGGCTTCTTCCGGTTTTCCGCAGCGACCTCCCGCGATCTGGCCCAGCGCTGCAGCGACTACGTGACCCGGGGACAGACCAGCCTCGAATATGAAGAAGCGATCCGCGATCTCATCCTGGCCGAGCCGGCGCGTTTCGCCTTTACCGATATCAGCGACATTCCCTGGACCGAAATCGATTTCGTCGAGGACGTGGCCCGCGCCCGCGATATCATCCTGCCCCGATTGGAGGCCCGCCCATGAGCATCGCTGCCGCCCATTCCCAGCGATATCCGGCCGACCGGCTGGACGGGCCGCTATCGGTCGAGATGCTGAGCCATTTCGACGCCACCGGCTGGGCCACGGCACCGGGCTTCTTCACGCCCGGCGATGTCGCCGACATGTCCGCCTGGATCGATGCTCTGCTGGAACGCCCGGAAGTGCCAGGCGCGCATTGGGTCTACCGCCAGCCGAGCCTGCTCGACCCGACGCGCAAGGTGGTGCAGCGCATCGAGAATTTCTGCCCCCATCATGCCGGATTCGATGCGCTGGTCCGCCGTTCGAACCTCGCCCGGGCGGTCGGGCAGGTCCTGGGCGGCCCGGTCGCGCTGTTCAAGGAGAAGATCAATTTCAAGGAGCCGGGCGGCGCCGGATTCGAGTTGCATCAGGATCAGCAGGCCGGGTGGTCGCGCTATGCGCCGCTCTTCGCCACGGCGATGGTCTGCATCGACCCGGCGACCGTCGAGAACGGCTGCCTCCAGGTGTTCGACGGCGGCCCGCGCCTCGACCGGCTGATCGCCGAGGAATGGCGCCCGATCGACGCACGGGATGCCGAAATGCCCCTGCGCGCCGTGCCGACCCAGCCCGGCGACGTCGTCTTCTTCGACAGCTTCTTCCCGCATGCCTCTGAGCCCAACCTGACGGCCGAACGGCGCCGGATGCTGTTCATCACCTATAACAGCGCCGCGCATGGCGATGTCCGCGACCAGTATCATCGCGACAAACGGGCGAGTTTCCCGCCGGATATCGAGCGCGAACCGGGAGTCGAGTATCAGTTTCGGGTCTGATGCGCGCGAATTGACAGGCCCGTTCCGTGGAGAGTTTTCGTAGGCTGGCCAACGGAGCGCGTCACGTCGAGGGTCGCCTGGTGCGGCTCATTCCTATCCGTGTCGACGCGCCGCGCCACGGGCCATTCGCCACATCGCAAGCGCCGAGGCGAAAGCGGCCGCGACAATCAGCATGCTCGCTGGAAGCCCAATCCAGATGAAAAAGCGGCAATGCCAGCATCGCGTCATCAGGGTCGAAAAGGATTTGCCCATTCGGTGTGCGGTACCCTGACGGGTTCTCGAGCTTCAGGACATTGCTCTGCCAGAACAACACCCCGGTGCCGACGCCGGCGACGAGGCCCAAAGCGATCGCTATCTCGCCAACAGAACCGGCGAGCCCGACACCGGTCCCAAGGAAGGCGGCCACGGTACTGATCCAGTCGCAGCCCAGATCATAGCGGTGTCCGCCCTTGCTCGTCTGACCAGTCTGTCGTGCCAATTCACCGTCGGCACGGTCGAGCAACACCGAAAGTACGAATACGCCGGCTCCGACCTCGAGTGATGATTTGGTGCCCGCGGCAAAGCAAGCCGCAGCGGCCAGTCCAGTGAAAAGGCGAAGTGTTGTGATCTGATTCGGAGTGATCCTGAGCGGCGCGACACACCGCACCAGGGGGCGGACGATCCGGTGGATCAAGGTATCGTGGCTCATCTGCGGCCAACCTCTTTCACACGCAGAATTGTAACCTGGCGATCCGCATTGAAATGGCTCGAAACCCGACCTCGGAAGCGCCGCCGAATTCGCGAAACGGTCAGTCGAACGCATGTGTATCAGAGCTGCGCAGACCGTCCGAACGCGCATTGCCATCGTCGGATTTGCAGTTGCGCTGCGGTCTGAGGCTCTGCTTCCAAACTGGACCCGTTTCGCGACAAGGTCTCCGCGGACACCTCGTCGGAACAGGTCCGGATATATCCGATTATGCGACAGAAATCGGCCGCTCGCTAGTTCTGGAGCGGTATGAAATCAAGTTTGATCATAGCCGGCTTCGATGAAGTAGTTTCAGCTCGCAGGGGATACTTGAGCTTGGCGAAGAACTCTTCTCGATAGGGTTTAAATCGGGGGTTATTTCGGCAGGAAGAACAGTCTGGCTGGCCTGTCGGATGGCGAGGCGCACGGCGTCGCGGATCACCGCGTCGACATCGTGAAGAGTGTGGCGAGACGGGCCGGGTCGGTGTCGCGCCGAACCACTGCTCGGCCAGGAAGCCGGCCAGGATTGACCGCGTAAAGGCCGGGGCCGTGGCGGTACCAGCTCTGCCGGATCAGCCCGGCGGGGAGTACCGTTGGCGAATGCGAGCATCGTCGGCACAGCTCGATTTCCGGTCCGCCGTTCCCAGGAAACAAGCGAACTTCGTTCATCAAAGATCGCAGGGCCTGTTCGGCGCGTTCAGTCTGATCAGGAAGGGTGGGCGGTCGAACGGGGCTGGCAGGCTCACTTGCGTGCCGCCCTCGAACACCGTGTCGCTCCATCCGTCCCGCCATTGTGCGCCTGTCGGCAGGCGCAGGTCCCGGCGCTCGGCGCCCGGGCTCAGGACCGGGGCGACGAGGAGCGCATCGCCCAGCATGAACAACTCATTCTCCGTCCAGGATTCGGCGTCGTCGGGGAAATCGTAGAACAGCGGCCCGCAGCACCGGCTCGTACTCGGCGCGGTAGCGCGCCAGGAGCTGCGCCAGATAGGGCGCCAGCCGCGTCCGGAGCCCCATCAGGCGGCGGATGTCGTCCAGCACTTCCGGGTGCATCCAGGGTTCGTTGACGCTGCCGTCATCGTTCCAGGAATGGATCGAGAAGCGCGGCATGAACACGCCGAGCCCGATCCAGCGCACGAAGAGCTCCGCATCCGGGCGCGGGCCGGCAAAGCCGCCGACATCGTGGCCGATATTCGACACGCCGGACATGGCGAGGCCGAGCGCCATGGGGATGTTCCATTTCAGCGTCTTCCACGAGGTGTAATTGTCACCCGACCAGGTCTGGGCATAACGCTGCATGCCCGCGGCCCCGGCGCGCGAGATGAGGAAGGGCGGCTGATCCGGCGCGTGCTCCTGCTCGGCCTCGCGCGACGCGCGCAGCATCAGCATGGTCTGGAGCGGCTTCATCTCGCGGGCGGGGAAGGGCGCGCCGAAGCCCCGGGCCAGGGCGCGCGGGTTGCGCACTTCGTATTCGTTGTTGTCGTTCCAGGTGGCGGCGATGCCGAGATCGAGCAATTGCGTCTTCACCTGCGCCTTCCACCATTCGAGGGTGGCGGGATTGGTGAAGTCGAGATAGGCGCCGGGCGCGCCCCAGAACTGTTCGAGCACCGGCGTGCCCTCCGCATCCGAGAGCAGCAGGCGGTCGCCGGCGGCGGCCTGGAACTGCGGATGATCGGTCAGCAGCACCGGCTTGATATTGGCGAGCAGCCGCACTCCCGCGGCGGCGTAGCCGGCGACGAAGTCCTTCGGGTCGGGAAACTTTTCCCGGTTCCAATGGAACACATAACGCTTCTCGCCGATCGAGCCGTAGCCGGAAGAAAGGTGGACCGAGCTGCACGGAATGGCGTGCCGCTTCAGATCGTCGAGGAATCGGCCCATGCGCGCCTGGGCATCGGGCGCGTCGGTATAGCTCATGGCCGAGCCCGAATAAGCCAGCGCCCAGTCGGGTGTCGCGGCCGGCCGGCCGGTCAGCCAGGTGAAGCGCCGGACGACATCGGGCGCCGTCGGGCCGGCCATGAAATAGAGGTCCAGATCGCCGTGATCGGCGGCGAAAGCGCGATAGGGGCCGTGATAGTTGCTGTGTTCGCAGCCGAAATCGAAGCTGCAATCCGAGAGCGTGTCGTAAAACAGCCCGAAGACCAGCGCGCTCTCCGGCCGGCGGGTGAGGTAGAACGGGATGTGCTTGTAGAGCGGGTCGGAAGTCTCGGCGTCGTAGCCCAGCGCATCGAGATTGCTCAGCCGGAAGCGCCGTCCGGCACGGTCGAGCGCGCCGGAGCGCTCGCCCAGACCGAAATACTGCTCGCCGGGTGAGCGTGCCAGATAGTGGCATACCGAGCCACCCCACCAGCCGAAATCATAGGCCTGGGTCGGCCGGTCGCACATCGCCGGGATCCAGTCGCCGCCCTGCCGGACCGACCAGCGGCAGGCGAGATTGAGCAGCCCGATCGTCAGCCGAACCTGGTCCGTCTCCACCAGGATTTCGGCGGCATCGGGCTGGGCCAGTCGAAAGCCGGGACAGGAGAAGCCCGCCAGATCGAAGCGATCGCGCCCCTCGAGCGCCACGTCATCGGCGCCGGCTGCCACGGTCCAGCTGCGCTTGTGGTTCAGCCTGCCATCCGGCAGCACCAGTAGCCGCACGAGGTCCGGCTCGAGCACAAAGATGTAGGCCCGCGCTCCGGTATCGCTTTCGAGCGTGAGCATGGCGCCGTCCTGGCCGACTAGGCGGAACAGCGGCGGATGGTCCAGCGTGGCAGGGCGCATGAGACGGGTTCCTCGGTCGGATCACGCGGTCGGGCGCGGCGCTTCATCTCGACATTGCCACGGGGCGCCGCTAGCCACGAGAAATCGATGAGCCGCCCGAACCCACGATGCCGGTTTGTGCTGAGAAGGAGACCGCAAGCCGCGCGGCGTTGACTGCCGCCGGTAACCCTTCACGCTAGAAGGCTTACGCACCCCATAGATGGTTGCCATGATCCCGCCCCCTTGGCTGGCGGTGTTTTTCGTCGCTTTCAGCTCAGGGCCGCTCGGATGAAATCGAGAAAGACCCGGATGCGCGGGGGCAGGTGCTTGCGGCTCAGATAGACGGCATAAAGCTCGATCTCGTCGCACCAGTATTCGGCGAGGCATTCGACCAGCCGACCGGCGGCAATATCCTCCTGCACATCCCACATTGCTTTCAACGCCAAGCCTTTGCCAGCCAGCGCCCAATCATGCATGACCTCGCCGCTGCCCGTTGTGAGCGTCCCGCTGACCCGCACCTGTCGGCGCTCCTGCCCGTCGCGGAAAACCCAATTGTCGAAGACCCAGCGTCCCCGGACCAATCTGATGCAATCATGCCCCGTAAGATCGTCGGGCGTTTCCGGGACACCGTGCCGTGCGAGATAGGCAGGCGCCGCGCAGACGATCCGGCGGCTGCTGAACAGCTTGGTTGCGATTACGTCGTTTTCCGATGGCAAGCCGAGACGCAGCACCACATCCAGGCCGCTCTCCATCATGTCCACCCAGGCGTCGGACAAGGCGAGATGGACGCTGACCTTTTGGTGAAGATCGGTGAAGCGGGAGATGAGAGGCGCGATCCGCCGTCGCCCGAATTCGGAAGGCGCCCCGACACGCAGGGAGCCCTGCGGCGTCCTGCCCTTTGCCGCAGCCTCCGCCTCGGCTTCATCGATATCGGCGAGGATCTTCACGCAACGTTCGTGCAGCAAACCGCCTTCTTCAGTCAGATCGAAGCGACGCGAGGTGCGGGCGATGAGCCGCACGCCCAGGCGCTCTTCCAGACCGGCCAATCGACGGCTCATGGCCGCCGGCGAGGAATTGAGTTCGCGCGCGGCCGCCGACAGGCTGCCCGCGTTGACGAGCCGTGCGAAGAGCCGTAGATCGCTGATGTCGTCCGACATTCCGCTCATCTCTCCGATGGAAGGCAGGATTGGCGCTCGCCATGAGATGGTAAACCATGCTGCGCCGTTGACCGGCGCACAAGACGAAGCCGGGGACGGAGCCTTCGACCAACTTCAATGCGACGCGTCCTTGGATGCTGAGGGCAGGTCGCTCTGAACCACGGACGTCGTCGGTTGCTCCAGATTTCGGCGAACCAGCGTCACGCCGTATTCGCCGCTGAGCATGCCCAGGAGCCCGAGTAGCGCGATCATGGGCGGGGCCGGCGAACGGACGCCGAGGAGTCCGTAGATGACCCCGACACCGATGCCGACGAATAGCGAAAGAAGCCAGTTCATAGTCTCCCTTCCCCCCACAAGGCGGGGTTTAGAGGCCGGTTGCCCGTCGCCCTTGCGCCCTGCGTCTCTCAGGAACGGATTCAAACATAGGATGCGCCGCGCAACCCGATGAGCCGTCGCGAAAGCACAGCATCCTTGCCGAATTCGGAAAGATGCTGGCCGCCCCCGTCTTTTCGGCAGCAGGAAAGATGCTGTGCGGGATTCGGGACTGCCGGCCCGTGCCCTTGCCGACTATTTCGGCGATCATCATCAATCACTGCGACGGACAATTCATCATGCGCGCTATTCTTTTCGATCGCTTCGGCGGACCGGAAGTGCTCAGCCTGGCGACCTTGCCGGATCCGATCCGGGAAGCGGACACGGCGATCGTGTCCGTGAAGGCTGCATCCATCAACCCGAGCGACGTCAAAAATGTCCAGGGGCGGATGGCCCAAACCAAACCGCCGCGTATTCCTGGCCGCGACTATTCGGGTGTCGTCGTCGCGGGTCCCGCGGAATGGATTGGGGCCGAGGTCTGGGGCAGCGGCGGCGATGTCGGCTTCACGCGCGACGGCACCCATGGCGACAAAATCGCCGTTCCGGTTGCGAGCCTCCGGCGTAAGCCGCCGCGACTGAGCCATGAGGAGGCCGCCTCGATCGGGGTGAACTTCATCGCCGCGTGGTGCGGCGTCAAGGGAGCGGCGCGCGTGATAACGGGCGAGACGTTGGTCATCATCGGGCTAGGCGGCGTGGGCCGCGCGGCCGCGCAGATCGCGAAACGGCATGGCGCTCGCGTCATCGGGATCGACCGGCACCGGCCGCTTCCCGACGTACCGGTGCTTTCCGACGTGGACAAAATCATTACGCCCGAAGACGGTGATCCGGTGGAACAGCTCAAAGAATTGACCGGGGGCGGCGCACAGATCGTCTTCGACACCGTCGGCGGTTCGATGTTCGAAACGGCAGTCCGCATGCTGGCGCATCGCGGCCGCCTGGTTGAAATCTCGGCCACGGATCGGCGGCAGGTCTCCTTCGACCTGGCCGATTTCTACCACAACGAAAGCCAGCTTTTCGGCGTCGACACGCTGAAGCACGATCTGACTCTTTCGGCGATCCTGCTCGAGGAGATGGCGTCCGGTTTCGAGCAGGGCTTCTATCGGCCGCCCGTCATCGAAGAAGTCTTCGAGCTCGAGCAGGCGCAGGAGGCATATCGGCTGGTCGCTCGCGGCACACGCGGTCGCGTCGTCCTTACCCCGGCCGCTTAGCAGGGCTTATGACGGCAGATCGAAGCCTATGAGCCGGTTCATGATTCGGTGGAAGCGCCGGACCATGAAGCCGACTGGATCAGTCAGCCAGCCGCTTCCTCGCTCGGCGTCTCGCCCCAGGTCAGGAATAGGCCGATATCGCCCGGCATGCCGTCGATATAACCCAGCACGCGAGCGGCCAAGTCGAACCCTTCGGGTTTTAGCTCCTCTTCGAAACGGCGGTAAAGTTCCGCGGCTTCGCCGCGCAAGGTTTCCGGCCAGCTCGGTTCGGGCACATTGACGGCGCGGCCGCCATCGCTGCACAGCTCACTCGGAAAACGCAGCAACAGGAATTCCGTCTGGCTGCTCTCGGCCGCACGGCGCGCGCCATTCAGCAGATTGTCCCATTTGTCCTCCGACAGTTGGCGTTCGGCCAACTCGGCCGTTTCCTGCTGCCGCCGATCCTCGGCCGCCTCGCGCATTTCCTGGCGATGCTGCATCTCCTCGCGTTTCGACTCCTGTGCCAATTGCTGAAAGCCTTCGGCGGTCGCAGGCCGTTCGGCAGCCTCGTTCCGCGTGTCCGCGGGGTGGGGCGCTTCCGACTGCGCATGATGCTGGAATTTCTCGTCGAGGCTGGCGAAGACGCGTCCGAGCATGCCCGGCTCCTCCGACTTCACTGGTTCCCGGCTCGATGCGACGGCGCGCAGGAGACCGCCCCGGCTGACCATGCCGATGACGCGGCCGTTCCGGACGACCGGCAGCCGCTCGATGCCGTGTTGGTCCAGCCGGCCGGCGATGTCGGCGATGTCGGTATCCGGATCGAGGGCCGGGGGCGGGGCCGCCATGATGTCGCGCGCCGGACGCGCCGGGTGCAGCATCTCGAGCAGTGCGGGCGCGGTCACCTCTTCCGCCGCCAGCTTCAGCCACCAGCGCTCCTGGCCATGGCCGATCAGATCTGCCTCGCCGATCATGCCGGCCAGCGTGCCGTTTTCCTCGATGACTGGAACGGCGCCGATGCGCTGTTCGAACATCAGCCGGGCGACCTCCCGAACCGGCATGTCGGGCAGCACCGACACCACGGACGAGTTCATCAAATCCTGGGCATTCATCGACCGATCGCTCCCTCGTTCGTTGCGCTTGCTCCGTCAACACGCCCGAGGCAGGTGTGGTTCGATTGCACCATCGTCGCCGCGGATGAAGCTCGATCGGCGGCCGTGCTCTGGGACCGACGCCCGACAAGACGGCGGTCAGAGATGCCCGAACGTCGCGAAGGCCTGCTGATTGAAGCCGTTGACGAGGGCGTGCTCGTCGGGGCCGGCATTGGCTCGGAACGCCCTTGGCGCCTTCCACCAGGATTTCGTCGGCATCGGTGCCGAGCACGGCCATCGTCTCTGCGATGAACTCATCGAGCGGCATCGCCGGGCTCGCCTCGCGACTGTTCATGAGATCGGTCCGAACCCAGGGCGGGGCGATTTCCAGCACGCGAATGCCGGCGTCTTTCAGCAGAAAGCGCTGTGACAGCGCGTAGGAATGAAGGGCGGCCTTGGTCGCGGAATAAACCGCCGTAACGGCCATCGGGACGAAGCCCAGCACCGAGCTGGTATAGGCGATGACGGCGTCCTCCTTGCCCTTCAGGTGTTCGACCAGTGCAGAGCTCATGCGGATCGGTCCGACCAGATTGGTTGTGATGGTATCGACCAGCAGCTTGTCGTCGACCGGCCCGGCGGCGCGATCCGGCAGCATGATGCCGGCGTTGTTGATAAGGACATTGAGATCGGGATGGTCGGCGATCAGGCCGGCTGCAACAGCGCCGATGCTCGCGGGATCGGTGATGTCGAGCTCGACCGCGACCATGCCGGGATTGGCGACGACAACTTCGTCGAGCGCCGCGCGCCGGCGGCCGGAAACGATCACCTTGTTGCCGCGCGCGTGGAACGCCTCGGCGAGCCCCCCGGCCGATGCCCGAGCCGCCGCCGGTGATGAAGATGGTATTGCCTGAGAGTTTCATGATGGGTCTCCTTGGTTGAGATATTCGATCAGACAGGGAAGCGGTCGCCGAACATCGGCAGCCCGCTGATGGAGTCCGCTTGGGTCGCTTCGTCCTGCAGGACGTCCCAGTGCTCGGCGAGCTTGCCGTCCTCGATGCGGACGATGTCGGCGGCAATCCAGGCGGCCGGCCGGCCGTGGCCCGAGAAGCGTCCATGGGCGATCACGTAGTCGCCTTCCGCCACGATCAATTGGTTCTCGTAGCGCAGCGTCTCGGGCACGGCGCGGATGAGGTCGAACAGTCCTGAGCGGCCCGGTCCGATATGGGCGCTGTGCTGGATGTAGCGGTCGGACCAGAACCGCTCGGCGGCGGCGTAGTTGCGCTTGTTGAACAGCGTGTCGAACGCTTCGAGGACGAGTGCCTTGTTCTGTTCGGGCGAGGTCTTGGTCATGTCGGTCTCCTTCATTTTCGGGGGGATCAGGCCAGGGCGCGCTGGAGCGTCGGGTAGTCGGCATAGCCGTGCCGTCCCGCGGCGTAGACGCTGTGCCAGTCGGTCTCGGCGAGCGGGGCGCCGGTCGCGAGCCGCTCGACCAGGTCGGGGTTGGCGATGTAGGGCCGGCCGAACGCGACCAAATCGGCGACGCCGTCGGCGATCAGGCGATTGCCGCGCTCGGCGGTCATATCGACATTGGCGATCAGCGTGCCGCGGAGGATCGGCCGGAAATGCCGGAACATGCCGTCGCCCATCAACGGCTCCAGCGGCGTACTGGTAAAGTCGGTGGTGTTCCCCATCATCAGGAGATGCGAGAGGCCGTAGCCGCTCAGCTCGCGGATGGCATATTCCGCCATCGGCAAGGTCTCGTCATTGGCCGCGAACGGGCCGGTTTCGTGCATCGGGCCGAGTTTCACGCCGACTTTCGCGGGCTCGATGTCGTCGAGGATCGCCTCGATGACTTCGAACAGGATCCGGGCGCGACCCTCGATCCCGCCGCCATATTCGTCGGTCCGGCGGTTGGTGCCACGGTTCAGGAACTGCGCCAGCAGATAGAGGTAGTTCGCCTGAATCTGCACGCCGTCGAACCCGGCCTTCATCGCGTTGCGCGCGGCACGGGCGTAGTCGGCGACGGTTCGGCGGATCTCGTCCCGGGTCATCGGCCGCGGCGCCACCGTGGGCACGCGCCCCGCTGCCGTGATGGATCTCTGCTCGGGATCGACGCCGGAGGCCGAGAGCGGCAATGCGCCGCCGCGCAGATCGGGGGTGCGACATGGCGCCGGTGTGCCAGAGCTGGGCGATGATCCGGCCGCCGGCAGTGTGGACGGCGTCAGTGACGCGGCGCCAGCCGCGAACCTGCTCTTCCGTCCACAGGCCCGGTGTGTTCGCCCATCCGAACCCGTCCGGGCTGATCGCGATCCCTTCCGACACGATCAGGCCTGCCGTGGCGCGCTGGGCGTAGTATTCCGTCTGCAGGGCGGTCGGCACATGATCGTCCGACCCCGCCCGCATGCGGGTGAGCGGCGCCATGACGATCCGGTTGGACAGATCGAGATCGCCCATGCGGTATGGGCTGAACAGTGGCGGCATGATCGGAAGTCCTCACGCTGGTCGTTGGTGAGGGCAAAGATCGGCCGCGGCCGGCGGAGACGGTAGCCCCGGAATTCCGCTAATTTCTATGTATGGAATACATCAATGGTCAGAACTTGCGCGCTGGCCCCACGCGTCGAGGCCGCTAAGACATCGGAGGCTGCTCAGATCGGCACGTCGGATGGATCACGCTGAAAAGACGCGACGAGATGATCGATCGCCGCGCGCGCTGCGGCGCGTGTCGCCCGGCCCATCGGGAAATAAGCGTGCACGGCAATGCCGGCCAATGTCCATCCAGGCAGCAGGCGGACGAGAGCGCCGCTCTCCAGCTCGCGCCGGCACGCCCAGCCGCTGGTCGAGGTAATGCCTAACCCTGCGGCTGCCGCGGCAATGGCACCTTCGTTCTCGTCGGTCGAGAAGTGCGGATCGAGCTTGATCGCGGTCTCCTGGCCGTCCCGCTGAAATCGCCAGGCCGCCGCCACGGCAGCAGCGGTGCCGCCGACAATGCGGTGGCGGGCGAGGTCGTCGGGCGTCTCCGGAGCGCCGTGACGGGCGAGATAGTCGGGCGAGGCCACGATCACGCGGGGAATCGTGGCAATGAGCTTTGCGGTAGCAGTCGAGTCGGGGAGCTGTCCGAGCCGTATGGCGACATCGACCGCATCTCTGACGAGATCGTGGCGCCTGTCGCCAAGCTGAAGCTGGATATGCAGGTGCGGGTTTCGCTCCGTAAAGGAAGCCAGCCGGGGGATGACATCGCGGATGCCGAAGCTGGTCGGCGAGCTCATCCTGAGCAGCCCGCGCAGCTCGCCGCCCTCCCGAATGCTATGCTCCGCCTCATCCAACGCCGCGAGGATGGGCTCGATCCGGGCCAGGAACTCGCCGCCCGCTTCCGTCGGCACGACGGCCCGCGTCGTGCGCGACAACAGCCTGACACCGAGTTCGGCCTCGAGGTCGGCAATGATGCGCGACGCCTGAGACTGCGACAGACCGCATTCCCGCGCGGCGGCCGAGAAGCTGCCGAGTCGGGCGACGCGCGTGTAAAGCCTAAGGGCGGAAATATCCTTCATGACATCCGGGACGCGGCTCCATGATCGACAGATCGCCCATCTGCATTGGATTAATGTGAGCAATGCATAGACGTTAGCACGGATCGCCGGCCGGCGACGCGCCTATGCATCAGGCGCGCGCTCACCCGGCTGCTGGCGATATCGAGGGCAGCGGCCACCGATCGAGCACGACATGCTCGGTCCGGCCGAGCAGGCTGTGGACGAGAACGAGTTCGTGCACCGTCCAGCCAATGCCTTCGACCGGCTGTTCCTCGACGAAGCGATCATCGTACAGCAGCGTGACATGCGGCGTGAAATGCGACTCCACCCGCCGCCACAGCCCCGCATTCTTCATGGTAGTTCCCAGAGACTGCTGGAACGCTGCCAGGGCTGCGACGCCGTCGCTGCCGCGCAGAACGAAGGGCCGGTTGCGCGGCCGGCCGACGAAGCTTCCCGCGCGGTCGAACAGCACGTCGAAGGGCGGTGTCGCGACGGCGGCGCCGGCTTCGCGTGCCGCATCGACCAATCCTTGCGACAGCCCCGCGTAGTCGCCGAGATGATGCAGGGTGACGTGGAAACGCTCGGTCGCGAGCGGCTTGCCCTTCAATGCGTGCTTGCTGCGCAGGCGCTGTGGCGAGTTGAGCGATCGACAGGGCAGCCTCAGGGCTTGGAAAAATCGCAAGAACAAGCGATCGGTCGGCCGCGCCGGCTCGAATCCTGAAAGCGAAAGCTGGCTGGACATAGGGCTAACTCTTCCACGGACGGATTGAACGGGGCGGCAACTCGGAGGCATGGTCAACCGATTCGCTCAGGGTGAAAACGTCTCCCTCGCGACCCTGGGTTCGTAGCGTGGCTTGCACGGCGGATTCGATTGCTGTGATTTTCTGCTCTGTCAAATCAACGAATAGCCCGCGTTTGGCGGCAGACAAATGGCCGGCGTTCTGCATACACAGTCGCACAAGGAGTGACAGGCGCCGATCGGGCATGTCGACGATCTCGCGGCCTCTGCGGAGGCGTGATCGAAAACCGCAACGAAACCAAGCTCATCGTTCAAATCATAATCGATCGTATCGGCAACTGTGTCATAAAGATATTCGGCAAGACCGGTCGCGTCGAAGTAGCGGTAGCGACCGCTTGTATCGTTTTTCGCGACTATTTGCTGATTCATTGTCCAATGCCACTGGGAGCCGCTGCGACGACAGGATCAATCTCATCGCCGGTCAGGCGATCGGCAAGCACCATCCACGCTTCCATCAGCGCCGGAACATTCTCGGGCGTGGGCAGATGAAGTGCAATTTCTCTCTATGGCCGCCCAAGGTCCCGCCGACGAAGTTCTGGAATCGTGCCAGTCCGTGGCGGCGAATTGTTGATCGACGATCTGACTTTGCAAACGAATGAGCCCGGCCTTGTTGTTTGTATCGAAGGCTGGCGCTGCCTCAAGGGCGGCCACAAAGCGCTCGGTGCGGTTGGCGCTTGGCACTTCGCCCTCGATGGCAAAGGCGGACCGCGCTTCCTTTGTGTAGAGAAAGTTGACGGCACGGGTCAACAGGGCGGGGCTGTAGCTTGCGATCAGCGGTTTCGCCTTTTCATCGAGGCGGAGCCCCATCTGCTGTTCGAGCAGGGCCGTGCGACGAACCGTGGGACAGAGGCCCGGCCCTCCCAGAAGAGTGTCGACGACGCGATGACGCACACTGTTTCGTCGATCGCCTACGATGTGACGTGCCGGGTCGAGTGCCTCGACACAGTTGCTCGTCTTTGCGCCTTCAACGTCAAGGCGGTGTCCGGTGCAGGTCTCGTAGAATATCCAACTATCATATAAAATTGATTTCCGATCGAGGGTGCGATCACCGGAGCGCAACAGCTTTTTCTGGCCGACTATATTTGGGCAGTAGGCTGACCGCTGCGTTCTAACGAGGCGGCTCCGTCTCTGCAGAAATGGCGAGCGAGCTCCTATGACCGCTTGCTTCTATGTCCAAAGCAGCCTTGTCCGCCAGGAAAGGCCACCTCGCGGCGCCATATTCACATCCGAAGACGAACAGCCCGGCAACCACCATCCCGGCGACGCAGTCCACAAGCCAATGTTGGCCAGTTGAAACACAGCAGAATACCATCCCTAGGGAATATAGCACCCAGGGCGCTAACAGCTTTCGCGGCGCGCATAAGACGCCCATCACGGCGACGGCCGTGTGCAGGGCGCGACGATCCACTTCTCCCCGTCCCATGGAAATCCCTCGATCGCTTGGGCTGGGCCGAGAGCTGGCCAAAGCCAATAGAAGGATCCGGCGCTCAGCCCCAGAGTGGCGGTAAGCGAAGAACGCGCTCACCTGCCTGCGTGCCGTCGCCGTCGATATGCATATGGCAGCCGCAGGGTCGTATACCACACCGAGACGGCAATCATACGCCAGTGATGTCCCCAGACGAGTTTTGCCCATATGTAGCTGGGATCGTCGAATAGAACACTGTCCCAATGGGCGAGGATCAGGTCGATGTTTCTTCCGGAAAGCTTCGTCGTTTGCGCTAGAACTATGGGTTGAATTATGGCGAGCGTCCCCGGGAGGATGATAAATGCCCATAGCCTGAAGCGTGCTGAACTGTCACCTCGATTTCCATCGATCCATAGTCCGGCCAACATTCCGAGTGCCAAGGGTAAATACAGCACCACCCATACGGGCTATTGAGGAATGATAGAATATTCATGCGGGAGTTTTGGTAGGTCTCGCGAGAAAGAAAGGTAGGTCAGACATTTCTATCTCGGCTAGATTGTACTTTTGACCAATGCAATAAGGTCGCCGAGAAGTCGAGGTCAAATTGCTCAGCCTTGTCGCCCGCGCGCGCAGGCGTGATAGCCTGCGCGTGAAAAATCGAAGCCCAACCCACTCTCGATCCCGGCTCTCTCCGATCCGCTACCCCGCAAAAAAATCCGATCAGCACGCCCTCAGGTCACGATGCCGATGATTGTGCATCAGCCAGGATCGTCGCCCGTCGCATCGGCCGTGTAGGTGTTGTTGCGCAGCGCGAACATCGAGGCGGCCGTCGCGGTCGGGGACGGCACCGGTGACTGATCACCTGCTGACGGGCGGTGCCGGTCACGCCGAACAGGGCGGCCACCGACCACCATCAGCACCGGCATGAGCAGATTCTTCAGGCCGAGATTGGTCAGGACATTCGCGTTGATGCGGAAATGCTCGCCATAGAGCATCAGGCCAAGCGCGAACAGCGAAGTCCCGCCTGCCGCCTTGGCGATCATGTCGACCGAGGTCCATGACCGGGCTGAGGGCAGCGTAACATGCGCGAAGCTCAGCACGGGTACCCAGGATCCGGCAGCAGACGATCGGATTGATGACCGCGCCGAACACGCTGTGGCGAGGACATGCCAGAAATCCTGCCAGCCATGCCCGGCCTCCTGCTTGTCCGAGACATGCGTCAGCACGATGGTCAGCGGCAGCATGAAGATGCTGGTGATGAGATTGCCGACCAGCACGGCCAGAAACCCCTCCGCCCCGAACATCGCCGCCAGGATGGGGGCCCCGAAATAGGCCATGTCGGGAAAGCCGCAGACCAGCGCCTGCATCGTCGGCGTCCGCAGATCGTGCTTGAAGACGAAGCGGCCCGACTGCAAGGGCGATGAGATAGGTGCCCATCAGGCCCTAACATCAGGCACAGCCCGAAACCGATATTGCCCAGCTTGTCCGGCGGCGTCCTGACCGCGCCTTCGAACAGCCGCGAAGGGCAGGGCGAAGCGGATGACCAGGACCGCGAGAACGTCGGCATTCTCGTGCTTCAGCAGGCCGATCCGCGCCGAGAGCCAGCCAAGCGCGATGACGAAGGCAACAGGCAGCAGGCCATTCAGGATGGTCTCGACCATGGGGACGCTCCGAGCTGGCTGCTGGTTTACGCTTTGACGCCGTCGACCCCGATTATACGGCACGTAGTGCGGCGACCAGATCTTGGCGCGGATCAGGCTTTCGATGTCGTCCGTTCGAATGCCTTTGGTCAGGGCCCTCCTTATGCGCCTGCAGCGCCACGGCGAGCGCTACCGTGACCGAGACTTCGCGCAGCGCGGTGACAGGCCGGCAGCAGGCTGCTCTTGGGATTGTCCTTGGCCGGCGACACCGCGGCCAGCGCTTTGGCCGCCGCCATGAACATCTGGTCGCTGACCCGCGTTGCGCGGACCGCGATCACGCCCAGGCCGACACCCGGGAAGATATAGGAATTGTTGGTCTGATCGGACCTTGAACTTGACCCCGTCGCGGGTCAGCGGCGGAAATGGGCTGCCGGTGCCGATGATCGCACGGCCTTCGCTCCAGGCTTCGACATCCTCCGGTGTCGCCTCGGCGCGCGAGGTCGGGTTCGACAACGGAAAGATCACCGGGCGTTTTGTTGTGCTCGGCCATGGCGCGGACGACCGGTTCCGAGAAGGCGCCGGCTTGGCCGGACACGCCGATCAGGGCGGTCGGCTTCGCGTTGCGCACGACGTCCAGCAGGCCGATCTTGTCGGGATGATCGAGCGTCCAGCCTTCGGTCGCCGCCTTGTCCTGCAGGAACGGTTCCTGGAACGAGGCGATGCCGTCCATGCCCTCGACCAGCAACCCGTCGCGGTCGACCAGGAAGAAGCGCTTGCCCGCCTCCTTGTCCTTCAGCCCGGCATCCTGCATCGCCTGCCGGATCAGGCTCGCGATCCCGCATCCGGCCGAGCCTGCACCGAACACGACGATGCGCTGATCCGTCAAAGGCACGCCGGTTACATTCACCGCGGAGAGCAGCGTGCCGGTCGCCCACTGCCGCCGTGCCCTGGACATCGTCGTTGAAGGTGCACAGGCGATCTCGATAGCGCTCGAGCATGCGCGTCGCGTTGTTCTTGGCGAAATCCTCCCATTGCAGGAGGACGTGCGGCCAGCGCTTGGCAACCGCCTTGACGAAGGTATCGACGAGATCGTCGTACTCCTGGCCCGCGCACCCGCTCGTGGCGCCAGCCGATATACAGCGGATCGTTGAGGCAGTCGGGATTGTCGGTGCCGACATCGAGGATGATCGGCAGCGTGGTCGATGGGTTGAGGCCGCCGCAGCCGGTATAGAGCGCCAATTTGCCGATCGGAATGCCCATGCCGCCGGCGCCCTGGTCGCCCAGGCCGAGGATGCGCCTCGCCATCGGTCACGACGATCGCCTCGACCCGGTCGAAGCGTGGATGCGCCAGGATCTGCTTGATGCGGTTCTTGTGCGGCAGGCTGAGGAACAGCCCCGCGCGGCTTGCGGAACAGCCGGCTGAATTGCTGGCAGCCGAGGCGACCGTTGGCGTATAGACGATCGGCAGCAATTCCTCGAGATTCTGCACGAGCAGGCTGAAGAACAGCGTCTCGTTGGTATCCTGCAGATCGCGCAGGAAGGCATAGCGTTCGAGGTCGGTCGCGAAGCTGCGCAGCACCTGCAGGCGGCGCGAGGCCTGCTCGTCGAGCGTTCCGATATTCGGCGGCAACAGCCCATGCAGATCGAATGCGTTGCGCTCGGCCTCGGTGAACGCGGTTCCCTTGTTGAGCAGCGGATCGGCCAGCAGCTGATAGCCCTGAAAAGGCGACGTCCAAGGTCGCCGGTTCTGGAGTCGCGCGCGAAGTTTTGGGCATGGAATGCTCCTGTGACGCGGAGGCGAGCCCCGGCTATCTGGATGAAACGATCAGCGCCCCGATGCTGACTGTCCCTGCCGTCGCGTGCCGGCCTGCACCATGTTTCACGGGCCGGCAAACGACCAATTCGAGGGTATTGCCGCCAAAGGCATATGGCGTCGTGCCCCTTGCTTAGCCCGCCGTACCGGTCGCTGGCTTGAACAGGATTGACGTTCTTTGCATCCGGCCACCCCGGATCCGCCTCTTGCGAACAAAAAACGAATCGTGCTTCCTGACATGGTGAATACGCAGCCCGATTCTCCGAATGACCATGCCGCATCTGGCGGAGTTGAATCCGGAACAGCGCCGGGCCGTCGGAGCATGGCGTCGGCGAGCCGGGCGGTCCGTTGCTCGTGATCGCCGGGGCCGGCTCGGGCAAGACCAAGACGCTGGCGCATCGGGTCGCCCATCCATCCTCAACGGCACCGATCCGCGCCGGATTCTGCTGCTGACCTTCTCGCGCCGGGCCGCTGCCGAGATGGCGCGCCGCGTCGAGGCGGATCGCGGCGCAGCTCGCGGGCGGCAAGGCATCGATCGTCACCGAGGCGCTGACCTGGTCCGGCACCTTCCACGCCATCGGCGCGCGGCTGCTGCGCGACTATGCCGAGCAGATCGGCCTCGATCCGGCTTTCACGATCCATGATCGCGAAGAATTCGGCCGATCTCATGAACATGGTCCGGCACGAGCTGGGCTTCTCGAAGACCGAAGGCCGCTTCCCGACCAAGGCGACTTGCCTCGCGATCTATTCGCGCACCGTCAATGCCGAGGCCACGCTCGGTGCCGTGCTCGCCGCGAATTTCCCGTCCTATGCGGCCTGGGCCGAGGAGCTGCCTCGGTTATTCGCGGGTTATGTCGAGGCAAAACAGCGCCAAAACGTGCTCGATTATGATGATTTGCTGCTCTACTGGGCGCAAATGGCGGCCGAGCCGGCCTTCGCCGCCGATATGGGGCGGCCGGTTCGACCATATTCTGGTCGACGAGTACCAGGATACCAACCGGCTGCAATCCTCGATCCTGCTGGCGCTGAAACCGGGATGGGCGCGGGCCTGACCGTGGTCGGCGACGATGCGCAATCGATCTATGGATTCCGCGCGGCGACGGTGCGCAACATTCTCGACTTTCCGGCACGCTTCACGCCGCCCGCGACGATCGTGACGCTCGATCATAATTACCGGTCGACCCAGCCGATCCTGGCTGCGGCGAATGCCGTGATCGGGCTGGCCGCCGAGCGCTTCACCAAGGATCTCTGGTCCGACCGGGCCTCGTCGGACAAGCCGCAACTCGTCCTGGTGTCCGACGAGACCAGCCAGGCCCATTATATCTCCGGGCGGATTCTGGAAAACCGCGAGGATGGACAGCCGCTCAAGGCGCAGGCGGTGCTGTTCCGCGCATCGAACCATAGCGGCCCGCTCGAGGTCGAGTTGACGCGCCGGAACATTCCCTTCGTGAAGTTCGGCGGGCTGAAATTCCTGGACTCGGCCCATATCCGCGATGTCATCGCCGTACCTGCGCTGGGTCGAGAACCCGCGCGACCGGCTGGCCGGGTTCCCGGACGCTCCGGCTGTTGCAGGGCATCGGACCGAAGGCGGCGTCGGCCGTGCTCGACTTGACCGACGCTGCGCCGGATGGGCTGGCCGCGCTCTCCCGGTATACGCCGCCGCCCCGCGCCTTCGAGGATTGGCGCGAATTCGTCGGCCTGGTCGACCAATTGCGTAGCGTGCGGGGCGGCTGGGCCGGCCGATCTCGAGCAGATCCGCCGCTGGTACGAGCCCCGGCTGGAGCGCCTCCATGAAGAGGCGCCGCCACGGCTGGCCGATCTCCTGCAGCTCGAACAGATTGCTGCCGGCTATGCCTCGCGCGAGCGGTTCCTGACCGAGCTGACGCTCGATCCGCCGGATGCGACGAGCGACGAAGCCGGCGTGCCGTGCGCGCGACGACGACTATCTGATCCTCTCCACCATCCATTCGGCAAGGGCCAGGAATGGAAGACGGTCTTCGTCCTGAATGCGGTCGATGGCTGCATCCCGTCCGATCTCGGCGCCGGCACGGTCGAGGATATCGAGGAGGAGCGGCGGCTGATCTATGTCGCGATGACCCGGGCCCGGGATCAGCTGCATCTCGTGATGCCGCATCGTTTCTATGTCCATCAGCAGGGCACGGACTGGCGACCGGCATGTCTATGCCGCGCGCACCCGGTTCATCCCGCGCGGGCTGCTCCCCCTGTTCGAAAGCGTATCCTGGGCCCCGACGCCCGCCGAAGGCGATGCCGCGCGGGTGCGGTCGACGATCCAGCTCGATCTGGGGGCAAAAATGCGCGGCATGTGGGCAGCGCTCGTAAGCCCGCTGTAACAAAGGTATAATCCCTCCTATACCTCTGTCTACTGGACCTCGGATCCAGCGACGCGCATCATGGCTACGACGTCCCGCCTCGTACCTGCCCAGATCTTTCCATCGGTCGAATGACGGGTGATTTAGGGTCCGTCCTTCCCACACTGCGCCGCCGCCCTAGCCGAGGAGGACTCCATGCGTCTGCCCGTTCATCGCTCCCGACGATCTGACCCCGGAGCAGCGCCCCGTCTATGGCGACATGCGCGGCGGCGTCGAGTGCAGTGGGGCTGAGTCTATCTCGTCGGGCTGTACCGTCTCCGTCTCCGTCACCCTGACCGGTTTCGACGTGCCGGTGCCCGAAACTCCGGTCGGTTGAGGGCCGCTCGAACCCATGCCTGCTGCACACCATGGCACCACACTGTTTCGTGATGAGGCACTGTCGGTGCTTCTTGCTAAGTAAACCGTTTTCAAGGTTGCAATAGAGATTGTACGCAAATTCCAAACGACGGCTGGGCTCGCTCCGGTCTCATAACTCGGAGGACATTATGATCCATTCCCGAATGAACAGCGGCAAGTTTGCATTTTGCGGCCGTAGCCGCTCTGCTCGGGTCGGCGGCGCTGAGCGTTTCGGCATTCGCCCAGACAGCCCCTATGCAAGGCGCTGTACCCAACAACTCGATCGTCGTACACAGCCATGGACGGCAGCTCGACCGTCGTGCCGATCGATACGGCGATGGCTGCCAAGTTGGCGGCCGATCCGAAGGCGAAGCCGCTCAAGCAGAACGGTCGTCGTCTTCATTGCGAGCGGCAAGGCCTACATGATCGAAGATCACAAGATGAAGGACGGCAACATGATGGTCGCCTCCATCCTGAAGAACTTCATGCCGGCGCAGGGTGGCGGCTGATCGGTTTGCCCGCGCAACCCCGCTGCCTCGGTCAAACGGGCGGCGGGGGACCCGCAGGCCGATCCTGGAGCGAGATGAACTGGCGCACCCCCGCTCGCTTGGCGGGCGAGGGGCCTTTGCTTGAGCCGTTTCGGCCTGCGTCCCGCTGTCTATCCCGTTCACGACGGCAATGTTGCCGTCGGAAAGTCCGTGCCGTCGAGCCAGGCGACGATGTTCCGCACCGTATCGCCGTAGAAGGTCCGGTACATCCGCTCCGTGACGTAGCCGATATGCGGCGTCGCCAGCAGATTCGGGACCGACCGGTAGGGATGGGTCCACCGGCAGCGGCTCCGTGTCGTAGACATCGATCGCCGCGCCGCCGATGCGCCGCTCGGTCAGGGCGGCGATCAACGCCGCCTCTTCGAGGATCGGCCCGCGCGAGGTGTTGACCAGCCACGCATCGGGCTTCATCAGCGCGAGTTCGGCGCCGCTGACCAGTCCCGCGGGTCCGCTTGCTCAGCACAAGATGGATGGTCAGGAAATCCGCCCGGCCGAACAACGCCTGTTTCGAGACATGCTCAGTGTCGAATTCCGCTGCGCGCGTCGGCCGTGAGGTTTTCGCTCCAGGGCGATGGTCTTCATGCCGAAGGCCTGGCCGATCCGCGCGACGCGCGAGCCGAGTCTTGCCGAGCCCGAGCATGCCCAAAGTCTTGCCCGCGAGGTCGACGCCGACGCTGCGTTGCCAGCCGCCCTCGCGCAAGGCGGCGTTCTCCGCCGGAATATGTCGGGCGGCCGACAGGATCAGCGCCCAGGTCAGCTCGACGGTCGGCGTCGAATCATAGCCGGTCGTGGCGACCGGGATGCTGCGCTCGCTGGTCGCCTTGAGGTCGATCGAAGCGTTGCGCAGCGCGGTCGAGCAGATCAGCTTCAGCTTCGGCAGGCGTTCGAGGATCGCGCGCGTCAGGGGCGTCCCGCTCGCGGCATGACGCACACCACTTCGAAGGGCGCCAGCCGCTCGACCACGGCATCGGGGATCGGCCAGATGCGTGTCGAACACGGGTGATGTTCCGCGCGCCCCGCCAGCGGCGACCAATCGGCCAACCGCAGCGCGGCGTTCTGGTAGTCGTCCAGGATCGCAATCCGGACCGGCGGTGTGCTGGATGTCCATGCTGGGCCTCATGATCGGTTGCGGCGAGGCCCAGGGCCACCCCCCTGTTGCTCGCCGCCTATCCGACCGAGTGTCCCCGCTTTGGCCGCCCGGCGCAACGCCAGGCAGGGGGGCTGCGACAGGTCGGCTCAGGGTTTACCCGGCCGAGACCTTCGGCAGGGGCCAGCGGCAGTTTCCGTAGCCGCTGGCCGGTCGCGGCGAAAACCGCATTGGCGACGGCCGGGAAGGAGGCCGCGGTGCCGGTTCGCCGAGGCCGCCGGGCTTCTCCGTGCTCTCGACCCAGATGGACCTTCGATCGGCGGCGTCTCGTTCATGCGCAGCACGCGGTAGCTGTCGAAATTCGCCTGCTGCACCTGACCCTTGTCGAGTGTGATCTCGCCATAGAGCGCAGCCGTCATGCCGAAGACCAACCCGCCCTTCGAGCTGGGCGCGGACCGAGTCCGGGTTGACCGCCTGACCGCAATCCATCGCGGCGACGACCCGCCGCAGCCGGATCCCGCTATCGGCTCCGACCTCCAGCTCGCACACCACCGACAGGAATGAGCCGAAGGCCGATTGCACCATGACGCCGCGCCCGACGCCCTTGGCAGCGGCGTGCCCCAGCCGGATTTCTCGGCCGCGAGGTCGAGCACCTTGAGCACGCGCGGGTTTTTCTGCAGGAGCGGACCGGCGGAACGCGACCGGGTCCCTGCTTGGCCGCCGCCGCCAGCTCGTCGATGAAGCTCTCGACCACGAAGACATTGTGCGCCGGGCCGACGCCGCGCCACCAGGCGGTCACCACGCCGGGCGGTTCGTGCCCGGACCCAGGAGACGCGTAGCGCCTCGATGTCGTAAGGCGTCTCCTCGGCGCATTCGGACGGCGTCGGGATCGATGCCGTTCTTGCGCATGCCGGGCGGTGCCCAGCGCGCCATGACGCTGGAGCCGGTCACCTTATGGGTCCAGCCGACGATCTTGCCATTGGCGTCCAGACCGGCGGCGATCTTGTCGTGGTAATAAGGCCGGTACCGGTCGTGCTGGATATCGGCTTCGCGGGTCCAGATCAGTTTTAGCGGATAGGAAACCTGCTTGGCGAAGGCCGGCGGCGATGCCGACATACTCCGCCTCCAGCCGCCGGCCGAAGCCGCCGCCCAGCAGATGGTTTGTGACGGTCACCTTATCGGCCGGCAGCCCGGTCGCGGCGGCGGCCTCGGCCTGGGCACGGCCCGGCACCTGGGTGCCGCACCAGACCTCGGCGCCGTCCGGCCGGACATGGACGGTACAGTTGATCGGCTCCATCGGCGCGTGAGCCAGGAAAGGCAGCTGATAGACTGCTTCGAGCTTATGCGCGGCCTTGGCGATCGCACCCTCGGCGTCGCCTTCCTGGCGGGCGACGATGCCCGGGCCGGCGGACGCGGTTTCATGGCCCTTGGACGATATCGGCCTGGCTGATCTTGCCGTTGGCGCCGAAATCCCACTGAATGTCGAGCGCGTCCAGTCCCTGCTTGGCGGCCCAGAAATGGTCGCCGACTACGGCCACGGCATCGTCCAGCTTCAGCACGTCGCGCACGCCGGCGATCTTGCGCGCCGGCGTGTCGTCGAGCGACTTCAGCTTGCCACCGAGCACCGGGCAACGCGCCACGGTCGCGATCTTCATGTCCGGCAGCTTGACGTCGATGCCGTAGACGACCTTGCCGTTGACCCTTGTTGGGGGTGTCGAGCCGCTTCTGCGGCGTGCCGATCAGCGACCAGTCCTTGCGGTCCTTGAGCGGCGCGTCCTGCGGCACGGGCAGCGTCAGCGCCGCGGCGACCAGCGAGCCATAGGGGCGCGCTGCGGTTCGAGTCCTTATGCGTCACGACCCCGCGCGTCACGCTGCACGAAGCGGGATCGACTTTCCATTGCTGCGCCGCCGCCTGGACCAGCACGGCGCGCGCGATGGCAGCGGCCTTGCGCAGGCCCTCCCAATCGCCGCGGATCGAGGTCGAGCCGCCGGTCGCCTGGGTGCCCAGTAGCGGGCTGGAATAGAGCTTTTCGTTGGGCGGCGCGAAATCCGGCGTGATCTGGTCGAGGGCCGACATCGAGTTTCCTCGGGCCATCAGCATCGATGCGCCGGTCCAGATGCCCTGGCCCATCTCGACATCACGCATGATCAGGGTGATATGGCCGTCTTCGCCGATCCGGATGAAGGCGTTGGGCGCGAAATCCGCCGAAGCGGCGCGGGCCATGCGGCCGCCCCATGGGGGATGGAGACGGCCAGCACCCAAGGCTGCGGCGCCGCCGAGGAAGGCGCGCCGGTTGACCGGCGGGGCGGATTTGGGGGGGAGGTAAGTCATGGCTGCCCTCCCTATGCCGCCGCGGCGCGCTTGATCGCGGCCTTGATGCGCGGATAGGTGCCGCAGCGACAGATATTGCCGCTCATCGCATCGTCGATATCCGGCATCGGTCGGTTCGGGATTCGCGGCCAGCAGCGCCGTCGCCGACATGATCTGGCCGGATTGGCAATAGCCGCATTGCACGACTTCGAGCTCCAGCCACGCTCGCTGGATCTTGGCAACCGGCGGGGGTCTCGCCGATCGCTTCGATCGTCGTGACCTTGTGGCCGGCAGCGTCACTGATCGCGGTCCACGCAGGACCGGATCGGCTGCCCGTCGAGATGCACGGTGCAGCAGCCGCACAAGGCCATCCCACAACCGAATTTTGTGCCGGTCATGCCGGCGACGTCACGCAGCACCCAGAGCAGCGGCATGTCGTCCGGCACGTCGAACTGGTGATCCTGTCCGTTGATGTTCAGGGTGGGCATTGCGGGCCTCGCGCCGTTGGAGGGATGCAGGGAACACGCGCCGCAGCCTCGCGGCCGCTCCATACCGGTCAACCGATGCTAGTCACGTACTTCAGCCCTCGAAATCATACGAAAGTCTTAGTGCATGCTGCCGGCGGCGGCCGGCGCGCGCGGAACGCCTGCTTGGACAGCGTCTTCCTCCTATGACCGCTTGTCCAGAGGCGGGTTTCCGGGAACTGCCATACGCCGATGCTCGAATGGCGGATGTGTTCTCGGGCTCGAAAAATGCTTAATTTGTCTTGGTCCTCCTTCGTCAGGGAATTTCTCATGAGCGCGCTGTTCTCACCGATCGCATTGCGAAGCCTGACTTTGCCGAACCGCATCATGGTCTCGCCCATGTGCCAGTATTCAGCCCGAAGATGGGCGAGCCAATGACTGGCATCTGATCCATCTGGGCAATCTCGCCTTCTCCGGTGCCGCGCTGCTGTGCATCGAAGCGACAGCGGTCGTGCCCGAAGGCCGCATCACGCCGGGCTGTCTCGGCCTGTGGGACGACGCGACCGAAGCGGCGTTGGGTCCCGGTCATGGCCGCCATCCGCCGGCATTCGAAGGTCGCCGTCGCAATCCAGCTCGCCCATGCCGGGCGCAAGGCGTCGAGCCATGTGCCGTGGAACGGCGGCCAGCAGATTCCGGTTGGCGAGGGCGGTTGGATCGCGGAGGCGCCCTCCGCCATCCCGCAGAAGCCGGGCGAGGCGGCGCCGGTTGCGCTCGACCGCGCCGGCATGGACCGGGTCCGCGACGCCTTCGTCCGCTCGGCCGAACGCGCCATGCGTCTGGGCATCGACGCGATCGAGCTGCATGGCGCCCATGGCTATCTGATCCATGAGTTCCTGTCGCCGATTGCCAATCAGCGGGGACGATGAGTATGGCGGCTCGCTCGAGAACCGCATGCGCTTCCCGCTTGAGATCTTCGACGCAGTGCGCGCAGTCGTGCCGGCGGACAAGCCGGTCGGCATCAAGGTGTCGGCGAGCGATTGGGTCGAGGGCGGCTGGGATCTCGACCAGACCATCGCCTTCGCCAAGGTGCTGAAGCAGCGCAAGGTCGATTGGATCGACGTCTCATCGGGCGGCGCGTCGCCGGCGCAGAAGATCCCGCTGGGTCCCGGTTACCAGGTGCCCTTCGCCGAGGCGATCAGGGCGGCGACCGGGACTCACGACCATCTCAGTCGGCCTGATCACCGACGCGAAACAGGCGGAGGAGATCGTCTCCAGCGGCCAGGCCGACATGGTGGCGCTGGCTCGCGGCCATGCTCTACGACCCGCGCTGGGGGCTGGCACGCTGCGGCCGAACTGGGCGGAACAGTCGACGCCCCGCCGCGCCATATTGGCGCGCTCCGCCGCACGAGCATAAAGACCTGTTCGGGCGGACGGTCTTCGGCGGGCGCTGAGGAAAGGCCATCTACGATTCGCGAGAAAACCCACTCTCCGCCAGACGGCTATGGTATATTCGCGTTTTGTCGAAATAATACAATAGCTTAGAGAATAAGTCGTCGTCCCCGGGCTTGTCCCGGGGATCTACGTCGGGCCGACGCCTGAGTCTTTGCAGGAGAGTCTTAAGCGTCGGCCCCGACCGACGTGGATGGCCGGGATAAGCCCGGCCATGACGACTTCTTTACTTTTCAATGGCTTGAGGAACACGAAGAGATCGTTGACCGTTCCGAACGATCGATACGGCAGCCAAAGAGATGTGAGCATTCCCCAGCTCCAAGCGGGGCGAGGGTTCTATGTCCCGAGCCCTCACTGCCCCGCAGAACGGCCGAAGCGGTCGAGTTCGGCGAATTCCGCATCCGTCAGGGTGATGTCGGCGGCGGCGACGTTCTCCTCGAGATGGGCGGCCTGCGAGGTGCCGGGGATCGGCAGCATGACCGGGCTGCGCTTCAGGATCCAGGCGAGGGCGATCTGGCCCGGCGTAGCATGGTGGCCCTTCGCGATTGCGTCGAGCGGCGTGCCCGGCCGTGCGAGTTCGCCGGCACCGAGCGGGGAACCAGGGAATAAAGCCGATGCCGTGCTGCTCGCAATACTCCAGTACGTCTTCGCTCGACCGGTCGGCGAGGTTGTAGCGGGTTTTGCACCGTCGCGACCTTGAAGACTTTCGAGGCGGCTTGGATCTCTTCGACAGAGACTTCGCTCAGCCCGGCATGGCGGATGATGCCTTCGTCGAGCAGCGCCTTGATCGCGCCGAAACTGCTCGCCGCG
Source organism: Aliidongia sp. (assembly GCA_037200015.1). Classification (GTDB taxonomy): domain Bacteria; phylum Pseudomonadota; class Alphaproteobacteria; order ATCC43930; family CGMCC-115725; genus JAXDMU01. The sequence goes on along the minus strand of JBBCHB010000052.1, from coordinate 83,856 downwards.
CGGTACGGACGGGTCGATGCGATGCAGTTGCCACAGATCGATCTGCTCGACACCGAGCTTGTCCAGGCTCTTGCGCGCCTGGCTGATCAGGTAATCGGGCCGGCCCTGCGGCGTCCAGCGATCGGGACCCGGCCGGGTCAGCCCGCCCTTGGTTGCGACGAGCAGCCCATGATAGGGATGCAGCGCTTCGCGCAGCAGCTTCTCCGACACGTCCGGCCCATAGGAATCGGCCGTGTCGATAAAATTGACGCCCCAGGTTCGGGCAGACGCTTCAGGGTGCGGAGCGCTTCGGCCTTGTTGGCCGGCTCACCCCAGATGCCTTGGCCGGTGATGCGCATCGCACCATAGCCGAGGCGGTTGATCGCGACATCGCCGCCAATCTTGAAGGTACCGGAACGGGCGGCGTTAGGACTCGCCATGGGTCATCTCCTGCAGTCACGATGCAATTCAAGGGAGAGAAACCCGGCCGGGGCGGCCGGGCTCCGCCCTAATCAAATATGCAGCGTTCCCCTTATCCGCCAGTGCTCAGATGCCGCAGAGCGGCACTTCGATCTCACCGGCGCGCGCTGAGTAATGCCGGCCGTTGGTATTCGGATCGGAATTGTCGGAGGTCGAGAACAGCACTTCGCGATAGGTCGCGCCGTTGCGGTCGGGCGCCGCCGCGATAGGTCCAGTGGCTGTAGCGGCCCTGGCCGAGCCGCCTGATCTCGTCATGCAGCGCATGCGGCCGGGCCAGCGGAACACCGTCTTCCAGGATGACCAGCGGCGAGGCGACGATGACCCGCGGTCCGTCCGGTGCCGTCGCCAGCATGGCGGTTTCGAGCCGGGCACGTATTGCCGGATCGAGCTGCAATCGGTTCGGCCGGCGAGGGTGCCGTCCGGCAGCAGCAGGTAATCGGCCGTCGCCGAGAGATTCGGGGTCGGCGACCCAGCCGAAGCCCTGGTCCGGTGCGAAGCGCGGCTGGCGCAGCGCCGCGAGCCTGGCCAGCCCGGCGGCGCCGTCGACCCGGCCGAACCAGGTGCAATGCAGGCTGCCGGCCTCGCGCAGCGCGCCCGCCGCGACCAGCCGGTCGACGAAGGCATGGACGAATTGTCCTTTGGCCGAACCGTCCTCGACAAAGTAGTCGTCGATCGCGACGATGCAGCTTGGCGAGAAATAGCGGGCGAAATGCAGCAGGTTGCGCTCGGGGAACTGGTCGGCATCCATGAAGAAGAAACCGATCTTCTCGCCGCCCAGCCACGCCGCGACAGCGCGGCGGACGGCCGGATCGTGCGACTTGCCGACGACCGGCGTGACCCGCTCGGCGACGCCGTGCTGGCCAGGTTGCGGGCCAGGTTGCCGAGAATGTCGTCGGACGGCAGATAGGGCTGGCTGCGATGGCTGCCGCCGACTTCGACTGTCCGCCAGCCTGCCGCCGGGCGGCAAGCCGCCGGCGATGGGCGACCGTGCTGCCGCCCATATAGGGACCGATCTCCAGCGCGCGCGCCGCGCGTCAGCCCGGCCAGCGCGCGCAGGGCTGCCAGCGTGGGTCGCGTCGATCATGGAGACGCTGCGGATCTCGGCCCAGCTCGGCAAGCCGGAATCGCGGCGCGCCGCGCGTTTCGGCAAAAGCCGGCAGCCGGTCGGGTCGCAGCGGATCGGCGCGCCAGGGGCCAGGGCAGATCGGCGACGAGCCGGGCGAAACGGACGGTGCTCATGCAGCCAGGATAGACGAGGCCGCCACTGCGCGCCTAGCTAGACCTTGAGGATGATGCCGCGCCGATAGAAGACGCGCAGGATGCCGTACCAGGCGGCGACGAACAGCAGGGCGAAGGCAAGCGAGGCGACCCCGGTTCGGGCAGCCACGAGGCCAGAGCGACATCGTAGATCCATTCCTGGATGGCGACCCGCTTGCCGCCATGCGGCACGAGGATCATCTCGTAGATGACGATCGCCATTATTTCGGAACCGAAATAAGCCAGGATTGGATTGACGCCGAAGGCCAGCAGCGGCGGCGTCCACCAAGTCGAGCGGGCGCAGATCGACCAGTGCCATGAAGCCGGCGAGCAGCAGGGACGCAAGGCCGCCGGTGAACAGCACATAGGCGCTGGTCCACAAATTCTTGTTGATCGGCAGCCACAGATCCCAGATCAGCCCCGCGATCATGGCGGCGAGGCCGGCGCCGAGCAGACCGGCGATGCGGCGCGGCCAGCGCGGCTCCTGCGCGATCCAGCGTCCGGCGAGCAGGCCGAGGATCAGCGTGCCGATGGCAGGCAGGGTCGAGAGCACGCCTTCCGGATCCCAGGTCTCGCTCTGGCCCCAGAGATGATTGCCCCCAGCCGCCCCAATCGAGCAGCGACCGGTCGATCCAGGCGGCCAATGTTCCGGCCGGCTCGGCAATGGCGGCGAGCCCGGTGGCGCCGCTGCCCGGGACCGGCACCAGCATCAGCAGCGCCCAATAGCCGAGCAGCAGTGCGGCGAGCAAGGCAAGTGCTGGCTGCGCAGCGCGCCGTACAGCGTCAGCAGCCCGCCGGCCAGATAGCAGATGGCGATTCGCTGCAGCACGCCGGGCAGGCGCAGATGCAGCAGTTTTGTCGCGCCGATCGGAATGGGTGGCATCGGCGTCGTAGAATGGAAACCAATTCAGGATCAGGCCGAGCAGGAACAGGATCGCGCGCGCGCTTCAGCACCTGCTGGCATGCGCGGCACCGCGGCCACGCTGGCACGACGCGCGGCCAGCGAGAGATGACACGTGATGCCGGTGTGATGAAACAGGGAAGAAGGGGGAAGACACAGATCGGTCGGCGTCCAGCCATGCCAGCGCGCATGCTCCAGCGGCGGGTAGATCGCCGACCCAGCTGCCGGGGATCATTGACCAGCAGCATGCCGGCGACGGTCAGAGCCGCGGAATGCGTCGAGCGAGACCAGCCGCTCCCGGCGTGGCTTGATGAGTTCAACGACCGCCGGGGCCGGGCAGGCAGGCGATCCGGCCACGCCGTCCAGTGGTGGTGAAAGCGGCAATCTTCAGCAGCTGCCCGACGGCGAGCGGCACGGGCTCCGCGTAGGTCGAGGGCGGCTGTGTCCGGATCGCTGCCATCCAGCGTGTAGCGCAGCACGAAGCCCGGTGTGTCGAGATTGGCGTGAGCCGCGCCGTCCTTCATCTTCAGGCCGGGCACGGGCACGCGGTAAAGCACGCCGCCGAGAAAACCGTCGAGCCGCGGCAGCTCGCGCTGGCCCAGCCGGTTGGCGAAGCCGTTCCAGGCCGTGTCACGCGCTCCACGCCAGGCTTCACCGGTCAGGGCCGATACCGGGCGCCGGCGTCCAGCCGCGCTCCGCCACCGCGATCAGCCCGCGGCAGGCAGCAGGTAATCGACCCCGCGCCGGGCTGCGCAGCTTCTCGCCCCAGAGCGCGCCCTGGATGCCGCGCAGATTGGCCCGCCCAGCTTCGGTCAAGCGCGTGAGGCCAGATGCGCGGCCGGATCGACCGGCTGTCCTCCATGGTGTCGACACTAGGATGGTCGAAGCGATCAAAAGCGAGGAAATCGAATACCTTGCGTAGCTTTGTGAAACCAGCCCAGTAAGCACCGGTTCCTGCGGCGCTTTCTCATACGCCATATCAAGATAAAGACCGGCACCGTTTGCACAGGATCACTTGATAGCCGGCATTGGCCATCTGTTCGGCGACGTCCGGAAACGGCCGATTCCCAGAGATTGCGCCAGACATAAAGGGGTGAAGCCGGGGCGCTGCGCGGGAGGCACCGGCCGCTCCCTTGCCGCCCGATTTGGCGAGCGCGGCCTGCTCCCAGCCGGCATGGCGACACCATGCGCGACAGGATCCGCCCAAGGCGGGTGAAGAAATATTCCTGCAGCTCCGGGATGGTCGACAGACCCTGCTCGGCCATGAAGCGGCGGCAGGCAGGCGAATTCTCCCAGACGCCGTCCGGCACTTCGTCGCCGCCGATATGCAGCGTCTTCAGCGTGAGACCGGCCTGGCGATAGGCATGCGCCAGATCGCCGACCACCGTCTCGATGAAGCGGTAGCAGGACTCCCGGCCGATGCAGACGACGTTGTCGTGCCAGGCCTGGACCGATTCATAATGCGACTGGTCGTCCCGATCGTGCAGCAGATGCGCCTCGGCCTCTGCCGGCTTGCCCGCGGCGAGCAGCCGGTCATGCCGTGCGGCCATCGCCTTGATCGCGGGCGCGGGCATGGCCGGGCAGGTCGATCTCGGGGATCACTTCGATATGCCGGGCCTTGGCCATAGCGCAGGATCTCGACGAAATCCTTCTGGCTGAAACTCCCGCTGCCCGGCCCATGGCTACGCCTCCGGGCCGGAGCCGAAGGAGGGCTGCAGACAGTCGCGCTCGCCCGGCGAAAAGCCGCGGACACTGCCATAGGCAGTCAGCTCGGGGCAGCGAGGGCATTTCCAGACGCCAGCCTTCGTCATCGGTCAGATGCAGGTGCAGGGCGTTCATCTTGTAGAGCGCCAGCAGATCGATCAGGCGTAGCACCATGCGCTTGTCCGAGAAGTTGCGCGCGACGTCGAAATGCTGGCCGCGATAGGCGAAGGCCGGCGCGTCCGTGACCCGGCAGAAGGGCAGGGTCAGGCTCGGCTGCGGCGCCCGCCACGCGGCGACCGGGCAGCAAATGCAGCACGCTCTGGATGCCGTGGAACACGCCTTGCGCCGTCCGCCCGGCGATACGGACTCCGGCAGCGCCGATCTCCAGCATATAGCCCTGCTCTGCGAAGCCGGGCAGCGCCAGCCCGGGGTCAAGCACAAGTTCGATCGCGGCAGTGCCGGGCGCGGCGTGGCCGGTTGCCAGGCTGGCGAGCGCCGTGCGCAGGAGCTGGGCCTCGCCGGCCAAAGCGGTGGGGTGCCGGATCTTGGTTGCGGCGCCGATCGCGATCTCGCCCGGCGGATAGACGGCGTTGGCCGGTTCGGGGGTGATGCGCCCGAGCGTCTCCGCCGGCAGCAGCGACAGCCCGGCATTCTGCTCATAGGTCAGGACGGGCGTCTCGCTCGGCAGCTTGTCCTTCGGCCCCCGCGCCAATTGTTCGGGCCGGGTGATGAAACTTTGCAAAGGACAGTCGCCGATCCCAGCGCAGATTAATTTTGAAAAAAGGTTGCCGCGTTTTGTTTTTGCAGAACGATCCGCAGCGCCGCTGGGTGAACGGCACGCGCGGTGTGGTCGTCGATATTCAGCCAGAGAAAATCATTGTTGAAAAACTCAGCCAAAGTGGTTTGCGCGGCCGCGAAGTCAGCGTCGAGAAAACCATGTTTTCTCTGCAAAATGCCGAAGGCATGGTGGTGGCTTCCGTACTGAATTTTCCACTGACCTTGGCTTACGCGACCACCATTCATAAATCACAGGGTTCGACTCTGGATGAACTCTGGGTGGATCTTTCCCGGCTTTGGGAACCTGGCCACGCTTACGTGGCCTTGAGTCGCCTACGATCTTCTCAGGGACTTAAAATTCTGCGTTGGAGGTCAGCGATCTTTTGTCATTGACCCTTTGGTGAATCAGTTTTACGAAAACTTAGGGCAGGCTTAAGGCCACGCCTTCACGGCGCACTGAAGCCGGGGGAAAGAGGGACTGTATGTTTCAATATTTTCAAGGAAAGCACAATACCCAAGGGCATAAGGCCATTCCTGAGGGACATTACGAAGAGGAACAAGGACGTAAAGGTTTTTACGGTCACGTTCGCATTTGATCAAAGAAAAACCCAGCACGCGTTGGAACAACATTGAGGGACCTTTGCGCCCGCATTTGTTTGACTGCGTGAAGTTGCCAAAAGATTTCGGATCTTGGCAAAGGCTCGCACGACCAGCAGCACCGCGACCGGGATCGACCAGCTCTCATAGAGCGCGGCCAGGCACAGGAACACGATCAGCAGCGAACCGGCATAGAGCAGCGTCGTCTGCGAACCGGATTTCTGTTCCTCATAGGACAGGCCGGTCCATTCGAAGCCGAAGCCGGGCGGCAGCTTGTTGAACAGCTCCTGCATCGCCTGGATCGCCGTGCCGCTGCTCAGGCCGGGCGCGGGCGATCCGAGGATCTCGACCGAGGGCAACCCGTCATAGCGCTCCAGCTTGGGTGAGCCGAAGCCCCAATTGCCGGCGGCGAAGGCGGAGAACGGCACCATCTGGCTCTGACCGTTGCGGACATACCAGGAGCCGAGCTGGTCCGGCAGCATGCGCGATTCGGGTGCGCCCTGCATATAGACGCGCTTGACGCGGCCGCGGTCGAGGAAGTCGTCGATATAGGACGTGCCCCAGGCGGCCGACAGGGTGGCGTTGACATCGGCCAGCGTCAGGCCGAGCGCGCTCGCCTTTTCGCGGTCGATCTTGATGTCGTATTGCGGTTCGTCATCGATGCCGTTAGCCCGGACCGCGACCATGCGGTGGTCCTGCCGTGCCAGGCCGAGCAATTGGTCGCGCGCGGCAATCAGGGCAGCGTGGCCCTGGTTGGTCGTGTCGAGCAGCTCGAAATCGAAGCCGGTCGCGTTGCCGAGCTCGAGCACGGCAGGCGGGGCGAAGGCGAAGGCCTGCGCGTCCTTGATCTGCTTGAAGCGGGCCATGGCGCGGGCGGCGATCGCCTGGACGCGGTTTATGGGCGCCGGGCCGCAGGCTCCAATCCTTGAGCCGGACGAAAGCGAGGCCGGCATTCTGGCCGCGGCCGCCGAAGCTGAAGCCGTTGACCTCGAACACGCCTTCGACCGAGTCCGCCTCTTCCGTGCGGAGGTAATCGGCGATCTCGTCGAGCACCGCCTGGGTCCGGACGGAGGGTGGCGCCGGGCGGAGAGGTGACCTGGATGAACATCACGCCCTGGTCCTCGTCCGGCAGGAAGCCGGTTGGAATGCGCAGGAAGGCGATCGCCATGATTGCGACGATGCCGCCGAACACGAAGAGCGAGCGGCCGGGATGCCGGACGGCGGCGCCGACGATCTTGATATAGCGGCGGTTGCCGCGATCGAAATTGCGGTTGAACCAGCCGAACGGGCCGCGCTTCTCGTGATGCGCCTTGTCCGGCTTTTTCAGGAGCGTTGCGCACAGCGCCGGGGTGAAGATCAGCGCGACCAGCACAGACAAGACCATCGAAGTCACGATCGTGATCGAGAATTGCCGGTAAATGACGCCGGTGGAGCCACTGAAGAACGCCATTGGCAGGAGCACTGCGGTCAGCACCAGCGCGATGCCGACCAGCGCGCCGGAGATCTGCTGCATCGAAACGCGCGTCGCCTCCTTGGGGCGATAGGCCCTGCTCCTGCATGACGCGCTCGACGTTCTCGACCACGACGATGGCGTCGTCGACCAGCAGGCCGATCGCGAGCACCATGCCGAACATGGTCAAACTGTTGATCGAATAGCCGGCGAGATTGAGCACCGCACAGGTGCCGAGCAGCACGACCGGCACCGCGATGGTCGGCACCAGCGTCACGCGCAGGCTCTGTAGGAACAGGTACATGATCAGGAAGACGAGGACGACGGCGATGAAAAGCGTCTTGACCACGTCGGTGATCGACAGGATGACGAAGGGCGTGGTGTCGTAGGGATAGACCACATCGACGCCGGCCGGGAAATTCGGCCGCAGCTTCTCCATGGTGGCGCGGACGGCCTTGACCGTGTCGAGTGCATTGGCGCCGCTGGCCAGCTTGACGGCGAGCGCCGCCGCCGGATGGCCGTTGTATTTCGATTGGATCGAATAGGTCTCGCCGCCGAACTCGATGCGGGCGACGTCGCGCAGCAGCACCTTGGCGCCGCTCGGCTGCACGCGCAGCAGGATCTGGCCGAACTGCTCCGGCGTCTGCAGATAGGACGGCCCGATGATGGTGGCGTTGAGCTGCTGATTGGTGATCGAGGGCAGCCCGCCCAGCTCGCCGGCGGCGACCTGGACGTTCTGCGCCTGGACCGCGACGCTGACATCACCGGGCGTCAGCCCGAAATTATTGAGCTTGGCCGGGTCGAGCCAGATGCGCATGGCGTATTGCGAGCCGAACAGCAGGTAGTCGCCGACGCCGGCCGTGCGGCTGATCGGATCCTGCACGGTCGAGGCCGCAAAATCGCCGAGATCGGTCGAGTTCAGCTTGTCGTCGGTCGAGACGAAGCCGATCACGATCAGGAAGTTCTTGGTCGCCTTGGCGACGGTGATGCCCTGCTGCTGGACGACCAGCGGCAAGCGCGGTTGGGCCAGTTGCAGCTTGTTCTGAACCTGGACCTGGGCGATGTCGGGATTGGTACCCTGGTCGAAATTCAGCGTGATCGTGATCGTGCCGTCCTTGTCGCTCTCGGACGAGAAGTAGAGCAAGTGGTCGAGGCCGCTCAGCTGCTGCTCGATGACCTGGACGACCGTGCTCTGCACCGTCTCGGCCGAGGCGCCGGGATAGTTGACCGAGATCGAGACGGCGGGCGGTGCAATGCTCGGATACTGCGCCACGGGCAGAAGCGGGATGGAAATGGCGCCGGCGAGCATGACAATGAGCGCCAGCACCCAGGCGAAGACCGGGCGGTCGATGAAAAAACGGGACATGGATCAGTCTTTCAGCGTGCCGTCGGCTGGTTGCCGGACGCATTCTCCGCAGTCGAGGTCAAGGGCCTGGTGCTGCCATCGGCTGCAAGCGTAACTTCTTTAGCATTGACCGGTGCACCGGGGCGGACCATCTGCAGGCCTTTGACGATCAACCTGTCACCATCGCCCAAGCCTTGCGTCACCAGCCAGTTCTCGCCGATCGCCCGCTCCGTGGTCAGGGTGCGCAGCTCGGCCTTGCCATCCTTGTCGACGACCAGTGCCGTCGGGTCGCCGCGCTGGTCGTGGGTAACGCCTTGCTGCGGCGCCAGGATGCCGTTCTGCCGAACCCCTTCCTCCAGCGTGGCCTGAACGAACATGCCGGGCAGCAGCACGCCTTGCGCATTCGGGAACAGGGCGCGCAGCGTCACGGAGCCGGTGCCCTGATCGACGGTGACTTCGGAGAATTGCAATTTGCCGTCCTGGCCGTAGGTCGAGCCATCCTCAAGCTCGAGCTTGACGGCGGCCTGGTTGTCGCCAGCGCTCTTGATCTGGCCGGCGGTGAGTTCGCGCCGGAAGCGCAGGATGGCGCTGCTCGGCTGGGTACGTCGACATAGATCGGGTCGAGCTGCGTGACGGTGGCAAGCGTCGTGGTCTGATTTGCCGTCACCAGGGCGCCTTCGGTCACCGAGGATCGTCCGGTGCGGCCCGAGATCGGCGAAAGCACCTTCGTATAGGCGAGGTTGATCTCGGCCGTCTGTACCGCGGCCTGGGCCGAGGCGATATCGGCCTGGCCCTGCTTCAGCGTCGCGACCGCATTGTCGAGATCCTGGTGGCTGACGGCATTGGCGACCGCGAGCGGGCGGTAGCGGTCGACCGTACTCTGCGCCACGGCAGTCGAGGCCTGCGCCTTCAGCAAGCTCGCCCGTGCGCTGGCCAGACTCGCCTCATAGGCGCCGGGTCGATCTGGTAGAGTTGCTGGCCTTCCTTGACCGAATCGCCTTCGGTGAACAGCCGCTTCAGGATCACGCCGCTGACTTGGGGGCGGACCTCGGCGACTCGGAAGGGCGACAGCCGGCCCGGCAATTCGGTCGTAAGCGAGACCGGCTGGGGATGCAGCAGCACGACTTCGACATCGGGCTTCTGTCTGGCCTGTTGCTGCTGTGCCTCATTCTTGTTGCAGGCAGTTACGGTGACGGCGATCAAGGCAAGCAGGATCAACGACTTGCTGGGCGACAAGCGAGGGCGATAAGGAAGCGGCATGATACTCTCGGCAGACGGCTGGAGCATTTGCGGGTGCGGCGCAGAGGGCCGCGGAGCCAAATGTGCAGTCGTAGAGGACGCTGGAAACCGATCGGTTTCCCTGATAGGAAACTGTCCGGTTTCTTCCCGAACGTCAAGCCTTGTTTGTGCAACGCACCATGCGCTTCATTCAAAGAGAGAACATGTCAGCTTCCTTCGGCCAGCCGCCGCCCGCGATAACCAGAAGAAGAACAGAGGCTTAGAGATGGCAATTTCATCGACGAACCCGTTGCTCGCTCCGCAGCGCAAGGTTCGGCTCCGCAGCGCAAGTTCGTATGTCGGATGAGGATCGGCGGACTCAACTGATCGATGCGGCCGAGACCGTGTTCCTGGAATGCGGCTTCCGCGCCACGACATGGATGACATTGCGCGCCAGGCCGGCATGTCCAAGAAAACCGTCTATCAGGTGTTCCCGTCTAAGGCTGTGCTGTTCGAGGCGCTGTTGATGAATCGATGCTCGATCTTCACTGTCGACATCGACGATGACGACCGGGCGCCGCCTGCGGTGCTCACCGACGTATTGTTCCGGTCGGTAACCCATGCGCTGACCGAGCGCCAGATCGCCATTCTGCGGCTGATGGTGGCCGAGACCCCGCGTTCGCCGAAATCACCGCGGCCTTGCAGAATCTGGGTGTCGGCAAGGCCAGTGGCGGGCTGGAGAAGTGGCTGGCGACCAAAAAGGCCCAAGGTGTCCTGAGGATAGGCGATCCGGCGGAAACCTCTGCCAGGCTGTTCTGGAGCACGGCAGGCGATCTCGTGATGCAGACGCTGCTGAACAAGGGGCCGGCGGCGACGCCGGAGCTGATCGCGCGCCGGGTCGATCAGGTTGTCTCCCCGCGTTTTTTCGTGAGATGGAGGAACGCATGAGCGCGCGTTCTGCGACGGCCGGCGAGGAATGACATGACGGACGAGGTGGCGGAGCGCTTCATCGTTACCGGGCGCGTGCAAGCGTCGGGTATCGATGGTGGGCGGTCAGCACCGCCCGGCGCCTGCGGTTGCGCGGCTGGGTACGCAACCGCCGCGATGGCAGCGTCGAGATCCAGGCGATCGGACCGAGGCCGCAGATCGACGCTCTTGCTCTGGCGTGTGAAGCCGGGTCGGTGGCGGCGCGGGTGACCGGTGTCCAGCGGTTTCCGGCAGATGACGACGGCAGTTCCGGCTTTGCGGAACATGATACCGTCTGAATCCAATGATCTGCCCCGACCGATAGCGCTTGCAATCGCCGGGAGATCTGGCAAAAGGTGAAGGCTATCTCGCCGCGTGGTTGAACCTGGCGCAGGGGCCGGGCATGCCGGGCGGGAGCGGGGGAGGGGCGGATCGTGCGACGGACCGGGCTGGCCACACTGGCTTTGACGACGACGATGCTGGGTGCCTGCGGGCCGTCATTGCCCGATTATCCGAAGACCGACAAATCCGTCTGGCTCGACCAACGCTGGCAACCGACCGAGCGCGACTGGTATCATCACGCCGATCAGGGCACGATGACTTTCGGTCTGCCTTATGAATGGCTGACCGCGCTGGAGCAGCCGACTCTGTCGCTTTCGGCCGCCGGCAGCTTCACCGATCCGGCCTATCTCGACCAATTCGGCTTCATCGCGAGTCCGGGACCGGGCAATCCGAGCGGGCTGCCGGTCGGTTTCGCTCATGGTGCGGCAATCGTCGATCCGACGACTGGCGAGGCCTGGATCAACCCGCAGAGCAAGCAGCCCTTCACCGGCGTCGGCCTGACCTGCGCGGCTTGCCATACGGGGCGGATCACCTACGGCAAGACCGAGCTGCTGATCGACGGCGGCGGCGCCATGACCGATCTCGGCAAGTTCCGCACGGCGCTGGGGCTTGCGGTCGCCTACACGGTCTATGTGCCGTTCCGCGCGGATCGATTCGCCGAGCGCGTGCTCGGCCCCAATGCCAGCCCGGAAGCGACGGCTGCGCTGAAGCAGAAGCTGGCCGATCTGCTGACTTCGGGCAAGGCGGCGCTGGCGCTCGACGACAATGTGAAGAGTACCTCGATCGAAGAAGGCTTCGGCCGGCTCGATGCCCTGAACCGGATCGGCAACCAGGTTTTTGCGCTCGATCTGGCGATCGACGAGAATTATGTCGGCACCTCGGCGCCGGTGCACTACCCGCATATCTGGGACAGTTCGTGGTTCGATTGGGTACAATATAACGGCTCGATCCTACAGCCGATGGTGCGCAATGCCGGCGAGGCGATGGGCGTGCGGGCACTGGTCAACCTGACCAATCAGAAGCTGCCGCTCTACGCGTCGACCGTGAACGTGACCAACCTGGTGAAGATGGAGCAGGACCTGGCCGGCAAACAGCCTGACGCGACGACCGGCTTCAACGGGCTGCATGCGCCGGCGTGGCCGGCCGATGTTTTCGGCCCGATCGACCAGGCCTTGGCGACGAAAGGGGCTGCGCTCTACAAGGAGATGTGCCAGGGCTGCCACATGCCGCCGGTCAACTCGCCGGAATTCTGGAGTTCGCAGTTTTGGAGTGAGCCGAATGCGGCGGGCGAGCGCTATCTGAAAGTGACGATGGTCGACACGACCTATGTCGGGACCGATCCGAGCCAGGCACAGGGCATGGAATATCGCGGCCTCAGGCTGCCGGCTGTGCTCGGCATCAAATCCCACAGCTACGGCCCGGCGCTGGGCGAGATCGTCGAGAAGACGGTCGACCATTGGTACGACAGCCAGACGCCACCGGTCTCGCCGAGAAGCGCGCCGAAATGGATGGCAATCGCCCGAACGAATTGCAAGTGCTGGCGAAATACAAGGCTCGGCCGCTCGACGGTATTTGGGCCTCGCCGCGTATCTGCATAACGGCTCGGTACCGACGATTTACGCGCTGCTCTCGCCGGCCAAGGAGCGGCCGGCCAAATTCTATCTCGGCAGGCGAGAGTACGACCCGGTGAATCTCGGCTATCAGTATGGGGAACTCTCGGGTGGATTTGAATTCGACACGACGATTCCCGGCAACCGCAATAGCGGGCATGAATTCGACAACGCGCCGATGGCGGCGGCATTATCGGTCGCCAACTCGCTCCAGACGAGCGTCGAGCCCTCGTTGAGTATTTGAAGACGCTATAGTCCGAAGATCAAAGGCCTTGCCTGCCCGATGATGCAGGCAGCACTGTCTTTCGGGGCCGGCTCTGTGTATCCTTGACAGCATGAATGCGTTGAGCGGGTCAGAGTCTTCGGCAGCAAGCGCACGCCTTCCGGCGTTGCTCGAAGACATTGAGATGCGCGGCTTCTCCGCCGACACCGTCGGCGCGGCGGCGGAGGCTGTTGCAATCGCGCGCGAGCTCAGCGATCTGCCACTTCTGGCGAGGGCGCTGTATTGCGCGGTCGAAGCGAATCTGGCGGCGGGAAATTGGGAGACCGCTGTGGTCGTCGGCGAAGAGGCTGCAAGAGCCTTCGCGCGAAATGGCGATCGGCTGGGAGAATATAAGGCACGCTATCTTATCGGCGGCGCATAACTGGCGCGATGGGCAGATTACCGAGGCATATGTCTGTTTCGAGCAAGCGGTCGCAGCCGCCCGGATCCTCAATGACACAGAGCGCCAAATACGCAGCCTCAATATGGGCGCGTACATGCTTGGCACGCTGCGTGACCATCGGGCCTCGTTGGCGGGTTTCGATCAGGCCCTGGCCCTGTGCACAGATGATCGATATGAACTTGATCGCATTCTCGTTTATCAACAACAAAGCGCAGTTGCTGATAAATCGGGCTCGAGAAAATTCCGATCGGGAAGAGGCTAGGAGAGATGCTGAAGCAGCCTATTCCTTGCTCTCGAAGGGAATGGTTCAAAGGATCGAACGGATGTTGCCGGCGGTGGTCTGGCGGCGCGGGATACATTAGGACAATGTCTCGTGCTTCTTGGTTTGCCAGACCAAGCTCTTGTGATGTTCGAAGAAAATGCCGGGCGGGCAAGCAGCGCCGGTCACGAGATCGGCAAGGCGCAGGCCGCGATCGGAACGGCCGAAGCGCTTCTTGATTTAGGAAGGTCGGCGAGGCGCTTGATCAATGCCAAGCGTGCGGGGAACGGAGGGTGTTCGGTTGTGGCCTGCCTTGGCGCCACGGATCGAGATTGCAACGGCCAAAGCTCTCTCCGCGCTCGGTCGCCATAAGGACGCATATGAAGCTCTGAGCTGCTACCATGATCGCTTGATGCAAATTAACACACGGGTAGCGTTTCAATATAAAAAGTATATGGAGTTGGTTGTTCAACTAGAGACAAGTCACGCCGAGACGGAAACCTACAAGAAGCTGGCCCACGAACTTACGGTTGCCAAGCTATCTGCAGAAGAGGCCAGTCGCGCAAAATCTGAATTTCTTTCCAATATGAGTCACGAACTAAGAACCCCACTAAATGCGATTATTGGATTTGCCGATTTGATGCGTGCAGAGATATTTGGCTCTATTCTTCCCAGATATCGTGAGTATGTGGAGGATATTCATACTAGTGGACGCCATCTCCTCAATTTGATTGATCAGCTTTTGGATTTGTCGAAAGCTGAATCGGGATCGGTAGAGCTTGCGAATGAACGTGTCCTAATCAATGACCTGCTCGACGACGCAGCCACGTGGCTGGCGAATGACGCGGCAGAAAAAGGAGTGACGTTCGACTGGTCGCTTCGCGTTGCAGCGGTGGTGCGCGGCGATCGGATGAGGCTTGGTCAGTGTGTTCGCAATGTGGTGTCGAATGCCCTTGATATCGTGTCGCCGGGAGGAAGTATCGGTTTGGAGACGCGATTCGATGCAAGAGGCCTCGCCGTTTCAATTTCGGCCTCGGGAGTGAAGATGCTGCCCGAAGACGTTCCAAAGGCCTTCGAGCGCTTCGGTCAGGGTGGTAATGTCAAGGCTGTGACTGGATCGGGAGCAGGCCTCCCCTTAGCTAAACGCCCTTATCGAACTTCACGGCGGCACGGCCGAACTTGAAAGTCAGGCCGGTGTGGGAACGACCGTCACGCTCCGTTTTCCGATTGAGAGATTAGCGGCCGGCTCGCCGTAGCGGCTGCCGGCCTCTCCTGCAGGTGAGCTTCGCGCACCCCTATTACCGCGGAATTTGTCTCGGCGGGCTCAACTTCATTCCTGCCAAACCGGCTTGACCAGAGGCCCGTTAACCGTTTCCGTCGCCACGCTGCGGGCTGCCGGCGGCATGAAGGCGTCTGACGGCCGATCGATTGTGCGGCCGCGGGCGGCATGAATGCATCAGCGGGGCGGCCGATGGTACGGCCGGCGGGCGGCATGAATGCATCAGCGGGGCGGCCGATGGTACGGCGGCGGGCGGCATGAATGCGTCCGAAGGCGGTCGATGCCACGGCTGGCGGGCGGCATGAATGCGTCCGACGGGCGGTCGATGCCACGGCTGGCGGGCGGCATGAATGCATCCGACGGGCGGTCGATGCCACGGCTGGCGGGCGGCATGAATGCATCCGAGGGGCGCTCGATGCCACGGCTGGCCGGCGGCATGAAGACGTCCGAGAGACGGTTAACGCCATGGCTGGCCGGGGGCATAAAAGCATCGTGCGGTGCAAAATGGCCACCCCCGCCACCATGCGCCCAGGAAGGGGCGGAAAGGAGGAGGCCGCAGACGGCGAGAATTGCGCGGTTCATTTTATTTCTCCGAAATTACTGACGGTCTGCCACTGTTCGGTTTAATGGCACCGGCTACTGATCTGGAAGAATTCGTTCAGATTTGGCGAAATACGGCGTGCCGTAGATCTCGTGTCTGTAGTGTAATCGGCCGTAGCCGACCGACATTAGACGGGAGGAATGATTACGTCGACGTACATTTTTAATACTCCTGATGAGTGTTCGGGTAGCATTCAAGTAAAGTGTTCCTGTTGAGGCTACATGTTCGATAGCCTCTAGATCGGTACTGTATCGTTGGACCTTTGGGTCTGCCCTTTGGGTTCTGCACTGCGGAGATTTCGACTGTTCTGCTTCTTCCGCCTCGCATCCTCTCGATGACGCTATAATGGCATACACCAGTGGTGTAGTCTATCCATCAGAATACGCGTAAATTGCTATGACACCGCGTAGTACAGTTGATCTGGCGGTGCTTTGCTCACGCGCTATCGGGATCGAAAGTTGCAGAGAGGAATAAGACTTCCGTTCACGGAAGATCTTCGATCTGTATATATTAGTAAATACTGTATTAACAATAGAATAATGTAGATCTAAACGAATGTGGCGCGCCAAATCGGGGGATTTAAATTGCGAGGCCGCTACATTTACTTTTGCGCTATATACTGGTGGTCTTTTTCATCTTTCGGCTTCACGGGCGGATTGCTCGATTTCTGCCCTTTACTGTCCGGCCACAATCGTGCCGAGCGAACCCCTCGCGACGATTTTTTTTCGCCCGGCTGAAAAAATATGAGTCAGACTGCCTGCGAAAGATAGAGCTGAGCGGAGGAGAAAGTCGATGGACGGGTCACGTGCGGCGCTGGGAGACATCCGGGGCCTCGTATCGCCGGAAGATGGCAAGTGCGGGTCGACCTCGCGGCCTGCTACCGGCTGGTGGCGCATTACCGGTGGGACGATGTGATTTTCACCCATATCTCGGCACGGCTGCCGGGGCCGGAACATCATTTCCTGATCAACCCCTATGGCATGCTGTTCGACGAGATCACGGCGTCAAGCCTGGTCAAGGTCGATCTCGAAGGCCGTATCGTGCTCGACAACGGCTATCCGGTGAACCCGGCCGGCTTCACCATCCACAGCGCAATCCATGCCGGGCGCGACGACGCGCATTGCGTGCTGCACGTCCATACCCAGAACGGCGTCGCCGTGTCGGCGCAACGCGACGGGCTGCTGCCGATTTCGCAGCATTCGCTGCTCGTGCTGTCGAGCCTGGGCTACCACGATTACGAGGGCATCGCGGTCAATCCGGACGAGAAGCCGAGGCTGGTCGAGGATATCGGCGACAAGACCTTCCTGATGCTGCGCAACCACGGCCTGCTCGTGGCGTCGCGTTCGGTGCCGGAGGCCTTCCTGGCGATGTATAATTTCGAGGCGGCTTGCGCGATTCAGATCAAGGCCCAATCCGGCGGCGGTGAGCTGATCCCGATTCCCCAGCCGATCCTCGACGGCATCATGGCCCAGGCCAAGATGGTCTCGGGCGGCATGGGCGGGCAAGCTCGCCTGGCCGGCCCTGCTGCGCCGTCTCGACCGGATCGATCCGTCCTACCGGACCTGATCCGCGGCGAAGATTTCGAGGAAGGCAGATTTCATCGCCGCGTCGACCTCGGGCATCCCGACCAGGATGCCCTGGGCGGCGAGGGAGGTGACGCCGTGCTGACGGATGCACACAGGGCACGATGCCGCCGAAATGCGACAGGTCGGGATCGACGTTCAAGGCCACGCCGTGGAAACTGACCCAGCGCCGGACGCGCACGCCGATCGCAGCGATCTTGTTCTCGCTGCCGTCGCGCTCCACGACCCAGATGCCGACTCGGCCGTCGCGCCGTTCGCCTTTGACGTTGAAACCGCGCCAGGCTGCGGATCAGCCACTCTTCGAGATCTTGGACATAGCGCCGGACGTCGCACTGCGCCGCTTCAGGTCGAGCATGACATAGCCGACCCGCTGGCCCGGCCCGTGATAGGTGAACTGCCCGCCGCGCCCGGTCCGGTAGACCGGAAAGCCCTTGGCGTCGAGCAGATCCTCGTCATGCGCACTGGTGCCGGCCGTATAGAGCGGCGGATGTTCGAGCAGCCAGGCGAGATCCGATGCGCCCGAATCGCGAATCGCCGCGGCCCGCACCTCCATCTCGGCGACCGCCGTCTCGTAATCGACCGGCCGGTCGCTCATCCGCCACTCGATCTCCATTCGACTCTCCACGCCGCATTCCATCGGCACGATACATAGGCATGGCCGTCACTTCATCTGGCGCAGGTCTCGGTTGCTCCTGTGGATGCCTGGAACGAAGGGGATCTTGGGTTCGTCTTCGGTGCCAGCAAGCGCCAGTCATATCGTTTGTAAGACACCCCATTTCATCGGTAAGCAAGTCTTCCTTGTTCGTTGGATCGACCGCGCCCACGATCGTTTCCATAAGGTCTGATTTCCGATCGATGGGCTGTCGGCGCCTGACGGTGCCCGAGCTTGCTCGCACTCTTCGGACCTGGGGCGGACCGATCGGGCGCCTGTTATCAACCTGATCATCTGTCCAGGTTTCTCAATCGCTGCTTGGAGCTCCCATGCGCCATCTTGTCGTTCTGCTCGCCATCGCCTTCGGTATGTCTGCGCCGCCGACTTTTGCTGCCGTCGATCGCATCGAGATCCTGGATCACCAGCCTTTCGCCGAGGGAGCCGGCTTCGGCACGACCGGCGTCTATGAGAAGATCCGGCGCGCGCCTGGTTCAGCCTCGATCCGGCGCTGCCGGCGAATGCCGAGATCCGCGATCTCGCCTTCGCGCCGCGCGACGCGCAGGGCAAGGTCGTGTTCAGTGCGGATTTCCTCATGCTGCGTCCGGCTGATCCGACCAAGGGCAACGGCGCGCTGCTCTACGAGGTCAACAACCGCGGCAGCATCGCGATGCTGAGCCAGTTCGACGAGACGCATGGCCGCAATAACGACCCGACCCGTAAGGCCGATGCCGGCAACGCTTCCTGTTCGATGCCGGCTTCACCATGCTCTGGTCGGCCTGGGCCTCGGATGTCGATGCGCCCCCCCGAGGAGAAGCGCCTCGTTCTGCACCCGCCCGTAGCGACCGATCACGGCAAGCCGCTGACCGGCAAGGTCGCCTATGAGATTATCGTCGACGCACCGGCCGAGACGGCGCGCTTCACCGGCATCGACGGCATGCCCTATGCCTTCGCGCAAGCCGGTGCGCCCGATGCCGTGCTCTCAATGCGCGACAGCCCGGAAGGCAAGCGCCGGGGCCGTGAAGCCGGCGGACTGGTCCTTCGTGGCGCCGCAGGATGGCAGTACGCCGAAATCGCTCCCGTCTCGCTGGCGGCTTCAAGCCCGGTGTGATCTACGAGCTGGTCTACACGGCGCGCGATCCGATGGTGGTGGCGCTCGGCATGGCCGGGATCCGCGACCTGCTATCTTATCTCAAGGCGCAGCCCTTCGAGGGCGCGCCAGTACCGCAGCGCAACCTGATCTTCGGCATCTCGCAATCGGGCCGGGTGATCCAGACCATGCTGCTGCGCGGCCTGCATGTCGACGAGGCGGGCAAGCCGGTCTTCGACGGCGCCTATATCCATGTCGGCGGTGGCGGCAAGGGCGGGTTCGAAGGCCGCTTCGCCATGCCGACCCGGCATTTCAGCATGCTGCAGGACCATATCTACCCGACCGATTATTTCCCCTTTACCGACACGACGGAACGGGAGCCGCTGACCGGCAA
Source organism: Aliidongia sp. (assembly GCA_037200015.1). Lineage (GTDB taxonomy): Bacteria > Pseudomonadota > Alphaproteobacteria > ATCC43930 > CGMCC-115725 > JAXDMU01. The sequence goes on along the minus strand of JBBCHB010000052.1, from coordinate 64,710 downwards.
GACCGGCTCGGTGCTCGACAAGGCACGCGCGCTGGGCGCCGTGCCGAAGCTCGTCTACACCAACGACTCGACCGAGTATTGGAACCGGGCCGCGGCGCTGATTCACTCCACGCCCGACGGCACGGCCGACGTGCCGGAGGATCCGAATGAGCGGATCTACCTCATCGCCGGTGCACAGCATTACGTCGGCCGTCAGCGCGATCGCGGCATCTACAGCAATTGCGTCGATTCGCTGGACCATTACCGCGCCATGCGGTCCTTGATGGTGGCGCTCGACCGCTGGGTGCGCGACGGCACGGCGCCACCCGCCCAGCACCCATCCGCGCGTTGCCGAGGGCACGCTGATCCCGGTCTCGGCCTATAAGAATTTCTTCCCGGCGATCCCCGGCTTGACCTTGCCGGAGAATAATCTGGCGCCGCCGCGCCTCGATTTCGGGCCGCGCTACGCCACGCTCGGCATTGCCGATATCGTGCCGCCGCGGGCCGGTCCCGATTTCGTGTCGCTGGTGCCGGCGCCGGATCGCGACGGTGTCGACCGGGGGCGGGATCGAGCTGCCGGAAATCCTGGTGCCGCTCGGCACCCGGCTGGGCTTCAACACGCGCAACGAAGCGGCCGGTTTCCCCGGCGCGACGGCGCGCTGGGACGGCTCCTTCCTGCCCTTCGCACGTACCGAGGCCGAACGGCAGCAAGCGGGCGATCCGCGGCCCTCGCTCGAGGCGCGCTACAAGGACCGGGCGGATTACGAAGCCAAGTTGCGTGCGGCTGCCGCGACCGTCGTCGCCAAGGGCTTCCTCCGTGCGGAGGAGGTCGACGCGCTGGTCACCGAGAACGGTGCGCTCTATGACCGCATCCTGGCCCATGATCCGGCGGACCGGAGCTGCGCCTATCTCTTCCCGAGCTGACGGCGCATGCAGCGCGGACGAGTCCGAACTGCGCGGCATTCCGCGAAGACACGCTTGCGGGGGGCGACCCGATTTGCTATTCCCCTGCGACCAAATCGGGGGGCCGGGTCACCGTGCCCCCTTTCATGATCGTGCGGTCGTGGCGGAATTGGTAGACGCGCAGCGTTGAGGTCGCTGTGGGGGAAACCCTGTGGAAGTTCGAGTCTTCTCGACCGCACCATTTCTCTTTCGGACATCGATGGAATCGGGATCCGCCCGGAGGTTGCTCCGCGGTGCCGGATACCCACGTCAGAATGACATGGACGCCATGTAGGGCTTGTGAAAGCCGGTCCGGATCGGCTTTGCTCGGCGGCTAGATGGTTGTCGCATAACAGCATGACGCAAGGGAGCAGGAATGGGCCGACGATCTGCGGGAAAGCGCGCTCGAGTATCACCGGTTTCCGACACCCGGCAAGATCGCCGTCGTAGCGACCAAGCCCCTGGGTACGCAGCGCGATCTGGCGCTGGCCTATTCGCCCCGGCGTCGCCGATGCCTGCCTCGCCATCGTGGCCGATCCGGCCGAAGTCGCCAACATGACCTCGCGCGCCAACCTCGTTGCCGTGATCACCAACGGCACGGCCGTGCTCGGCCTCGGCAATATCGGCCCGCTCGCCGCCAAGCCGGTCATGGAAGGCAAGGCGGTGCTGTTCAAGAAATTCGCCGGCATCGACGTGTTCGATATCGAGGTCGACGCCAACGACCCCGATAAATTCGTCGAAGTGGTCGCCGCGCTGGAACCGACCTTCGGCGGCATCAATCTGGAAGACATCAAGGCGCCCGAATGCTTCGAGATCGAAGCCAAGCTGCGCGCCCGCATGAAGATCCCGGTGCTGCATGACGATCAGCACGGCACGGCGATCATCGTCGCCGCGGCGATCCGCAACGCCTTGCGGCTCAGCGGCAAGCAGCTCTCCGAAGTCAAGCTGGTCGCCTCGGGCGCCGGTGCTGCGGCGCTCGCCTGCCTCGATCTGCTGGTCTATCTGGGCCTCAAGACCGAGAACACCTGGGTCACCGACCGCTACGGCGTGGTCTATCGCGGCCGGGTCGAGGAGATGGATCCGCGCAAGGACCGCTATCTCAAGGACACCAACGCGCGGACGCTGGCCGATGTGATCGACGGCGCCGACATCTTCCTGGGCTTGTCCGCGCCGAACGTGCTGAAGCCCGAGCTGCTCGTGCGCATGGCCGACAAGCCGATCATCATGGCTCTGGCCAATCCGACGCCGGAGATCTCGCCCGAGCTGGCGCGCCAGCACCGGCCCGACGCGATCATCGCCACCGGCCGGTCCGACTATCCGAACCAGGTCAACAACGTCCTCTGCTTTCCTTATCTGTTCCGCGGCGCGCTCGATTGCGGCGCCACGGTGATCAATGAGGCGATGAAGATCGCCTGCGTCGAGGCGCTGGCCGATCTGGCGCTGGCCGAGCCATCGGATGTCGTGGCCGCCGCCTATGGCGACCAGACCCTGAGCTTCGGCCCGGATTACCTGATCCCGAAGCCGTTCGATCCGCGATTGATCACGACCCTCGCCCCGGCCGTCGCCAAGGCAGCGATGGATTCAGGTGTCGCAACCCGGCCGATCGAGGATTTCGCAGCCTACCGCCAGCGCCTGTCGCAATTCGTCTTCCGCTCCGGCCTGGTGATGAAGCCGGTCTTCGATCGCGCCCGGCAGGATCCGCGCCGCATCGCCTATGCCGAGGGCGAGGATGAGCGCGTGCTGCGCGCGGTGCAGACCGTGATCGATGACGGGTTGGCCAAGCCGATCCTGATCGGCCGGCGCGAGGTGGTCGAGCGGCGGATCCAGAAGCTCGGCCTGCATATCGGGATCGACAAGGATTTCGAGCTGTGCGATCCGGAAAGCGACCCGCGCTTCCATGACTATTGGACGCATTACCATCGGCTGATGGAGCGCAAGGGCATCTCGCCCGATTCGGCGCGCACGCTGGTGCGCACGCGGACCACGGTGATTGCCGCCCTGATGGTCGAGCGCGGCGAGGCCGATGCCATGCTGTGCGGCGCGGTCGGGCAGTTCGACCGGCATCTGCACCATGTCGTCGATGTGCTGGGCCTGCAGCCCGGCATGACCTCGGCCTTCACGCTGTCCGTGCTGGTGCTGCCGACCGGCACCTATTTCATGGCCGACCCCTATGTCATCGCCGATCCGAATGCCGAACAGATCGCCGAGATGACGATCCGCTCGGCCGAGGCGGTGCGTCGCTTCGGCGTCGAGCCCAAGGTGGCGCTGCTGTCGCATTCCAATTTCGGCAGCGCCTCGGCGCCCTCGGCGGAAAAGATGCGAGCCGCATTGCGCCTGATCACGGCACGCGCGCCGGGCCTCGAAGTCGAGGGCGAGATGCAGGCGGATCTCGCCTTCCATGCCGAAACGCGCAGCCGGATCTTCCCGAATACTCAACTGCAGGGCAGTGCCAATCTGCTGATCATGCCCAATCTCGACGCGGCGAATATCGCGTTCAACATGGTGAAGGCGCTGGGCGGCGGGCTGGCGATCGGCCCGACGCTGCTCGGCGTCAACCGGGTGGCGCATATCGTGACGCCGTCGATCACGGTGCGCGGCCTGGTCAATATGAGCGCGGTCGCGGTCTATGACGCGCAAGTCTGCGGCGGGAGGGCGTGCGGGTAGGCACGCCGCCTCATCGCACGCTCCATCACTCTGCCGTCGCTGAGTGATGGAGCTAAGATTGACGCGCCGCGTTTAGATTGCATAGACTGATCCGGCCTGTCGGACCACCGTACCGTCATCGCAGTCGGCGCGCTGTACCACGGGCAGGGGGCAAAGTCGGATCAGTCGTTTCCTGAATAGAGTGACACTATAAATTCGTCGATGTCCCCCAACATCGATAAGTATTTGTTGCGCGTAGAATTTTTCCGGGGGAAGCGATGTCTCGTTATCGGTGCTGGACGTGGCGCAACCATGCTGTGCGCCACTGCTCGATTGCTGCCGTCCTGTCGTGGAGCGCTGCCGCACTCCTGTCGACCGTGCTCGCGTTGTTGCCGACCCCAGTTGTCGCAGGTACGGATTCCTGGGTGCAGATTGCGTCGATGGCGACGTCCAGAGCGCAGAATACCCAGACGCTGCTGCCCAACGGCAAAGTCCTCGTCACGGGCGGCTCCAACCTTCAGGCGCCTTATGGCGACGAGATGCTGGTGCCGATCAACGAGTCCGAAGTTTATGATCCCGCGAGCAACATTTGGAGTTCGGCCGGCGCGATGAGCACGGCCCGCGCCCTTCACACGGCGACGCTTCTGAACAATGGGAAAGTCCTGGTGGTCGGTGGCACGACCGACGGTTCGACGATTACCGACAATGTCGATATTTACGATCCGTCGACCAATAGCTGGGCGCCGGCGGCGCCGCTCAACACGGCGCGGCAGCAACACACCGCGACGCTTCTGTCCGACGGGAGGGTGCTCGTCGCCGGCGGAGTCCCCACCGTCTATACGCCGCTTGCCAGCGCCGAGATCTACGATCCGGTCGCCAATACCTGGACGAATGTCGCGTCGATGAACGATGCGCGCAGCCAGCACGCCGCGATCCTGCTGCCAAGCGGGCATGTCCTCGTCGCGACGGGTTATGGCGGGAATGCCTTCCTGTCGAGCGCAGAACTCTATGATCCCGGCAGCAACACCTGGACCCGGACCGGCAGCTTGGATGTCGAGGCGCGGGGCGCGGGCGGCGACGCTCCTGCCAAGCGGCAAGGTCCTCCTGTCGGGTGGCCTCGACGAGAATGTCGGCGAACTGACCACCATCGCAATCTACGATCCTTCGACGGGGAACTGGACCGGCGGCGCCGTGGACACAGTCGTGCTGGCGCCTGAACCGGCGGTCCTGCTGCCCAATGGCAAAGTCCTCGTTGCCGGTCTCTATGGCGGCAGCGGCGTCTACGATCCGGTTGCGGACAGTTGGACGACCGGCGCCACCATGACGTTCGACGTGATCCAGATAGAGCCTGGCGGCGGCCTGCTGACGCTCCTGCCGAATGGCAAGGTTCTGGCGGCAGGCGGGGAAAGCAACTTCGCCGAACTCTATACGCCGGCGGGGCCGCCGATCGCCGGAGCAGTGACGACGACGGTCGCCTTCGATTCGTCGAATGACACGATCACGCCCAATCTCTCCGGCGGCACCACCTTCATCGTCTCCGTCGCGACTCAGCCCGCGCACGGCAAGGCTGCCGCGAGCGGTACGAGCCTGACCTACACGCCGAATGCGGGCTATGCCGGTCCGGACAGTTTTACCTATGTCGCCGAGAATGGCGACGGCTCATCGCTGCCGGCGACGGTCTCCCTCACCGTGTCGGCACCGACGATCGGGCTGGGCACCGACGACGATCCCCGTTCCGCAAGTCGGAGCGCCCTACAGCACGAGCGTGACGGCCGCGGGCGGAACCGCGCCGTATCATTTCTTGGTCTCGGGCGGCGCCGTGCCGGCCGGGCTCGCGCTGAATGGCTCGACCGGTGCGATTTCGGGAACGCCGACGGCTGGCGGAAATGCATCCTTCAAGGTGACGGCGACCGACAGCAGCGTCGGCAGCGGTCCGTTTAGCGGCAGCCAGACTTATCTCGTCACGGTTTCTCCACCCAATATCGGCATCTCGCCGGCGACTTTGCCCAACGTGCAGCAAGGCGGCGCCTACAGCGAGACGATCACGGCGTCCGGCGGGACCGCGCCCTATCGCTTCACCGTATCGTCCGGCGCGCTGCCGGGCGGGCTGGTTCTGGACCCGTCCTCCGGTGTCATCTCCGGTACGCCGTCCGCCGGTGCGACGGCGTCCTTCACGGTGGCAGTGAGCGATAGCAGCTCCGGGACCGGCCCCTTCGTCGCGACCCGAACCTATACGCTCCTCGTCCAGGGGCCGGTGCCGACGCCTCCTGCCGCAGGGCCGCTTTCGGCTACGACCGCATGCGATACGCCGGCCTCGATCAATCTCGCACTCGGCATTTCAGGCGCGGCCGTTACCCCAGGTCGCGATAGCGGGCGCCCCTGGCCACGGCACCGTCCAGCTCAACGGCGAGGTCGCGCTCTACACGCCGAACTCGGGCTATTGCAACGCCCCGGACAGCTTCACCTACACAGCGACCAATGCGGCCGGCACATCGGCGCCGGGGGACGGTGACGATCTCGATCGGCAGCCCCGCCAGCGGGACGGCAAAGGTCTATATCGCGAATTTCGGCGACAGCACCGTCTCCGTCATCGACACCGGGACCGGTGCCGTCACCGCGACGATCCAGGCCGGCACCCAGCCGGACGCCGTCGTGGTGACGCCGGACGGCGCCAAAGCCTATGTCGGGAATTTCGGCACGAATCAGGTGACGGTCTTCACGACGGCGGCCAACACCGTCACCAAGGCCATCTCGGCCGGCAACGCGCCTTACGGCATGGCGATGAGCCCGGATGGCAGCCATGTCTATGTCGCCAATTCGGGCGGCCATTCCGTCTCGGTCATCGATACGGCGACGGACAGCGTCACGAACACGATCGCGGTGGGCGGCGGCAGCAATCTTTCCGCTCCCTGGGGCCTCGCCGTCAGCCCGGATAGTCAGACGATCTATCTCGCCGATAACGGACTGTCCAGATCGACGTGATCGATGCGGCCAGCGGGACGGTCACGATCCCGACCGGCAGTATTCCTTATGCCGTAGCCTTCAGCCCGGACGGCAGCAGGGCTTATGTCGCGAACAATCAGGACAGTACCGTATCGGTGATCAGCACGGCGGCGCGCGCCAATATCGCGACGATCGCGGTCGGGCCGGCGCCGATGGAGCTGGCGGTTTCACCCGACGGCTCGACGCGTTATGTCGACAATTCGAATGAATTCAAGAACCCGGACACCGGCTCGGTCACAATCATCTCGACGGCGACCGACAGCGTGATCGCGACGGTGCCGGTCGGATTGTCGCCCGATGGGCTGGCCGTGACGCCGGATGGCTCGCTGGTCTATGTCATCAACACCGACAGCAATTCGGTCTCGGTCATCGCCACGGCGACCAATGCCGTCGTCAGCGCGATCCCGGTCGGCAAATTCCCGCATGGCCGTGGCATCTTCATGGGTCCGGGCAGCAGCGGTTCCGGAGCCAACACCCTGGCGGCATCAGTCCTGCCCGGTGGCCGCTCCGTCGAGGTCGGCACTCCCGCGACAATCTTCGCCACGCTGCTCAACGCCGGCACCACGACGGCGGATACCTGCGGCGTTGCGCTCGCGGCCGGCGCGCCCTCCGGGCTGTCGCTCGCCTACCAGACGACCAATCCGGCGACCAATGCGCCGACCGGCCAATCGAACAGCCCGGTCTCGATCGTGGCTGGCGGATATCAGACTTTCCTGCTGACCTTCGCCTCCGGCACGCCGCTTTCGGTCACTCAGCAGCCGCTCGATTTCTCCTGCAGCAACGCTGCGCCGGCACCGAGCACGCCCGGCGTCGACACTATCGACCTGACATTCTCCAGCACGCCGATCACCGATATGGTGGCGCTGGCAGCGACCCATGACGGCACGCTGCATCTGACGCAAGGCCAGCCCGGCGCCTTCGCTGTCGCGACGATCAATTTGGGCGCTGCCGGCGGGCTGATTGCGTCTGCCGATACCGGCTCGGCCGCGCTGCCGATTTCGCTCAGCCTGTGCGAAACCAACCCGTCCACCGGGCAATGCCTGTCCGCACCGGCTGCGTCCGCTTCGGTCAGCGTCGGGCAGAACGCCACCCCGACTTTCTCCATCTTCGCAACGACGGCGGGGCCGATCGCCTTTGCGCCGGGCACGTCGCGCATCTTCGTGCTGTTCAAGGATGCAGCGGGCGCGGCCCATGGCTCGACCAGCGTGGCGGTCGTGACGCAGTAGGGGGCTTTCTTGACGCTCGGGGTTGCAGGGAATACCTTTGACCTGCAAGCGTCTGAGTCTCATCCGGTCTCTCCCGAAGCGGAAGGACGTCGGGATCGGTCCATAGCGAAGGAGGAAAGCATGTCTCGCCTCGCGATTTTGCCGGCACTGCTGATCGGCCTGCCGCTGATCGGCTGCGCTCAGGCGCCGAGCCAGAATGCCGCCGTGCCGGTGGCCGATGCCCAGGCGACACCGACCGGCAGCCATGTGAAGGGGGCCGCGCCCGATCCCACGACGCTGACCGTTTCGCGGGCCAATATCGACTCGGCGCGGCCTTACGGCGTGCAGGAAGGCATGAACGAGTCCAGCCTCTTTCCGTTCGCGACGATCAGCGGACGCTGATGCGGGGCCGGAGCCGGTTTCGGTTCCCCTCTGGGCAGGCTCGTGCATCGGCGGTACATAGGGGGCGCTCCGTAAATGAGGATGTCCCGCCGATGCTGGCCAATCAATTGCCGTCGCTGAATTTCGATCTCGGCGAGACGGCCGATATGCTGCGCGACTCGGTGCGCAGCTTCGCCGCGGACGAGATCGCGCCGCGTGCCGCGGAGATCGACCGCACCAACCAATTCCCGATGGATCTCTGGCGCAAACTGGGCGATCTGGGCCTGCTCGGCGTCACCGTGCCCGAGGAATATGGCGGCGCTGGCCTGGGCTATCTCGAGCATGTCGTTGCCATGGAGGAGATTAGCCGGGCCTCGGCCTCGGTCGGGCTGTCCTATGGCGCGCACTCCAATCTCTGCGTCAACCAGATCAAGCTGAACGGCAACACGGCGCAGAAGCAGCGCTACCTGCCCAAGCTGATCTCGGGCGAGCATGTCGGCGCGCTTGCCATGTCCGAGCCGGGGGCGGGGTCGGACGTTGTCTCGATGCGGCTCAAGGCCGAGAAGCGCGGCGACCGCTACGTGCTCAACGGCAACAAGATGTGGATCACCAACGGGCCGGATGCGAGCACGCTGGTCGTCTATGCCAAGACCGACCCGGCGGCCGAGTCGAAGGGCATCACCGCCTTCATCATCGAGCGCGGCTTCAAGGGCTTCTCGACCGCCCAGAAACTCGACAAGCTCGGCATGCGCGGCTCGAATACCTGCGAGCTGGTATTCGAGGACTGCGAGGTGCCGGAGGAGAATGTCCTGGGCACGCTGAACCAGGGTGTGCGCGTGCTGATGAGCGGCCTCGACTACGAGCGCTCCGTGCTGGCCGGCGGGCCGCTCGGCATCATGCAGGCCTGCATGGATGCGGTCATTCCCTACGTCCATGAGCGCAAGCAGTTCGGCCAGGCGATCGGCGAGTTTCAGCTCATGCAGGGCAAGCTTGCCGATATGTATACGGTGATGAACGCCGCCCGTGCCTATGTCTATGCAGTGAACAAGGCCTGCGACCGCGGCGAGACGACTCGCAAGGACGCTGCCGGCGCCATTCTCTACGCCGCTGAAAAGGCGACCTGGATGGCGCTCGAGGCGATCCAGTGTCTCGGCGGGAACGGCTATATCAACGACTACCCGACCGGCCGCCTGCTGCGCGACGCCAAGCTCTATGAGATCGGCGCCGGCACCAGCGAGATCCGGCGCATGTTGATCGGCCGCGAGCTGTTCAAGGAAACGGCGTGAGCCGATAAGGAGGAATAATGCAGGACGATCCGATCGTCATCGCCGGCATGGCGCGCACCGCCATGGGCGGGTTCCAGGGCGACCTCAAGGATGTCGCGGCACCGCAGCTCGGCGCCGTCGCGATCAAGGCGGCGGTCGAGCGTGCGGGCTTGAGCGCGACCGATATCGATGAGGTCATTATGGGCTGCGTGCTGCCGGCGGGCCTGGGCCAGGCCCCGGCGCGCCAGGCCAGCATCGGCGCCGGGCTGCCGCAATCGACCGGCGCCACCCACGATCAACAAGGTTTGCGGCTCGGGCATGAAGGCGACCATGCTGGCGCATGATCTGATCGCCATCGGCACCAACCGCATCATGGTCGCCGGCGGCATGGAGAGCATGTCGAACGCGCCCTATCTGCTCGACAAGGCACGCGGCGGCTATCGCCTCGGCCATGGCCGGGCGCTCGACCATATGTTCCTGGACGGGCTTGAGGACGCCTATGACAAGGGCCGCCTGATGGGCACCTTTGCCGAGGATTGTGCCGAGCATTACCAGTTCTCCCGCGAGGCGCAGGGACGGCTTCGCGCTGGCCTCGCTGGAGCGCGCCAAAGCGGCGATCCAGGGCGGCAAATTCGCCGGCGAGATCGCTCCGGTGACGCTGAAGACCCGCGGCGGCGAGACGGTGATCGACACCGACGAACAGCCGCTGAAGGCGCGGCCGGACAAGATCCCGACGCTGAAGCCGGCCTTCCGCGACGGCGGCACGGTGACGGCGGCCAATTCTTCCTCGATCTCGGACGGCGCGGCGGCGCTGGTGCTGATGCGCGGGTCCGAAGCCGAGCGGCGCGGTCTCACGCCGCTCGCCATCATCCGCGGCCACGCGACCCATTCCCCAGGCGCCGGCCTGGTTCACCACGGCGCCGGTCAAGGCGATCGGCAATCTGCTCGACAAACTCGACTGGCGGGCCGGCGATGTCGATCTGTTCGAGATCAACGAAGCTTTCGCCGTGGTCGCGATGGCGGCGATGCGCGAGCTGGGGCTGCCGCATGACAAGGTCAACATTCATGGCGGCGCCTGCGCGCTCGGCCATCCGATCGGCGCGTCGGGCGCCCGCATCGTCGTCAGCCTGCTGGCGGCTCTGGCGCAGAACGGGCTGAAGCGCGGCGTCGCCTCGCTTTGCATCGGTGGCGGCGAGGCCACCGCGCTCGCGGTCGAACGCATCGCCTGATTCAATAAGAGGGTACGATATGCCGAGTGTCTTGATCTCCGGGGCGAGCCGCGGGCTCGGGCTGGAATTCGCCCGACAATATGCCGCCGATGGCTGGCAAGTGCATGCCGCCTGCCGCGATCCGGCCAATGCCAAGGCGCTTGCCGCGCTCAGCGGCGATGTAAGCGTTCACAAGCTCGAAGTGACCGAGAAAGCGTCGCTCGATGCGCTGGCGCTGGCGGTGAAGTCGCTGGCGCTCGACGTGCTGATCGCCAATGCCGGCGTCTCTGGTCCACGCGGCATGACGCCGGAGCTGGTCGATCGCGACAGCTGGATCGAGACGCTGGCCGTCAACACCATCGCGCCGCTGGCGCTGGCCGGCGTGCTGCGGCGCAATCTGGAAAAGGGCAAGCAGAGAAAGGTCGTGGCGCTCTCCAGCTGGCTCGGCTCGATCACGGCGAACGAGTCCGGCGGGCTCTATGTCTACCGTTCGGCCAAGGCGGGGTTGAATGCTGTCTGGAAATCGCTGGCGATCGACTGGCGCGAGGCCGGCATGATCTGTACCGTGCTGCATCCGGGTTGGGTGGCAACCGATATGGGCGGCGCCAGCGCCGACCTGCAGCCGCCCGAGAGCATCGCCGGGATGCGCAAGGTCATTGCCGGCCTGACGGCAAGGGAGAGCGGCAGATTCTTCAACTACGACGGCAGCGAACTCCCCTGGTAAGGCCGATCGCATGATCCTGTCCGAGCAGCAGACCCTCATCCGCGACACGGCGCGCGACTTCGCGACCGAGCGCCTGGCGCCGTTCGCGGCCGAATGGGATCGCGACAAGGTCTTTCCGCGCGATGCCATTGCCGAGATGGGGACGCTCGGCTTCCTCGGTATGCTGGTGCCGGAGGAGTGGGACGGTGCCGCGACCGACCATGTGAGCTACGCGCTGGCCCTGGAAGAAATCGCCGCCGGCTGCGGCGCAGTCTCGACCGTGATGAGCGTGCATAACTCAGTCGGCTGCATGCCGATCCTGAAATATGGCACGGAGGCCCAGAAGCAGCGCTTCCTGCGGCCCATGGCGCGCGGCGAGCAGATCGGCGCCTTCTGCCTGACCGAGCCGCAGGCCGGTTCCGACGCTTCGGCGCTGAAGACGCGGGCGCGCCGTGTCGGCGATCGCTGGGTGCTGAACGGTACCAAGCAATTCATCACCTCCGGCAAGAACGGCCATGTCGCCATCGTCTTCGCCGTGACCGATCCGGATGCCGGCAAGAAGGGCATCAGCGCCTTCATCGTGCCGACCGCCACACCTGGCTATCGCGTCGCCCGGATCGAGGACAAGCTCGGTCAGCACGCCTCGGACACGGCGCAGATCGTGTTCGAAGACATGGCGCTCGATGCCGATCTGATGCTCGGCCGCGAAGGCGAGGGCTACAAGATCGCGCTCGGCAATCTCGAAGGCGGTCGCATCGGCATTGCCGCACAATCAGTCGGCATGGCGCGCGCCGCCTTCGATGCCGCCCCGCGCCTATGCCAAGGAGCGCGAAGCCTTCGGCGTCAAGATCGTCGAGCATCAGGCGGTCGGGTTCCGGCTCGCCGACATGGCAGTCAAGATCGAGGCGGCGCGCCATATGGTGCTGCATGCCGCGGCGTTGCGCGATGCCGGTCAGCCCTGCCTCAAGGAGGCGGCGATGGCCAAGCTCTTCGCCTCCGAAATGGCAGAGGCGGTCTGCTCCGCGGCAATCCAGATCCATGGCGGCTACGGCTATCTCGCCGATTTCCCGGTCGAGCGCATCTATCGCGACGTCCGGGTCTGTCAGATCTACGAAGGCACCAGCGACATTCAGCGCCTGATCATCGCGCGCCATCTGGCGGGCGACGGCGATTAGAGCAGATCCCGATCGGATGGCATCATCTGATCGGGGTGACAATGCTCGACAAATCAAAAGTCTAGAGCAAGTAGCGCGAGCCCATGCGAGTGCAAATTGCTCTAGAAATGTCCCGGGAGGAAAGGAAGGCGATCCGATGAGCAAAACGCTGGATTTTTACTTCGATTTCTCGTCGCCCTACGGCTATCTGGCGAGCACCCGGATCGATGCCGTGGCGTTGAAGCACGACGCCGAAGTCAATTGGCGGCCCTTCCTGCTTGGCGCGGTGTTCAAGCTGACGGGTGCGGCGCCGCTTACCGGCATCCCGATCAAGGGCGACTATGCGCAACACGATTGGGAGCGCAGCGCGCGGCGCTACCGCGTGCCGTTCCGCATGCCCCGTGCAATTTCCCTTCGGCACGGTGACGGCCTGCCGCGCCTTCTATCATGTCCATCAGACGGATCCGGCGGGTGCCGTGAAACTCGCCAAGGCGCTGTTCCACGCCGCCTTCGGCGAAGGCCGCGACATCTGCCCGGTCGAGGCGCTCGGCGCGGTCGCGGAAGCGAACGGCTTCGACGCCGAGGACATCCTGACCGGCATCCAGGGCGCGCCGGTCAAGGAGTTGCTCAAGCGCGAGGTCGAACACGCCATCGGCCGCGGCGTCTTCGGCTCGCCCTTCTTCATGATCGACGGCGAGGGTTTCTGGGGCGACGACCGGGTCGACGAAGTCGCGGAGTGGCTCGACCGGGGGCGGATGGTGAGCGCCGCCGCGGTCGGGACCGTCCATCAGGCGAAGGTCGATTTCGCTGCGCTCGACCAGTCGCGCGTCGTGCCGGGGATGCGATCGGCGCCCTGATTGGCGAACATCCAGTTCGGGTAAATCAGCTTCGGTGCGCTGACCGCGTCGATCTCGGCGAGATCCTGCACCGTCAGCTTGACCTCGACTGCGCCCAGATTGTCGTTCAGCTGGTCGAGATTTCGGGCGCCGATGATCACGGTCGTCACGTAATCCTTATGCAACTGCCAGCCGAGGGCGACCTGGGCGACACTGATTTCGTGCCGGTTGGCGATTTTCTGCAGCACCTCGATGATGTCGAAACCCTTCTCGACATCGACCGGCGGGAAGTTGAAGACCGTGCGGCGTCCGTCCTTGCCGATATTGTTCCGGCTGAACTTGCCGGACAGGAAGCCGCCGGCGAGCGGGCTCCAGGTCATCAGCCCCATTTTCTGGTCCTGCAGGAAAGGCACGATCTCCTGTTCGAGGTCGCGGCCGACCAGCGAATAATAGGCCTGCAGCGAGGCGAATTTTTCCAGGTTCTGCGCGGCGCTGACGCCGAGCGCCTTCATCATGTGCCAGGCCGCCTGGTTCGAGCAGCCGATATAGCGGACCTTGCCCTGGCGCACGAGATCGTCGAGTGCGCGCAGCGTCTCGTCGATCGGCGTGATCCGGTCATAGCCATGGATCTGGTAGAGATCGATATGATCGGTGCCCAGGCGCTTCAGGCTGGCTTCGGCCTGATTCATGATGTGATAGCGCGACAACCCGATCTCATTGGCGCCCTTGCCCATGCGGCCCAGCACCTTGGTGGCCAGCACCACCTCGTGCCGGCGGCTGCCCAGCGCCTTGCCCGTCATGATCTCGGATTCGCCGGCGGCATAGGCATTCGCCGTGTCGATGAAGTTGATGCCGGCATCGAGCGAGCGGCCGATCAGCGCGTCGGCCTCCTTCTGCCCCAGCCCGCCGATTGCACCGTAGATCGTGCCGGTGCCACCGAAGGTCATGGCGCCGAGGGTGAGCCGGGATACGAACAGGCCGGTCGTGCCGAGTTGTTGATATTGCATGAGAATCTCCGATTCAGGGTTTTGACGAAGGTTCGGCTCAGGATTTGACGGCGTCCCAGCAGGCGAGCATCACCTCGCGCCGGCGCTCGGGGCGAGAGCGGCGCGTCGGCGTTGCGGACCGTGTTGCACAGCGCGACGATCGGCCCGTTCAGCAGCGCGTAGAGCAGTTCCGGCGGCAGCGGTTTCAGAAGCTGCTCGCGATAGCCCTCTTCGAAGAAGTCCCTAAGCGCTTGCGGCGTCGCTGCAAGCAGCGAGGATTTCAGCTCGCGCAGGAAAGGCGAGCTGCCATATTGCTCGAGGAAGGTGAAGCTCTGCGGGTTGGCCTGGTAGTAGTCGAAGAGATTTTCCCACAGAGCGAAGAACCGCTCCCGGATCGGCTGCGTGGGATCGAAGTCGCGCAGCATCTGGCGGTGCATCTGCTGCTTGATCTCGCGGTAGAGATCGTGGATCAGCGCTTCCTTGCTCGGGAAATAGCGATACATCGTCCCGACCGGCACGCCGGCCAGCTTGGCCAGCGCCGCCATGCCGGCGCCGTGGAAACCGTTCTCCGCAATCAGCGCCAGCGCGGCGTCGAGGATCTGCCGGCGCTTCTGATCGGCGGCGGATTTGACGGGCTGAGATTCGGAATGAACGTTCATTCCGGAATGGTAGAGCGGCCGCTTCGCCGGCGCAAGGCCGAAATGCCGCCCAATTATAGAGCGGTGGAAAATTACCCGGGTGATATTGACACAATAATATTACCCGGGTAAAATATTCCTTTCTACAGTGAGGGCAGAAATGACAGAGACTTTCACCGCCTTCGACGGTCAACGCCGGCTCGCGACCGGACCGCTCGCGCAGATCGCGTCGGCAGCGATGGCAGCGGCCGAGCAGGGCGGCGCGGTTCTGGTCTTCGACGATGAGACCGGCCGCGTCGTCGATCTCGATCCGCGCGCTCCGGCCGAGCCGGTGCGCCGGCCTGGCCGGCCCAAGCTTGGCGTGGTGGCGCGCGAGGTGACGCTGCTGCCCCCGCCATTGGGAGTGGCTCGCGCGCCAGCCGGGCGGCGCCTCGGTCGCCTTGCGCAAGCTGGTCGAGGCGGCGCAGCGCGGCGGTGCCGGTACGGCCGACCGGACTCGTCAGGCGCGCGAGGCGGCTTATCGTTTCATGACCGCGATGGCCGGTGATTTCCCGGGTTATGAAGAAGCGATCCGGGCCCTGTTCGCCGGTGATCATACCGGCTTTGCCGCGCGCATCGCGTCCTGGCCGCCGGATGTGCGCGACCATGCGGCGAAGCTGACGATCCCGGACTCTGCGCCATGAGCGCGCGGAACGCCGCGCTCAAGGAGGCGGCCCGGCAGCGCAAGATCCCGATGGGGATCTATTCGATTCGGAACCTTGCAACCGGCCTCAGCTATGTCGGGAGCAGCGTCAACGTGCCGGCGGCGCTCAACCGGCATCGCTTCACCCTGCAGCTCGGCTCGCATCTCGATGCGGCGCTTATGGCGGACGGGCGGCGCGACGGCGCGGACAGCTTCGTCTTCGAGGTGCTCGATCTCCTGCCCGAGACGGATGAGCCGCCGGCCGAGCCGGCATCGGAGCTGGCGGCGTTGCTCGAGCTCTGGACTGCCCAGCTGGGCGACCGCGTCGCCGGGGTGCTTGCCTGAAAACCCTTGCGGGCGGCGTTCCGCGGTTGGCATTGTGCGCAACAAATAATCAGCCCAGCCGCGGATCCGTTTTCCCATGACCATCCTGTCGAGCGCCGCCGATCTCCGCTCCGAGGCCTTTCGCGACAATGATGCTGCCATGGCGGCGCTGGTCGGCGATCTGCGCGATCAGGTCGACCGCGTGCGGCTCGGCGGCGGCGAGGCCGCGCGCGCCAAGCATCTCGCGCGCGGCAAGCTGCTGCCGCGCGATCGGGTCCGCACCCTGATCGATCCCGGCTCGCCCTTCCTGGAATTCTCGCAGCTTGCTGCCCATGGCATGTATGGCGGCGATATTGCCGGCGCCGGCATCATCACCGGCATCGGCCGCGTCATGGGCCGCGAATGCGTGATCGTCGCCAATGACGCAACGGTCAAGGGCGGCACCTACTACCCGGTGACGGTGAAGAAGCATCTGCGCGCGCAGGAGATCGCGCGCGAAAACCGGCTGCCCTGTCTCTATCTGGTCGATAGTGGCGGCGCCAATTTGCCGAACCAGGACGAGGTCTTTCCCGACCGCGATCATTTTCGGCCGGATCTTCTACAATCAGGCGCAGATGTCCGCGGCCGGGATTCCGCAGATCGCCGTGGTCATGGGCTCCTGCACGGCCGGCGGCGCCTATGTGCCGGCCATGGTCCGATGAATCCGTCATCGTCCGCAATCAAGGCACGATTTTCCTGGGCGGTCCGCCGCTGGTCAAGGCCGCGACCGGCGAGATCGTGACGGCCGAGGAGCTGGGTGGCGCCGATGTCCATAGCCGCGTCTCGGGCGTCACCGACCATTACGCCCAGAACGACGCCCATGCGCTCGGCATTGCGCGCCGCATCGTCGCCGCGCTGAACGGCGTGAAGCGGCCGAACATCGATCTGCGTGCGCCGCGTGCGCCGCGCTTCGAGGCGCGCGAGATCTATGGCATCGTGCCGAAGGACACGCGCAGGCCTTACGACGTGCGCGAGGTGATCGCCCGCATTGTCGACGATTCGGAATTCGACGAGTTCAAGCAGCTCTACGGCGCCACGCTGGTGACCGGCTTCGCCCATATCTGGGGCTATCCGGTCGGCATCGTCGCCAATAACGGCATCCTGTTTTCCGAGAGCGCCCAGAAGGGCGCGCATTTCATCGAGCTCTGCGCCCAGCGCGGCATCCCGCTGGTCTTTCTGCAGAACAATCACCGGCTTCATGGTCGGGCGGAAATACGAAGCCGGCGGCATCGCCAAGGACGGCGCCAAGATGGTGACGGCGGTGGCGACGGCGAATGTGCCGAAATTCACCGTGATCATCGGCGGCAGCTTCGGCGCCGGCAATTACGGTATGTGCGGCCGGGCCTATCAGCCGCGCTTCCTGTGGATGTGGCCCAATGCGCGGATCAGCGTGATGGGCGGCGAGCAGGCCGCCTCGGTGCTGGCGACGGTCCGGCGCGACAATCTCGAAGCCGCCGGCAAGACTTGGCCGGCCGAGGAAGAAGAGCAGTTCAAGGCGCCGATCCGGGCGCAATACGAGACCCAGGGTCACCCCTATTACGCCAGCGCGCGGCTCTGGGACGACGGCGTGATCGACCCGGCCGATACCAGGCTGGTGCTCGGCCTCGGCCTGTCCGCGACGCTGAATGCGCCGATTGAGTCCACGAAATTCGGCCTGTTCCGGATGTGAGGGCGATGAAAGCGACTGCCCCATTCTTTCCCGTCATCGCCATCGTTTCGTTCTCGGGAGCCCCATGCCATGACCGAAGCCCTGCTCCAGGACATCGATGCGCGCGGCGTCGTCACCGTCACGCTCAACCGGCCCGACCTGCACAATGCCTTCGACGATGCCCTGATCGCCGAGATGACGCATGTGCTGGCGACGCTGGGAGCCGATCCTGCCGTGCGCGCGGTCGTCCTGCGCGGCCATGGCCGGAGCTTCTCGGCCGGAGCCGATCTCGACTGGATGCGCCGCATGGCCGGTTACACGCGCGAGCAGAACCGGAAGGACGCCGAGGGGCTGGCGCGGCTGATGCACACGCTCGACCGCCTGCCTAAGCCGGTGATCGCGGCGGTGCAGGGTGCCGCCTTTGGTGGTGGCGTCGGTCTCGTCGCCGCTTGCGACATTGCCATCGCCTCGGACCGGGCCAGCTTCTGCCTGTCGGAGGTGAAGCTCGGCCTCATCCCTTCGGCGATCAGCCCCTACGTCGTGGCCGCGATCGGCGCGCGGCAGGCGCGGCGCTATTTCCTGACGGCCGAGGTGATCTCTGCCGCCCGCGCCCACGAGATCGGGCTGGTCCATGAGGTGGTGACGCCCGATGCGCTCGACGCTGCAGTCGAGACGACGTTGCAGGCCCTGTCCCAGGGCGCTCCGATCGCCCAGGCCGAGGCCAAGGATCTGGTGTTCCTCGTCGCCGACCAGACGGTCGACGAGGCGTTGATCGCCGAGACGGGAAAGCGCATTGCCGAACGGCGCGTCTCGGCAGAGGGCAGGGAGGGCGTCGGCGCCTTCCTCGGCAAGCGGCCGCCCGCCTGGCGGCAAGGCTGAGGAGCAAGGCGCATGTTCGACAAGATCCTGATCGCCAATCGCGGCGAGATCGCCTGCCGCGTCATCAAGACCGCGCGCCGCCCTCGGCATCCGCACCGTTGCCGTCTATTCCGAGGCCGATGCCGGCGCGCGGCATGTCGACCTGGCCGACGAGGCCTATCCGATCGGCCCGTCGCCGGCGCGGCAGAGCTATCTGGTGGTCGAGAAGATCATCGAGGCCGCCAAGCGCTCGGGCGCCCAGGCGATCCATCCAGGCTATGGCTTTCTCTCCGAGAATGCAGGTTTTGCCGAGGCCTGCGCCGAAGCCGGCATCGTCTTCATCGGCCCGCCGCCCTCGGCGATCCGCGCCATGGGCTCGAAATCCGCGGCCAAGGCGCTGATGGAAAGCTCCGGCGTGCCGCTTGTGCCGGGCTATCACGGCGCCGACCAGGACCCCGCAGGGCTGGCCGCTGCGGCCGAGCGGATCGGTTATCCGGTGCTGATCAAGGCCTCGGCCGGCGGCGGCGGCAAGGGCATGCGCATCGTCGAAAAGCGCTGCCGGCTTCGCCGCGGCGCTCGCCTCGGCCAAGCGCGAGGCGGCGTCCTCCTTCGGCGACGATCAGGTGCTGGTCGAGAAATACCTGACCCGGCCGCGCCATATCGAGATCCAGGTCTTCGCCGATACTCAAGGTAATACCGTCTCGCTGTTCGAGCGCGACTGCTCGATCCAGCGCCGGCATCAGAAGGTGGTCGAGGAGGGCGCCGGCACCCAGTATGGCGCCCGAACGCCGGCGCAGCATGGGCGAGGCGGCCTGCGCCGCGGCCCGCGCGATCGGCTATGTCGGCGCCGGCACGGTCGAGTTCATCGCCGAGGGCGACGCCTTCTATTTCATGGAAATGAACACGCGGCTGCAGGTCGAGCATCCGGTGACCGAGGCGATCACCGGCCAGGATCTAGTCGAGTGGCAACTGCGCGTCGCGTCCGGCGAGCCGCTGCCGCTCGGCCAGGATGAACTCTCGATCACCGGCCACGCCATCGAAGTGCGCATCTATGCGGAGGATCCGGCGCGCGATTTCCTGCCCTCGATCGGCACGCTGGCGCATCTACGCGCGCCGAAAGAGGGGCCGCATGTCCGGGTCGATACCGGCATCCGCGCCGGCGACACGATCTCGATGCATTACGACCCGATGATCGCGAAGCTGATCGTCTGGGACCACGACCGCCCCGCGGCGGTCCGGCGCCTGCGCCGTGCACTGGCCGAGTATGAGATCGTCGGCGTCATGACCAATATTGCCTTCCTGGCCGCTATCGCCGGCCATCCGGCCTTCGCCGCGGCCGAGCTTGATACCGGCTTCATCGGCCGGCATGGCGCTGCTTTGTCGCCGGCGCCGCAGCCGGCTTCCGTCGAGGTGCTGGCCGCCGCGGCGCTGCGCGTGCTGCTCGACCGCCAGGCCGCGGTGGATGCCGCCGCGGCTGCCTCGGCCGATCCCTGGTCGCCGTGGAACCTGGCCACGGCCTGGCGGCTGAACGGCGACGGTTACCAGGATCTGGTGTTCCGCGACGGCGACGCGACCATCGGCCTGCGCGCCCATCCTCGCCGTGACGGCGGCTGCGCACTGGATCTTCCGGCAACACGGTGCAACTCGGTGCCGTCCGCGACGAGCCGGGGACGCTCGGCTTCGCCCTGGACGGGGTCAAGATCGCGGCAGCCGTGGTGCGGCTCGGCGATGAACTTACCGTTATCCGCGACGGCATCAACCACCGCCTCGGCCTGATCGACCCGCTGGCGCCGGCGCGCACCGAAGCGGTCGGCGGCGGCAAGCTGACCGCGCCGATGCCGGGGCGGATCACCCAGGTGCTGACCGAAGCCGGCGCCGAAGTCCGGCGTGGTGCCGCACTGCTGGTGCTGGAAGCGATGAAGATGGAACACACCATCACCGCGCCCGCCGATGGCACGATCGAGACCGTGCGCTATGCGGTCGGTGATCTGGTGGGAAGACGGCGCGGAACTGATCGTCTTCGCGCAGCCGGATGAGGCGTGATCAGGAAAAGGGTGCGTGCCTCAGGCTGCCGCGTAGCGCTTCCGGTCGTCCAGGACCGAGGCGGCGAGGGTCTTGCGGATAGTCGGATCGTCGGCCCGCACGAGCACGACATAGGTGACCTTGTCCGCGCCTTCGAACCGGTGCGACACAGTCCAGATCAAGGTCCGCTTGGCATGTGCGCTGCAATCGACGGAGTGATAGCGCTCCCCGAACATGCGTCGTTTCCCCCTTGCATATGCCGGCTCGCGCCAGCCATTCAGGAAAAGCAATTGACTACAACCAAGCCACGAAAATCGGCGGATGTCTTCAGGAAACAGCGAGGATTTTAGAAAAATCCCTTGGTTCTTCCGTTGTGACTGCATGTCTCGCGGAGCGGGTTCCGGTCGTCCATGCAGGTGGGGATGCGCTGCGACGGCAAGCCTTGCCGCTCCATGCTAGGATCGGCTGGTCGGCAAGGCGAAAGTCCGACATCGCGTGAGGCGCGATACTAGGAGGATTTTATGACAAGCGCGTTGCCTTCAGAGGTCCGAATTGTTGAGGTCGGGCCGCGCGACGGGCTGCAGAACGAAGCCGGCATCGTGCCGGTCGAGGCCAAGGTCGCGCTGATCGAGGCGCTGGTCGAGGCGGGGCTCCGGGTAGTCGAGGCCGGCAGCTTCGTTTCGCCGAAATGGGTGCCGCAGATGGCCGATACGGCCACGGTGCTGGCACGGCTGAACCGTATCGAAGGCGTCAGCTATCCCGTATTGGTGCCCAACATGCAGGGCTTCGAGGCAGCCCGTGCAGCGCGGGTCGATGAGATCGCGGTGTTCGGCGCAGCGTCGGAGAGCTTTTCCCCGCCGCAATATCAATTGCTCGATCGCCGAAAGCCTGGACCGGTTCCGGCCGGTCGCCGCTGCGGCATTAGCGCACGGCATGCGCGTGCGCGGCTATGTTTCCTGTGTGCTCGGCTGCCCGTATGAGGGCGCCGTTGCGCCGGAGGCGGTTGCCGCGGTTGCCGACGCGCTGCTCGAAATGGGCTGTGTCGAGATCTCGCTCGGCGACACGATCGGCGTCGGAACGCCGCTCCAGGCCCAGGCCATGCTGCGCGCCGTCGCGGCGACCGTCCCGATGGCGCGGCTGGCCGTGCATTTCCACGATACCTACGGCCAGGCCCTGGCGAATATCCTGGCCTGCCTCGAATTGGGCGTGTCGGTGGTCGACAGCGCTGTCGCCGGGCTCGGCGGCTGCCCTTATGCCAAGGGGGCGACGGGCAATGTTGCGACCGAGGATGTCGTCTATATGCTGAATGGAATGGGGATCGAAACCGGCGTGGACCTGGCAAAGCTGGCCACGGCCGGCCGCGTGATTTCGGCGGAGCTGGGCCGCCCGCCGGCCTCGAAAGTGGCGCAAGTCCTGGCGAAGCAGGCTGACTGATGCCGCTGCATATGCTGAAGATGTGCGTCGGGTGCGACAGCGTCGACGATTTGCGCGAATGGCAGGAGAACCGTCTGCTGCGTGGCGAAGGGCTGTTCCACCGCACGCGCAATATGCCGAAGCGGGCAGAGGAGATCCTGGCGGGCGGCTCGCTCTACTGGATCATCAAGGGTGATGTGCGCGTGCGCCAGCGTATCACCGGGCTCGATCCCGGCGTCGATGGCGAGGGCACGCGCTTTTGCCTGATCCGGCTCCATCCCGAACTGGTGGAGACGGTACGCCAGCCGCGCCGGCCGATGCAGGGCTGGCGGTATCCTCGAGACGGCGGACGCGCCGGGCGATCGCGATCCGCGTCACAAGGACGAGATCGAGCAGATGCCGGAGCAGATGCAGAAGGAGCTTCGGGCGCTCGGGTTGCTCTAAATTTGCGCCCCGGCCCGCGCTGGAATTCATGGGCCGGACCCTCGACACTGTCGGGACGAGATGCCATAGTCCCGCGGCTTTTCCCTTCCGCCGCGCGGGCGGGAGCCGGCGCCGTTGCTGGCGCCAGGAAGCTTCCCCGTGCGGTCCCTTCGAGTGAGTCGGCATGACTATCGGCACGCGGCTGTATACTTGGTTGAGAGGCGAGCTGGTCGGCACCGATCAGTTCGGCAACCGCTATTATCGCCAGAAGGGTGCCCAGAAGCTGATCAAGGGCGGCGGCCGTGAAAGCCGCGAGCAGCGCTGGGTGCTCTATAACGGCATGGCCGAGCCGTCCAAGGTGCCCCCGGAATGGCACGGCTGGCTGCATCACATCTCTGCGGCGGTGCCGGTGATCGATCCGGCGGCGCGCCGGCCCTGGCAGAAGGAGCATCTGCCTAATCTGTCCGGCACGGCGCTTGCGTATCATCCGCCGGGCTCCGTGCTGCGCGGCGGCCACCGCGCCAAGGCGACCGGGGATTACGAACCCTGGAAGCCGGTTTAACCTCCAGGCCGGTTACGGTAGCGAGACACACTGATGAACCGCAATGTCCTGGAAACGGTGATGGGGGCGCTGGTGCTCGCCGTCGCCGTGATCTTCCTTGCTTTCGCCTATAGCTCGGCCGGCATCCGTACGGTGAACGGCTATGAGCTGATCGCTAAATTCGACCGGATCGACGGCATCAAAACGGGCGCCGATGTCCGCGTCAGCGGCATCAAGGTCGGCACGGTCACGGGCACCACGCTCGATCCGAAGACCTTTCAGGCCAGCGTGCGGATGACCATCGACAGCGCCTATCCGTTGCCGGTCGACACCGTCGCGCTGATCACGTCCAACAGCCTGCTCGGCGATGACTTCATGAAGCTGCTGCCGGGCAATGACGACAAGAACATCCCGCCGGGCGGCAGTATTTCGAATACCGTGCCGCCGACGGATCTGTGGCAGATGCTGAGTCAGATGGCATTTTCGATGAGCGGCGGATCGTCCAAGCCGGCCGATGGCGGCAGCGATTCGTCCTCGTCGGGCTCGTCTTCCTCCAGCTCGGCTCCGGCCGATCCCGCGCCCTCGGGGCCGACGCCGAGCAGCCCGCCCGCGGCCGGACACAAATCCTGAGCGGCGGCGTGCGCCCAGCCGCCGAGAGGGCGCTGCGATGAGCGAGACTGATTTTGCCCGGATCCGCTGGCTCGACGACAAGGGCGAGCCGGTGTCCTGCGTCGAGAAGCTCAAGGTTCTCGCCGAGACGCTGGGCGAGTTGCAGCAGGCGGCGCAGGATGCGCTGGAAGACGCCATCCTGATGGGCTGTCGCGAGGATCAGGTGCGCGATGTGCTGCGTCGTCTGGTCGACGGCCTCGACAACCCGTATCGCAAGGCCTAGCGCGGATGTTGCGTCGGCCCATCCTCGTCCTGGCGCTGGTGCTGTCGGCCGTGCTTGCAGCCCCCCACGCTGATGGCGGCGCCCAAGCCGAAACCGACCCCCGAAGCGCCGCCGCCGCCGCCGCCACCGCCACCGCCGGCTGTGATCAACGGAGCCGAGCTGCAGGCGCTCGACAAGATCTCCGCGCGTACCACGAAATTCGCCGTGCCCTTCGGCCAGACGGTCAAATTCGGCACGCTCATGATCAGCGTCACGGATTGCCGCAAGAATCCGCCCGAAGAGCAGACCGAGACGGCCGCCTTCCTCGACATTCAGGAAATCGAGCCGGGTGCGGCAGGGCCGAAGCCGCTGTTCCGCGGCTGGATGTTCGCATCCAGCCCGGCGCTGAACCCGCTGGAACATCCAGTCTACGATGTCTGGGTGCTCGATTGCAGCACGGCCAGCGGATCCTCGGCGAAGCCGGGCTGAAACGTCGCCTGCGAGGCGAGCGCGGTGGCGAGGCGACGGCGATACTCTGCGCGCGGGATCTCGACCGCACCGAAGCGCTGCAGATGCTCGGTGACGAATTGCGTGTCGAGCAGCGAATAGCCGCCGCGGATCAGGACGCCGACCAGATGGACCAGCGCCACCTTGCTGGCGTCGGTCATGCGGCTGAACATGCTCTCGCCGAAAAATGCACCGTTGAGCGAGACGCCATAGAGCCCGCCGACCAGCTCGCCCTCATACCAGGCCTCGACCGAATGGGCGCAGCCGCGCTGGAACAGTCCGGAATAGAGCCGGACGATCTCGTCATTGATCCAGGTGCGCGGCCGGTCTGCCGCCGGTGCCGCGCAGCCACGGATCACGGCCTCGAATTCGGTGTTGCAGCGGATCTCGAACAGCTGGGCGCGCACCGTACGCCGGAGGCGCTGGGGGACGTGAAATTCCCGTAGCGGGATGATGCCGCGCCATTCCGGATCGACCCAGAAGATTTCCGGATCCTCGGCCGAGTCGGCCATTGGGAAGATCCCGGCGGCGTAAGCCCTTAAGAGCAGATCGGCGGTCAGTGCCGTCATTGCGCCGACCGCTCCGGTCTTACTCGCTGCGGCCGACGAAGCGCTCGAGCCAATGGATGTCGTAGTCGCCGTTGATGAAATCCGGCTCTTCCATCAGGCGCTGCTGCAGCGGGATGTTGGTCTCGATTCCGGCGATGACGTATTCGTGCAGTGCCCGCTTCATGCGCATCACGCATTCGTGCCGGGTCTTGCCGTGAACGATCAGCTTGGCGACCAGGCTGTCGTAGTTGCTGGGCACCGTATAGCCGGATAGAGCGCCGAATCGATGCGCACGCCGAGTCCGCCCGGGGCGTGATAGGCGGTCACCTTGCCGGGCGAAGGCATGAAGGTGACCGGGTTCTCGGCATTGATGCGGCATTCGATGGCGTGACCGGTCAGCTTGATCGAACTCTGATCGTAGCCTAGAGGATAGCCGGCCGCGATGCGGATCTGCTCCTGCACCAGATCGACGCCGCTGATCATCTCCGAAACCGGATGCTCGACCTGGATCCGCGTGTTCATCTCGATGAAGGCGAAATGCCCGTCCTGGAACAGGAATTCCAGCGTGCCGGCGCCACGATACTTGAGCGCCTGCATCGCGCCGACGGCGACCTGGCCGATATGCGCGCGCTGTTCCGGCGTCAGCACGGGCGAGGGCGCTTCCTCCAGGATCTTCTGGTGCGAGCGCTGCAGCGAGCAGTCCGCGCTCGCCCAGATGCACGCAGCCGCCCTGGCCGTCGCCCAGGATCTGCATCTCGATATGACGCGGCTTGTCGAGATAGCGCTCGAAATAGACCTCGTCATTGTTGAAATAGGCCTTGGCCTCGGCGCGCGCGATCGGTACCTGGCTGCGCAACTCGTCGGCGTTGCGCGCGATTTTCATGCCGCGACCGCCGCCGCCGCCCGACGCCTTGATCAGCACCGGATAGCCGATCTCCTCGGCGCGCGCGACTGCGACCTCGATATCGGTGATGGCACCATCGGAGCCGGGCACGGTCGGCAGGCCGAGTTCGTTGGCGACCCGCTTGGCGATAACCTTGTCGCCCATCATCCGGATATGCTCGGGCGTCGGGCCGATGAAGGTCAGGCCGTGTTCTTCGACCATCGACGCAAAATCGGCGTTCTCGGCCAGGAAGCCCAGCCCCGGATGGATCGCCTCGGCCCCGGTGATGGAGGCCGCGGTCAGGATCGCCGGGATGTTGAGGTAGCTTTCGCGCACGGAAGGCGGGCCGATGCAGACGCTCTCATCGGCCAGGCGGACATGCATCGCCTGGGCGTCAGCGGTCGAATGCACGGCGACGGTGTGGATGCCCATCTCGCGGCAGGCGCGCAGGATCCTGAGCGCGATTTCGCCGCGATTGGCGATCAGCACCTTGTCGAACATGGGAGCCGATGGCCTATTCAAGGATCATCACCACTTGGCCGAACTCGACCGGGCTGGAATCGGCCGTCAGGATGCGCGTGAGCTTGCCGCCCTTGGGCGCCTTGATCTGGTTCATCACCTTCATGGCTTCGATGATCAGCAGGGTCTGGCCGGCCGAGACGATGTCGCCGACGCGCACGAAAGGCGGCGAGCCCGGCTGCGGCGACAGATAGACGGTGCCGACCATGGGCGAGGTGACGGCGCCCGGATGGGCTCGCCGGATCGGCCTCGGCCGCAGCGGCTGCTCCTGCCGTGGCGGATGATGCGGCAGCGGCAGCGGCCGGCGCCGCGGCATAGCCCTGAACCGGGGCCGGCGTGCGGGTGACGCGCAGGCGGAACTCGCCCACGGCATATTCGATCTCGGTCAGCCGGGTCTCGTCGAGGAGACCGGCGAGCTTCTTGACGAGCTCGCCATCGATGTCGGTCAGTTTGCTCATGGTCCCTTAACTCAATTCTCGCCGGCCAGTAGCCGCGCCATGGCCTCGAGGGCCAGCTCGTAGCCGTGGCCGCCCAGGCCGACGATGACGCCTCGCGCGACCGGCGAGACATAGGAATGATGGCGGAAGGATTCCCGCCGATGGATATTCGAGAGATGGACTTCGACGATCGGCAGCTCGACGGCGCTGAGTGCGTCCATCAAGGCCACGGAGGTATGGCTATAGCCGGCCGCGTTGATGACGATGCCGGCGGCCGTGCCGCGCGCGGCCTGGACCCAGTCAATCAGCGTCGCTTCGCTGTTGCTCTGGCGGAAATCGACCGCGAGGCTCAATGCATCGGCCCGCACGCGGCACGCCGCCTCGATATCCGCCAGGGTCTGGCGGCCATAGACGCTCGGTTCGCGCGTGCCCAGCAGGTTCAGATTGGGGCCGTTCAGGACCCAAACGATCGGCTTCGCCAAGACCACCCATACCTCGATGTCGGAAAGCGCGTCTTATAGCATGCCCTGCCGCGGGGGCAAGCGGGGGTATAACGCGACCGTGAAGTCAGGACGCGCCGTGCAGCATGCCGTAGACGCTCTGGGTCATGATCGCGAGATAGGCCGCGAGACCCAGATAGAAGCAGCCATATTCGACCCTGAGCTCCATCGGCACGCCGTAATAGGCGATGTTCTCCGGCGCTTTGGCATCGTAGTTCCAGGCGCGGCGCAGCGACGGGATCGCCAGGAGCGCGATCAGCACCAGCAGCGGGCTCGGCCGGTACAGCATCAGCGCCAGCATCATCGGTGCGCCGAGCAGCCAGATGCGCGGCGACAGGATCGCCGTGATGCGCCCGCCATCCAGCGGTGAGAGCGGCAGCAGATTGAAGAAATTCAGGAAGAAGCCCGAATAGGCGACCGCGAGCAGCAGGCCGCTGCCGCTGTCGCGCGCCCAGAAATAGACCGCGGTCGCCGCGATCGTACCGATGAATGGTCCGGCCGCGGCGACATAAGCCTCGGTCTCGACATTCATCGGCTGCTCCTTGAGCTGGATCCAGGCGCCGACGAAGGGAATGAAGGTCGGCGCGCCGACCGAAAGGCCGCGCTGCTTCGCTGCCAGGTAATGCCCCATCTCATGGGCGAAGAGCAGGCCGATGAAACCGGCCGCATAGCGCCAGCCATAGATCGAGCCATAGACCAGCAGCGCCAGCAGCATGGTGCCGCCGGTCATGGCGATCTTGCCGAATTTGAGCGCGCCGAACAGCAGCGCCAGCAGTTTGATCATGCGGTTCGATCAGGCGTCTTGCGCCGGAAGAAGCGGCGCACTGCGGCACCGCCGGCGATGATGGCGATTGCGGCCAGCTTCCAGATCTTGAGCAGGAACACGCCGGCGACCGCGAGCAGGCCCAGCTTCTTGATCGCGACGGCACCGACCAGGGCGGCGAGGCCGTATTCGGCGACCTTGTCGGTCGTGTCGTTGAAATCCTCGTAGCGCTTGCCCGGCAGATAGGTCAGGTCGCCCAGCAGCCCCTGCACCGCCGGCTTGTCGTGCTCGATATCGGCCGTACTGGTCAGCAGGTTCAGGCTGAAATAGCCGTCGCGGCCGAGCGCATAGGTGTTGTAGTTGATGTTATTCGGCTCGTTCGGATCGCCGCCCTTGTTGCGCGCCGAAAGCGACCAGACCAGCCGATGGGCGATCGCGTCGTATTTCGGCGGCTGAACCCAGCCGACGATTTCGAGTTCCGGATAACCGCGTTCGGCGCGGTCCTTGTTCGCCTCCTCGGTGCCCTCCTTCAGGCTGTCGAGCATCGCATCCGGCTCCCACTCCTTGGCGTCGCCGTCGCGGACATAGCCTTCCTCGACATGCTTGACGACGACCATCCAGCTATCGCCTTCCCGGGTGCTGACGACGAGGCCGGTCAACCGCTCATCGGTCCGATTGCCATAGGCACGCATGAGCGCGGCCGCTTCGGTGCTCGGGACAAAACTCTCGCCGGCCGGCAGTTTCATGGTCGCTTCGTCGAGCAGCTTGATCTCGGCCGGTCCCGCCGTCGCGGTCTTGTCGACCGCCTTCCACGCCGCTTCGATCTCGGCCTGATGATCGTCCTTGGCGGGTGGCGGATCGTCGGCGCGCGCGGAGACGGAGACGAGTGCCGCGATCAACAGCGCGCCGAAGTGACAGCGATAGGGGAGCATGGATCCTCGACAATCGGTGGAGTCGGTGCGGTGCCGGGCACGCACCGCCAGACTAGTCGCGCCGCCGGGGCGGTAGCAACCGAGGATCGAGTAACGCGGCGGGTCGAATTTCAGCTCGGACCCGCTGCGCCGATCGCGCGTCAGCGGTCGCGCAGCGCCTCCAGCGGCACGTCGTAGCGCTCGACGTAGGGGCGAAACCGTTCGGCCAGCTCTGCCGGGTCCAGCCCGAACTCCGCGAAATCATAGCCGTGCCGGCCGAACCTGCCCTGCGGGCGGGACTCGATATGCGCCGCCATCGCCCGCATGGCCTGGCCGTCGAGGTCTTCGCCGAAGGCGCCATAGACGCGCCGCATGGTGGCGAGCGGGTCGCGCACCAGATCGGCGTAGTGCACATCGACGATCTGCCGATCGGGATGCGCATCGCGGAACGCATCCACCGCCGCGATCGAGCGGGCGAGGATCTCCGTCCAGTGATCGGCGATGTAACGTCGGTGATCGGCGTCGGAGAAGGTCCGGGTCAAGGTGGTGACCAGGCTGCAGACCGAGGCGCACAGGACGGTGGGATCGCGGTGCATCAGCACCAGCCGGGCATCGGGATAGACCGACGTCAACGCATCCAGGTGCAGCGCATGGTGCGGGCTCTTGAGCGACCAGCGCCCGCGCACCCCCACCGCTCTGCAGCACCTGCAGCACGCTCTGGTGATACTCGTAAGCCGAGTGATGATCGGCTGCGTGCAGCCACGCGCCATAGGCCGGGGTGTTGGCCATCACCTCCCAGAGCAGGCTCTTGAAGTCCTGGTTCAGCACCGCGATGCATTCGGTCGGCCCGTCAGGTTCTTCGCTCTGCACGATGCGGATGCGCGGATTGATCTGGTCGATCATGGCGGCGCCGGCCCGCGCCGCGTCGATACGCGGATCGCTCCGGATCGTCTCCGGCGTCGGCGGCGGCACGCTGGCCCCGGCCTCCCAGCGCAGCAGCGGGCGATGCCGCTCGTCCTTCTCCAAAAGGTAGGACAGGAGGGTGGTGCCGGCGCGGAACAGGCCGACGACCACGATCGGCGCCTCGATACGCTCCTCGGACACTTCCGGATGGCGCTTCATCCAATCGACGACGCGCAGCCGATTGGTCAGGCAGGCCAAGATGGCGCCGGGCACGACCATCGCGCCGACCGCGTTGAGCTGCGCCTCGGACGAGGCCGATTCGCAATAGACGTCCAAGCCGTCACGAAAGCTGTCGCTGCCGAAATCCTCCAGGCGGGTCTGGGCGCAGGCGGCGGCGATGAGCGCCCCGGGGTCGATCCGGTTCATCGCCGTCTCACGAACCGGCGACATCGACGATAGTGCGGCCGCTCGTCCGGCGTGCCTGGTGATCCTCCAGCGCCGCCGCCACCTCGTCCATGCGGATGCGGCGTCCGATGGCAGGTCGGATTTTGCCCGACGCCACCAGGGCGCACAAAGCGGCATGGACCTGCCGGCCGATTTCCGGCGGGTAGAAATTCAGGCCCATCCGGCGCATCGGCGCGTAGGGCAGGCCATAGGCCAGCATCACGCCGAGCACCGAGAAATTGGCCATCGAGACCTTGCGCAGCGGCCGGCCGGTGAAACCGCCCTGGGCATCGCCGTTGAACCCGACCGGCAGGTACCGTCCTTCCAGCGCCATGCAGGTCCAGAGCGTCTCGGTCAGATCGCCGCCGACCAGATCGAAGGCCACGTCGACGCCACGGTTGTCGGTCAGCTCCATCACGCGGTCGAAGAGCTTGTCTTGTTGCGTGTCGATCGCGGCTGCCGCGCCCAGCTCGGTGCACAGGCGCCCCTTCTCGGAACCGCCGGCCAGCGCGATGACTTGCGCGCCCGCTGCCGCGGCAATCTGCACGGCCGCGGTGCCGACACCGCTCGCGGCGGCGGTCACGAGTACGGTTTCGCCGGGCTTCAGCTTGGCCCGGATATGCAGGCCGAGATAGCTGACGTGGAACGGTAGCAGGAATGCCGTCGCTTCGCCGGCATCCAGTTCGGGCGGGGCCTCGAAGAGGCTGGGCAGCGGGACGATCGCCTGCTCGGCGATGCCGCCACACGCCATCCGGGTCATGCCCACGACACGGCGGCCGAGCCAGGCTTCGCCGCCGGCGCCCGCCGCCTCGACCACGCCGCAGACATCCATACCGAGCGTGAAGGGCGGCTGGAACATCGCCATCGCAACGCCGCCGCGAGCGCGCGCAATATCACCGAAATTGAGCGATGCCGCCGAGACGGCCACGCGGACCTCGCCGGGACCGGCTTCCGGCACCGCGACGTCGGCGATACCGACCGCTTCGGCCGGACGGCCGTGCTTGAGCACTTGTACCGCCTTCATGGGCTGTCTCCCCCTTTCCGAGTTGCGTTCACCCGGATCCGACTGCTGCGGATTTGACGGCAGTGTAGCCTCGGTTCGTGCCACGATGACAGCGGAAACGGCTCTCCGGATGGAGAAATGCTCTGAAATTCGTAAGTCAATTCCTTGTATGGATACGCATATGCCGGAATTATGTCGTCGAAATTACCGTGTGCGTACTGCGCCCGGCAGTCGACCTTGACCGGGCCGGCGAGCACCGCCGCGAACGCCTCCGCTCTTGCCGGCAGTCTTGGCGATTCCGCCCATACGATCAGGCCGTCATGTTGCGGCCGTAACAGCATTTCAGGCGACTGAATCAGCATTGTAGCGGGCGTGACGATACATGCGTGATCTGCCGGCAATTCGCGAGCTGCAATGGTAACGCATGTCCTTCGGTCGTTCCTTCTCTCTGTCATCGCCGGGGCGTCTCTCCTGGGCGTGCCGGTCTGGGCCGCCCCAGCGCCGGTGCGTATCCAGAATCAATATGAGCCCGCCTCGCTCGACCCCCATAAGATCCATGGGCTAGGTGAGCATAGGATCGCCACGGACCTGTTCGAAGGTCTGGCGACCTATTCCGCGACGGACACAGTCATTCCAGGTGTAGCCCAAAGCTGGGAAACGAGTGCCGATGGGCTCACCTGGACCTTCCATCTGCAAGCGGGTGCAACATGGTCGGACGGAACGCCGCTCACGGCCGAAGATTTCGTCTACAGCTTCCGTCGCGCCCTCGATCCGGCTACAGGCTGCCCCGATACGTCTGCCTTGCTGCCGATCCGCAATGCCGCCGAGATCAATTCGGGGCCGCGAGAAGGACATGACCAAGCTCGGGGTGACGGCGCTCGACCCGCATACGCTCCGCATCGTGCTCAACAGCCGGACGCCCTGGTTCCTGGATACGCTGATCGGTCCCGTCGGCATGCCGGTGCCGCGCCAAGCGGTCGAAAAATGGGGCGATAAATGGACCCTGCCCGGGCATAATGGTCAGCAACGGTGCATTTACTCTGAATAAATGGGTGCCGCTCGGCGAGATTGCTCTTGTGCGCAATCCGCAGTTTCACGATGCCGGCGCGGTCGCGCTCGGCGAGGTGGATTATGTGATGGGTGACGACCATTCCGCCGCACTGAAGCGCTACGAAGCGGACGAACTCGACGTTGTCAGTCTGCTCGGCGCCGATCTGCAGCGGATCCAGCACGAGCGGCCGGATGAATTGCACAGCAATCCGCAGCTTACGACATATTATTTCCTCTTCAATATGAGTGCAGGTATCGACCCGCATGTGCGTCGGGCCCTGTCGATGGTAATCGACCGCGATGTCCTGGAGAGCAAGATCGTGCGCGGCGATCAAAGGCCGGCTTATGGCCTAGTGCCCCCCGGCCTTCCCGGCTATGTCGTGCAACGACCGGAATGGGCGGATCTTCCGATGGCCGAGCGGATCGCGGCGGCGAAGGCGCTGCTTGCTGAAGCCGATATCGGGAAGCCCCTCAAAATTCATATTCTGGCACCCAAGCTCGATTCGTTGCAGCTCGATATAAATGCGATTTTGGCGATGTGGCACAGTGCTCTCGGCATCGATGCGGAGGTGGAAATCGTCGAGCCCCGCATCTTCCTCAACCGCTACGACCAGAATGACTTCGAGGTCGTCTACCTACCTGTGACTGGTGACTATCTCGACCCATGGGATCTTCTTTCCGGTTTCCTGAGCGACAAGAAGTTCGATAACTACGGCAACTCAAAATATGATGCGCTGCTCGACGAGTCTCGCCGCGCTGCATCGTCGGCCGACCGAATGGCACTGCTGCGTTCGGCGGAAGCCCTGCTGCTCGCCGATCAGCCCTTGATCCCCGTCAGTTATGGCACCGTCCAGCTGCTCGTGAAGCCTCGTCTGCACGGCTACGAGAGCGCGCCACTTGGCATTCACCCCTCGCGTTTTCTGCGCGTGACGGACATGCCGTAGCCGGCCCGCTTCCGGCGGCTTCACTATCATCCGGGAAAGATCGTCGTGACCGACACTCTGTCGGTCAGCTTCATCACACGATCGAACGGATCACCCTGCTGGTGGTCGATCTCGGCTGCAGCACCGAGGTGACGCAACGCGTGTCTTCTCCGGTTCGCCGGCCTTCAGCTTGGTCCGAGGCCGGCCGGGGCCGCTGACGAGGGTCAGGAGATTCCAGTCGGCAATCGCCTCAAGGCCGATGAACGATTCCCGGATGCTCTGCCAGATAGGCCGCAAAGTCGGCTGCTATGGCATCAAACAATCGTGGGGGGATGAAGCCGTAATCGAAGCGGTCGCTCGAACCGGGAATAGGGGAGAGATCGAACGGCCAGTCATCTTCCACGGCATGGGACGTGTAGAGAAAGGGCGTCTCGGAACTCAACCCAAGATGCCGCGCGACGCGTGGCGGGACGGCGATTGCCTGCTCGCCTTGGCGTGGCGGGACATGCGAGATCGGCAAATAGGTGACTCGGCGGATTGGGCGGCCCGGCAATCCTCGCTCCTCAAGGGATTCGAGATCGACGATCAAACACGGCCGGTGCTTGCCTGAATCGGGGGGCGTGCCACTGCCAAGGCGCGCCCAGATGAAACCATAATGGACGACCAAGCCGAGCTTCGGCTCCGGCAACGGCATGCCGTCAGTCGTCCATCAAGCTATCAAGAGCAGCGTGTTCGGGAGCCACCCTGTTATCCGCGATCCTTTGGATTTTTGCGATCGGCAGCTCTGTGCGCAGGACAGCGATTTTTCTGTTCTGTCGCAGCAATTCATAGTCTTCGACCGACAGGACGATCAGTTCAGGGCGACCATGATACGTCACCTCGACGGGCGCCCGGCGCGCTTCGGCGCGAACGAAACCCGTTGCCTTCTGTAGTTGCTCGCCTGTAACGCGGACCATTCGAGTCTCGAATTTATATAAACTGTAACTGCCCAGGTCCCTGGCTTGACGGCTCACCCCAATTCGTGAGTCAAGGTATGGATGAAGCTTCCGTTCTCCCCGCCGTCAGTGGACACGCTGCTTAGCCTTTTGGGCGAGTTGCAGGCGCGCAATCGCCTCTTGGAGGAGCAGAACGCTTTGCTTACGGCTCGTGTAGCCGAGTTGGAGCGACGGCTTGGGCAGGACAGTTCCAACAGTAACCAGCCTCCGTCGAGCGATGGACCGTGGCGCGCGCCGCGCCGGACCGGGAGCCTTCGGGAGAAAGGGCTGAAGAAGTCAGGGCGGCCAGCCTGGGCATAAGGGCAAGCATCTGAAGCGATCGGAGCGGGTCGACCATACGCTCGTGCATCGGCCGGCCGTGTGTTCGGGCTGTCAGGCGGGACTGGCGGATGCGGCGGGCCACCTTGTCGAGAGCCGCCAGGTGTTCGATCTTCCGGAACCCGCCCCGCTGATCGTGACGGAGCATCAGCGGTATCGCTGCCAATGTCGACATTGCGGGACGATGACCACGGGCGCCTTTCCGCCCGAGGTCCGGGCACCGGTGCAATATGGCAGCCGGCTGGCGGCCGTGGTGACCTATCTCTCCGCCGGGCAATTCCTGCCCGAAGACCGGCTTGGGCAGATCCTCGCCGATCTGTTCGGCGTGCGCGTCTCGGCCGGCACGATCGGCCAGATGATCGCCAGCACCGCCGATCGGGCGCGGAATTTCGCGACGGCGGTGTGCGAGAAGATCCGCCAGGCGCCGGTCAAGCATCTCGATGAGACCGGTTTCAAGGTCGGGACCCAGGCCCAATGGCTGCATGTGGCGGGCACCGCCGGTGCTGATGGCCTCGTGCATTACCGCGTGTCGCCCCGGCGCGGCGCGGTGCTGGCGGGGGCTGCCCATATCGTCGTGCACGACCATTGGACATCCTATTTCCAATTGCCCGACGTTACGCATGCGATGTGCAATGCCCATCACCTGCGCGAATTGACGGCGCTGGTCGACATCGACGGCGAGGACTGAGCCCGAAACATGCGCAGCTTGCTGCGCCGTCTGTGCCATGCGGTCAATCTGGCACAGGAGAAGGCAGCAGCACTGCGCCCCGCCACGATCAGCACCGCCGAGCGGATCTATGACCGCATCCCTGCGCGAGGGCATCGCCTGGCACGAGACACAGCCCCCGCTGCCTCGCGATATCAAGCGAGGACGCATCAGGCGGCGCACCGGCCATAATCTCCTGCTGCGCCTGCAGCAGCATAAACAAGCCGTGCTGCTGTTCCTGCACAATCCGGCCGTGCCCTTCACCAACAACGAAGCCGAGCGCGACGCGCGCATGATGAAACTGCGCCAAAAAATCTCCGGCTGCTTCCGGACCTCACAAGGCGCCGAGAACTTTGCTTGCCTGCGCACCCTGATCGGAACCGCCCGCAAGCGCGCGTGGTCCATACTCGATACCCTTACCCAGCACCCGGACCTCCTCATCAGCAGGCTCTGAGCACGAGCCGATCGACCTGGGCAGTTACTATAAACTATAGAAAATATATAGATTGCGTAGCGTGGGCGCAGGCTCACCCCGGCGGCTTCCCCTCTAAAAACGTATCTGCGCTCGCGTCGAGCAGTTTCAGGATCCGATCCAGATCGTCCCGATCCTCCCGCGACAGCACGGCCATCAGCCGCTTTTCGATGTCGAGTGCCAGCGGCGCCACCTCGGCGCGGATGGCGGCACCCTCGGTGGAGAGCTTCAGGATCGAGCGGCGCCGGTCGGCGGCGTCGGTCGCGCGCTCGATCAGGCCGCGCTCGAGCAGGCGCTGCACGGCGCGGCTGACCCGCACCTTGTCCATATAGGTCCGTCCAGCGACACCATTGGCCGAGAGCGGGCCGAAGCGGCCGAGCACGGCGATCAGCCGCCATTCCGGGATCGACAGGCCGAAGCGCTTGGCATAGACGCGGGCGATCGCATTGGAGATGCGGTTGGATAGCACCGACAGCCGATAGGGCAGGAAGGTTTCGAGGTCGAGCGGTTCCGGTTGGTCGAGCCGGAACCGGGCAGGGAAGATAGTGGTTTCATCGGCAACGACGTTGCGGCTCCGACCGGTCCTCGTCAAGCACCCGGATGCTTGAATTTCCTGGCAACAAGTTTCATATGAAACTAATATCCCGGCGCCCAATCATCCTTCCGCCGTCTTGCAGGAGATGCCCATGTCTACGTCCGCCCCCGCCGCCCGCATCGATCTCTGGGAAAATCCGGCGGGTACCGACGGCTTCGAATTCGTCGAATATACGGCGCCCGATCCGGCCGAACTGGGCCGACTGTTCGAGCGGCTGGGCTTCGTCAAGGTCGCCAAGCATCGGTCCAAGGACGTCTCGCTCTATCGCCAGGGCGATGTGAACTTCATCATCAATGCCGAGCCGGGCAGCTTTGCCCAGGCATTCGCGCGCCTGCACGGCCCGTCGATCTGCGCCATCGCCTTCCGGGTCGCGGATGCGGCGGCGGCGCAGAAGCGCGCGATCGAGCTTGGCGCCAAGCCGGTCGCCGGCAAGCTCGGCCCGATGGAGCTGAACATCCCGGCGATCGAAGGCATCGGCGGCAGCCTGCTCTATCTGGTCGACCGCTATGGTCCCAAGGGCACAATCTACGACGTCGATTTCGTGCCGATCGAGGGGGTCGACCAGAACCCGAAGGGCGTCGGCTTCAGCGTGATCGACCACCTGACCCACAACGTCCACCGCGGCCGGATGGAGCAATGGGCCGATTTCTATACCCGGCTCTTCAATTTCCGGCAGATCCGCTATTTCGATATCGAGGGCAAGCTGACTGGACTGAAGTCGAAGGCGATGACCAGCCCGGACGGCAAGATCCGCATTCCAATCAATGAAAGCTCGGACGACAAGAGCCAGATCGCCGAATATCTCGACGCCTATCACGGCGAGGGCATCCAGCACATCGCGCTCGGCACCGGCGACATCTACGGCACGATCGAGTCCTTGCGCGACCGCACGGTCAAGTTCATCCACACGCCCGACACCTATTACGATCTGGTCGACCAGCGCCTGCCCGGCCATGGCGAGGATCTGGCGCGGCTGAAGCGCAACGAGATCCAGATCGACGGCGCACCGGGCGAGACCGGCGGGCGTCTGCTGCAGATCTTCACCGAGACGGTAATAGGCCCGATCTTCTTCGAAGTGATCCAGCGCAAGGGCGACGAGGGCTTCGGCGAAGGCAATTTCAAGGCGCTGTTCGAGGCGATGGAACTCGACCAGATCCGCCGCGGCGTGCTACAGGCGGAGTAAGGTTCGGCGAGCGGCGAGGAGCGGGCGCATCATGATCTTGCACGGTTATTTCCGCTCCTCGGCCTCGTTCCGGGTACGTATTGCGCTCAATTTGAAGCGCATCGACTACGAGCATGTCGGGCATCATCTGCGCCGGAACGAGCAACGGGCGCCGGATTACCTGCGCTCAATCCGCAAGGCTTCGTCCCGGTACTCGACGACGAGGGCGACGTGCTGCTCCAGTCGATGGCGATCGTCGAATATCTCGACGAGGTGCAGCCGAACCCGCCTTTCCTGCCCGGCCATCCCGGCGATCGGGGCGCGGGTCCGTGCGCTGGCCCAACTCGTCGCCTGCGACATCCATCCGATCAACAACCTGCGTATCCTGCGCTATCTGCGTGATCCACTGGGCCACGACGAAGCGGCGGTGCAGGCCTGGTACAATCACTGGATCGCCGAGGGCTTCACCGCCTTCGAGGCACTGGTCGCCGAAGACGACCGCACCGGGAAATTCTGCCATGGCGACGAGCCGGGCCTGGCCGATATCTGCCTGGTGCCGCAGATCGTCAATTCGCAGAATTACAGCCTCGACCTCTCGCCCTATCCGACGCTACGCCGCATCCACGAGAACTGCATGGCGCTGGATGCCTTCCAGCGCGCCCATCCGAAGCAGCAGCCGGACGCGGAATAGGGCCGGACGCGCGCCGCGCTCAGCTCTTGAGCTTGGCGCGGGCGGCGGCGATCTGGGTCTTGAAGTCGTCGAGGGTCATGGCGCCCGGCGACACGGTGTCGCCGATGACGAAGGCCGGGGTGCCCTCGGCGCCGATCGCCTTGCCCAGATCGAAATTGTGCCGAAGGATGGCGTCGATATCAGGCGCTTCCACCTCCTTCTTGACCACTGCCGGGTCGAGGCCGATCGACTTCGCGACATCGAGCGTCGCAGCGTCGTTGACCGGCGTCTTCAGCGCGAACATGGCCTTGTGAAACTCGGCATATTTCCCGTGATTCTGCGCAACCAGGGCGACGCGCGATGCGTAGACCGATTCCTTGCCCAGGATCGGGAAATCCTTCAAGACCAATCGGACTTTCTTATCCTGCGCCAGGAGGTCGGCGATAACCGGTGCCGATGCCTTGCAATAGGGGCAACGATAGTCGAAGAATTCGACGATCGTGACGTCGCCGTTCGGATTGCCCAAGACCGGCGATGTCGGATCCTTTTCCAGCTCTTCGCGGCGATCGACCAGCGCTGTCTTGCTTGCCTTCTCGGCGTCTGCCTTAGCGGCGGCGTCGGCGTGGTCGAGCGCTTCGGTCAACACCTTCGGATTGGCCATCAGGTAGTCGTGAATCAGCTTATTGACCGCGTCTGCCTGTTCGGGCGTCAAAGCTGGTTCGGCGGCGGCAGCAGGAAGGCGGCGAGCATCAGGCTCACTGCGGCGACGGCCAACTGGCGAAGAACGCTCATCTCGAATACTGCCTCAGGAACACGAACGAAGCCGGCACCATAGGCGTGAAGGCCGCGGACTGGCAAGGCGGCCTCGGCTTACCGGCTATGCCTTCAGCCCGAGTCGCACTGCATAGCCACCGCTTCGAAGCCGTCCCATGGGCTTCGGCCGAGGGGTTTCCCGAGGGTGCGGCGATTCGCGCTGCTAGCCGCGGTCTTCCTTCTCGGCCTTCACGTCGCGGCGGATATCTTCGGCGCGGAGCCAGCCCGGCGTGCCGCGCGGCAGCAGCTGGGTCGCGCGGGTCGCCTGCTGCGAAGCCTGCCGCAGATCGCCGGTCAAGATGCCTTCCTCGGCCAGGGCGAGCGCAGCCGGGCCGGGATTGCCGGAGCGGCCTTCGGCGATGCCGAGCTGGTGCCAGGCATCGGCATCCGAATTGTCGATCTTGACGGCCTTGCGCAGGGTTGTCGAGCGCGTCCTTCAGCACCTTGTCGTCGGTCTGGTTTTCCAGCTCGGTCTGGGCCAGCTCGATCCGCATCAGGGCGGAGTCCGGTAAAGCCTTGGCGGCCTTCTGATAAGGCGCCACGGCATCGGCAATATGGCCGCCTTCGAACAGGATCTGGCCCTTCAGTTCATTGTAATAGGGATCGTCCGGCTGCTCCTTGAGCAGGCTGTCGATCTCGGCCAGCGCCTTGTCGTCCATCGGCACGCGGTGATAGGCCGCGGCGCGGGCATAGCGGGCATAGCTGCTCTTGTCGGTTTCCGGATAGGTCTGCAGCACCGCGCCGGGCGACAGGATGAAGCCGCGCAGCTTGGCCAGCATGCGCTGGTGCCGGTCGATCAGCGCGGGTGCATCCTTGGCATTCGAAAAGGCGGATTTCTTGACGTGCTCGGCGACCCAGTCGATGCGGTCCTCGGTCAGCGGGTGGGTGCGCAGATAGGGATCCTGCTGAGCCGGCTGCATCAGCTCTTCCTTGTCCAGGATGCGGAAGAAATCGAGCAGGCCCTGACCGGATTGCTGCGTCTGGTCGAGGAAGCCCATACCGGCCTGGTCGGCGCGTGCCTCCTGGCCGACAGAATAATGCAGCAGCGAGCGCAGCCCCATGGATTCGCCGGCGATGGCGCCGGCCTCGGCCACGCCGCCATTCCTCGTCAGGATCGCGGCGGCGGTACCCAGAACATAGCCGATGATGCTCTGCGCCGTGGCGTCTTCCAGTGCATCCTGGATTCGCACCAGATGGCCGCCGGCGATGTGGCCGGTCTCGTGCGCGATGACGCCGATCACCATGTTTGGCCGGTCGGCCTTCATCAACAAGCCGGTATTGACGAACAATCGCTGTCCGCCCGCTACGAAAGCATTGATCTGTTGGCTGTTGACCAAATAGATCTTCACGAAATCCGCGTCGAGCCCCGCCGCCTTCCACAGCGGTGTTGCATAGTCGCGGACGAGGCTTTCAATCTCCGCATCGCGGATCAGCCCCGGCGCGTCCTGCGCGGCGGCCGGTCGCGTGACGGCGAGCGTGACCAGCGAGACCAGAAAAAGGGCCCGGCAGAGCATGGAATTCAACACGAGCGGCATCCTTTCGACAGGAGGCAATATCCGGCCGATCGACCGTCCGCGTCAATGCGCGCAGCGGCGCAGCCTCTTGCTGCGCGGCGCCGCTTTCGCCGTGCTGGGGCTTTCGCTCGCCGGTTGCGGCACATTCCACTCGGCCGAAGAGGCGGTTGGCCTTGGCGGCGGCTCCGCGCCGTCGGGCACTATCGCCAGCCGCTATCTGGGCTCGGTCGCGGCCGATGATACGCAGGCGGTCGACCTGGCGCGGCGGGTGCTGCTCGGCGGCGGCAATGCGGCGGATGCGGCGACGACCATCGCCTTGACTCTGACGGTGACCGAGCCCGGCCGCGCCGGCCTCGATGGCGGCGGCGTCTGTCTGGTCAAGCCGGGCGGTGCCGGCGCGGTCGAAGAGCTCGACTTCCTGCCGCAGAGCAGTGCCGGCGAGACCATACCGGTGCCGGGCATGGTGCGCGGCCTGGCGGCGCTCGAGGGGCGCTATGGCGCACTGCATTGGCAGCAGGTCGTGGCGCCGGTCGAAGCGCTCGCGACCACCGGCATTACGGTGACGCCGACGCTGCTGGCCGATCTGCAGGCGGCCGGACTCGGCGCCGGCGGTCCGGGCGGCCGGCCGTTGGCCGTGGGCGACATCCTGCCGCAACATGCAGTCAGTGCGACTTTGGCCCAGCTGCGTACCGCCGGCGCTGCGGATTTCTACACGGGCACTGAAGGCAGTGCTCTGGTCGGCGACGGCGTGCCGGCCCAACCGCTCGCGAATTACTCGCCCGCGTGGCGCAGCGCGGCCAGCCTCGTGACCGGCAATGCACGCCTCTATTTTCCGCAAGGGCCGGCCGGCGTCGCGATTCAATCGGCCTGGCAGGCAGCGCAGGGCAGCAGCGATCCGGCGGCGCGCTTCGCCGCCGCACGGGCTGCCGCCTTCGCCGCCGGCGATTCAGGGATCGACCGGCCGTCAGGCTCGATTGCCTTCCTCGCGACCGATGCGAGCGGTCTGGCGGTCGATTGCGCCATCGGCCTGGGTCGTCCTTTCGGCACGGGCCAGGTCGTCGAGCCGATGGGGATCTTCGCCTCGGCGCCGTTCGACGGCGCGGCCCAGGCTTCGCTGGCGCCGATGATGAGCACCAGCTCCAATGGCGAACAGCTGCTCGGGCGCTTTCGCCGGCGCCGGCAGTTATGCCGCACCAGCCGATAACCGCTGCAGTTGCCTGGAGTGCGTTGAACGGCAACCGGTCGGTCGGCGAGGCCGTCTCCGATCCGCGTACCCCGGCGGAGACGCTGGGCACGCTGGTCGCCGATCGGGTCGCGGCGCTGGCCTGCCCCGGTGGCTTGCCCGAGAAGCCGGCGTCCTGCGCGATCCAGCACGATCCGCGCGGCGGTGGCTATTCGATGCATGTCGATCGTCTGGTCAGATAGGCGATCATCATGGCGCTGAAGCACGGCAAACGCGGCCAGATCCCGTCCTTCATCGTCATGGATGTGATGCGCGAGGCCAACCGCCTCGCCGCATCGGGCGCCGACATCCTGCATCTGGAGGTCGGCCAACCGAGTACGGGCGCGCCATCCAAGGTGATCGCCGCGGCCGAGCGGCTGCTGCGCGCCTCGCCGCTGGGCTATACCGACGCG
Organism: Aliidongia sp.; assembly: GCA_037200015.1. GTDB lineage: Bacteria > Pseudomonadota > Alphaproteobacteria > ATCC43930 > CGMCC-115725 > JAXDMU01. The sequence goes on along the minus strand of JBBCHB010000052.1, from coordinate 22,675 downwards.
CTCGGCATTCCGGCGTTGCGCGAACGGATCGCCGAGCACTATGCCCGGACTTATCGGGTCACGGTCGATCCGGCGCAGGTCGCCGTGACGGTGGGGGCGTCGGGGGCGTTCCTGCTGGGCTTCCTCGCGGCCTTCGACGCTGGCGACCGGGTGGCCCTGGCCGCGCCCGGCTATCCGGCCTATCGCCACATCCTGACCGCACTCGATATCGAGCCGGTCGAGCTGTCCGCCGGCAAGGAGGACCGCTTCCAGCCGACGGTGGAACTGCTTGAGAAGGCGAAGGGCAGGATCGACGGGCTGATCATCGCGAGCCCGTCCAACCCGACCGGCACGATGCTCGGCGATGCCGAGCTGGCCGCGCTCGCCGCCCATTGCCGCAAGCGGGGCATCCGGCTGATCTCCGACGAGATCTATCATGGCATCAGCTATGTCGGTCCGGCGGCGACGGCGCTCGCCCATGCGCCCGAAGCGATCGTCATCAACAGCTTCTCGAAATATTTCTCGATGACCGGCTGGCGGCTCGGCTGGATGATCGCGCCGCCCGATCTGATCCGGTCGGTCGAATGCCTCGCACAGAATCTGGTGATCTCGGCGCCGAGCCTCTCGCAGCACGCCGCGGTCGAGGCGTTCGACTGCACCGAAGAGCTCGAAGCGAATGTCCGGCGCTATGCCGAGAACCGGGCATTGTTGCTCGACCAGTTGCCCGCCGCCGGCTTTGAGGATTTTGCGCCGCCGGACGGCGCCTTCTATCTCTATGCCGATGTCTCCCGGCTGACCAATGACAGCCTGGATTTCTGTCGGCGCATGCTGCACGAGACCGGTGTCGCAGCGACACCCGGCATCGATTTCGATGGCGGCCGCGGCCATCGCCATATCCGCTTTTCCTTCGCAGGCGCGACGGCGGATATGGCGGAAGCGGCCAAGCGACTGCAGGGCTGGAAGCGCTAGCAGCGGGTCGCGCGCAACTTCCTGCCCGGTTGGGACTTCTTAAGGAAGACCCAACAGGAGCAGATCATGGCCTCGACTGACCACGACATCGAAATTCTCAATAATCTGATCGCTCTGACGCTCGACAGCGCGCATGGCTACGAAGATGCCAGCGGCGATACTAAGAATCCGCACTTCAAGACATTGTTCGGCAAGCGCGCGATCGAGCGCAAGCAGGTGACCGCCGAGTTGCAGACCGAAGTGCGCCGCCTGCTGGGCGGCAAGCCGGCCACGACGGGGACGGCCTCGGGCAAGGCACATCGGACCTTCATGAACCTCAAGGCGGCTGTCACAGGCAGCGACCAGGGCGTCGTCAACTCGGTCGAGGCCGGCGAGGATCACATCAAGAAGGAATATGAAGAGGCGCTGGCCGACCGTGATCTGTCCGCGCCGGTGCGGGATCTGGTGCAGCGGGCTTTCGGTTCGTCAAGGCCGGGCATGACGAGATGCGCGATCTGAAGCACAGCCTCAGCTGAATGGCGTCGCGGCAGGGCTTGCCACAGCCCTGCCGCGAGTTCCCTTGCGGATTCGACCTCAGTCAGGCAGCCTATGCAAAAATGGGTGGGTGGCCATGCACGAGCGCGAATTCAGAATCATACTGATCAAGCCGTCGCACTACGATGATGACGGCTACGTCATTCAATGGCGCCGCTCGGGGATCCCCTCGAACAGCCTGGCCAGCGTCTACGGCCTTGTCGCCGAATGCGCCGAGGCGCGCGTGCTCGGACCCCGAGGTCGCGATCACGATCGAAGCCTATGACGAGTGCAACACGGTGATCGACGTCGGAGCTGCCGTGGCGCGAGTCCGTGCGGCGGGCGGCGGTTGCGGCGGTCTTGTCGGCGTCCAATCGAACCAGTTTCCGCGAGCGCTGGATCTGGGGCGGCAATTCCGCGACGCCGGCGTGGCCGTGATCATGGGTGGCTTCCACGTCAGCGGCTGTCTGTCGATGCTGCCGGAGACGCCGCCGGAGCTGGCCGAGGCGCAGGCGCTCGGCATCACGCTCTTCGCCGGAGAGGCCGAGGGCGGTCGGATAGCGGAGCTGCTGCGCGACATCGATCGCGGGACGGCCAAGCCAGTCTACAACTATCTGGCCGATCTGCCGGATCTCGACGCCGCGACCTTTCCGGTGCTGCCGCGCGAGATCGTCACCCGCGTCATCGGCCACTACGCCAGCTTCGACGCCGGTCGAGGCTGTCCGTTCCAGTGCAGCTTCTGCACCATCATCAATGTCCAGGGCCGCAAATCGCGCTTCCGTACCGCGGATGACGTCGAGGCGATCGTGCGTGCCAATGTTGCCCGCAGGATCACGCATTTTTTCGTCACCGACGACAATTTCGCACGCAAACCGGAATTGGGAGCCGATCCTCGACCGCCTGATCGCGTTGCGCGCGGAGGGGCTGAAGATCCGACTGCTGCTGCAGGTCGACACGCTGTGCCACCGCACGCTCGGCTTCATCGAGAAATGCGCAAAAGCCGGCTGCTATACCGTGTTCATCGGACTCGAGAACATCAATCCGCAATCGTTGATGGAGACCAAGAAGCGTCAGAACAAGATCTGGGAATATCGCGAGATGCTACAGGCGTGGAAGCACGCCAATGTCATGACCTGGGCCGGCTATATCCTCGGATTCCCAAGCGACACACCGGCTTCGATCGCGCGCGATATCGCGATCATCCAGCGGGAATTGCCGATCGACATCCTCGAATTCTTCTTCCTGACGCCACTGCCGGGGTCGGAGGATCACAAGATGCTGTTAATGCGTGGCGTCGAGATGGATGCCGATCTCAACAAATACGACCTCGAACACTACACCACGGCTCACGCCAAGATGAGCCGAGAGGAGTGGGAGGGGATCTATCGCGACTGCTGGAGCCTCTACTACACCGACGCGCATGTCGAAACGATCCTGCGCCGTGCCGTCGCGACCGGGCTGAAGGCGCGCCGGGTCGCGGACGCGTTGATCGCTTTTTCCGGAGCGCTGCGGATCGAGGGCGTGCACCCCGCTGCAACTCGGCTTGTCCCGGCGCAAGATCCGAACCCAGCGGCGGCCCTCGTTCCGGCGCGAGAGCCCGCTGCTGTTCTATCCGCGCTGGTGGTTCGACGCCTCGGTGGCGGCAAGTCGATGGGTGACCCTGTTCTTGCGCTATCGCCGGATCCTGGCGCGGGTGGTGCGCGCGCCGGACGCCAGGAACTATATGGATGCCGCGCTCCAGCCGACGACAACGGGCGAGGCCGACCGCCTCGTCGAGGCCTATGCCGACATCATTCCCCAGACCTATGGCGCACCGCCACGGGAAGCCAAGCTGAGCGCCTGAAACAAAAGCCGCCTGGGCCGATCCGGTCCAGGCGGCTCCTTGTTTTAGGACATCAACCGCTTCCACCAGCCGGTCTTGCGCGGCCGGTCGGGATCGATGGCGTCAGCTTCCTGTGCCGGTTCCGGATCGGTCGGCGCGGGTTCGGGTCGGGCTTCAGGTTCCGGCTTAGCCTCGGGCGCGATGGCAACCGGCTCCGATTGCTCGGGCTCGGCCGGCAGCGGTGCTGGGGCAGGCGGCGCAGCCTCGACGACCGTTTCGACCGGTGCCTCAGGCACGGGCGCCTCGGTCTCGGCGACGGGAACCGGCGCCGCAGCAGCTTTGCGTGTCCGTCGGCGCTTAGGCGGTGCCGGCTCGGCCGGAACCGGTTCAGTCGGGACCGTTTCGACGACGGCTGCCGGTTCGGCCGCAACTTCAGCAGCAGTCTCGGCTTCGACCGGAGCGGCCTTCTTGCGAGAGACGCGGCGGCGCTTCGGCTTGGCCTCCGCGACGTCCTCCGGCGGCGTTTCCGCAGCGGGGGCCGGCTCGGCGCCCGCTACCTCGACCGGTGCGGTTTCAGCCGGGACAAGCCTCGACCGGAGCGTCCGGAGTGACGACGGGGCCGGGCGGGGTTGCCGCTTCGGCCTCTTCGAACAAATGCTCGCGACCGTCGCGCGCATAATCCAGGACCGAGGGATACTCCTCGACGAAGGGCGCATAATCGTCGGCCGGGAGCGGTGCCGCTTCCGCGGCGGGGGACGCCAAGCGGCGCCTCGTCCTCGCGGCGCCGACGGCGACCGCCACGCTTCCCGCGCCGACGCCGCTTGCGATCGGCCGCCGATTCACCGGCCGGCGCTTCGCCGCCATGCTCCTCGGCGTCATCAGCCTCTTCGCTGTCCTCGCCGGCCTCGGCCGGTTGGTCCTCGCCGTCGCCGTCGCCCTCGGGTGCGTCAGGGGCGGCAAAGCCGTCGCCTTCGGCAGCCTGGGCGCCATGCGGGGCATGATCCTCGCCGGGGCGCCGACGCTTGCGCCGACGGCGCTTGCGCCGTGCGCCGTCGCTGTCGGCACGAGCCGCATCGCCGGCCTCGGCTTCGGCGGCTTCGCCGTGCTCGGTTTCGGGAGCGGACGCGTCCTCCTCGAAATACTCTTCTTCCTCTTCCTCCTCCGGCATCGGCGCCAGGGTCGGGACGGGCAGGGCGCTCAGCTCCTGTGGCGTGAGCGCGCGCACCCGATCCAGCCGGAAGGCCGGCGGGATCAGGCTGTCATCCTGGGCGACGGTGACGCGGAAGCCGTAGCGCCGCTCGATCTCGGCCAGCGCATCGCGCTTCTGGTTCAGCACATAGAGCGCGATCTGGGTCGGGACGTAGATCGTGACTTCGGCGGTACGTCGGCGGATGCCTTCTTCTTCGAGCGCGCGCAGCACGACCAGCGCCGTCGATTCGGTCGACCGGATCGTGCCGGTGCCGTTGCAATGCGGGCAGGGCTGCGTGGAGGCCTCGATCAGCGAGGAGCGCAGACGCTGGCGCGACAGCTCGAGCAGGCCGAAGGCGCTGATCCGGCCGAGCTGGATGCGCGCCCGGTCGGTCTTCATCGCATCCTTGAGCCGAGCCTCGACGGCCTTCTGGTTGCGCGTCTCCTCCATATCGATGAAGTCGATCACGACCAGGCCGGCCAGGTCGCGCAGCCGCAGTTGCCGCGCGATTTCCTCGGCCGCCTCGAGATTGGTCTTGGTCGCCGTCTCCTCGATATTGCGCTCTTTGGTGGCGCGCCCGGAGTTGACGTCGATCGAAACCAGCGCCTCGGTCGGGTTGATGACAATGTAGCCGCCGGAGCGGAGCTGGACGACCGGGTTGTGGATCTGGTCGATCTGGCTGTCGACCTGGAAGCGGTGCAGCAGCGGGATCGCAGGGTCGCGATAGGCTTTCACGCGGGCGGAATGGCTCGGCATGAGCATCCGCATGAATTCCTTGGCGGTGCGGTAGCCGTCCTCGCCTTCGACCAGGATCTCTTCCATGTCGCGGGAATAGAGATCGCGGATCGCCCGCTTGATCAGATTGCCTTCTTCATAGATCAGGGCAGGGGCCGATGATCGTAAAGTAAGCTCGCGTATGTCGTCCCACAGCCGCAGCAGATATTCGTAATCGCGCTTGATCTCGGCCTTGGAGCGCTCGCTACCGGCGGTGCGGACGATGATGCCCATGCCCTCCGGAACCTCGAGTTCCTCCATCAATTCCTTGAGCCGGCGACGATCGGCGGCGCTGGTGATCTTGCGCGACACGCCGCCGCCACGCCCGGCATTGGGCATCAGCACGCAGTAGCGGCCGGCGAGCGACAGATAGGTCGTCAGCGCTGCGCCCTTGTTGCCGCGCTCTTCCTTGGTGACCTGGATCAGCAGGATCTGCCGGCGCTTGATGACTTCCTGGATCTTGTAGTTGCGGTAGTGCCGGACCCGCGGCGGGCCTGGACTTCCTCGAATTCGTCGCCGCCCACGGTCTCGACCGGGACGTGCTCATCATGGACCTCGACCACGCTGGTCGTCGAGGATTCGACTTCGGCCGGCGAGCCATAGGATTGTACCGGATGGGTCTCGGCCGAGTCGGCCTCCGCTTCGGCGGAAGCGCCGTCGATCACGACCACTTCCTCGACCGATGTCGCGATGGTCTCAGCTTCAACCTCGATCGAAGCGTATTGGGTCGCGGGGCTCAGCCCCTCATCAGTCGCCTGGTGATGCGGCGGCTCGGCGTCGAATGCCGGCCCTTCTTCCGCGGACGCGTCGTGGCTCTCGTCGCCCTCGCCATGTTCCGCGGTGAAATCGGGCTGGTAGTCCGGCTGCGGAGCATGGCTGAGATCGCCGTTATAGCCGTGCTCGTCCTCGTCATGGGCAGCGCGTTCTTCGGCCAGCATCGCTTCGCGATCGCTGACCGGGATCCGGTAATAATCCGGATGGATTTCGCTGAAGGCGAGGAAGCCGTGGCGGTTGCCGCCATATTCGACGAAGGCGGCCTGCAGCGAGGGTTCGACCCGCGTGATCTTCGCGAGGTAGATGTTGCCCTTGATCTGCTTCTTCGTCGAAGTCTCGAAGTCGAATTCTTCGAGACGGTTACCATTCAGGACGACGACCCGGGTCTCTTCGGGATGGGTCGCGTCGATAAGCATGCGTCGTGCCATACGGCATCACTCCGGAACGCGCCTCGCGTCACGCCGTGCGAAAAACGGCGGAGCGGCGCGCTCCTAGCTGGTGCGAAGCCGGCGGGACCTGCGGTCATCTGCCGAACGGCATCCCACAAGGGGGCGCCATGGCAGGCTCGGTCCGGTCCCCGCAACCCGGAGGAGTCCGGGTCTGGCTTCGGGGTTTCTTCCATCGATCCTGGGGAGATAACGACCCTCGGGAGCCCGGCCGCAACGCTAAGACGAAGGTTGCGGGCCGCGGGTGATCCGGAGCGGCGTCGCCGTCACACCTCGCGGCCGATCGGGCAGTCCCTGGATTTTCGCAAAGACGAACATAATCGGCCACGCCTTGATCGACAATCCTTTAATGCGACGGAAGGCCATGCATCGGCGGATACCGCAGAGACGATTACGGCGTGAGGGGCGCACCTTCCGTTCCGCGGGCCTGCTTTGTGTCGGCCCGGCAATTCCTGTCCGCGCAGTCGCGCAGGAAAGGATAGTCGGCCAGGTCGACCCGCCTCCCACCCCAAATCACTGGAGCGGCATCGGCACCCTTGGCAATCGGGCTGACGTACTCCCAGGCCAGATCGCCGCGATGTGTGATTTCGAAGATCCGTCCACCCATAGACTCCGTGATCAGAACATTGCCGTTGGCGAGAGCTTGTGCGGTGCCCCGGATCGACGAAAAGAAAGGGTGGCGGTGGCCGCCGTCATATTGCCACAGCGTGGCGCCGGTGGCGGGGTCTATTTCGACGATGCGGGACGGTTCCGCCCCGCCGACATTGCCCAGATTGTCGAACAGCATCAGCGTCCCAGCCGCCGTGAAGTGGGCATCGTGGGCGTGATGCCAACTGCCGTGCAAGGCCCAACGGACGCGCCGGTGACAGGATCGATGACGACGACCGTGTCCTGCGCGCGTAGATTAACCAGGAGATCGCCCGACTTGGCAAAGGACAGCTTGGAGGCGATTTCGACCGAGATCACCTCGACCGAATTGGCGTGGAACAGATCCCAGCAATAGTGCTCGCTTCTTAGGCAGCCATCCCAGCCGAGGTCCAGCATCGCCAGCAACTCAGCATAGGAAGACCGGGCAATGGCTTCGCTGAGCCAGATCGTCTTTTCTTCACGTCCCGCGGAGTTCAGTACGGCAATGCCCTCGTCGCGAAATCGCGGTGGCAGAAGGGTTCCGTCGCCCTTCGGCGTCACGCCGTCGCGCGCGACCAGAACGTAGACTTCGCCAGATCCGACCGCGACGAGATCGTGATGCGGGCTCTCGGAATAGGCCCAGTCCAGATGCGACTGCGCATCGAGTTTCACCAGGATCGAATTCATCGTGACGTCGTCCCAGCGAAACGCTGGAAACACCATCTCCGCCACCACAATCGCAAGCAGGCTGCCGTCGGGCAGCACCTGATAGCCGTCAATCGTTACATCTTCGGCGCGCATGAGGGCGGGCGCGGTGAACAGCGCTTCGACCGGTACGCGCCAACGATGCAGCACCGCGCCTTTCGAATCGAACAGCGTCACGTCCGGACCGCCCGTTGCGGCGAGAGTCGCGCCCGGTGCGACCGCAGCGGCTGCATACATTGTGGTGCCCGGCCGGCCGGCCGGCGCGTGATCGCCGACCCCAGCCGGATTGCCGCCGAGAGACGCGTTGAGCAGGAGTTGAAACGCCGAGGCCGTGCTCGCGAGGCCGTCGCGCAGGCTCGGCGCCGGCTCGCAATCAAAATGGTCCGTCAGGAAGCCGATGAGCAGACCGAGCGCAAGCGCCTCCAGAATCATGCGCACCACTCGGACGCGGCACAGGTTGTCCGGTCGGGACGGTGTCGACATGCTTCATACCCCTGGCGATAAGGTTCTTCCAAGCCGCTTGGCGAGGTTTGGCGTCGAACGTCCGGGTGCCCCTATTCCGTCGGCTTGATAGGCGACCGATTGTTGACGGCGGTGGAACGGCTCTGGAACAGATGCCGAGTCGCCTTTGCAGCTCCATGAACGACCATGCCGAGGATGGCGATTGTCAGGCTGAGTACAGCGCCCAAGGCGCCGATGGCGGCCGGCGGTCCGACATAGGCGCACGCGGCTTCCGAATAGAACGCCAAAGCTAATAAAATCGATAGTGAGAGCATTGAAAAGGGCGCTAAGGTTGCCGACCTAAACGATTGATATTTCACAATGCCTCCGAGAGGACTGCACGTTCTGGTCGCCATTTGTGACAGAAATTCTGCCTTAAATTGCGATTAGAACGGCGTGACCATCTGCAGATGATGGTATTCTGCTATAGGCAGCGGCTCCGAACGTGTCAAGCGAGAGAGTGGACATTTTCTCGCCGAACGCGCGCCGCCGATCGCTGCTGCCGGCGGTCGCACGCCAGCTGCGACGCATTTCCGCTTGGCAAAGGGCGGTCGGCGCGCCCATAGGAAGGGGGCTTCCGGGAGATCGGGAGTCCGCGACGAGAGAGACCAGGACGAGAAGAGCCCAGCGCCCCCATCATGCGTCATGTCCGATCGCTGCTCATCATGCTCACCCTTGCCCTGCTGCTCGGCGGCGGTGGAGCGTATGTAGTGTATCAGCACTACTCTGCCGATCTGCCGGATTACCAGCAGCTGGTTGACTACTATCCGCCGACGATGACGCGGGTGCAGGTCGGCGACGGCCGCGTGCTGGAGGAATACGGCACGCAGAAGCGCGTCTTCGTGCCGATCTCGGCGATCCCGCCGCGCGTCATCCAGGCGGTGCTGGCGGCCGAGGATCGCGAATTCTATCAGCATGGCGGCGTCAACCCGGCTGCGATCCTGCGCGCTATGGTGCAGGACGTGCTGCGTATCGGCGAAGGCCGGCGTGGCGTCGGCGCCTCGACCATCACGCAGCAGGTCGTGAAGAACATGCTGCTGAGCAACGAGTACAAGATCTCGCGCAAGATCAAGGAGGCGATCCTCGCGGTACGCCTCGAAGAGGCGCTGTCCAAGGACCGCATCCTCGAACTCTATCTGAACGAAAATTTCTTCGGCCAGAATAGCTACGGGATCGCCGAGGCGGCGCTGAGCTATTTCAACAAGCCGCTCGACCAGCTGAGCATCGCCGAGGCGGCCCTGCTCGCCGGCGAGTTGAAGGGCGCCGGCGAGTTCGACCCGCGGCGCCACCCTGACGCCGCCAAGTCGCGGCGCGACTACGTCATCGACGGCATGTCGCGACCGGCGCCATCGCCCAGGCCGATGCCGATGCGGCCAAGGCCGAGCCGATCAAGCTGGCGCCAAAGGGCGACGACAGCCAGACCTTCTCCTCGCCTTATTTCGCCGAGGAAGTGCGGCGCGAGCTGATCCAGCGCTATGGCGAAAAGACGGTGTATGAGGGCGGCCTCTCGGTCCGCACCAGCCTGTCGCCGGTGCTGCAGGCCGCGGCGGACAAGGCGTTGCGCAATCGCCTGATGGAATATGACCGCAAGCATGGCTGGCGAGGCCCGGTCAATCATCTCGATCTGGCGACCGATCAGCGCGGTTGGGTCGCGGCGCTGAAGGCGCTGCCGCCCGTGCCGGGCGCAGCGCCCTGGCGCGTGGCGCTCGTGCGCGACATCCGGCGCGATGGCGTGGAGCTCGGTTTCGCCGACGGCAGCGGCGGCTTCTTGCCGATGGCCGAGATGGCCTGGGCCAAGCCTTGGCTCGAAGGACAGCGCCTGTCCTACAACATCCCGAAGACGCCCGATCAGGTCGTGAAGCGCGGCGATGTAGTATTGGTCGAGGCCATCGGCGCGCCGCCCAAGCCGAACGAGCCGCAGACCTATGCGCTGCGCCAGATCCCGGACGTCTCGGGTGCGATGGTTGCGCTCGACCCGCATACCGGCCGCGTGCTGGCACTGGCCGGCGGCTGGTCCTACGAGATGAGCAAGTTCGACCGCGCGACCCAGGCGAAGCGGCAGATCGGCTCGACCTTTAAGCCATTCGCCTATCTGGCTGCGCTCGACAACGGCATGACGCCCTCGACCCTGATCCTGGCCGACCCGGTGCAGATCTATCAGGGGCCGGGCCTGCCGGTTTGGGAGCCGAAGAATTTCAAGGGCGAGGAGAGCAGCGGCGTCCATACGCTGCGCTTCGCCATCGAGCATTCCGTCAACACCATGACGGCGCGCATGGCCTCGGAAATCGGCATTGAGAAGATCCAGCCCTATATCGAGCGGCTCGGCATCATGGATCAGATGCCGCCTTACTACTCGATGGTGCTGGGCGCCGGCGAGACCACGCCGATCCGCCTGACGGCGGCCTATGGCATGCTCGACAATGGCGGCAAGAAGATCACCCCGACCCTGATCGACCGGATCCAGGACCGCTATGGCAAGACCATCTTCCGCGTCGATAACCGCGCCTGCCCGCGCTGCGGCGATCCGGGTTGGGCACCGCCGGGCGAGCTGCCGCAGCTGCCCGACGATCGCGACCAGGTGCTCGACCCCGGCACGGCCTATCAGATGGTCCATATCCTGGAAGGCGTCGTGCAGCGCGGTACCGCTGCCGGGTCGGTCGGCGCACCGCTGCGGGTCGGTCGGCGCCAAGCTCAAAATGCCGCTGGCCGGCAAGACCGGCACGACCAACGGGCCGAACGACACCTGGTTCGTCGGCTTCTCGCCCGATCTGGTGGTCGGCGTCTATGTCGGCTTCGATCAGCCCAAGGAACTTGGGCCCAACGAACAGGGCGCCGATACGGCTGCGCCGGCCTTTACGGAATTCATGACTGACGCGCTCAAGGACAAGCCGGCCGTGGCGTTCCGCATCCCGCCCGGCATCCGCATGGCGCGGGTCAATCGCCAGACCGGCAAGCTGGCCGATGGCAGCGAGGGCGATGTGATCTGGGAGGCGTTCAAGCCGGGTACGGAGCCGTCCGACCAGGTCGTCGATGGCGGCGAGGAGGCGCAGAGCCTGCCGTCCGACTCGTCGCCGGCCTATACCCCGGCTTCTGCCGATTACGGCACCGGCCAGAGCCCCGGCGGCGCCCCTCCGCCCGGATCGGTGCCCCCCGTGCCGGGCGCCATCGTCAACCAGCGTCCCGCTCCGGCGGCGACGAGCACGACCGGGCTGTATTAGTATAGCCTGCCGCCGCCCGGCCGCGTCCCGGGCGGCCGACGTCATTTGGCACCCTGATCGTCGAAGCAGAAGCGCAGGCGGCCGGTGCCGGCGCGCAGGCGGAAGCGGCGGTGTTTCACGAGATACCGGATCCCGACGATCGCCGCGGCGAAGCCGAGACGGCACCGACGCCCAGCGCCCAGCGCGGCCCGAAGCGGTCGGCGACCCAGCCGACGATCGGCGCGCCCAACGGCGTGCCGCCCAGGGCGATGGCGAGGAAGATGGCCATGACCCGGCCTCGCATGGCCGGCTCGGTCGAGAGCTGCATCAGGCTGTTGGTCGAGGTCGTGAAGGTCTGGCAGCGAGACCGATCAGGACGAGCGCCGCGCCGAAGAGGGTATAGTTGGGCATGATCGCGGCCAACGCGCAGCCCAGCCCGAACAGCGCGGCCCCGCCGAGCAGCAGGCGAGATATCGGGCATTCCCCGCCGGGCGGCGAGCAGCGCACCGGAGACCGAGCCGATCGCCATGGATCGAGCTCAGCAGCCCATAGCGGCCGGCACCGGCCTGAAACACGGTGACCGACATGGTCGAGATGAAGATTGGGAAATTGAGCCCGAAGGTGCCGATCAGAAACAGCATGAGCAGCACGGCCCGCAGATCCGGCCGCTTCCAGACATAGCGGAAGCCTTCGACGAAGCTGCCACGGCTCCGCACCGCCCGGTGGTTCGGATGCAGCTCGTCGCGGCGCAGGAAGCGCAGCGAGCAGAGCACGGCTAGATAGGACGCGGCATTGATCACGAAGACCCAGCCGGTGCCCACGCTTGCAATCAAGAGGCCGGCAATGGCCGGGCCGATCATTGCGCGCCGCGTTGAACGAGGTCGAATTGAGCGCCACCGCATTCGCTAAATCGCCGTCCCCGACCAGTTCGGCGACGAAGGTCTGGCGCGCCGGCGCGTCGAAGGCCGCGACGCAGCCGAGCAGGAAGGCGAAGAGATAGACCTGCCAGGCCTGAACAAGGCCGGAAATGGTGAGGATGCCCAGGCCGAGCGCGAGCGCTCCATCGTCGCCTGCGTCGTGGTCAGCAGCATGCGCCGGTCGAGATGGTCAGCGGGCGAACCCCGGTCAGCGGCAGCATCAGCAGCTGCGGGCCGAACTGGCACGCCATGACGATGCCGACCGCCGTCGCGTTGTGATCGGTCAGCTGGGCCAGGACCAGCCAGTTCTGAGCTGTGCGCTGCATCCAGGTGCCGATATTCGACACCAGCGCCCCGCCGGCCCAGACCCGGTAGTTGAAGGTGTTGAGGGACCGGAACGCGCCCGTCGCCGGAAGCACACGCGTGGGTCTTGCCCAGCAGCGCCAGGATCTCCTCCGTCGTGCCGGTCTCGCCCAGGCGCGGGAAGATCTGTGTGACGCTGTTGAAATGGGCGTCGGGGTTCAGATCGGTCATGGCGTCGGTGGCGAGGGTGATGTGAACCCCAGCTCATGGGCGGCGCGCGCCGTCGATTCGACGCCGATGCTGGTTGCGACGCCGGCCAGCACGATCTGGGTGACGCCCAGCGTCTTCAAATGCTGCTCCAGGTCAGTGCCGGTGAAGGCGCCCCAGGTCCGCTTGGTTACGACATGGTCCTGCGGCTGGCGGCTCAATGCCGGCACGAACTCTGCCCAATCAGCGGGGAACTGGCCCGTGCCGCGCGCCTGCTCCGCCCGGCCGGGCGCGACGCCAGTAACGTTGACCAGCACGACGGGCAGGCCGCGGCGGCGAAAGGCCTCGGCCAGGGCGGCGGCGTGCTGCACCACCGGCTCGGTCGGATGGGCGGTCGGCAACGATACGATGCCCTTCTGCAGGTCAATGACGACCAGGGCGGTTTTCGGGTCGAGCGTGGTCACGGGCATGTCGGTGTCTCCAAGGAGGATCAGGGATCGGCGAGGCGGACGAGCAGGGGCAGGGCACGGACCAGCGCCACCTGCTCGTCGGGAGCGAGCCGAGCCTGGATGGCGCGGAACAGCCAATCCTCGCGCGCCGCCCGGCCGGCTGCGATCCAGTCGCGGCAGGCCGGGTCAGGGTAAGCTGCGTCTGCCGACCATCGGTCGGATGCGGCTCGCCGGCGACGTGCCCAGCCGCTTCGAGTGCCGCGATGATGGCGCCCATGGATTGCGGGCGCATGCTTCGACCCGTGCCAGTGCTGTCACCGTGGCCGGGCCGTCGCGGTCGAGATGGCCGAGCACCGAGAGGTGCGGCCAGGTCAGGTCGCCCGGCGGCGCCTGTTCGCGCAGCCGTCGCTTCAGCCGGCCGAGCAGGGTGCGCAGCTCGGCCGCGAGTGTCGCGGCGCGGGCCGTGTCGGGATCGGTCGAAGGCCGGATCATGTCCCATCCTAGTCGATGGCAAGGCAAGCTGCAAAGGTATCCTTCCAATCCGGTCAAATAAATATCCGGACGCTCCTCGATGAGAGCGTCCGGCATAGCGAGGCCCCGGCCGTATCCCGGCCGGGGCGCCGTCGGTAGATCGGGCGGCCACGGGATGCGCCTTCGCGGCGGCCTGCTTGTTGATGCTGCCCGAGAGTTTGTTCAGCAGTTGGTCGGCGCGCCGCTAGGTCCTAGCGGCGTATTTCGTCAGCCGGGCCGCGATGTCGGCAGCCGTCGCGTTCGGCAGGATCAGCGTCAGGAATTTACCGTCCGGTCCCATCAGATATTGCAGGTCCGAATGGTCCAGGCCGCCGGATGTCCCGGCCGCGCCGCGGCGACGTGGACATGGTAGTCCTGCACCAGCTTGCCGATCTCTTGGCGGCTGCCGGTCAGGCCAATGATTGCAGGGCTGAACGCGGCGACGAAGCGGCGTAGCCGATCCGGCGTGTCATGCTCCGGATCGACGGAGATGAAAAGCGGGACGACCCGACCCGCGACCCGCCGGAGTGACCTGATCCAGCGCCTGCGATACCTTCTGCAGCTGCAGTGGGCAGACATCCGGGCAGTCGGTATAGCCGAAGGTGACGAGGAGCAGCTTGCCGCGGAACTCTGATCGGTCCGGATCCTGCCGTCCTGGTCGGTCAGGCTGAACGAGCCGCCGAGCCCGGGAGACCCGGAATTCGGCGGCGCCGACCGATGCCGGGGGCGCCATCCGGCATATCGGTCATCGCGGCATGGTCATGCGCGGCGGCAGGCAGGGCCGATAGCAGCAGGAAGGCCGACGCCGCCGCCTGTCGGAATCACGGTATCAGGCCCCAGCTTGCCATGAGCTGCGACCGCGTCGCGGATGCCCTGGTCGGTCTTGAACCAATATGTCGCTTCCGCGCTGTCCGGCGCCACGCCATGCGCCTTGGCCCAGTCGGTCCGGAAGCGGTTGGCGTCGACCCAATCGCCGGCCTCGCTCGTCTTGAAGCGTTGAATGAACTCGCAGCTTCGTCCCATAATTTGCCGTCGTGAGGCCGTCGGCAATGATCTCCTTGCCGCAATAGGGTGCAAGGTCGGTCGCCAGTCCGGCGAAGATGACATGGCTCTTGGCGGCGAAATAGAGCTTGTTGTCGGCGGTCTTCAGGCCGAGCTGGCGCTTGCCGCCGCCGCAATCGGGCGTGCAGTCATGGGCCAGCTCGCAGACGATATCGACGACCTTGCCCTTCAGGGCGACCGATTGCTCGTCGGCAATGTTGAGGCTGTCCGCCGCCCGTCCCGGAAGCGAGCCGGCCAGCCCGACGACGAAGCCCGTGGCGGCCAGGAAAATCAGCGCGCGCTGCATGATCATTCTCCGTAGGGGATGATGCCGAAGGACTGGTCGTTCCGGTTCACGATCCCGTTATTGGCCAGGATCTTGTGGACGATCAGATAGTTGACGTCGTCCCGGACGTACCAGTCGGCATCGACCTTGACCTCGTTGGTCTCGAACTCGATGGCCGTCTGGCTGGCGATCGGGTCCTTGTCCTCGACCTTGAGCAGGATATAGGCCGTGCCGTCCTGACCCTGGATCCCGATCGGGCCTCCGCCGGCGGCGCACCAGATCGCGCATTGATGGTGCGCGCTGCCGAGGCCGATGCCCATGATCCCGCTGATCTGGCACCAGCTATCCATGATCTCGCCGGTGATCTGGATGCGCTTCGGGCCGCCATCCGTCGGCGGTGCGACGGCCGGTGCGGCCTTGGCCGCGGCGGTGGGTTTGGCGCCGTCCTGGAACTTCAGGTCGTCGGCCTGCACGGCGGCCGAGGGGCCGAGTGCAACCAGCAGGGCGCTCGCCGAAGCGAAGACCAGCCCGGTTCGCCGCGTCACGATCGAGATCAGTGTCACAAATTGCATCCTTTGGATCCGACGGGCCTGGGCCCATATGGGGCACAGTAAAAGGCTATGGATTTGGCGGCAGGCTGGCCAATGCCGCGTCATAATCATTTCAATAGTCTCGTCTTATGGCCCGGCGCGTAACCGGTCGGGGTGCCGCGGGATGCGGCCCTGACCGGTTCCCTCTTCCTTCCGGCGGCCAACCGGTTTAGAACCGCCCTCCGATTTATCTGAAGGAACAGCCATGCGCGCTGAAATTCAGGCAGTTGCCGACGACATACGCGAGTCGTTGGCGCTGCTGAGGAGGCATCTTTGACTGGGATGTCTCGCTCCGCCGTCTCGACGAACTGAACGCCAAGGCCGAGGACCCCTCGCTCTGGAACGACGCCGCCGCGGCCCAGGCCGTGATGCGCGAGCGCAACAAGCTCGACACCGCGATCGGCAGCTACCGCAAGATCGCGGCCGAGCTGGACGATGCGCTCGGGCTGATCGAGCTGGCCGAGGCCGAGGGCGACCAGGAGATGGTCGTCGAGGCCGAGAAGCAGCTCGATGCGCTCACGGCCGAAGTCCATAAGCGCGAGATCGAAAGCCTGCTTTCGGGCGAGGCCGACGGCAATGACTGCTATCTCGAGATCCATGCCGGCGCCGGCGGGACCGAGGCGCAGGATTGGGCGCTGATGCTGACCCGGATGTATCTGCGCTGGGCCGAGCAGCACGGCTTCAAGACCGATTGGCTGGAAGAGAGCCCCGGCGAAGAGGCCGGCCTCAAATCCGCGACGGTCAAGGTCATGGGCACCAACGCCTATGGCTGGCTGAAGACCGAGAGCGGCGTGCACCGCCTGGTCCGCATCTCGCCCTTCGACAGCCAGGCGCGGCGCCATACCAGCTTCGCCTCGGCCTGGATCTATCCGGTGATCGACGACAAGATCGAGATCGATATCCAGGAAAAGGATTGCCGGATCGACACCTTCCGCGCCTCGGGCGCCGGCGGCCAGCACGTCAACAAGACCGATTCGGCGATCCGCATCACCCATATCCCGACCGGTATCGTCGTATCCTGCCAGCAGGACCGCTCGCAGCATCGCAACCGGGCGATTGCCTGGGACATGCTGCGCGCCCGCATGTACGAGATGGAGCTGAAGAAGCGCGAGGAGGCGGCTGAGGCGTTGAACGCCACCAAATCCGAGATCGGCTGGGGCCACCAGATCCGCTCCTACGTGCTGCAGCCCTACCAGATGGTCAAGGACCTGCGGACCGGCGTCGAAACCGGCAACTCCGGCGCCGTGCTCGACGGCGACATCGACCGCTTCCTGGAAGCCTCGCTCGCCTCGCGCCTCAAGGGCGTCGACAGCACGGTGAGCGATCTGGAGTAGGGGCGGTCGGGCGCTGAACGCTAAGACCTTTTCGTGCATTGCGGCTGTGAAAATATCCGCCAGGGTTCTCGCTGGCACTAAAGTGGGGCGGTCCTCCGCGGCTGCCATGACGCCGGAGGCGGCAATAAGCGGCGCTGCTCGTGCCGGCCTTGCCGGCAAGGCGGCCAGGGACGACCGCCCCACTTAAGATCTGTGAGATCCTGGGCGATATTTTCACGAGCTCACTGCGGGACAAGGGTGTGAGATCTCGGCGGCCGATGGGCCCTGGTCGACCGTTGCGGGTTTCGGCGCCCCAGCCTCAGTGCTCCGGGCGGGCTCTTCCCCCGCCGCTTCCTGCGCCTCGATCTCGGCCGCGTCGGCCTGGCGGTCGATTCGTTCTGCCGCTTTCAGCGCGAGATCGCTGAAGCGCCGCAGCCTGCCGCCCTCCGCACGATCATCTCAGACTGCGCGCGCACTGCCCGATGATGCGCAGAATTTCAGCGCGCGTGTCGATACTCGCGAACTCCTGCGCCATGGCGCAGGCTCGATCGCGATAGGCCGGGTTTTCAAACACGGCACGGACCGCCTGACGCAGATCTTCCGGCCCGGGCTCGTTGGTCATCAGATTTATGCCGACTCCGGACCAGGTGACGCGCGCGTTGACGTCGGCCTTGTCCTCGGTCAGTCCCGCCGTGACGAGAGGAATGCCGAAGCTCAAAGCCTGGTTGACGCTGCCATAGCCGCCATTCGTCACGAGCAGATCGACCTGGGGCATCAGCCATTCGAACGGCAAAAAGGTCGCCAGACGCGCATTGGCCGGAATTGGGCCGGGAATCGCACCGACCGGGCGACCGCCGGTCGTGACGACTACGAGCAGATCGGGCTCATGCGCGAGCGCGGCCAGGGTCGGCGCGACGAGTTTCCCGAAATCATGGTTCGAAACGGTCCCTTGCGTGACCAGGACCACCTTCTTCGAGCCATCCAGATCCGAAGCCCAAGACGGCATGGGCGCCTGATTCGGGGTGATCGGCAGGGTGCCGACAAAATGTATATGGTCCGGCAGAGCCTGGCGGGGAAATTCGAAGCTTGGCACCGTCAGTTGCAGATAGGCATCCGACAGGGCGATGACGGCCTCGTGCGGGTCCATCGACAGCGGCCCGACCCCCAAGCCGGTCAGGCACGTGTTGATATGGCGGCGCGCCGGCGCATAGACGATTTCATCGTGCAATTGGGCAATGGCCGCGTAGTCCCGGCACTGATCGTCGCTCGTGGCCGGCGGCAGGCCTGCAAAATTCGGCGCACCGTCGTCACGGCCGAAATGCAGGAACATCGTGCCGCACGAGATGATCGCCGGCCGCGCCGATCGCGGCCCGAGCAGCATGGGCATGGCGCCGTAGAACATGTTGTCGTTCAGGATGACATCGGCCGGAAATTTCCACAGGACCCGTTTGATGCCCTCATATTGTGCGGCAAGCGGATCGATGAACGCCCGCGTCAGATAGAACAGCGACATCTCCGGGCCGGGCGGGATGGTCAAGAGTTCGGGAAAGACCGTCTCGATATTCTTCAAATCCAAATCGGCCGCCTGGGGAAAGGCGTGAAATACGGCGCCGGACGCTTCGATCCGCGGACGCATGGCGTTGGCCGATAATCCGACGACTTTATGTCCCTGCTCGACAAGCATACGGCCGATCGCAAACATCGGATTGACGTGGCCGGTCGCCGGCGTCGAGGCGATTAGAATTTTCATCAACTATTGTCCTTGTCTGTGTCGTGATGTCTACGATCTCGCACCATCATTCGGTGGCGAGTTCGGAGAGGTAATCAGGGCCGGGAATATTCTACCCGATCTCCAATAAATCGGCCTTGACCGTATTCTGGGTCGTACATATATCGTTCGAAGTTTGCTTTTTGGTCACCTATAAATTCTCTATGAACCATTCTGTTATTGTATGGTTTGCAATATTTAGCGCAAAGCCACTCCGGTTTCTTGTCTGTGCCGGAACAAAAACTTGTCTGGGAGAGCCGATTTTCCGCGCCAGAGCGGCCGGAGCGCGCAGGCCGGGCACGGGCGGTCCTTCAGCCGGCGTCGTACCAATCGCCGGAAGCTCAATATTGGTCTGATCGAAAAGGCCGCTGTCTCACACTGAGTGTGGGGAAATATCGTCGAAGGCCACTCTGCTGTTCAGAGCGGGGCGGGCGTCCCTGCCCGCCTTGCCGGCGTGAGCCGGCAATCAACTATCGCGCGATAGGCTGTGCCGGCTGACTGCCGGCAGGCGGGCGAGACGCCCGCCCCACTGAGGACCGGAGCTCGCTGCGATATCTTCACAGCCGCCAAGCGGACGAGGGCCCGACATGGCGTCCCGACCTCATCCGTCAGTGGCTGAAGAGGCGAGCGTCCAACATTTGCTGCCGCCACTCGCGCGGCGACAGGCCGTAACGGGTCTTGAAGGCGTGGCTGAAATGGGCCATGTCGTTGAAGCCGCAGGCCATGCCGATTTCGCCCACGGGGCGGTGGAGGCTGGCCGGGTCCGATAGAATGGACGCGCATCGCTCGAGTCTAATGGACAGCAGGTAACGGCGAAACGAGGCGCCCTCGACCGCGAGGAGTTTGTTGACGCTGCGCGGCGTAATCGCCAGCGCCGAAGCGACATCCGAGAGGTTCAATTCGCCATCCGACAGATGGGTTTGAATAAAGGATTTGAGGCGCAGCAGCATGAGCGAACGGTACTCGGACGCTTTGCGGGGTTCATGACCCAGGCGCTCGCCCAATGCCAGACCCAGAATGTCCAATGATCGCCCGGCCAGATTTTCGGCGGCCTCGCTCCCGAGCCGATCGGCGACGTCGGCGAGCCCGGTCACGAGATTGAAGGTGATGCTCGCCAGCGACTGCTCGCGGCCGAACGTCTTGGCGGTCAAGCTGTCCATCGTCCCGACGCGCTCGAGGATCGACCCGCGCGGCACCAGCAGCAGCGTCTTCCTGTTCCCTGAGCCCAAATTCACACGGTAAGGCCGGCTCGAATCGAGGACGGCAAATTCACCCGGTCTGACGATTGCCTCGCGATGATCCTGGGACACCTTCATTTCGCCGCAGGTGACCATGCCGAAAACGAAGAAATTCTCTTGCCCGTCTGCAATGTGCTTCGGTGTCCGGGCGATAGTCAGACAGGACGAGACCGTATGCGCCAACACCATGGAGCCGACGCTCGACGTCTTTACCTTGGCGGTGAAATCATCTTGGGCATCGGACCAGGTCTCAAGCCGATAGAAGACATCGGAGATGGATTCCTGCCAGCGTGCGAGGCGGTAGCGGAGATCGATCTGCGTCGAATCGAATTGTACTGTCATCGGCTACGCTCTTTTGCTCCCTGCTGTAAGGGTTCGCCGGCAGTACGGCATCCTTCCCGCCGCAAGCCGGCGCGCAACGAAGGCCGCGCGCCTGTTGGGCCGAACGCATCATCGGATGGAGCGGGCCGGGGGCGGGGACGATCCGGTTGCGTGCCTCGGCAGCAGCGGCCGGGACACCGTTCGAATCATCATCGGGCTCTGCGCCCCCGCCAGGTTTGGATAGATGCGCTACCCGACGATTTCAGCGGGCGGAATAATGGCTACAGTCGCAGCAATTCCGGCTTGTCGATGGTCGCCTGGCCACGGCGGGTCGGTGCCGTTCCGCGCCGGAGTTGCCTCGGGGCGTCACGATTGCAGGCGGGACACCCGATCAGACGACCCAGCATGCTCGTCGACTCAATGCCGTGCGCTCTGTTCGGACAATCCGAACTGGAGCGTCGTGGACCAGCTCCAGGCGATGACGCGCCAGTCCCGATTGGATTTTTCCAGCGTCGCGGTGACGGTGGCACTTTCTTGGGCAGGCTTGCCCTGGCGCTTGAAGGCGTAGCTAACCGGAAGAGAGACATAGGCGCGAGGGGCGCTGACCTCGACCGCAGTCGGTTCGCCGACAGTTTGCCAGGGATCGGTGATACCGGTCGCCGCGGCATCGGCCGCGAAGGACTTTATCCAATCCGCAGGGCCGTCGGGCCTTGGAAGAGATAGGGCGGTACGCTGCCGGTGATCACGATCGAGGGCGAAAGATGAGCCGCCACCGATTTCGCGTCGTTGTCGCTCCAGGCCTTCATGACCTCGCGAACGCGCGCGACGATTGCAGCCTTCTCGTCGGTCAGCTCGGCGGCGGATGCCGTGCCGATCGTCATGAGAGCGCAGATCGAGGCTATTATGGCGCGCATTGTCGGATCTCCTGGCACGTGAAATGCCGGGCATTGGAAGAACAGGTCGTTGCAGGAAGATTTCAGATCGGGTTACCGCTGTAGGGAAGGATACGGAGGGATGGCCTTTGTCCTTGCGGAGTGATCCGCTTGCTGTCTCGCACTATGCAGATCCGGTAAGACGCATAGGGCGATGTGCCAAGCGAGGCCTCGCCGGATGGTTGCATCGCCTGGCCCGCGGTATTAAAGAACGGGGACAAGCGAGCGCCGAGGAGAACGACTGCGCCGAACCAGCTCGCAGCGCGCGGGGACGCAGCCGACCGAAGGCTGCCTGGCCTGGATCGATTGAGCGCGATCGCTATCCTCCTCGTCATTCTGTTCCATATGCCGTCTGGAGCGGTGCCCGATTTCCTCCTGCCGGTGCAGCCCTTCGGCTGGATGGGCGTCGATCTGTTCTTCGTGCTCAGCGGCTATCTGATCGGCACGCAGCTGTTCCGGCATTATGCACGGACCGGACAGCTGGCGATCGGCCGCTTTTATACGGCGCGGGCGTTCCGCATCCTGCCCGGCTTCCTCGCCGTGGGCCTGGCTGCTGCATCGCGGCGTGGAGCGTCCATTCCTGCTGCTGCGCGATCACTGGCTTGCGCCTACTTACAGAGCGTGGCGTCCGCCGTATGCCGTCTCCCCGTCCGTGGACGGGGAGACGGCCCAAACGCAGGCTAACCGCGGATGAAGCTCAAAAGGTCCTGGTTGATCACATCGGCATGGGTGGTGAGCATGCCGTGCGGGAAGCCTGGGTAGATCTTCAACGTGCCGTGCTTGAGCAGCTTCGCCGAAAGCAGGGCGGCGTCCTTGTACGGCACGATCTGATCGTCGTCGCCATGCATCACGAGTGTCGGGACATCGAGGCTCTTCAGATCCTCGGTGAAGTCCGTTTCGGAGAACGCCTTGATGCCGTCGTAATGGGCCTTGGCCCCGCCCATCATGCCTTGGCGCCACCAATTCGCGATGACACCTTCCAGCGGCTTCGCGTCGGGCCGGTTGAAGCCATAGAACGGACCGGCCGGGACGTCGCGATAGAACTGGGCGCGGTTGGCAGCCAAGCTGGCGCGGAGTCCATCGAACACCTCGATCGGCAAGCCGTCCGGATTGCCCGGCGTCTTCAGCATGATCGGCGGTACGGCGGACATCAGCACGGCCTTGGCGACCCGGCCCATTGCCCAACCGCGCCGCGTAATGGGCAACTTCGCCGCCGCCGGTCGAGTGGCCGATATGGACCGCGTCACGGAGATCCAGATGCTGGACGACCGCGGCCGCATCGGCGGCGTAATGGTCCATGTCAT
>JBBCHB010000051.1:0-51486 GCA_037200015.1 Aliidongia sp. | reverse complement strand
ACGCGATGCCCCTGATCCGGCGAGGACGGCGCCGGCTGCCGTGGACCATACCGGTGTCTGCCGACGGTGTCACGCCCGAGAGTCGCGGGCTCGCGGTAAAGTTGACGTGCGGTTCGCGAAATGCGAGGCCGGCGTCGTCGCGCGAGCGGTGGGTCGGGATCGGCAACGGGCAGCGAAATTCCGTACTGATGATTCACGCCGGAGTGTCCGGCGCTCATACTTACAAAATAGTGAAGGCCGCCGCCGCCGGAATGCGGAGTGGGATATCGTTGCTGCCGGCTCTTTTCCGACGCTGGTCGATACGGCATGCTGCGGCGCATCGCTGAAGAGGAAGCCGGTATGACGGCGACACACGCGACGGTCAATGGCACGGTCTGGCGGTTCGCCGATCTGAGGACGCTGCTGGCGCGCGCGACGCCGCTGCGCTCGGGCGATATCCTGGCCGGCGTCGCCGCCGGCACGGCAGGCGAGCGGGTGGCGGCGCAGATGGCGCTCGCCGACCTGCCGCTCGCCGCTTTCCTCGACGAGGCGGTCATCCCCTACGAGACCGACGAGGTGACGCGGCTGCTGTTCGACCGGCGGGACGCGGCGGCCTTCGCGCCGGTCGCCAGTCTGACTGTCGGCGCGTTCCGCGACTGGCTGCTGTCGGAGGTGGCGGATGGAGCGGCGCTTTCGGCGCTGGCGCCCGGGCTGCTGCCGGAAATGGCGGCGGCGGTCTCCAAGATCATGCGGCTGCAGGATCTCGTGCTGGTCGCCAGCAAGATCGAAGTGGTCACCCGGTTCCGGAGCACGATCGGGCTCCGAGGCCGATTCTCGACCCGATTGCAGCCGAATCATCCGACCGACGATCCGGCGGGCATCGCGGCCTCGATTCTGGACGGTCTCGCCAACGGCGCCGGCGATGCCGTGATCGGCATCAACCCGGCCGGCGATTCGGTCGAGCGCGTGGCCGATCTGATGCGCCTGATAGACGAGCTGCGCCGGCGCTTCGATATCCCGACACAAAGCGCCGTGCTGGCCCATGTCACGACCCAGCTCAAGGCGCTCGAAGCGGGGGCGCCGGTCGATCTGGTGTTCCAGTCGATCGCCGGGACGGAGGCGGCCAATCGCAGCTTCGGCATCGACTTGGCCCTGCTTGGCGAGGGCGCGCGATGCCGCGCTGGCGCTCGGGCGCGGCACCATCGGCACCAATCTCATGTATTTCGAGACGGGCCAGGGCTCGGCCCTCTCGGCCGGCGCGCATCACGGCATCGACCAGCAGACGCTGGAGGCGCGCGCCTATGGCGTGGCGCGGGAATTCCATCCGCTGCTGGTCAATACCGTGGTCGGCTTCATCGGCCCGGAATATCTCTATGACGGCAAGCAGATTATCCGGGCCGGGCTGGAGGACCATTTCTGCGGCAAGCTGCTCGGCCTGCCGATGGGCTGCGACGTTTGCTACACCAATCACGCCGAAGCCGACCAGGACGACATGGATGCGCTGTTGACGCTGCTCGCCGCGGCGGGCTGCAGCTTCGTCATGGGCGTGCCGGGCGCCGACGACGTCATGCTCAACTATCAGAGCACCTCGTTCCACGATGCGCTCTATATCCGTGCGCTGCTCGGCAATCCGCCGGCGCCGGAATTCGAGGCCTGGCTGATCAGCATGGGCATCTTCGACCGCCCGCTCCGCCGCGCCGAAGCGCTGCCGCGCCGGCTGCTGACGGCGGAGTAGGGGAATGAAAATCCGTGATCTTCTCCTCTCCGCCCCATTGGGGCGGAGAGGCTGGGTGAGGTGGGGAACGTGCGTCTCTCAAACTGCCAATCCGACAGCGCTATCCGGTCTGCGGCGGCAGCCCCCACCTCACCCGACCTCTCCGCCCCCGAGGGCAGAGTGGAGACCAACTGAGAAGCGGATCTACCAGGGAGCCTCCCCGTGACCGCCGATCCCTGGGCTGCGCTGCGCGCCCGCACGCCAGCGCGGATCGGGCTGGGCCATGCCGGGCCGGGGCAGCCGACTTCGGCCCATCTCGCGTTCCAGGCGGCCCATGCCGCGGCGCGCGATGCCGTGCACGCGACGCTCGATCTGGACGCCGTCGAGGCGGCGCTGGCGGCGAGCGCGCCCGTGATTCGGATCGAAAGCCAGGCGGTCGAGCGCAGTCTCTATCTGCGCCGGCCGGATCTCGGGCGGCGCCTGGCGGCACAGTCGGCCGAGAGACTGGCCGAGATCGGGACGGGCGCCGATCTTATGATCCTGGTCGGCGACGGGCTGTCGGCGCTGGCCGTGGCGCGGCATGCGGCCGGCCTGGTCGCGGCGCTGGTCGAGCGGTTGCCGGGCTGGCGCCTGGCGCCGATCCTGCTCGCGACCGGCGCCCGGGTCGCGCTGGGCGATGCGGCGGCCGCGGTGCTGGAGCCGAGCCTGGCGCTGGTGCTGATCGGGGAGCGGCCGGGCTTGTCCTCGCCCGACAGCCTGGGCGCCTATCTGACTTGGCGGCCGGGTGCTGCGACGACCGACGCGGATCGCAACTGCATTTCGAACATCCACGGCGCCGGGCTCGATACGCGTGTCGCCGCAGATCGCATCGCTTGGCTCTTGACCGAGGCGCGGGTGCGGCGGCTCACTGGCGTCTCGCTCAAGCTCGAGCCTGAATCCCGAAAGGAACTCCCGTCATGAAGCTCAGCGCGCGCAACCAGATCAAGGGCAAGGTGGTCGAGGTCCGCAAGGGCCAGACCACGTCCCATGTTCGAATCGATATCGGCAATGGTGTGATCATCACCTCCTCGATCACCAACGAGGCGGTCGACGAACTCGGTCTTGCGGTCGGCGACGAGGCTCTCGCAGTTATCAAGGCCTCGGATGTGATGGTCGCGAAATGAGGCTGGCCGTCCCGCTCGCGGCCGCGCTGCTCGGCTGCGTCCTGGCCGGCAGCGCCATCGCGGCCGATGATGCCGTCACCGTCGACGGCCATGCCGAGCATAAGCTGCAGCTGACGGTGGCCGATCTCAAGGCCATGCCGCAAAGTGCAGTCGATGTCACCTTCGAGACCGGCCACGGTCCGCAGAGCGGGCATTACGACGGCGCGCTGCTCTGGGACGTGGTTCAGAAGGCCGGCATCACTGACGAGCCAGGCGCCAAGGCCAAGCATCACCTGCAGCACGCCTTGATCGTGACCGGCCGCGACGGCTACGCCGTGGCCGTCTCGATCGGCGAGATCGATCCCGATTTCGCGAACAAAACTGTGCTGCTGGTCGATGACAGTGCCGGCAAGGGCGTCCGCCTCATTGTGCCCGGCGACAAAAAGGGCGGGCGTGACGTGCGCGACGTGGTGCGGATCGAGATCGAGTAGCGCTCAGCCCGGCGGGTGCGCCGCCGCAACCCGCCGGATCATGTCGGCATAGTCGCCGATGCGGCGCGTCGGCGCATCGGGCGTTTTGGCGAGATCGTCCCAGCGGCGCAGCTCGACGGCGTCGCGGGTGAAGGGCAGGGCGGCGAAATTTCCTGCTTCTGCCACATCGAAGGCGCCGCCCTGCACCGCCAGGCTGCGCTGCGAGGCGGCCGAGAGCGATGCGTGATAGGCGGGATCGGTCGCGCAGAGATAGCGCTTGGCCGGGACATGGAGCCGCACCGGCTCGACCACTGCCGGACCGAAATGCCGGACGAGCCAGGTCGCGGCAATAACCTCGTGCCGCGCATCGACGCCACGTGCGGCGAGACTTTCGCCAGCATTGTGGATGAGGTGGCCGAGATCATGCAGCAGGGCTGCCACCACCAGGGGCTCCTCGGCACCCGCCGCTTCCGCCAGCGCTGCGGATTGCAGCGCATGCGCCTCCTGGGTCACCGCCTCGCCGGAATAGCCGTCGGCGCCGCGGCGATCGAAGAAGGCGAGGATGGTCTCGGTCTGGTTGGTCATGGCGCATTCCTTTGGAGTGACAATAAAAGGTATCTGGCGAAATGTGACGGCGTCATGCTCACGCCAAAGCCCTGCCGCGCGCTGGCTAGACTGCTCCGCGCGTCGAATCCAAGTCGTAGACTCGGGTTGCGCGCAACGCACATTGCGGCGATAGTAGTGTTCAGCTCTTACTGCTCTAGGTAGCAAGCATGTTTCGGCGGGTTGGGCTCATAATCGTGCTCCTTGTGGCTTCACTGACGGCATTCGCTTCGGTAATCGAACCCGCTAAGCCAATCGATCGGCCTCCGCCGTCTTATCCTGACCGAGCCGGCAATTCTCTCGGCCACGTCAAGATCCAGTTTACGATCGATGCAAATGGGCGCGTGCAAGATCCACAAGTGTTGGAAAGCGCGCCGCCCGGTCTCTTCGACGCCGCAGCTCTCGATGCGATGAAAGCGTGGCGGTATGAGCCGCGCCGCGTCGACGGTCAGGCTGTCACTCAGCCGAACAACATGATCGCCCTCGACTTTGCGCCAGGGCCAGTCGATCCGGCACATACCGCGGTCATGATCAATGCCGGCCCGGCATACTATCCGCGCGAAGCATATCAGAAGGGACTGGAAGGGGACGTCACCGTCTCTTTCGATATTGACCAAAACGGGATCGTCAAGAACGCCAAGGCTATCCACAGTACCGTGCCAGAAATATTTGACGGTGACGCTGTTTCGTCGATCAAGAATTCCCGTTTTCGCCCAGTGACGGTAAATGGGATGTCGGTTGGTGCGGAAGGGCTGAGCGTAACAGTCCCCTTCCGTCTAGCTGATGCTGTCCTCGCCCCAAAACGCATCGATCACACGAGCCTGACTTACCCACCACGGGCCTTGAAGGCGGGTGAGCAAGGCTATTGCTATGTTGTCTTTGCGATTGCTGGCGATGGTTCGGTTGAAAAATTCGACGTGGTGGTGACCTCTCCGGCAGATGTGTTCCGGCAGGCCTGTATCGATTATGCAACAGGCGTGAAGTTCGAAGCGCCTGATGCCGATCCAACCGGCCGGGTCAGCCGAAAGCACACGATGGAAATTACTTTCCAATTCGACAATTCGCGACCTTTGTTGAGTGCTGGCCAATGGGTCAAGATCCGGTACACTCTCGGTACGGGAGGGCAGATCAGGAATCCAGAAGTCGTCGCCGCTTCTGATTCAGGTATTTATACGCCGAATGTCCTGGAGGCGATCCGTCGCCGCCGGGTTAAGCCGGCCATTGAAAATGGGGTGGCGGTCGAAAAGCCAGATCAGATCCTCATCGTCTCCGGGGACTAGCGCGCGACACTGACGCCCGATGGGAACACTATACCCTGCCGGCTTGTTGGTTTAGTGTCCCCTGCCCACAACGATCCGGCCCGCCATGACCGTGCAGAACCCGCCGCGCCCCGTCATTCTCTGTGTTCTCGACGGTTGGGGCTTTCTGCCCAATGGCCCGTCCAGTGCGATCCGCCATGGCCCAGGCGCCGAATTGGCATCGGCTGGTCGCCGCCTCGCCGCATACCACGATCGAGGCGAGCGAGCTCAATGTCGGCCTGCCGCAGGGGCAGATGGGCAATTCCGAAGTCGGCCATATGAATCTGGGTGCCGGCCGCGTCGTGATGCAGGAATTGCCGCGTATTGACCAAGCCGTGGCCGACGGCACGCTGGCCGGTAATCCGGCGCTGCAGCACTTCATCTCCACCTTGGCGGCGAGCGGCGGCACGGCGCATCTGCTGGGATTGCTGTCGCCCGGCGGGGTGCATTCGCATCAGCGCCACATGGCGGCGCTGGCCAAGATCATCGCCGCGGCCGGGGTCAAGGTCGTGGTTCATGCCTTCCTTGACGGCCGCGATACGCCGCCCAAAAGCGCGCTCGGCTATCTCGAAGACTTTGCCGCCGAGGCGCCGGGCATCACGGTGGCGACGGTCGCCGGCCGCTATTTCGGCATGGACCGGGACAATCGCTGGGACCGGGTCGAGCGCGCCTATCGGACGATCGTCTCGGCCGACGGTGTCCCGGCCGAGGCTGCGGAGGCAGCGGTGACCGCCAGCTACGCGGCCGACAAGACTGATGAATTCGTCGAGCCGGCGGTGATCGCCGGCTATGCCGGGATGCAGGATGGCGACGGCGTGGTGATGGCGAATTTCCGCGCCGACCGGGCGCGCGAGATCCTGAGCGCGCTGCTCGATCCGGCCTTCGACAAATTCGCCCGGCAGAAGGTGATAAAATTCGCCGCCGCGCTCGGCATGGCGGAATATTCGACCGAGCTCAATGCCTTCCTGGAGACGATCTTCGTGCCGGAGCGGCTTGAGGATACGTTCGGCGAGGTCGTCGCCAAGGCCGGGTTGAAGCAGCTCCGCATTGCCGAGACCGAAAAATACGCCCATGTCACCTTCTTCTTCAATGGCGGGCGCGAGGCGGTGTTCGAGGGCGAAGAGCGCATCCTGGTGCCGTCGCCTAAAGTCGCCACTTACGATCTGAAGCCGGAAATGTCGGCTTTCGAGATGACTGACAAGCTGGTCGGCGCGATCGAGGAAGGCAGTTTCGATGTCGTCGTGGTCAATTTCGCCAATCCCGACATGGTCGGTCATACCGGCATCATGGATGCGGCCAAGAAGGCGGTCGAGGCGGTCGATACGTGCCTCGGCCGGCTGGCCGAAGCCGTGACCAAGGCCGGTGGCAGCCTGCTCGTCACCGCCGATCACGGCAATGTCGAACAGATGACGGATCCCGAGACTGGCGAGCCGCACACGGCGCACACGACCAACCCGGTGCCGGTCGTGCTGGTCAATCCACCGCGCTGGGTCGGGCGGCTGGCTCATGGCAAACTGGCCGATATCGCGCCGACACTATTGGGGTTGCTCGGGCTGCCGCAGCCGGCGGCGATGACCGGGCAGTCGCTGCTGGTCGCGGCGGACCGGCAGCGGGCTTCGGCCTGACCCGGCCGGGATGCGCCGCGCGCTCGCTCTTCTGCCTGATCTTGCTGACGGCGCCGGCGCTTGCGGCTGATCCGGCGCCGGATCAGCAGTTGAAGGCGTCGAGCAGAAGATCGAAGAGACCAGGAAGACCGGCGCCGATCTTGACCGCCAGGCACAGAACGTCGCCGCCGAGCTGGCCAAGCTGCAGGACCATCCGTCGCCTCGGCGCGGATCGCCCAGGACAATGAAGCGCGTCTGACCGACCTCGAGGCGCGCATCGCCGTGCTGGCCGAGCAGGAGAACCGGCAGCAGGCCGAGCTGCAGGCGCATCAGGACCACGAGCGGCGCGTGCTGGCAGCACTGCAGCGCCTGGCGCGCAACCCGCCGGCGGCCGTGCTGCTGTCGCCGGGCTCGCCGCTCGATCTGGCGCGCGGCGCCATGCTGCTCGGCGCTGCCGTGCCGCGGCTCGAGGCCGAGGCGCGCGACATCGCCGCCTCGCTCGACCAGCTGCGCCATACGAGGGCCGAGATCGCCTCAGAACGGGCCGAAATGGGCGAGCATCAGTCGGCGCTCGACACCGAACGCCAGCGTCTGACGGAGCTGGTCAAGCAGAAGAAGGCGCTCGAAGGCGAGACGCGGGACAAGGCCCAGGCGGCGCAGCAGAGCCTCGTCGCCCTGACCTCCGAAGCCGGCGATCTCAAGGAGCTGATCCTGCGCGTCGAACGCGAGCGGGAGCGCAAGCTCGAAGAGGATCGTCGCCGCGCGGCCGAGGCCAAGGCCCAGGCCGAGCGCGAAGCTGCCGACCGGGCGGCCAAGGAGGCGGAGACGCGGCGT
Source organism: Aliidongia sp. (assembly GCA_037200015.1). Taxonomy (GTDB): domain Bacteria; phylum Pseudomonadota; class Alphaproteobacteria; order ATCC43930; family CGMCC-115725; genus JAXDMU01. The sequence goes on along the minus strand of JBBCHB010000051.1, from coordinate 43,842 downwards.
GTGGCCGAGGCCGCGGCGCGCGACAAACCGTCGCCGGAGACCAGTGTGGCCGTTGCCGCGCCGGTGCCCGCGGCCCTGCACGATCTGCCGCAGCCGGGGCATAAGCTGCGCGAGCTGCAGCCGGGCAAGACCGCCTTGCAAATGCCGGCAGCCGGCGACATTTCCAAGCGTTTCGGCGATCAGGACGGCTACACGACCAGCAAGGGCCTGACGATCACGACGCGGCCGGCGCGCAGATCGTGGCGCCGTTCGACGGCCAGATCATGTTTGCCGGCCCGTTCAAGGGCTATGGGCAAATCTTGATCATCGATCACGGCGGAGGATATCATTCCCTGTTGGCCGGAATGGAACAGGTGGATGCGAGTGTGGGGCAATCGGTGATCGCGGGCGAACCGCTCGGCACGATGCGGGCCGACGGCACGCCCAGCCCTCTATCTTGAGCTGCGTCGACAAGGACAGCCAATCAACCGCTGCCGTGGCTGGCGGCCCGCGATGGAAAAGTGAGCGGATGATGCGTCGAGTAATGCTGGTGGCCGGGGCCGCCGCCGTATTGACCTTGGTAGGACCGGTCGTGGCCGCTCCGCCGGCCGAGCCTCAACCGCCGGCGGTACGAGCGCCGACACCTACAAGGCGCTCAACCTCTTCGCCGAGGTGTTCGAACGCGTCCGCCAGGACTATGTTGAGCCGGTACAGGATGACGAACTGGTCGAGAATGCGATCAGCGGCATGCTGACCTCGCTCGACCCGCATTCGAGCTATATGAATGCGAAGAATTACAAATCGATGCAGGTCGAGCAGAAGGGCGAGTTCGGCGGCCTCGGCATTGAAGTCGTCGGCGACAACGGTTTCGTCCGCATCGTCGCGCCGATGGACGACACGCCGGGCGCCAAGGCCGGCCTCAAATCGGGCGATTTGATCGTCGCCATCGATGGCGATCCGCTGAGCAATTCGACGCTCGACGAAGCGGTCGAGAAAATGCGCGGCGCGCCGAACACCAATATCAAGCTGACCATCAAGCGCGACGGGCAACAGCCTTTCGACGTCTCGCTGACCCGCGCGGTGATCCATGTCGCTGCGGTGCGCGGCCGGATCGAGCGCGACAACATCGCCTATATCCGCATCCCGAGCTTTCTGCCGGAGCATCTCGGCACCGAACTCGAAGCGAAGTTCAAGGATCTCAAGGCCCAGGCCGGCGGCAAGCTTGGCGGCCTCGTGATTGATCTGCGCGCCGATCCGGGCGGGCTGCTCGACCAGGCGATCGCGGTCAGCGATGACTTCCTGGAGCATGGCGAAATCGTCTCGACCCGCGGCCGGCGGCCGGACGACGTGCAGCGCTACAACGCCCATCCCGGCGACATCACCAACGGTCTGCCCATGGTGGTGCTGATCGATGGCGGCACGGCCTCCGCCTCCGAGATCGTCGCCGGTGCGCTGCAGGACCATCATCGCGCTGTGATCCTGGGCACGCGCTCCTTTGGCAAGGGCTCGGTGCAGACCATCATCCGCTACCCGGCGCCGGCGCGATGCGGCTGACCACGGCGCGCTATTACACGCCGTCGGGCCGGTCGATCCAGGGCCACGGCATCGATCCCGACATCATGGTCGAGCCGGCCAAGATCGAGAAGATCGCGCTCGGCGAGCGGCCGCATGAATCGGATCTCAAGGGAGCCTTGAGAACCCGAACGACTCGGCGAAGAAGACCGACACCTCGGCGACGCCGCCGACCGGCGCGCAAGGGCCGGACGTCAAGGAGCCGTCGAAGGACAAGGAGCCGAAGGATAAGGATGCCGCGCCGGCCAAGGACGGCGCCCAGAACGGCAATGCGTCCGACCAGGCCGCCAGCAATACCCCTCCAGAGGATTACCAGCTGAGCCGGGCGCTCGATCTGCTGAAGGGTGTCGCCCTGTTCAACAACAAGGCCGTGGACTGACCGGGACGAAGTAATGGCCGAGCGCCATGGTATGACGATTCTGTCGGAGGCCGCCGGTACTGCGCGCTCGCCGGCCGCTGCTGATTGCCACTGCGGCCGTCGGGCTCATCCTGCTGCTGCTGGTCGGTTGGCTGGTGCTGAGCGGGCCGCCGCGGCAGAACGGCGTGACCGTGGCGGTGGCGCTGCCGCCGACCGCCGCCTCGCCGGCACCGGCGGAAACGCAGCCGCCGGTCGCGCCGGCTGGTGCCTCACCTGATGCCATGGTGCAGGAGACCGCGCCTCAGCCGACGGGGAAGCTGCCCGATTTCAACGGCGGCGCCTTGCTGCCGGCGCCTGACGGCGACCTGATCGAGAAGGGGCCGAACGGTTACCTGCCGGTCATCGGCCGGGACGGCCGGCAGCCCTGGCAGGTCTATGCCCGGCCCTTCGATCTGGCCGACAAGCGGCCGCGCGTCGCCATCGTGATCTATGATCTGGGGCCGTCGGCGACGATGATCGATACGGCGATCAATCATCTGCCGGGCGGCGTGTCGCTCGGCTTCGTGCCCTATCGCGCGCGGCTCGGCGAATGGATCAATCTAGCGCGCTCGGCCGGGCACGAGGTGCTGCTGAACCTGCCGATGGAACCGGCCAACTACCCGACCGACGATCCGGGACCGGAGGCGCTGCTGACGGCGCTCGACCCGCCGGCCAATCTCGAGCGGCTGAATTGGGTGATGAGCCAGGCGACCGGCTATGTCGGCGTGATCGCATTGATGGGGTCGCGCTTTTCGACTTCGCATGACGACATGCTGCCGATCCTGACCGCGCTCCAGCATCGCGGACTGCTTTATGTCGACAACCGCGCCTCGCCGCAATCCGTCGTGCCCGACATTGCGGGCGACATCGGCCTTGCCGTGACGTTCTCCAACCGCCAGCTCGATACCGAGCAGACCGTGCCGCGATCGACAAGAAGCTGGCCGAGCTCGAAGACCTCGCCAAGCGCAATGGCGGCGCCCTCGGCATCGCCCATCCGGTGCCGATCGTGATGGAGCGGATCGGCGTCTGGGCACAGACGCTCGAGGATCGCGGCCTGGCGCTCGCCCCGGTCTCGGCGATCATCGACCGTACCAAGGCGCCCCCGCCGGGCAAGCCCACGCCGGCCGGGGCTGCTCCTCCGGCTCCTGCCGAAGCGTCCCCGGCAAGGGCACTGCCGCCCCGACCAAGCCTGCGACCGCCGCGCCGACGCCTGCGGCCACGCCGCAGAAGGGCACGTAATGAACGGCGCGAGCCTGCTCGCCGAGCCGGATCCCGCCTATCGCCGCAATGTCGGCCTGATGCTGTTGAACCCGCACGGTCTGGCCTGGGTCGGCAGCCGGCTCGATACACCCGATGCCTGGCAGATGCCGCAAGCGGCATCGACCGGGGCGAGACGCCGGCCGAGGCGGCACTGCGCGAACTGGAAGAGAGATCGGTACGGCCAAGGCTGAGATTCTGTTCGAAACGCCGGGCTGGCTAACCTACGATCTGCCGCCGGAGCTCGCTGCCCCGGATCTGGAAAGGAAAATGGCGCGGCCAAGCGCAGCGCTGGTTTGCGCTCCGCTTCACAGGCCGGGACGGCGATATCGACATCGCGACCAAACACCCGGAATTCGGCGCCTGGCGCTGGGTTCGACGCGCCGAGCTGCCGCAGCTGATCGTCCCGTTCAAGCGCCCGGTCTATGAGGCCGGGTCGAGATCTTCGAGCCACAGCTGAACGCGCTCGGGCTGTAGCCGGCACACGGCGCCCTCACAAGGTCTTTCCGTGCAGGGTCTGCAAGGCAAGATGAGGGAGCTGTTCTCCGAGATACCGTCGTCTTGATTTATCTAGGCCGCTTGGTGAAAGCGGCGACAGTTCGACGTGGTGAGACCAGGTGAATTGATCGATGATCCGGACGCTGTCGAGCCGATAGCCGCCATCGACCAGACCAGGATCTGGGCGTCGCGGGCAAAGGTGGCGGGGTTGCAGGAAACCCCGACGAGCAGCGGCGTCCTGCTCGACGCCAGGATCCGGACCTGCTCCTGCGCCCCGGCGCGCGGCGGGTCGAAGACGATGGCGTCGTAGCGATTGGCTTCGTCGCGACGCAGCGGATGGAGGAAGAGATCCCGGCGGATGGCCTTCAGCGGCCTTACGCCTTTCGCCTTGTCGAGGGCGCGGATGGCGGAGCCGACGCTTTCATAGGCGTCGACGGCGCCGCGTTGCAGCATTGGACCGGTAAAGGTGCCGCAGCCGGAAAACAGATCGGCAAATTTTCCGGTTCGCGGCAGCAATTCCATGATTGAAGCAACCAGCGCATCCTCGCCCGCTTGCGTCGGCTGCAAGAAGGCGAGGGGCGGCAGGGTGACTTCCAGATCGCCGAAGCGGGCACGCGGCGGGCTGATCTCGATGATGATTTCCGGAGTATCGTCCGGAGTGGCGCGCCAGGAAACGCGGCTGACGTTTGAGGCACGCGCGAATTGCGCAATGGTCTCGCGCATCTGCAGATCGGGTTTGCCTGTGCGGCCGACGACGCCCGTGATGACGATGTCAAACTGACCGTTCACGGCTTGGATGAAGGCCGAGGCAGGGTTGCCCTCCTGCAAGACCAGCGCGAGCAATGCCGTCAGCCTTGCGCGCATCTCCATGATGGCGGGATCGACGACAAGGCAGGCGGCGATGTCCGCTCACATGCTGCGCCCGCCGCCGGTAGTTGCCCAGGATAACGATGTTGTTTTTCTTGTCGGCGGCGAAGGTGGCGCGGCGGCGGTCCCCGGCCGGCAGGAAAACCGGATCGCGCCAGACCCTCGGCTTCAAGCCTTTGCTGCGCAAGGCATTCCGGACGATGTCGACCTTCCAGTGCCGATAAAATTCGTCCTTGGCATGCTGGAGCGTGCAGCCGCCGCAGACATTGTAATTCGGGCAGGGCGCCTTGACGCGATGGGGCGAGGCTTGGATTACCCTGAGCAGATCGCCGCGCAGGATGCCGTCGGCATCGCGGCCGACCGTGGCCTGGATCCGGTCGCCCGGCAGCGCTCGATCGACATAGACGGTCCCGCTGCGCGACCGGTGTACACCGTCACCCTTGGGACCCAATTCATGGATAAGCAGATCGCCGGGCATGCTTTTGCCAAGGCCTGCGGCATGCGGCTTTGGGGAGGCCGCCGGAGACCGGGCGCGCGGGGACTGTCGATTGCTCTTCATCAAGCTCGCTCTAGATCAGGATGATATGAGGCCGAATCGGCCTCATATCATCCTGATCTATTTCAAAAGTTTAGAGCGCGATTCAGGCTTCGTCCCGAAGCCATCGCGCTCTAGGGACGGCAAGAACCCTCGCCCGCTTGGCGGGAGCGCGCGCTAAAGCGCGCGGAAGGGGTGCTGAGCGTCAGCGAGGCTGGGTGAGGGCGCTGGACGAGGTTGCTTGCAACGAGAGCCGGCGCCCCCCTCTCCCGGCTCACTCGCGTTCGCCACCCTCTCCCGCCAAGCGAGCGAGGGCTCGTTTCTCACGCCGCATGCAGCTCCGCGGCCTGGAGGCGCCGGACGCGGCGGCGCATGGTCGACCACGCGAATTTTACGGCGAGGCGGTTCAGCCAGCCATTCGGGGTCAGCCCGACGGCCTTGAACACCATGGCCATGCCGCGCTCGATATGGTGCTCGCGATAGATCGCATAGGCGCGGCTGACATAAGCGCGGTTCCAGCGCTTGCGGTCATAGGCCTGGCCCGGCACGGCGTTGGCCGCGTAATAGGCATAGGCCAGCTCATCATCCTCGGATTCGGCGATGCGGCCGATGGCGACGCGCAGCCGGCCCCAGGAGCCGAGATTCTCGCGCTCCAGATAGGGCTTGAGCCGGGTGTAGAACAGTTTGTAGTGGCGCAGTTCGTCGGCGGCGATCTTGCGGCAGATATCCTTGAGCACCGGCTCGTCGGTCGCTTCGGCGAGGGCGGTGTAATAGGAGCTGGTGCCGGTCTCGACGATGCAGCGGGCGATCAACTCGCCGGCGCGGGAGCCGCGGACCGAGGTGGTGACGTTGGTCTCGAGCTTGTAGCCCTCGACGAAGCGCTTGAAAGACTTGTCGAAATCGAAGTTCGGATCAGCCAGTGCGGCCCAGCGGCCGAGGGCCGAACCATGCTGCACCTCTTCGATGCCCCAGGCTTCGGCTTCCTTCTGGAAGGCCGGATCGTCGGAGAAGACATTGTGCAGGTAGCGGACATATTCATGGCCGTTGAACTCGACCAATCCCGCCGCCTTGACGATCCTGACCGTCTCAGGATCGACCTTTGCAGGATCGAAAGCGTGCCACGGCACGTCGTCCAGGGTCCAATGCGACATCGACACACCTAACTGCGAGGGCAGGAAGCATGACACAGGAACTGTTATGCCATCCCGACCAGGATTAGTAAAATCCAATGAAAACAGAGCCGGCCCCGTCTTGTAAACAGGGTCGGCTCTCGGAGGCTGTCGAGATCAGTGATCGGCTGCCCGGCTGAGCGCGTCGAGCTTGGCCTGGGCCACGGCGAGGGCGCGTTCGCCGGCCCGCAATTTCGCCTTTTCCGCTTCGCCCTGCTCGGCACCGTCACGCAGCGCCGGCAGCTTCGCCTTGGCATCGGCGAGTTCCGCCTCGACCGTGCTGCGGTCGAGTGCAGCGAGCCGGATCGCCTCGTCGGCCAGCACCGTGCAGCGCTTGGTCGTTACCTCGGCGAAGCCGCCGGCGACGAAGATGCGTTCGGCGATGGTCTTGCCCGCATAGACGTCGATCGTGCCGGGACGAATCGACGAGATGAGCGGGGCGTGGCCGGGCAGCACGCCGAAATAGCCCTCGGTGCCGGGGACGACCACCATGTCGACATCCTCGGACACCAGGATCTTTTCCGGCGAAACCAGCTCGAACTTGACCTTGGCGGGCAGGGCGGTGGCCATTTAGGCGGCCTCGGCCGACATCTTGCGCGCCTTCTCCTGCGCCTCTTCGATCGTGCCGACCATGTAGAAGGCGGCCTCGGGCAGGTCGTCGTAGTCGCCCTTCACGATGCCCTTGAAGCTGCGGATCGTGTCTTCAAGCTTCACGAACACGCCCGGCGTACCGGTAAAGACTTCGGCGACGTGGAAGGGCTGCGACAGGAACTTCTCGATCTTGCGGGCGCGGGCGACGATCAGCTTGTCGTCTTCCGACAGCTCGTCCATGCCCAGGATCGCGATGATGTCCTGCAGCGACTTGTACTGCTGCAGCACCTTCTGCACGTCGCGGGCAACAGCGTAATGCTCGTCGCCGATGACCCGCGGATCCATCATGCGCGAGGTCGAATCGAGCGGATCGACCGCCGGGAAGATGGCCTTTTCCGCGATCGAGCGGCTCAGCACCGTGGGTCGCGTCCAGATGGGCGAAGGAGGTCGCCGGCGCGGGTCGGTCAGATCGTCGGCCGGCACGTAAATCGCCTGCACCGAGGTGATCGAGCCCTTCTTGGTCGAGGTGATGCGTTCCTGCAGCGCACCCATATCGGTCGAGAGCGTCGGCTGATAACCGACCGCGGAGGGGATGCGGCCCAGGAGCGCCGACACTTCCGAGCCCGCCTGGGTGAAGCGGAAGATGTTGTCGACGAAGAACAGCACGTCCTGGCCTTCCTCGTCGCGGAAATACTCGGCGATGGTCAGGCCTGTCAGGCCGACGCGGGCGCGCGCACCCGGCGGCTCGTTCATCTGGCCATAGACCAGAGCGACCTTGGAGCCAGGGCCGTCGGTCTTGACGATGCCGGCATCCATCATCTCGTGATAGAGATCGTTGCCTTCGCGGGTCCGCTCGCCCACGCCGGCGAAGACCGAGTAGCCGCCATGCTGCTTGGCGACGTTGTTGATCAGCTCCTGAATCGTCACGGTCTTGCCGACGCCGGCGCCGCCGAACAAGCCGATCTTGCCGCCCTTGGCGTAAGGTGCGAGCAGATCGATGACCTTGATGCCGGTGACCAGGATCTCGGCCTCGGTCGACTGGTCGACAAAATCGGGCGCCTTGCGATGGATCGGCAGGCGGAGCGTCGTGTTGACCGGGCCGCGCTCGTCGATCGGCTCGCCGATGACGTTCAGGATGCGGCCCAGCGTCTCCGGCCCGACCGGCACCATGATGGGGGATCCGGTATCGACCGCCTTCGTGCCGCGAACCAGCCCGTCGGTGGTGTCCATGGCGATCGTGCGCACGGTGTTCTCGCCGATATGCTGGGCGACTTCAAGCACCAGCACGCGGCCTTCGAGTTCGACCGTGAGCGCATTCAGGATCGCCGGCTTGTCGCCCTCGAACTGGACGTCGCACACGGCGCCGATGACCTGTGTGATGATGCCCACATTGTTCTTGGCCATGACGTATGTTCCTCTAAGCGGACCGAGTCTCTAGAGCGCTTCCGCGCCCGAGATGATCTCGATGAGTTCTTTGGTGATGTAAGCCTGACGCGTCCGGTTGTAATTGGTCGTCAAGGCATCGATAAGGTCGCCGGCGTTGCGCGTGGCATTGTCCATTGCGGTCATGCGCGCACCCTGCTCGCTGGCGGCATTTTCGAGCAGCCCCGTGAAGATCTGGACGGCCAGATTGGTCGGCAGCAGCTCGGCCAGGATCTCTTCTTCGCTCGGTTCGAATTCGTAGAGCGCGCCGTTGGTCTCGTCATCCGCCTGCTCCGTTTCCGGGGCGGCGGCCGGGACCAGCTGGCGCGTCGTCACGATTTGCGAGATCGCCGATCTGAACTTGTTGAAGATGAGGCGGGCGACATCGAATTCGCCGGCGGCAAACCGCGTCACCACTTCGTCGGCAATGGTCCGGGCCTCGGCATAGCCGACGCCGCGGCGCCCCACTTCCGTGTGGCTGGCGACGATCAGCCTGCTGTAGTCGCGCTTCAGCCCGTCGCGGCCCTTGCGGCCGATGGTCAGGACCTTGACAGTCTTGCCCTGGGCGGTCAGCTCGCGGATCTGGCGCCGCGCCTCGCGCAGGATGGTGGGCGTTGAAGCCGCCGGCGAGGCCGCGGTCGGAGGTCGCGACGACCAGCAGATAGGTCTGCTCCTTGCCGGTGCCGGCCAGCAGCGGCGGCGCCGAGGGCAGGCCCGCCATCGACTTGGCGAGCGAAGCCAGCATCCGCCCCATGCGATCGGCATAGGGGCGGGCAGCCTCGGCCGCATCCTGCGCGCGCTTCAGGCGCGAGGCGGCGACCACCTTCTGGGCCGAGGTGATCTTCTGGGTTGATTTGACGCTTCGGATACGGTTCCGAAGCTCCTTCAAACTCGGCATCGGGCTAGGGTCCTTTCCTGCTGATGCCGGGCTCAGGCGAAATTCTTCGCGAAAGTCTCCAGGAACGCCTTGAGCGCCGCCTCGGTGTCCTTGGTGATCTGGCGTTCGGTGCGGATCGACTCGAAGATCTCCGGATGACGGGCCTTGGCCTCGCCCAGCATCTTCGTCTCGAAGCGCGTGACGTCGCCGACCGCAGCCTTGTCGAGATAGCCGCGGACGCCGGCGAAGATCGCGACGACCTGCTCTTCGACCGGCAGCGGCGTGAATTGCGGCTGCTTCAGGAGTTCGGTCAGCCGCGCGCCGCGCGCCAGCAGGCGCTGGGTCGAGACGTCGAGATCCGAGGCGAACTGGGCGAAGGCGGCCATTTCGCGATACTGCGCCAGATCGAGCTTGATCGTGCCGGCAACCTGCTTCATCGCCTTGATCTGGGCGGCGGAGCCGACACGGCTGACCGACAGGCCGACATTGATGGCCGGGCGGATGCCCTTATAGAACAGCTCGGTCTCGAGGAAGATCTGGCCGTCGGTGATCGAGATCACATTGGTCGGAATATAGGCCGAGACGTCGCCGGCCTGCGTCTCGATGATCGGCAGGGCCGTCAGCGAGCCGTTGCCGTGCTCGTCATTCATCTTGGCGGCGCGCTCGAGCAGGCGCGAATGCACGTAGAATACGTCGCCCGGATAGGCTTCGCGGCCCGGCGGGCGGCGCAGCAGCAGCGACATCTGGCGATAGGCGACGGCCTGCTTCGAGAGATCATCATAGATGATCAGGGCATGCTTGCCGTTGTCGCGGAAATACTCGCCCATGGTGCAGCCGGTATAGGGCGCCAGGAACTGCAGCGGCGCCGGCTCGGACGCCGTGGCGGCGACGATGATCGAGTATTCCAGCGCGCCGTAATCCTGCAGCGTTTTGACCAGCTGGGCGACGGAGGAGCGCTTCTGGCCGATGGCGACATAGACGCAATAGAGCTTCTTCGACTCGTCGCTGCCGGCATTGATCGCGCGCTGGTTCAGGATCGTGTCGATCGCGACGGCGGTCTTGCCGGTCTGGCGATCGCCGATGATCAGTTCGCGCTGGCCGCGCCCGATCGGCACCAGGGAATCGATCGACTTCAACCCGGTCTGCATCGGCTCATTCACGGATTTGCGCGGAATGATGCCGGGGGCCTTCACTTCGACGCGCTTGTACTCGACATCCTTCAACGGGCCCTTGCCGTCGATCGGGTTGCCGAGGCCGTCGACCACGCGGCCGAGCAGGCCAGGGCCGACCGGCACTTCGACGATCGTCTTGGTCCGCTTGACGATGTCGCCTTCCTTGATGCCGCGGTCTTCGCCGAAGATCACGATGCCGACATTGTCGGTCTCGAGATTCAGCGCCATGCCCTTGGTGCCGTCCGGGAATTCGACCATCTCGCCGGCCTGGACATTGTCGAGGCCATAGGCGCGGGCGATGCCGTCGCCGACCGACAGAACCTGGCCGACCTCGGCGACATCCGCCTCGCTGCCGAAATTGGCGATCTGTTCCTTGAGAATCGCGGAGATTTCCGCTGCCCGGATTTCCATTGCTTAAATTCCTCTCATGGCAAGCTGCAGCCGCTGAAGCTTGCTGCGCAGCGAGCCGTCGACCATGCGCGACCCGACTTTGACGACGAGACCGCCGATGATCGCGGGATCGACCCGGATGTCGACGGCTACCTTGGATCCGACGGCCCGTTTCAGCTGATCATTGATCGCCGTAACCTGGGCCGGGCTCATTTCCTGGGCGGCGGTGACTTCGGCGCGGATCTCGCCGCGCCGTTCGGCCAGCAGCTGCAGATAGCCCGAAATCATGCCCGGCAGCGCGAAAAGCCGCCGATTGCGTGCGACCAGCCCGACGAAATTGCGCGTCATGGCCGAGAGATCGGCGCGTTCGAGCAGGGACTTCATGGCGGCGCCCTGCGCATCGCGGCTCAGCACCGGCGAGCGGATCAGGCGCTTCAGATCGGCGCTCTCGTCGATCATGCCGCCGAGCGTGCGCAGATCCTGGGCAACCTGGTCGAGCGCCTTTTCCTGACCCGCCAGTTCGAACAGCGCGGTCGCGTAGCGGCCAGCCAGTCCGGATACGCCTCTCGCTTCGGATGCCAATTGAGCCTTACCTTCGCTTTTTCCGGGGAAGGGGGCAGCACCCCCTAGAATCTCAACTTCTCAGACGATATCGGACCATACGGGGACACCCCGGCGGCTCGGGTCCGTCTGGAAGCGGGTGGGGCAATAGCATAGGACCCAGGCGGGTGCAACAACCCGCCGCACCACGAGGCGTGGAGCGCCATGCGCGGCGCGCACGACGTGGCTTTCGCTCGACAGCGCAGCAGCCGCGAGGGCACCATGCAGCATGCGCCTCGCCCTCTACCAGCCGGATATCGCGCAGAATGCCGGCGCCATGTTGCGCCTCGCCGCCTGTCTTGGCGTATCGGTCGATCTGATCGAGCCCTGCGGCTTCGTGTTCGGCGATGCCAAGCTGCGCCGCGCCGGCATGGATTACCTGGATCATGTGGACCTTGTTCGGCACATCTCCTGGGATGCGTTCCGCCCCGCTGTACCGGGACGACTTGTCCTGCTGACGACCAAAGCTTCGATTGTGTATACCGACGCGGCGTTCCGGCCGGAGGATACTCTGATGGTCGGGCGCGAAAGCGCCGGCGTGCCGGATGCCGTGCAGGATTCAGCGGATCTCAGGGTGCGTGTGCCGATGCGGCGGGCTTGCGGTCCCTCAATGTCGCGCTGGCGGCGGCGATGGTGTTGGGCGAGGCCCTGCGCCAGACCGGATCCTGGCCGGTGGGAGAGAGTGAATGAGCGAAATTGCGGAGCGCCGAGCCCGCGCGCGCGCCTGGTTCGAAGAGTTGCGTGACCGGATCTGCGCCGAATTCGAGGCGATCGAAGACGAATACGCTGCGGCGACCGGCCAAGGTCCGGCCGGCCGGTTCGAGCGCAAGCCCTGGTCGCGGCCCGACCCCGAAGGCGGCGGCGGGGTGATCGCGCGCATGAGCGGGCTGGTCTTCGAGAAGACCGGCATCATGGCCTCGACCACCCAAGGCGTGCTCTCGCCCGAATTCCGCAGCCAGCGCGGCGCCGACGAGGATCCGCGCTATTGGGCCAGCAGCATCTCGCTGATCGCCCATATGCGCTCGCCCAAGGTGCCGGCCGTGCATATGAACACGCGCGCCTTCATGACCTCGGCCAGCTGGTTCGGCGGCGGCGCCGACCTGACGCCGATGGTGCCGGTCGAAGAGGACACCGCCGATTTCCACGCGGCGCTGAAAGCTGCCTGCGACGCCCATGATCCCGGCTACTATCCGCGCTTCAAGCAATGGTGCGACGAGTATTTTTTCCTGCCGCATCGCAACGAGCCGCGCGGCGTCGGCGGCATCTTTTTCGACCAGCACGATTCGGGCGATTGGGAGCGGGATTTCGCCTTCGCCCGCGCCGTGGGATCGGCCTTCCTCGACATCTTTCCGCGGCTGGTCCGGCGCCGGATGTTCGAAAACTGGACGACGGAGGACCGACGCCACCAGCTGATCCGCCGCGGCCGCTATGTCGAGTTCAACCTGCTCTACGATCGCGGCACCGCCTTCGGGCTGAAGAATGGCGGCAATGCCGAGGCCATCCTGATGTCGATGCCGCCCGAGGTGATCTGGCCCTAGCGCCCGACGCCTCACGGAGATTTGGCGTTACTCGATCGCTTCGTCCCCCTAGAAATCAACATTCTCCCTTCGCGATAGAAGAGACCGCCGGACATGCCCGCAGAAAAACGTCTGATGACCATCCAGGACCTCTGGGCGCTGAAGCGCATCGGCACGCCGACGCTCTCGCCGGACGGGAGATGGGCCTGTGCTTCGGTCACCAGCTACGACATGACTAAGAATGAGGGCACAAGCCAGCTTTGGCTGCTCTCGACCGATGGCAAGACCCAGCGGCAGTTGACGCGCGGCAAGAAGGATTCGGCGCCGCAATGGTCGCCCGACGGCAAGTGGATCGCCTTCGTATCGAAGCGCGGCGAGGGGAAGGACGCCGATGACGAGGCGCAGCTCTATCGCATCGCCGCGGATGGCGGCGAGGCCGAGCGGCTGACCAGCCTGGCGACGGGCATCGGCGGCCCACGCTGGTTTCCCGACAGCAGCCGGATCGCCTTCGTCTCCTGGGTCTGGCCCGAGCTGACCGGCGAGCGGGAGCAGGCCAAACGACACAAGGAAGACAAGGACGACAAGGTCAAGGCCTATGTCGTCGAAGAGAACCGGCCGCGCTATTGGGATCACTGGCTGCCGCGCGGCCGCAAGCCGCATCTCCATGTGCTGGATCTGGCCTCGGGCAAGATCCGCGACCTGTTCGCCGGCACGGCGTTCCACCTGCCGCCGCAGGATCCCGAAGCGCATCAATTCGACATCAGCCCGGATAGCGCCGAGATCGCCTTCACGGCCGATTCCGAGAAGGATCCGGCAGCGTTCTCCTTCACCGACATCATCGCGCTGGATCTGGCAAGCGGGACGTCGCGGACACTGACCGGGGCGGTCTCGCGTCCGCAGGAACGGGCCTGCGGCACGCCGCGCTACTCGCCGGACGGCAAATATATCGCGTTCCTCTCGACCCATCACGGCAAGCGCTACAACGAGCAGGAGCGGGTCTGGCGGATCGACCGCGCCGGGGGCGGTGCCACCGGCTGGTCGGAGAACTGGGACCGCGGCGTCAACGCGCCGCTCGCCTGGTCGGCCGACAGCGCTGCGGTCTTCTTTACGGCCGAGACCGAGATCGCTCAGCCGGTCTGGCGTCTCGATCTCGGCGCCGCCGTTCCGGTCGAGATCCGGCGCGGGCCGGGCCAAGGCGGCACGGGCCGGCGATCTCGCGGTCAGCCGCGACGGCAAGACCTTGGCCTATAGCCGCGCCTCGATCGCGCATCCGCCGCTGCTTTTCGCCGCCGATATCGATGGCGGCCGGAGCGGCCGATCGAGCGGTTCAACACGCGCCTGCTGAACCAGTTCGACATCGCTCGTTCCGAATCCGTAACGATCAAGGCGCCGGCGGCGATCCGGTGCAGATGTGGGTGGTCGATCCGCCTGCCGCCGCCGGTGTCGCCGGCAAGGCGCCGCTGATGCAGGTAATCCATGGTGGTCCCCATACCTGCTGGGGCGATGCCTGGCATTGGCGCTGGAACATGCAGCTCTTCGCCGCCGCCGGCTATGTCGTGGCGGCGGTCAACTACCACGGCTCGTCCGGCTGGGGGCAGGACTTCCTGTCTTCGATCAACGGCGATTGGGGCCGGCGTGAGCTGGCCGACGTCGAAGCCGGTACGGACTACATGCTGGCGACCGGCAAGATCGACCCGGCCCGCATCGTCGCGACCGGCGGCAGCTATGGCGGCTACATGGTCGCCTATATGAACGGCAATGTGCCGGGCGACCGCTACGCTGCCTATGTCTGCCATGCCGGTTGCTACGACTGGGTCTCGATGATGGGCTCGGACGGCTATTTCTGGTTCGGGCACGAACTGGGCGCCTTCCCCTGGGAAGACGAGCAGAAGGTGCTGAAGCAATCGCCGCATCACTACGCCGCCAATTTCCGGACGCCGACCCTGGTCATCCATGGCGAGCTGGACTACCGCGTGCCGTATTATCAGGGGCTGGCCTATTACAACACGCTCAGGGTCAAGCGCGTGCCGTCGCGACTGGTGTTCTTCCCCGATGAGAACCACTGGATCCTGAAGCCGCAGAACTCGGTGCTGTGGTACCGGGAATTCCTCGACTGGTGCGGGCGCTATACCGCGAAGGAGCGGCACTGACCTCATATTGATTCGCTGATTCAAGATTGACCGCTCCTCGCCGCCGAACCAGATCATCGACCGATCTGACGGCGCGAGGCGGCGATGAGCGAGACGACATCCTTCGAGGCCCTGGCTCAACTGTGGCAAGCGGCCGGCGGTGCCCCGGAAACGCTCGATCAGGTCCGGCTGACCGGCGCCGAGCCTGCGTTGCCGTCATCCTTCCGTGTCGGTACCGCGGCGCAGGCGGCAATTGCCGCGGCTGGGCTGGCCGCGGCGGAGCTTTCGCGCGAGAAGACCGGGCAGGCTCAACAGGTCGCGGTCGATATGCGCCATGCCGCGGTCGAGTTCCGCAGCGAGCGCTATCTGCGCATCGTCGGGTCGGCGCTGCCGGCGCTCTGGGATCCGCTCGCCGGGCTCTACCGCGCCGGCGACGGGCGGCCGGTCCGGCTGCACACGAATTTTGCCCATCACCGCGACGCCGTGTTGTCGGTGCTCGGTTGCGCACCGAGCCGCGAGGCGGTGCAGGCGGCGCTGAACGGCTGGTCCGCTGTCGATTTCGAGACGGCGGCGCATGAGCGGGGTGGGGCGGTCGCCGCCTTCCGCAGTGCCGAGGAATGGGCGGCGCATCCGCAGGGCCAGGCCGTTGCCGGGCTGCCGATCCTGACGATCGAGCGTATCGGCGACGCGCCACCGCGGCCCTTGCCGGCCGGGGAGCGGCCGCTCTCGGGGCTGCGCGTGCTCGACCTGACGCGGATTATCGCCGGGCCGGTGGCGGGGCGCACCTTGGCCGCCCACGGCGCCGATGTGCTGCTGATCACCGCACCGCAGCTGCCGGCAATCGATTGGCTGGTCAAGGATACCGGCCGCGGCAAGCTTTCGGCTCAGCTCGACCTCGCAAGCGACGCAGGCCGTGCCGGGCTCCGCGGGCTTTTGGCGAAGGCGGATATCTTCCTGCAAGGCTACCGGCCGGGCGGGCTCGACCGGCTCGGTTTCTCGCCCGAGGCAGCGGCCGTGATCCGGCCCGGCATCGTCTATGTCTCGCTCTCGGCGTATGGCGCGGCCGGCCCCTGGGCCGGACGGCGTGGTTTCGATTCGCTGGTGCAGACCGTAAGCGGCTTCAATCATGCGGAGGGTCGCGCTGCCGGCATTGACGGGCCGAAGGAATTGCCGGCCCAGGCGCTCGACCATGCCGCCAGCTATCTCCTCGCACTCGGTGCGATGACGGCCCGGCTGCGCCAGACGCGCGAGGGCGGCAGCTGGCTGGTCCGCGTCTCGCTGGCCCAGACCGGACGATGGATCTGGCGACTCGGCCGCGTCGAGACCGGCCTTGCCGCGCCGGACCCGTCCCTCGGTCAGGTTCAGGACCTTTTGGAAACCAGCGCCTCGCCCTTTGGCGAAATGCATGCGGTGCGGCACGCGGCCCAACTGTCCGAAACCCCAGCCCATTGGAACCGGCCCAGCGTCCCGCTTGGAGCGCATGCGCCGGCCTGGCCGGAATAGCGACAGCAAACCCCATTCGCGTCGGCAGGCGTTTCTGGCAACCCAAGTTTGTCGGACGGCGTTTCTAAGGGTGGATTCCGGCCGCGCGTTTACAACCGCCGCCGGCCCGATTACCTTCCCTTCCGGCTGACGGCTCTTCCAAGCAATCCCTGGTGCGAGCCGGGGATCTTCAGGGTTACCCTGGGGATCATCGCGTTTCCGAGGCAGGACGATGCATGGTGCACGGCAGGCTTCCACCTGCGTGCCACCATGCCGGACAGGTCGGGTTGGAGGAGCCGTCACGCCGCCCGCCTGTCGGATCGGACCTGCATGGATCAAAGAATATGGGCGGCCAACAACCTCGCCGCAAAGCTGCTGGCCGCGCCTTGGACGCAGGTCGCGATTTCCGCCGCGGCAGCGGCTGTGCTCGGTCCCGCGACCGAGCGGCGGCGCAAGGCGCTTGTCACTGAGCTGGCCGCCTTGGGCGAGCGGTCGTATCCGCCGGCGCCCGAGCGGCTGGCGGCGTTCCTGCTTGCGTCGCCGCATTTTCGGCCGCGCCGCCGGTGTCGTGCGGCAATCCTCGATCCGCCGCTGTTTGCTCCGTTGCCACCGTTCATCGGGCTGGGTCTGCCGGAACTGGCGACCGAAGGCGTGCTGACCGATTGGCTCGGTCTCACGATCGGTCAGCTCGACTGGCTGGCCGACGAACGCCATAGCAGCGGCGACGCGGAAGACCGGCTGCAGCACTACCGCTACGCCTTCATCGCCAAGCGGAGCGGGCCACCGCGGCTGATCGAGGCGCCGAAGTCACGCTTGAAGCAGATCCAGCGCCGCGTCCTCGACGAGATCCTGGCGAAGGTGCCGGTGCATGACAGCGCCCACGGCTTCGTCGCCGGCCGATCCTGCCTTGGCCATGCGCAGCTTCACGCCGGCGAAGCGGTGGTCGCGACCTTCGATCTGGCGGACTTCTTTCCAAGCCTCGGTGTCGCCCGAATCCAGGGCCTGTTCCGTAGCCTGGGCTATCCCTGGGCCGTGGCACGGCGGCTGACCGGGCTATGCAGCACTACAACGCCGCTTGCCGTGTTCCGGCGTTTGCCTTTGGTCGATCGCCCCGATCGCATGGTCCAGCTGCGCTATGCCGTACCGCATCTGCCGCAAGGGGCGCCGACCTCGCCGTGCTTGGCCAATCTCGCTGCTTGGCCGCTCGATCGGCGTCTGGCCGGATTGGCCGCGCAGCCGGGGCAAATTACTCGCGCTATGCCGACGATCTGGCGTTTTCCGGCAACGCCGATTTCGCCGGGCGACTCACCCGCTTCGGACGCAGCGTCGAGGTCCAGGGCCGGTTGGCATACATGGTCGCGCGCGGGCCGCGCAGGAACGGCGCGAAGCCGGGCAGCGTGCCGGCCTGTTCCAGCCCTTCGAGATCGGCCGCGGTGTAGAGCGGCTTCACGACGAGCCCCTCGGGTCGCGTGCGGGCCAGCGTCTCGGGCTGTGCGCCCTTCAGCTCCTTGCTCGCCAGCGCCTGCCAATCGGCCAGGCTGCGCGCGGGGATTCGGCCATTCTGCTCTCCTCCTCGACGGGGAGCGACTATACCGCCCTGCCGCACTGCGTCAAATGGCGCGGCCCGCCGCGCCGGGGGCGAGTTTATTTTAGTTTGGCACTCGGCTCCGATCAGGAAACAGACGCTTCCACGGCAACGGCGTTCCGCCCGCTGCGCTTGACCCGATAGAGCGCCACATCGGCCCGCTCGATCGCCGCTTCGATGCCGGTTTCGCCAGGCACCCAGGTGGCGACGCCGATGCTGACGGTGATCGGGAAGCTGGTCTCGTTGTGCTGGATCTCGGTCCGTGCCAGCAGTTCGCGGAACCGCTCCGCGACCTGGGCCGCGCCGTCGAGGTCCGTTTCCGGCATGATCGCGATGAATTCCTCGCCGCCGAAGCGCGCGCCCAGATCGGTCGCGCGCAGGCATTGGGCAAGGCAGAGTGCAGCGACCTGGAGCGCGGTATCGCCCGCTGCATGGCCATAGGTGTCGTTGACCTGCTTGAACTCGTCGAGATCGGCGACGATCACGCTCAGGCTGCGCTGATAGCGATGGGCGCGCGCAACCTCTTCCGCGGCGATGTTGAAGAAGCGATGCCGGTTGGCGAGGCCGGTCAGCGGGTCCCGGCTGGCGATGCGGTCGAGCTCGGTATTGGCGCGTGTCAGCTCGCGATGGGCCTCGGCATTGGCCAGCGCAGTCGCGCCATAGGCGCACAGGCTGGTGAAGGCCAGACGCTCGCGCACGCTCGCGCTCGCCATAAGCGTCTGGGCGTTCGCTTTGCACGGTCAGCACGCCGAACAGCCGGTCATTGACCAGCAGCGGCCCGAACAGGGCGGTCGCCATCGGCCTGGTGCCGGGGATCGGCGGGAAATGGCCGGCCGGATAGTTGATCATGATCTCGCGCCGCTCGCGCGCCGCCTGGGCCACGCCGCGGTCGGGCGCATCGATCGGCACGGTCAGGGCTGGCATCGCGCGGTCGTCCTCGATGCCGTAGCCGAGCTTCAGGCGGCTCGGCGGGTCGTCGAGCAGCCAGATGGCGACGGAATCGGCATCGAGCATCGCGCCGATATTCCGGCACAAAGAGGCGAAGATGCGGTCCATGTCGAGGCTGGCGGTGATGGTGCGGCCGATATCGCCCAGCTTGCGCAGCATCTCGGCCGAAGCCGCCAGCGTCACGTTCGACAGTTCCAGCTGATGCTGGCTCCGTTCGAGTTCGACGGTGCGCCGCGCGACCTCACGTTCCAGTTCCGCCTGATGGCGCGCCAGGCTGAGCGTGCGCAACTGTACGATGGCGGCGATCAGTGCCAGGAACCCGGCGGCTTCCATCAGCCGGAACCACCAGGTCTGATGCCAGGCCGGCAACACCCGGATCGGCAGGGCGGTCGGCGGATCGGTCCAGACGCCGAGCCGGTTCGAGCCGCGCAGCAGCAGCGTATAGTCGCCCGGCGGCAGATTGGTATAGGCGGCCAGGCGATGCTCGGCATCGGTCGGGATCCAGTCCGCGTCGTAGCCTTGGAGCTGATAGGCGTAGCGGTTCCGCTCGGGCGCCGAATAGTCGAGCGCCGCGAACTCGACCTGCAGGCTGCGATCCTCCGGCGTCAGTACGATCGGCTGGCCGAGCGGGATGGCATGGTGGCCGACCCGGATCATGCTGATCTGCACCGGCGCCGTATAGGTCCAATCCCGCAGCAATTGCGGGTGTATTGCGCTCAGGCCCTTGAGACCACCGAACAGCAGCGTGCCATCCGCCAGCTTAAGACCGGAATGCGCCCAGTAGGAGCGGATGACGACGCCGTCCGCCAGACCGAGCCCGCGCGGATGCAGCGTATCGGATCGATGACGAAGAGCCCGTCGGTCGAGCTGGCCCAGATCCGGCCTTCGGCGTCTTCCAGCAGCACGCCGATATTCGGGCTGGGCAGGCCCTCGGCGGTGCCGATGCGCCGGAAATGCCGCGGACCGTCGATCTCGGGATGCTCCAGGACGCCGATGCCGGAACCGCCGATCGTGCCGACCCACAAGCGGCCCCGCCGGTCGAACAGCAGCGTGGAAATGTTGAGGCCGGGCAGGGAGTCGGCCTCCGCATTCGGCATGATCTTCTCGATCGTGCCGGTTTTCTCGTCGATGCGGTTCAGTCCGCGATGCGTGCCGGCCCACATGCTGCCGGCATGGTCTTCTGCCAGGATCTCGACGCTGTTGTTGGTCAGCCCACCGCCGTCTTCGGCCTCATATTCGTAGTGATCCTGGATCTCGCCATGCGGATCGGCCCGAAACAGCCCGGCATCGGTGCCGAGCCAGAGCGCATCCCGCGTTGCCGCGATCGAGCGCACGGCGCCGGCAGCGTCCAGCGCCGGCGGCACGATGGATTCGGCCTTGGCTGGCGGTTCGCCAGGCGCCAGCCGCGCGAAGCCCTTGCGCTGGCCGGCATAAACGGTACCGTCCGGCCCCACGGCGCATTCGACGACCGGCGCATCGGCGGGGCTGTCGG
The DNA here is from genome assembly GCA_037200015.1 of Aliidongia sp. Taxonomy (GTDB): domain Bacteria; phylum Pseudomonadota; class Alphaproteobacteria; order ATCC43930; family CGMCC-115725; genus JAXDMU01. Next base: position 23,363 of record JBBCHB010000051.1, on the reverse strand, counting down.
GCGCGGCACGCTGGATCACGGCCTGGTCGCCTTGCCCGGGATCGACAGTCAGCAGCCCGGCCCGCAGCGTGCCGATCCAGATCCGGCTCGAGGTGCTGCCGCCACAGAGGCTGAGCACGTCGAGGCCCCATGGTCCATGCTGCGGATCGAGCGCCGGCCAGATCGTATCGACCAGGGCTGGACCGCCCGCCCGATACCAGACGCCGCCGAGGCCGCCAACCCAGAGCAGGCCCGAGCGGTCGCGCATGACGGCATAGAGCGTGTCCGTGCCGAGGGCACCGCGCGGGCCGTCGCGGCTCGTGATATGCGTTACGGCTCCGGTGACGGCATTGGCCTGGATGATGCCGGTGCCGGCGAGGACGCCCCAGACCTCGTCCGGACCGGACGGTGCCAGCTCGCGGATTTGACCGGAAGCCGGGTCGGGTGCGGCCAGCATGGTCCGCTTGCCGGTCGCGGGATCGAGCAGGCCGATGCCGGAATGATCGGTGCCGAACCAGATCCGCCCCTGCGCATCTTCCATCATCGAGCGGATCGGATCGGCATCGGGCTGCGCGTCCAGCGCCAGCCATTGCCCACCCTGCGGTGCTCTGCGATAGAGCCTGGTCGTGCCGCAGGCCCAGATCGTGCCGTCATGACTGCGCATCAGGCAACGGACCGCGGCGTTGACATCGCCTTCGATCCGGCTGTCCCTTTGCCAGGAGGTGGCCGTCGCATGCGCCAGGCCGTCGGTGCCGCCGACCCAGACGCCACCCGCGCCATCATCGACCAGCCCGCCCGGCACGCCGACGCCGCCATCGGGCATCGACACGGTCTCGAAGCGTTCGGTCGCCGCATCGAAGCGGGCGATCAGGCCGGAAATCGTGGCGACCCAGAGCCGGCCCGAGCTGTCGACCAGCAGCCGCATGACGGTGCTGTCCGGCAGCGAGCCGGCATCGCCGTCGACATGGTTGAAGGCGTGCAGCCGATAGCCGTCCCAGCGCGCGAGCCCGCCCTGGGTTGCGATCCAGATCGCACCGTCATTGTCCTGCGCCATATCCATGACGATATCGTGCGGCAGGCCGTTCTCGCGGCCGATATGATTGAAATAGGGTGTCGCCAGCCGGTCCCACGCCGCAGCGGCGGCAGTGCCGTTGCCGAGCATCAGGCAGAGCAGGATGGCAAGGACCCGTAGCATCGGCCTTACTCGACAGGCCCGAGCCTGAGCTCGACCTGCCGAACCGATGTGACCTCGGAATGAACCATATGGACCTGGCGTCGTGCTCGCAGGGTCTGTCTCGGACTGGCTGAATCTGGAAAGATCGGCCCCGGGCGACAGTGGCGGCACGAGATGAAGGCCAGCTTAAACATTGGCCCGGTTGCCATGCGCTAGCGGTTGGGGTGACGCGCGATGCTTGCGGCCGAAGCCGGAAGCGACTACCCCTCGATCCTCGATCTTGCCGCCGATCCCGAGGATTATCGCCGATGCCGCCGAAGAGGAACCCGCTCAATCTCAACCCGCTGCAGCTGAAGACGCTGACGCTGATGCAATACCTGGCGACCCTGCCCGGCGAGGGGCAGCCGACCGCAGAGGGCATCGAGATCGGTGGCTTCCCCCGTCCCCATGGCGATCACTTCCATCTCGGCCATGCCGTGGTCGCGACCCGCGATGCGACCGGCCTCGGCAACCAGGCCGTCTGGGTCGCGCTCGAACGCAAGGGACTGATCAAGTCGCGCTTTCCCGACAGCGCGCTGATCACGGCCGAAGGCATCGGCTATGAGACCGGGTTGGCCGAGCAGATCCTGCACACATCGGATCATTGAACGAAGGCTCCGATCTCCAGTGGGGCGGGCGTCCCGCCCATAGGCGCCAGGATAAGCGCATTGGCAACCCTTGAGCGTTCCCCACCTCACCCCAACCCTCTCCGCCCCATTGGGCGGAGAGGGAGTTAAAGGCACCGGCGCTAAAATCTCCCTCTCCGCCCTTCAGGGGGGAGAGGGCCGGGGTGAGGTGGGTCGTGCCGGCGAAAAGGCCTGTCCATCTTATCCTAGCGCCTATGGGCGTCCCCGCACGCCCCACTGAAGATTGTCGCGACCCGCGGCAATATTTCCACAGGCTGGGTGCAGGAAAAGGGCTTCTACCAGCTCAGCTCGCCGATCACATAGCGCGGCATCGGCCGGTCCTGCAGCAACGCCGCGACCTTTGCCGGGTCGAGCGGCGCACCGTCGAGCAAGCCGAGTTCCGCGGCATGGATGCCGCCGCCGACCAGCATCGAATCCAGCCCGGCGGCATTGGCGCCGGCGATGTCGGTGCGCAGGGAATCGCCGACGCACAGGATGCGCGACCGGTCGGCGATGCCGAGCAGGTCGAGGCACGCGGCATAGACCGAGCCATGCGGCTTGCCGTGCCAGCGCACCGCGCCGCCCAAGTCCTCATAGATCTTGGCCAATTGCCCGGCGCAGGCGATCAGCGTGTCGCCATGCATGACATGGAGATCGGCATTGGCGCACAGCATCGGCAAGCCGCGTGCCGCAGATTCTTCCAGCACGGCGCGGTAGCCGGTCGCCTCGTCGTCGAGATCGTCGGGCCCGGTGTCGAGGATGAAATCCGCCTCTTCCGGGGTTGCGGCCTCGACCAGCCCGATCCCTTCGAGCATGCCGCGATGGCGCGGCGAACCGATGAACAGGCAGTGCCGGCCGAGCACGGCATAGAGCGGATCGGTCCGGTGCAGCAAATTCAGCCAGACTTCCTCGCCCGATGTCATGACCGCCTGGAAGAGCGGGCGCGGCACGCCGAGCTTTTCGATGCGGGCGGCGACCTTTTCGGCCCGCATCGGCGCGTTGGACAACAGCACGACCCGCTTGCCGGCAGCGTGCAGCCGCTGCAGCGCGTCGACCACGCCGGGATAGGGCGCCATGCCATTATGCAGCACGCCCCAGACATCCAGGACGAAGCCGTCATAGCGATCGGCGATCGCCGCGATGCCGTCGAGCAGCGCGGGCGGGTTGGGGCCGACGAGCGTCACTGGTTTTTGAACGCCGCTTTGCGCTTGTCGACGAAGGCGGCCATGCCTTCCTTCTGATCCTCGGTCGCGAAGGTCGAGTGGAACACGCGCCGCTCGAACAGCACGCCTTCGGCCAAAGTCGTCTCGTAGCTGCGGTTGACGCATTCCTTGGCCATCATGACGATCGGCTGCGACAGGCCGGCGATCTTCTCGGCGACCTTGAGCGCCTCCGGCAGCAACTCGGCCAGCGGCAGGACCCGGCTGACCAGGCCGCAGCGCTCGGCTTCCGTGGCGTCGATCTGACGGCCGGTCAGCACATCTCCATCGCCTTGGACTTGCCGACGAAGCGGGTCAGGCGCTGTGTCCCGCCCGAGCCGGGAATGGTGCCGAGCAGGATCTCGGGCTGGCCGAATTTGGCGTTGTCGGCGGCCAGGATGAAATCGCACATCATCGCCATCTCGCAGCCTCCGCCCAGCGCATAGCCGGCGACCGCAGCGATGATCGGCTTGCGGCAGGTCGTGACGCGCTGCCAGCCGATCGTAATGAAGTCATTGAGATAGGCGTCCATGTAGGTCTTGGACGCCATTTCCTTGATGTCGGCGCCGGCGGCAAAGGCCTTGTCGCTGCCGGTCAGCACCACGCAGCCGATCGCCTGATCGGCCTCCATGTCGTCCAGCGCGTGGCCCAGATCCTCGATCAGCGCTTTGCACAGCGCGTTCAATGCCTTCGGCCGGTTCAGCGCGATCAGCCCGACGGCCCCGCGCTTCTCGACGGTAATGTTTTCGTAGGTCATGACTACCTCAGAAAAGGGAGGGGGCAGCGTCACTGCGGGGCGAGGGTGAACCCGACCTGCAGATTGCCGTCGCTGCCGTTGAAATCCAGGCTGAGCCGCTCGCCCTCGCGCTGGAAATGGCGTTCATCCGTCTCGTGCCAGCCGAGCTGCTTCAGGCTTTCCTTGTAGAAGGCGAGCACGGCTTTGCGGGTGAGCGCGCCATGTGCTCGGATCTCGACGATGCGGCCTTGCGGCTTATCGAACACCAGATCCGAGCCCGCATCGGTCGCGAGCCCCGGCATCAGCGGGACATCCTCGGTCCCGGGCACGAAGCCGGGTGCCGGGGTTTCGGCCAGTACAGCCGTCGAGAGGCCGAGCAGAGCAGCGGCGAGGATCAGGGCGCGAGTCATCGGGCCGGACGATACACCATTATCGCTGGCGTTTGGCACAATAGAATGTCGAGCGGTTGGACTGCACGATGCGCAGGATGCCCTCGCTGCAGGTGCAGGCGGGGCAGGGCTCGCCCTCCTTGCCGTAGACCGCCCATTGATGCTGGAAATAGCCTAGTTCGCCGCTGGTCTGGACATAGTCGCGCAGGCTCGACCCACCGGCGGCGATGGCGCGGTTCAGGACATCCTTGATCGAAGCCACCAGCTTTTCCGCCTTGGCGCCGGAGACCGTGGCCGCCAGCCGGGTCGGCAGCAGCCCGGCGAAATAGAGCGCCTCGGACACATAGATGTTGCCGAGCCCGGCCACGATCTTCTGGTCGAGCAGCGCCGCCTTGATCGGCGTGATCTTGCCGGCGAGCTTGGCGGCCAGTACCGGCCCGCTGAACTCATTGCCGAGCGGCTCCGGCCCGAGACCGGCGAGCAGCTTGTGCCGGTGCAGATCCTCCTCCCGGGCATAATCGAGAAAGCCGAAGCGTCTGGCGTCGTTGAAACGCACGACCATGCCGTGGTCGGTGTGGAAAACGACATGGTCATGCGTCTCTAGCACCACTCCTTCGGCCGCCCCGATCAACATGCGCCCCGACATGCCGAGATGACCGATCAGCACGCCGCCATCGTCGAGATGGATCAGGATGTATTTCGCCCGTCGCCGGACGGCGGTGACGCGCCGTCTCTCGACAAGGGCGGCGAGGCCGGGCGGGAAGGGAAAGCGCAAATCCTTGCGCGCAGATCGAGATGCCGGATCACGCGGGTTTCGAGAACGGATGCGAGACCGCGGCAGACGGTCTCGACCTCGGGAAGTTCGGGCATGCAGGCAACTCATGAGACGGCACGGGCGGCGGAGCTTAGCCTGCGCACGACCGATTCCGGCAGGGAAATTTCGGGCGTCCGGCTTTCGGCGCCCGGATGGCGTGATTAGGTGGATATACCAAACGAAGGGTATCGAGGAGAGAGGCATGGCGATCGAGAAGGGCACGAGCATGGGGCTGCGCCTGCGCGACCGGTACAACGGGCCGCGCGATTATGCGCAGATCCGGGTCCGGCGCCTGACGCCGACCATCGGCGCCGAGATCGAGGGCATCGACCTGACGCGGCCGGTCGGACCCGATCTCCTCGCGGAGATCCGCCACGCGCTGGCCGACCATCTCGTGATCTTCCTGCGCGACCAGGACATCATGCCCGACCAGCATGTCGCCTTCGGCCTGTTGTTCGGCGAGCTGCATATCCATCCGGCGGCACCGCATGAGCCCGGCCGTCCCGAGCTGATGATCGTCGAGGCCGATGCCAATTCCGATCGCGCCAATGGCGAGGGCTGGCACAGCGACGTGTCCTGCGATGCCGAGCCGCCGATGGGCTCGATCCTGCATATCAAGGAATGCCCACCCGAGGGCGGCGATACGCTCTTCGCCAATATGTACGCCGCTTATGACGCGTTGTCCGACCGGATGAAGACGCATCTCGACGGGCTGGAGGCGGTACATGACGGCGAGCACGTCTATCGCGGCCTGTTCCAGAACCTGGGCGTGGCCGACAAGCCGACCTATCCGCGCGCGGTCCATCCGGTGATCCGTACCCATCCCTGGACCGGGCGCAAGAGCCTCTACGTCAATTCCGGCTTTACCACCCAGATCCTCGGCCTGCCGCGCGACGAGAGCGATGCCTTGCTGGCCTATCTGTACCGGCACATGACGCATCCGATGTTCCAGTGCCGCTTCCGCTGGACGCCCAATGCGCTGGCCTTCTGGGACAATCGCTGTGCCCAGCATCATGCGGTCTGGGATTACTGGCCGAATCGGCGCTACGGCAACCGGGTGACGATCAAGGGCGAGAAGCCGGTTTAGATCAGCTCCCCTTCAATCGGCCTGTAGGGCGACACTGGTCGCCGCGCCGTTGGCTCCCGACCACTACAACCGTAGCTCTCTTTTCCAGAGATGACATGCACCCGTAGCGCCGCTTGTCGCTCTGTGCGGCTGGCGTTGTTAACGCGGGGAGCATGGGCCGGTTATGGAAATGCACTACCTTATCAGGGCGCTGGGCAGGATGCTTGCATGCATCGGCGTGTCAGCGCCGTTGGTTCTTTTGCTGCTTGGAGGGCCTGCCGCCGAGGCGGCAGCGTTCCGCTGGGCGAGCGACGGCGACGTCATCTCGCTCGATCCCTACGCCGTGAGCGAAACCTTCACGCTTTCTTTCGCGGCGAACATCTACGAGCCACTGGTGCGGCGCGACCGGAACCTGAAGCTGGAGCCGGCGCTCGCCACCGAGTGGGCTCAGACGGCACCTGATACCTGGCGCTTCAAGCTGCGCCAGGGGGTGAAGTTTCAGGATGGCACGCCCTTCACGGCCGACGATGTCGAGTTCTCGTATCAGCGCGCCGCTGACCTGCGGTCGAATGTCCGCCCCATGTTCTCGATGATCAAGGAGATCCGGAAGATCGATGAGGGCACGGTCGAGATCGTGACCAAGGCGCCGGACTCGATCCTGCCGGACGAGCTGACCGCCTGGGTTATCATGTCCAAGGTCTGGTGCGTCAGGAACCATGCGGAAATGCCGACTGATCTCACTCACCTGGACGAGGAGAGTTTCGCTTCGCGTAATGCCATGGGCACCGGGCCGTTCATGGTGAAGGAGCGCGTGCCGGACGTGCGGACCGTGCTGGTGCCCAACCCCAATTGGTGGGACACGCCGCAGCACAACATTACCGAGGCGGTGTTCAACCGAATCCAGAACGATTCGACGCGGGTCGCGGCGCTGCTGTCGGGAGCGGTCGACTTCATCTACGCTGTGCCCCCGCAGGATGTGGAGCGGCTCGGTACCACATCGGGCATGAAGATCATCGAGACGCCGGAACTTCGCACGATCTTCCTCGGCATGGATCAAGCGCGTGACGAGTTGCTCGAATCGAATGTCAAGGGCAAGAACCCGTTCAAGGACATCAAGGTGCGCGAGGCGTTCTTCCGCGCCATCGATGTCAACGCGATCAAGGCCAAGGTCATGCGCGGCCTGTCGCAGCCGACGGCGGAGATGATCGCGCCCGGGATCAATGGCTTCGACCCGGCCCTGAACGAGCGCCCGGCCTACGATCCGGAGATGTCGAAGACGCTTCTGGCCCAGGCGGGCTATCCCAACGGGTTCGAGACCGGCATGGACTGCCCGAACGATCGCTATGTGAACGATGAGGCGATCTGCCAGGCGGTTTCCGCCATGCTGGCCAAAATCGGTATCAAGGTCCACCTGTTGGCCCAGACCCGCGCCAAGTACTTCGCCAAGGTCAGCGGGCCCGCCTACGACACGAGCTTCTTCCTGCTCGGTTGGACGCCGGTCACCTATGACGCGCACAATGTCATCTTGGCGCTCATGGCGACGCGCGACGGGAGCGGCATTGGCGGCTTCAACGTCAGCGGCTTCTCCTACAAGGAGATCGATGACGGCATGCTCGCCATCCAGACCGAAACGGACAAGGCTAAGCGGCAGCAACGCATCAGCGATGTGCTGAGGTTTGTGAAGGACAACTATCTTTACATTCCTCTGCATCAGCAGGTCATCGTCTGGGCTGCGCGCAACACTGTCGACGTAGTCCAGCCGGCCGATAATTTCTTCCCGCTGCGCTATGTCACCGTGAAGGAACCGCAGTAAAGACGAGCGGGGGCGCGCCGGCGGCATTAGCCCGCCGGCCGCTTCCATGCGATTGCTGATCCGCAGGCGATGCCGGGTCTCTTGCGCGGATCAGCTCGCCTTCTTCTGCTCGTGGATCTGCGCGATCGCATCCTGCACATGGCGCGAGAACACATATTCCGCCGGCCGCTGGGTATCGAGCGGGATCTCCGGCGCCATTGCACCGTCCAGCTTCGGCCCGAGCAGAGCGACCCTGGCGACTTCAGCGGGTGCCGCACGGCGTCGACCACGGCGGTCGCCTCATAGCCGGAATGAACCATGCAGTCGGCGCATTTTTCATAAGCGCCGGTGCCGTATTTGTCCCAGTCGGTCGTGTCCATCAGCTCGCGATAGGTCTTGGCATAGCCTTCGCCCAGCAGGTAGCAGGGACGTTGCCAGCCGAACACCGTGCGCGCCGGCTTGCCCCAGGGCGTGCATTTGAAGGTCTCGTTGCCGGCCAGGAAATTCATGAACAGCGAGGATTGGTTGAACTGCCAGCCCTTGCCCTTGCCCAGCTTGAAGATGTCGCGGAACAGCTGCTTCGTCTTCTGGCGATTGAGGAAATGCTGCTGGTCGGGCGCCCGCTCATAGGCGTAGCCGGGCGAGACCATGATGCCGTCGACGCCCATCGCCTTGACGTCGTCGAAGAATTTGGCGACGCGGTCGGCCTTGGCGTTGTCGAACAGCGTGGTGTTGATGCAGACGCGGAAGCCCTTGGACTTGGCTTTCTTGATCGCGGCGACGGCGCGGTCATAGACGCCGTCCTGGCACACTGCCTTGTCATGCATTTCCTGGTCGCCGTCGAGATGGACGTCCCAGGCGAAGAACGGGCTCGGCTTGAAATCGTCCATCTTCTTTTCGAGCAGCAGTGCGTTGGTGCAGAGATAGACGAATTTCTTGCGCTGGATCATGCCCTCGACGATGCGCGGCATGTCCTTGTGCAGCAGCGGCTCGCCGCCGGCGATGGCGACCACGGGCGCGCCGCATTCGTCGACCGCGCTCAGGCAATCCTCGACCGACAGGCGCTGGTTCAGGATCTCGTCCGGATAATCGATCTTGCCGCAGCCGGCGCAGGCCAAATTGCAGCGGAACAGCGGCTCCAGCATCAGCACCAGCGGATAGCGGCTGACGCCCCGCAGATGCTGTTTCACGACATAGGACCCGACCCGGATCACCTGATGCAGCGGAACGGCCATTCTATCCTCCAGCGCGGGAATTCGATACAAACGTGACGTCGTGTTCGCGTTTGTCTCACGCCGCCGGCATCTTGTCAATTGAGCGAAACGGCGAAGCGCGCTACACCCGCCGGATGACCGTCCGCGAACCTGCGACAAAACCGCCTGCCGCCGAGCCGGGCGCCCGTGCCCGGCGCAGCCCGGTGCAGGAGCGCAGCCAGGAGACCGTGCAGCGCATTTTCGCCGGCGCGGCGGTGCTGCTCGGCCGCGGCCAGCCGCTCGAAGAGGTGACGACGGCGATGATCGCGGCCGAGGCCGGGGTCTCGGTCGGCGCGCTCTACCGCTTCTTCCCGGACAAGCAGGCGATCGTCGATGCTATCGCCATGCGCCATATGGAGACGTTCCAGAAGGGCCTGACCACGCAGATCGCTGCGGCGGCGCCCAAGGACGGGCCGGGCCTGCTCAGCGCCGTGATCGAGGCGTTCTACCTCTATCTCGAGGCCAATCCGGATTTCGTCACCGTCGCCTATGGCGCCCAGGGCGGCGGCCGCTATGTCAGCCGGCCGGCGCGCGACGCCTATGCCGCGCCGGATTGCCGGCGGCGCCTCGCTGGTCCGCTGGTTCATGACCGAGGGACTCGGCATCGGCACGCCGGGTGCGCTCGACTGGAAGCTCAAGATCGCGACCGAGACCGGCGACCGGTTGCTGGGATTCGCCTTCGAACAGCCGGACAAGGATGATCGCCGCCGGGTGATCGAGGAGACCAAGCGGCTGCTCGCGGCCTACCTCTTCGCATCCTGAACGGAGTTTGCGTCACGGTGGCGGGCTTGCGCGCCCCGCGCTATGGTCGCCCCGCCATGAAAACCGACCCCGATCCCGATTCCGCCGATTTCGGCTTCCGCACCGTGCCGGTCGATGAAAAGAAGACGCTCGTCCGCGGCGTCTTCGACAGCGTCGCCCAGCGCTACGATCTGATGAACGATCTGATGAGTGGCGGCATCCACCGGCTGTGGAAGGCCGCGCTGATGGATTGGCTCAATCCGCGGCCGGGCCAGCATCTGCTCGACGTTGCGGGCGGCACGGGCGACATTGCCTTCCGCTTCCTGGAGCGCACGCGGCCGCGCAACCCGGCAATCGGCGACACGCCGCCCGCGGCGCGGGTCACGGTCTGCGACATCAACGCCAACATGGTTTCGGTCGGGCGCGACCGGTCGATCGATCGCGGCATATTGGGCGGGATCGACTGGGTGGTCGGCGACGCCGAGGCGCTGCCGCTGCCGGATCGATCGGTCGATTGCTACACCATTGCCTTCGGTTTGCGGAACGTGACGCATATCGACCTGGCGCTGGCCGAGGCGCGGCGCGTGCTGCGGCCGGGCGGGCGGTTCATCTGCCTCGAATTCAGCAAGGTCGCGGCGCCGGCGCTGGCCAAGCCCTACGACATCTATTCCTTTGAAGTGCTGCCGCGGCTCGGCCGCTGGGTCGCGGGCGACGAGGAGGCCTATCGCTACCTGGCCGAAAGCATCCGCCGCTTCCCGCCGCAGGACGAGCTGGTCGAGCGCATGCGCGCAGTCGGCTTCGAGCAGGTGAAATACCGCAACCTGACCGGCGGCATCGCCGCGATGCATTCCGGGTGGCGGTTGTAGGATGGCATTTCGCGGGCCTGGAGGACTGCAAGGGCGGTCCGCACTCGACTGCCGCCGCCTCCCAAATCCGCTCCTCTCCGCCCAATTGGGGGGGAGAGGCTGGGTGAGGTGGGGCGCGCTCAACTCCCGCCGCGCCGCCTTTCATTTCAGGTTCCCGCCGTCCGACCGGAGCGTTCCCCACCTCACCCAACCTCTCCGCCCCAATGGGGCGGAGAGGAGAGGGCCGCTGCCATGATCGGCCTGTTTCGTGGCGCGAAGCACGTCGTCGCGTTGCTGCGGATTGGCGTGCTGCTGGCGCGGCATGACGCGCTGTTTCCGCTGGAATGGCTCACCTTCGGTGCGGGTTTCGTCCGGCTGACGCGGGTCTGTTTCCGACCGCGGGCCGAGGTCGTCGGCTTGCGGCCCGGCGTGCGCATGGCGCTGGCGCTGCAGCGTTTGGGGCCGAGCTATATCAAGCTCGGCCAGGCGCTCTCGACCCGCTCGGACCTGATCGGCGAGGAGATGGCGGCCGATCTCTCGATGCTGCAGGACAAGCTGCCGCCGTTCCCGAGCAAGCAGGCGATCGCCGTTATCGAGGCCGAACTCGGGCAGACCATCGACCAGCTGTTCTCGACCTTCGACTCGATCCGGTCGCCGCCGCCTCGGTGGCGCAGGTGCATTTCGCGACCACGGCGGACGGGCGCGATGTCGCTGTCAAGGTACTGCGCCCCCGGTGTCGCCGCGGCCTTCGCGCGCGATCTCGATCTGCTGCTGTGGCTGGCTGAGCGGATCGAGCGTTGGCGGCCGGACTGGCAGCGCGTGCATCCGATCGAGATCGTCCGGCGCCTGCATGAATCGGTCGAGTTCGAAATGGATCTGCGGCTCGAGGCCGCTGCTTCGGCCGAGCTGGCCGAGAATTTCAAGGGCGATCCCTGGTTCCGCGTGCCGCGCATCGACTGGTCGCGCACCGCCAAGCGCATGCTGACGACGGAGCGGATCCGCGGCATCCCGATCGGCGAAAAGGACGCTCTGCTCGCCGCCGCCTCGACCCGCGCGATCTCGTCGGCAAATCCGCTGCGGCCTTCTTCGCCATGGTGTTCCGCGACGGCTTCTTCCACGCCGATTTGCATCCGGGCAATTTGTTCGTCGCGCCGGACGGCGCCATCATCGCGGTCGATTTCGGCATCATGGGCCGGCTCGACCGCAAGCATCGCTATTATCTGGCCGATATGCTGGTGGGATTCCTGACCGGCGATTACCGCAAGGTGGCGCAGGTCCATTTCGATGCCGGCTTCGTGCCGGCCAGCGAATCGGTCGAGGCCTTCACCCAGGCTTGCCGTTCGATCGGCGAGCCGCTGCTGGAGCGCCCGCTGGAGCAGATCTCCGTCGCGCGCCTGCTGTCGCAGCTGTTCCAGATCACCCAGCAGTTCAAGATGGAAACGCAGCCGCAGCTGCTCATGTTGCAGAAGACCATGGTCCTCGCCGAGGGGCTCGGCCGTCATCTCGACCCGACCGTGAATATGTGGGAGCTGGCCCGGCCGCTGGTCGAGGAATGGATGGCGCTGAATCGCTCCGCGCCGGCGCGCGCGATGATCGGGGCCGCCGATATGCTGGCCAGCCTGGAACGCCTGCCCTCGATGCTCGTCGATGTCGAGCGCACGCTGAAGCAGCTGGCCCATGGCGGGCTGCCGCTCCACCCCGATACGGTGAAGGTCTTGCAAGGGCCGCAGGGGCGCGGGCCGTTGTTCTGGCCGCTTTGGATCGCGGCGCTGGCGCTCGCCGCCCTGGCATTGGCGCAATGGGTCCGCTGATCGCTGTGCGGTGAAGGCCGTGTCGGCCGGCCCTTCGGCGCAGAGGGAGCGTTTCGGCTTAACGCAGCAGCGTCAGGATCGACGAGTTCTGCTGGCCGCTGACCGAGAGCGACTGGATGCCCAGCTGCTGACGGAGCGTCAGGGCCTGGGAGTTCGCCGCTTCGGCATTGAGATCGGCCAGGGTCAGCGCGTCCGCGCCGTTGGTCAGGGTGTTCGAGTAGTTGGAACTGAAATTCGCGCGCGCCGTCAGGATCGCGACATTGGTGCCGAGCTGGGCGGCGATGCCCTGGAGCTGGCTGATCGCGGCGCTGATACGGTTTTCGGCGGCGGTGAAGATCGCCTGGGCGACGGAAGCCTTGACCGTGCCGACGCCGCCCTGGTGCGCGTCAGGTCGAGCGCCGAAAAGCCCGCGACCTCGATCGACAGATTGGCATTGCCGATGATGTTGCTGAAGATCAGATTGCCGCCCGCGCCGAAAGCCGCGGCCTGGGTAAACAGGGTGCGCTCGTTGGCGGTCGAGGTGGCGACGAGGTTGAAGCCTGGATGGTCAGCGTCGCCGCGGTGCGCTCGGAAAAACTGCGTGCTCAGGCTGACCGAGGTCGAGGCCAGGATGTTGAGGCCCTGGAACGAGGCGTCCTTCACAAGCTGGGCGAGCTGCGTGCCGATGGTCTCAAATTGCTGGGTCGCCGAGATGCGGTTGCTGAGCGACGCGCCGCGCGCGCCCTCCAGCGTGCCTTGAAGCTCGCCGAGCAGGTTCTGCACGGCCGTGGTCGCGTTCAGCGCGGCCGTGACGGCCTGCACCGACTGATCGATATTGGACTTGAAGCCGAGAATGCTGGTCGACCGGTCGCTCAGCGACTGGGCCCGGAAGAACGACACCGGGTCGTCGGTCGCGGAATTGACCTTCTTGCCGGTGTTGAGGCGCTCCTGGGTCCGGTTGAACAGCGACGTCACCTGGGTCAAGGACAGCAGGGTCTGGCGCTGCGTAGCGGTAAGTGTGATGTCCGACATGGTTCATTCCCTCTGCAGTTTGGCCGGCGGCCGCGCGCAATCCGCGCCGTCGCCCGTCCGGCAAATGCCGCCGCCGTCCTGCGGCAAGGGATGCTCCCATCCTCACCAAGACGGCCGCGGCATGTGCCGGGCTCGGACAGCAGATCCGCAAGGGGTGTGCCATCGAGGAGTTTGCAGATATCGGTCAATATATGTAATATCGGTTTGACATTATTTGGCGCAACAATGCCAAATTGCTTAGTAATTTATGCAGATTAGATAATAATCTGGACTAATATTTAAGATGGATGAGTATTTTAATTTGATAATTGAGAGCTCTAATCTGGAATATACGAAGAATGTCGATTGAAATGGTATAAATCTTTCGATCTGTGGCGATGTATTATTGATTTTACTGTCGTTTCAGGTCGAATCGTAGCAGTCACCCTCGACATCCGTGTCGAACCGACTGAGGGCGAACCTGCGCGGCGGCAAAATTTTCCGGGAGGCAACGCTACCATTCCGGCAGATTCTGCTGGCTGCCAGGCCGACCAAACCCTTGGCGGCAGAGCGAATTAGGGCCAGCCAATGCGGGGGGCTACTACCAAACGATCCCTTAGCTTCCCGGATAGCCGAATTCCGCCATCAGCTCGGCGCAGACGTCCTCGACGATGGCGATCTGCGCTCGGCTGAGCTCGTCGGTCCAGCCTTCGGCGGCCCCGCGGCGGAAGAAATTTTCGCGATTCTCCCCAGGCCGGGTCGAGCGGGCTGCCGGCCGTGCCGCGGCGCTTCAGTGTGTCGATCGAGAAGCGCTCGCGGTCATAGCCGATCGGATCGAGGCCGAGCGGGGCCAAAATCGCGGCCAACGTCGCATCGGGGGCGGCGACCAGATCCTCGTAGCGGATCTCGATGCGCCGCTCGCCACGCGGCCAGGTCGCGATGACCGATCGTGACGGCGCTCTGCCACGCCTCGGCCGCTGTCAGCACGTCGGGGCTCACCCTCATTGGCCCAGCTTTCCCGCGCATAGGCCAGCATTGAGGCGGCAACGGCGCGGGGATCGCGGACAATGTGCAGGAAATACGCTTCGGGATAGAGGCGCCGCATCAGCTGCGTCGACCAGATCTGGCTTGCGGTCTTTTCCAGCACGACGCTGCAGCCCGGCTTGGTCGCGGCGATCTCCGCCAGCACGCCATCGGCGAAGTTCCGGCACAGCCGGTCGAGCTTGTCTTCGCCCAGCAGGATGCGCAGCCCGTCCTTGCCGATCTTCTGCGCTTCGCTCTCGTAGCGCGCGTAGATGTCGGCCAGATAGCGGTCGAACAAATGGGTTTCGCGCACGGTCGCAATGCCGGGATGGCTGCCCAGGATGATCTGCAGCCAGGTCGTTCCGCTGCGCGGGCAGCCCACTAGAAATACTGTCTTCATGACCGATCGAGATCCCGTCGCTTGCACCAGGGCCATCTTGCATGACTGCGTCGAGAAACTGAACCTCGCCAGTTTTGAGAGGCTTGGTTAGGATAGTCGAACCAAGCGAAGGAGCGAGGATGATCGAGGCCGGGGCCGATGACGGCAAGATCGGAACGCCCGTGCCGATCGACAAGCCGGTCTACCGGACGGCGACCGATCCGCGGCTACGTATCCTGATCCCGCTGGTCGTCGCTTGCGGGCTGTTCATGGAAAATCTCGATTCCACGATCATCTCGACCTCGATCCCGCAGATCGCGCGCAGCCTGGGCGAGAACCCGCTGAAGCTCAACCTGGCGGTTACGTCGTATCTCCTCAGCCTCGCCGTCTTCATCCCGATCAGCGGCTGGATCGCCGACCGGTTCGGCGCGCGCACCGTGTTCTGTTCGGCGATCGTCATGTTCACGGTCGGCTCGGCGCTGTGCGGCCTGGCCACCAGCTTGCCCATGCTGGTCGCGACCCGTGTGCTTCAAGGCTTCGGCGGCGCCATGATGACGCCGGTCGGACGGCTCATCCTGCTGCGCTCCTTTCCGAAGGATGCGCTGGTCACGGCGATGAGCTACGTCACCATGCCGGCGCTGATCGGCCCGACCATGGGGCCGATCATCGGCGGCTTCCTCACGACCTATGCGTCCTGGCGCTGGATTTTCTACATCAATATCCCGATCGGCATCGCCGGCATCGTGCTGGCGCTGCGCAATATCGAGAATTTCCGGGCGCAGAAACCGCCGCGCTTCGATTTCGTCGGGTTCCTGGTAGCGGGTTGCGGCCTGGCTTTCCTGGAATTCGCGATCGAGAGCCTGGGGCGGCATCTGGTTTCGACGCAGTTGCAGGCCTCGCTCTTCGCCGTCGCGACGCTGACCCTGCTGCTCTATGGCTGGCATGCCCGGCGGGTCGAAGCCCCGGCGCTCGATCTGACGCTGTTCCGCAACCGCACCTTCAACATCTCGGTGCTGACCGGCGGGATCTGCCGGGTCGGGCTCGGCACGGTGCCGTTCCTGCTGCCGCTGCTGATGCAGCTGGGCTTCGGGCTGGATGCGCTGCATTCCGGCCTGATCACCTTCGTCTCCGGGATCGGCGCCATCCTGATGAAGACGGTCTCGCCCTGGATCCTGCGCAGCTTCGGCTTTCGCCGCATGCTGATGGGCAACGGCATCCTGGTCGGCGGCATGATCGCCGGGCTGGCGCTGTTCCGCCAGGATACGCCGCATTGGATGCTCTATTGCTATCTGCTGGTCTTCGGCTTCCTGCGCTCGGTCCAGTTCACCAGCATCAACACGCTGGGCTATGCCGAGCTGACCCCCGCGATCATGAGCAGGGCGACCAGCCTGTCCAGCGTGGCGCAGCAGCTTTCGATGAGCTTCGGCGTCTCGCTCGGCGCCACGCTGCTCGCCATCGTGGTCGGCGACGGGCCGGTCACGGCGGCGGATTTCCGCCCGGTTTTCCTGATCGCCGGACTAATCCCGGCACTTTCGACCCTGGGCTTCGCCCGGCTCCGGCCGTTCGACGGCGCGGAGGTCAGCGGCTATCGGCCGCCGGCTCCAGTGCCGGCGGCACAGGGTTGAGCTAGCGCAGCTTCGGGGCGACCCGGCTGCGCAGAAGGCGATATACTCCGCCTCCGAGGTCTCGCGGCGGGCGGCGACCAGGGGCTTGATGTCTTCGGTCGCGACATAGCGGAGCCGGTCCGTGCCGTCGGTCGCAGCGGTATAGATCACCTCGGCGACTTCCTCGGATGTCGCATCGGCGCGCGGACGCGCGCAGCCGGCGAAGACCTCCAGCGTGGCCGCGAAGAACGGCGCGTAATCCGCCGGCGGCGGCGCTGCGGCTGCTTCAGTGCCGGAGCGTTTGCCGAAATCGGTGCTGGTCACGCCGCCCGGCTCGACGATCTTCACCGCGATGCCGAGATCGGCCAACTCATAGGCGAGGGCCTCCGAGACCCTTCCAGGGCGAATTTCGATGCACAATAGAGCGAAATGAGCGGCAGGGTGAAGACGCCGGCGCCGGAGCTGACATTGACGATCACGCCCGACCGGTTGGCCCGGAAATGCGGCAGGAGCGCCCGCGTCACATCCATCACGCCGAAGACATTGACCTCGAACTGTTCCAGCACCTTGTCGCGCGGCGTCGACTCGAACACGCCCCAGAGCCCGAAGCCGGCGTTGTTGATCAGCACGTCGATCTTGCCGAACCGCGCGACAGCCGCCGCGACCGCGGCGTCGACACTGCCACGGTCCTGCACGTCGAGTCGCGTGACCAGGACATTGTCGAGCTTCGCCAGCTCGGCGCCGCTCTCGGGCTGCCGCATCGTGGCGACGACGTTCCAGCCTTTCCTGGCGAACAGCCGCGCCGTCGCGGCGCCGAAGCCGGACGAGCAGCCGTAATCAATACGGTTTTGGTCATCTTTGTCCTCCTCGGGAGGACTGGAACTTAAGCTCTCGAAGCTGATGTTATATCCGTACAAAGCCGTTTGTACTGATGAGGAGTTTCGTACAATGACTGGCCCTGTCGCTGCACGAGCTTACAGCCCTGGGCGCGGTCGCGACCCGCCGCAGCTTCCGCGCCGCCGCTGCGGAACTCAATGTCTCGCCGTCCTCGCTCAGCCATTCGGTCGCCAGCGTCGAGCGGCGGCTGGGCGTGCGCATGTTCAACCGCACGACCCGCAGCGTCGGCCTGACCGAGGCGGGCGAGCATTTTCTGGCACGCATCCACCCGGCCTTGCGCGAGATTGCCGATGCGGTCGAGACGGTGAACCGGTTCCGCGACACGCCGGCCGGGCTGCTCCGGCTCAACGCCTCGGAAGGCGGCGCCGAACGGATCCTGCCGGTCGTGCTCGATTTCATGGCGGCCTATCCCGACATGCGAGTCGATCTGGTGACCGAAGGACGGCTGGTCGATATTGTCGCCGAAGGTTTCGACGCCGGATTGCGCGGCGATTATGCCATTCCGCAGGACATGGTCTCGCTGTCGCTCGGGCTGGAGGAACGCTTTCTCGTAGTGGCGAGCCCCGGCTATTTCGACCAACGCGGCCGACCCGCCGTTCCGGCCGATCTGCTCAGCACGAGTGCATCCGCGTGCGCATGCCGAGCGGCGCGTTGCGGCCCTGGGAGTTCGAGCGTCATGGCGAGGATTTGCGCATCGACCCGCCCGGCCGGCTGATCCTCGGCAGCCCGAATACTGGCGATCCAGGCGGCGCTTGCCGGGACCGGCATCGCCTATGTCGTAGAACGCTCGATCGCAGCGGAGCTGGCTTCCGGGCATTTAATCTGTGCGCTTACGGATTGGACGCCGCCCTTTTCCGGCATCGCGCTCTACTACCCGCGGCAGAGATTGCCTTCGGCCGGGCTGGCGGCGTTCATCGAGCACTTCAAGGCTTGGCGGCGGCGGCAATCAGCCGGTGAAATACTCAATCCGCCCCCGCCTTGCAGCGACGGCGATGGCATTGCGGCCGTTTGCGCTTCGCCTGATAGAGCGCCGTGTCGGCGCGGGCGATCACGCGGGTGATCTCTTCCCTCGGGGCCGGTCCAGCTGGCGATGCCGACGCTCACGGTCATCTGGAAGCGCTGTTCCTCATGCCGGATCTCCGTTTGCTCCAGCATTGTCCGGAAGCGCTCGGCGACGGCCGCGGCGTCTTCCAGCGAGGTGTCGGGCAAGAGCCGCCACCAGCTCCTCACCGCCCATCCGCCCGGCGATGTCGATCGTGCGCAAGCTGCCGCGCAGGCAGCTCGCGCCACCTTGAGCGCGTCGTCGCCGGCGGCGTGGCCATAAGTGTCGTTGATCTGTTTGAAACGGTCGAGATCAGCCACGAAGACGCTGACGGTCTGGAGCGACCGGCGGGCCCGCGCCTGTTCCTGCGCCGCGATCTCGAAGAAATGCCGGCGGGTCAGAAGCCCGGTCAGCATGTCGTGATTGGCCAGGCGCTCCAGCTCGATATTGGCTTCGCCCAGCCTTTGCAACGAGGCCTCGAGGTCGGCGGTGCGTTTGGCGACCTTGAGCTCCAGGCCTCGATTGGCGTTCTCCAACGCGTCGTTCGAGTGTTTGAGCGCGGCCCGCGTCTCGTCGAGCTCGGCGAAGAGCGGGCATTGGCGATGGCGATCGCGGCCTGACCGGCCAGCACGCGCAGCGGCTCGACCCGCTCCTGGGTGAAGGTCCCGGTCGCCAGATCGTTTTCCAGATAGAGCGCGCCGGTGAATTGGCCACGATCCATGATCGGCAGGCAGAGCACGGAGCGCGGGACGCCGTCGGCCCAGCGCGCGGCATGGCCGAATTGCAGCGAGGCGCCGGCATCCTCCAGCATGATGGTCTCGCCGGTATGGCTGACGTAGTGGATCACGGCGGCGGGCAGATCGGTCGCGCTGAGCGGGCGGTCGAGCACGAAAGGCCGGTCCTCCGCATCGACTTGGTGCTCCGCCGGCACGGTCAGCTCGCCGCCTTCGGCCAGGATCAGGGCGGCGAAACGAGCCCCGGCATTTTCCATGGCGAGGTCGAGCAGCCGGGCGATCAGCGGTTCGAGCAGCAGCTCGCTGGAGATTGCCGTGGTGAGCTTGGTCGCCGTCGCCGTATCGAGCGCACCGGCATGCAGCGAGGGCAGACGGCCGGTCGTTCGCTCGGGCCGCCAGGAAAGAGGCCTGGGTGCTGCTCGGCGAGCCGGCGGCATTTTGCGACCGCACCCCAGGCGCGATAAAAGCCATGCGCCTCGATCACGTAGCGGTCCGCCCGCAGCGATTGGCCGCGGCTGCGATGGAACCCGGCGGCGGCCTCGGCGATCAGCCCGCAATCCATCTGAAAGCCACCGGCGGCGGCTCGTTCCAAGGCGATGGTGTAGCCGTTGGCGGCTTCGGCATCCCGGCCGTTCCGGCGCGCCAGTTCGGCCTCGATCAAGCCCACGCGATGGGTGTGATCGTCCGGCGATAGGCGCGCCCAGCGGCGCAGCCGGCGCAGGGAGCGCCGGACGCGCGCAAACCTTGACGCCGGGCGCTGGGGGCCATGATGTCGAGCCGCCCGAGAATCGCGAGTGCGCCGTAGAACGGCTCGATGGTGAACGCCACCGTGCTGAGCAGCGTCGTGCGCAGCGGCTCCAGCGCCTCGGCTTCCTCCAGCGCCGCGGCCGTCTCGCCGAAGACGAGGCGCAGCATGCAGCGCGCAACTAGGAAATAGGCGCGATGCAGACCGGAGAGCCGCGTCCGGTCCTCGATCGCCGCGCCGAACCCGTCGGCGGCGACATCGGTCGCGCGCTCTTCCGAGCGCATGAAATCGATGAAAAACAGCACGATGTCGACACCGCCATTGCCGAAGGCGAGCCACGGCGGCGGATGCGCGGCAGGATCTCGGCGCGGAAACTATCGGCAGCCGAGAGGTTTCCGCCGGAATAGAGCAGATGAGTGATCTCGGCCCAGGCGGGCGTATTCGGCGAAATTATAATCCCCGGCCTCGTGCAGCGCGATGCAGGCGCGGCGCAGCGGCATCAGGCTGTCGGCAACCCGATGCTTCAGTGATGGGTGTTGAAGGCGAAGATGAAATCCTGCTTTCAGCGCCCGACGCGCGGACCGAGCGTCAGCGCCTGGAGCCCGAGCCGCGTCCCGGTCTCGACATCGCCTACGGCACAGAACACCACGGCGCAGGAGCCGAGGCTGTGCGGCGTCGCGGATGCCAGCCCGTAGCGCAGCGACAGCTCCGTCTGCAGCAGGATCAGCAGCGGCCAGACATCGGCGCCCAGCACATAGGCCGGCACCGAGCAGGCCGAGATGAGCCGCATGGCGAGCAGCGCTCGTGCATCGGTCATGGGTGGCAGCTCGGCCAGCCGCTCGATCGGCCGGCGCATGAAGGACAGTTTCAGCTTGGCGAGCGCAGGCAGCAGCCGGAGCTTGGCGAAGCGTTGCGACAAGGGCAGGCCGAGCAGCGCCAGGCCTTCGAGCGCGGTTTCGACGCTCCCGGCGAGGTCGCCGCGCACGACCCGATTTTCCGCGACCATTTCCAGCACGGCGGCCTTGTCGAGCGGCGAGGTAACGAAGCGAGCGGCATCCGCGATCAGCTTTTCGGATAGCGAGTCCTGCTGCTCCAACCGCGCCGCTTCGGCCGCTTCCAGATGGAGCCGCAGGGCGAAGCCCCGATCGGCCGGCGCCTCGCCCAGCAATTCGAGCGCGACCAGCAGCGAACGCAGCACCGCGTCGAAGGCGGCCGCCTTGCGCGCCCGCTCGGCGGCGGCGGCGTTGAGGCGGCACAGCGCGTCGCGCTCGCCCGCATCCGTGATCAGCCCGCGCGCGAGGTTGAGATGGCCGATCGCGTCGAAGAAGCCCGGGTCTTCCGCCGCCGGCGCCAGGCTGCGCTGCAGCCGGCCGAGCTTGAGGTGTACTGCGGGTAGATCGTTATCGGGCAGCAGCCGATAGGCGGCCTGTTGCACACGGTCATGGGCGAATTGCAGGATCGGCGTCGCACCGCCATCGTCGAGGGCGATGAGCAGCCCGGCCCGCAATGCCGGGACGAGATCCGCGACGATCGCCTCTTCGCTCTGCTCGGACAGCGCCGCGAGCGTGGCGACGGCGAAACGGTTGCCGATTGCGGCGGCCGGGCCCAGCGCCGCGGCGGTCGCCGGCGGCAGCTGATCCAGCCGGCGGGCCAGCAGCTCGGCAACCGGATCGGTCGCCGTCTGGCGCAGGATCGCCGCCCTGGTCGATCACCCAGCGTCCGGCCCCGGCGTCGCGCCGGATCGAACCCGCCTGGGCGAGCGAGATCAGCAATTGCTCCAGAAAAAACGGATTGCCCTGGCTGCGCAGGGCAAGCAGCTCGGCCAGCGGCTGCAAATCGGGCAATTCCTCCTGCAGCGCATCGGTCAGGTAATCCGAGATCTCGGCCTGGGACAGCGCCCCGAGACGCAGGGTGGTGACCCGCGCGACGCCTTCGATGCGCCGGATGCCGCGCACCAGCGGCCCGTCCGGCGCCAGCTCGTTCTCGCGATAGGCGCCGATGAGCAGGAAATGCCGGCTGTCCGGATCGGTCAGCAACCCGGCGACCAGTTCGACCGAGGCGGAATCGGCCCATTGCAGATCGTCGAGCACCAGGGCCAGCGGATGTTCATCGCTTGCCAGGGTCTGCACCAGGCGCGTCACGGCGTTGTGGAAGCGGTTCCTGGCTTCGCTCGGCGGCACCGGGGCCGGCACGATGGTCGGGCCGAGCATGCGCGCCAGCTCGGGGATCACGTCGGTGACCAGAGCGGCATTGGCGCCGAGCGCCTGGCGCGTCGCCTCGCGCCAGCGCTTGACCCGCACCGGTCCTTCGGTCAGGCGGTTGCGCACCAGCGTGCGCAGCGCATCGATGACTGCGGCGTAAGGCGTGTCCTGCCGGTACTGCTCGAACTTGCCCTGGGCGAAATAGCCGCGCTCGCGCGTGATCGGCTTCAGTACCTCATGGACCAGGGCCGATTTGCCGATGCCCGACGGCCCGGCGACGAGCAGCAGCTCGGCGCTGCCTGAGCGGGCGCGGTCGAAGGCGTCGAGCAGTTCTGCAATCGCGCCGTCGCGGCCATAGAGGCGATGCGGCAGTACCAGCTCTGTCTGGCGCCGGTGACGTTCGAGCGGAAACGACGTGTGCAGCGTGCCGGCGGCGAGGCGGGCACGGCATTCTTCCAGATCGGCCTTGAGGCCGGCTGCCGATTGGTAGCGCTGCTCGATGCTCTTCGCCAGCAGCTTCAGGATGATCGAGGCCAGGATCGGCGGCAGATCCGGTCGCGATGCAGTCACAGGGGCCGGCTGGCGCGCGATATGGCAATGGACCCAGCCGATCGGGTCCGGTGCCGAAAACGGCGGTGCGCCGGTCAGCAGTTCATGCAGCACGATGCCCAGCGAATAGAGATCGCTCCGCCGGTCGACCGGCCGATTGGTCCGGCCGGTCTGCTCGGGCGATATATAGGGCAGGTCGCCCTGCACCGGGCTGGAGGGGTCGACGGCGCCGCTGCGATGCAGCTCCGCGGCGAAGGAGAAGGCGGTGAGCCGGATCGATCCGGTCTCCGGCGCGTAGCGGATATTGGCTGGACGGAGGTCGCGATGCACGATCTCGCGCTCGTGCAGACCGGCGAGCGCCTCGGCCAGGCCGATCGCAATGGCGAGAAACCGGCCGAGCTCGGCGATCGGCATGCCGCGGAGGTCGGACAGGAAGGCGGGATGCCCGTTTTCCGCGACGACCAATGCGGGTTGACCGGCCAGCTCGACCAAATCCTGGGCGCGATCGATCGCGGCCGACGAGAGCGGGGCCAACAGCGCGCGCTGCCGCTCGAGGGCTGTGCGCTGGCCGTGGCGTGGCACGTACAAAAGCACCGGCTGCCCGCTTTTCAACCACGTCGCGCGGTACCAGTCTGCGTGCGGTTCGCTCTGTGCCAGGCCGTGCACCTTGAAGGCGCCCAGGGTAGCGCCCTCCGCCAAGGGCTTGCCGTTACGCGCGATGGAGGTGGCTTTCAA
>JBBCHB010000050.1:0-41951 GCA_037200015.1 Aliidongia sp. | reverse complement strand
CGAACAGATCGCGGCCGAGAAGCTCGGTTGCCGCACATCCGGAGTAGAGTGCGAGCCAGTCGTTCCAGGCGACGATGCGACGAGCCCGGTCCAGCAGGACGATGCCGAGATCGACGAAATCGACAATGCGTCCGAGCGTCGTATCGGCGGGATCGGGAGGGGCGCCCGGCATCATTCGACGGGCCTAGGACAGCAAATGGAGATACTGGGCGATCATCCTCTGGAAGGCATCGGCTGCCTGCATGTCCATAAGAAAGACGATCTGCCCTTCGATATCGCGCGACTTGATCAGGAAGTGGATCGTCAGCACGAGCAGCATCGCCTCGAGCTGGGGTGCATGCGGCAGGATCGCCGACAAATCGGCGCGCAATAGCACGGGATCGAGGTTTCGATCTCGCCGGTCAGCGCATCGGCGATGCTCGACAAGCAGCCGTTCAGGATGATGTTGCCGATCTCGACCAGTGCTTCCTGTTCGAGCTCCGCGACCTCTTCCGGCGACAGGTCTTCATCCAGCACCATCCGGACGAGGTCGAGGCTGCGTGACTGGGGAAACAGCAAGGCGGCCGCGCCCGAGATGAGGCCGCTGAACTCCTCGCGCACCGCGACCATACGGTCGCCCTTGAGCGCCAGATGTTCCTGCGCCGCGACGCCGTACAGCACCTCGGCATGCGGCACGGAAAGCTGGATCTCTTCCTTGACCATCTGGCTGAGCGACGATGCCGCACGGCCGACACCGATGTTCAAGATCTCGGCAACGGCATCGATTTCGAGCGACGAGAGCTGCGGCGTCATCGTGCGGCCGGACTCAGCTCAGAAGTGCGCGGATCGCATCCGGCCGCAAGGGCTTGGGCAGGAACTCGAGACCCATGGCATGGGCTCGCTGCACGATTGAATCCTGGATATTCGCCGTCAGCAGGGCCATGCGCAGCCCGGCCGTTCGGTCTTCAACCGTTCGGCGAGGCTCAGGCCGTTCTCATTCGGCATGTTGTAATCGATCAGAACGAGATCGAAGGCGGTCTGCCGCGCGAGTTCGAAGAAATGATCGAAATTATCCGTGTCGGTCAGCGTGGCATCGGGCACCGCTTCCGCGATTACGCGGCGGGCCTGCATGCGGGCTACCTTGCTGTCGTCCAGCAGAAGAATATTGATTGGCATATCGGTCCGCTTCTCTTTGCTCCGTGTCGACCAGCGCCGCAATCGCGGCGGTGTCGATCGGCAGATCATCAGTGCGTACAAGCGACAGGCGCAACGCCGCGGGCCAAAATCATGACCCCGTCTCCCGGTATGTTCACCGGAACACGGCAATAGTTAGCGCCTCGACCCGTAAAGAGAGGGTGAAGCACCCTCGCGCGTGGAGTTTTGCAGACGCTTCGGCAATTAATTCATCGGAAAAGCGCCGGAAGGCTACCCTACGGCAGCCTTCCGATTTTGCATATTCGAAAGCCGCGGTCAGGCCGCGTTCGACGAACTGTGTCCCTTCGGCCGGACATAGGCGACGGCAGCATGCTCGGCGCAATAGGGCTTGCCGTTGACGGCACGGGCGCCACAGAAATGGAACCCCTTCTCGCCCGGATGGCCATGCGGCCAGGAACAGGTCGGGCCGGTCATCTCGACGATCTTGGGCACCGGCTTCTGGCGCGGCCGGCCGGTCAGCTTCACCGGCGAAGGGCGCGGTGACAAGGCCAGGCGGTGGGCTTGCCGACGACGGAATTCTTGGTGATGCCCAGACGGCGCCCGATTTCCGCCGTCGACAGCCCGTCCGCCCACAGCTTGGCCAGCGCGTCGATACGATCTTGCGTCCAGATGTTATCCATCGAATCCCCACCGAATAAGGTGTGTGTCAAAGCGTATCCCTACCACATACGGTATCACGTCCAGAATTGGGCGCAATATTTTCCACGCGGTGCGGGTCCCTTTTGTGCGATTTCGATGCCGCCGCAGCCCTTCCGCTCCGCCATCGAGACGGAGCGGCCCCCTTGCGGTGGCGGCAGGCTGGAACCTGCCGTGACCGGCGTCCGGAGTCGAGTCTTTCTCGACTCGGCTGCTCGCGATGCCGGGGAGGATTGCGTGCCGGCGGGGCGCTGCGGCGACTTCGCCCTTTCTTCTCGCCGGCTTCGCAACTAGGCTGCCGCCTCCTCAATCTGCAGAGCGGGACCGGTCCCGAGAACGATGCCAGAGAGCCGCGAACCGATGACTTCCTTTGCCGGCGCAAGGTTTTGATCACCGGCGGGCTGGGCTTCATCGGGTCGAACCTGGCGCAACGCCTGGTCGAGCAGGGCGCCGAGGTGCTGATCGTCGACAGCCTCGTACCGGATTACGGCGGCAACCTGGCCAACATAACTGGCTTCGCGGATCGGCTGCGGGTCAATATCGCCGATCTGCGCGATCGCCACGCGCTGCGCGTACTGCTGCCGGGACGGGATTTCATTTTCAACCTGGCCGGGCAGATCGGCCATCTCGATTCGATGCAGGACCCGTTCACCGATCTCGACATCAACGTCGTAGCCCAGCTCGGGCTGCTGGAGACCTGCCGCGCGCTCAATCCGTCAGCGCGTATCGTTTACGCCTCGACTCGGCAATTCTACGGCCGGCCGGATCGCCTGCCGGTCGACGAGACACATCCGCTGCGCCCGGTCGATGTCAACGGCATTAACAAAATGGCGGGCGAGGCTTATCACACGCTGTACCATCAGGTGTACGGCCTGCCGACCGTCTCGCTCCGGCTCACCAACACCTATGGACCGCGCATGCGGATCCGGGACGCGCGCCAGACTTTCGTCGGCATCTGGCTGCGCCGGGTGCTGGAGAATGGCGATTTCGAAGTCTGGGGCGGCGAGCAGCGCCGCGACCTGACCTATGTCGACGATGTCGTCGATGCCTTCCTGGCCGCGGCGACGACGCCGGCCGCGATCGGCCAGGTCTTCAATATCGGCGGGCCGCCTTCGGTCAGCCTGTCGGAGCTGGCCGAGCTGGTGGTGGCGCTGGCCGGCAGCGGGCGGTTCGAGCGCAAGGAATTCCCCGATGAGCGCAAGCGCATCGATATCGGGGATTATTGGGCCGATGATAGCCGTTTTCGTGCTGCGACCGGCTGGGTGCCGCGCGTCGACCTGCGTGAGGGACTGCGCCGGTCGCTGGAGTATTACCGCGCGAATCTCGCAGCTTATATCTGATTTTTACGAGGAAGATCCGACACTATGGCGATCCCGCAGATGGATCCCGGCGCGGCCTATCGCGCGCTGAAGACCGAAATCGACGCCGCGGTGGCCCGCGTAATGGCCAGCGGCTGGTACATTCTGGGCAAGGAAGTTGCCGCGTTCGAGACGGAATATGCCGAGGCTTTCGGGCTCGGTCATGCCGTGGGCGTGGCAACGGCACCGATGCGCTGATGCTGGCGCTGCGCGCATTCGATATCGGGCCGGGCGACAAGGTCGCGACCGTCGCCCATACGGCAGTCGCGACGGTGGCCGCGATCGAGCTGGTCGGCGCCGAAGCGGTGCTGGTCGATATCGAGCCGGACAGCTGCAATTTGGATCCGGCCGAATTCGAGCGCTGCCTGGCGACCGTGCCCGGCATCAAGGCCGTCATCCCGGTGCATCTCTATGGCCTTGCGGCCGATCTGCCGCCGATCCTGGACAGTGCCCGCCGGCGCGGCGTCAAGGTGATCGAGGATTGCGCCCAGTCCCAAGGTGCCACGCTCGATGGCAGGCAGCTCGGCAGCTTCGGCGACATCGCCTGTTTCAGCTTCTACCCGACCAAGAACCTGGGCGCCTTCGGCGATGGCGGCGCGGTCACGACGGCAGATCCGGCCGTGGCGGACCGGCTGCGGGCCTTGCGCGAATATGGCTGGCGCGAGCGCTATGTCAGCGCCGTGACCGGGATGAACAGCCGGCTCGACGAGCTGCAGGCCGCGATCCTGCGCGTCCGCCTGCCGCATCTCGCAGCGGAAAATGCGCGCCGCGCCGAGATTGCGGCGGCCTATGACCGGGGCCTCGCCGGGCTGCCGATCGAATTGCCGCATCGCCGCGCCGGCGCCGTGTCGGCCTGGCACAATATGTCGTGCGCAGCCGGAACCGCGACGCGCTGCAGGCCGGGCTGAAGGCGCGCGGCATCGGCAGCAATATCCATTACCCGGTGCCGGTCCATCTGCAGCCGGCCTATGCCGGCCGGCTCCAGACCGCCCGAACGGCCTGGCCGTGACCGAGCGGGCGGCGCATGAGGTGCTCAGCCTGCCGATGTATCCGCAACTCGACGACACCGCGGTGGCCGAAGTGATCGATGCCTTCCGCGCCATGCTCGGGGAGAGCACGGCCGAAAGGCAGCGGACCGCCTCCTAGATCAAGATGATATGAGGTCGAATCGACCTCATATCTGAATCTTGATCTATTTCAAAAGTTTAGAGCGCGATTCAGCTTCGTCCCGAAGCCATCGCGCTCTAGGCGGTCAGCGCGACCACTGCTTCCTCGATGGCGCGGCGGGAAATGCCGTGCCGGTCGAGCAGCTGGGCTGCCGTGCCGGAATGCGGGATGCCGTGCACGGCCAGGCGCTGGATCGGCAATCGGCGTTGGAAGCGCCTCGGCCACCGCGTCGCCGAGCCCGCCTTCCGAGCGGTGGTCTTCGACGGTCAGGATCGCCCGCGTCTCCTGGGCCGCCCGTGCCAGCATCTCGCGGTCGATCGGCTTGATCGAATAGGCGTCGATGACGCGCACGGCGATGCCGCGCTTGGCCAGCGCTTCATGCGCGGCCAACGCTTCAGCCACGGTCACGCCGGAGGCGATGATCGTGACCGCATCCTGCTTGGAGCTGCGCAGCGTCTTGCTGCCGCCGATCGGGAAGCTGTCATTGCCGTCATAGAGGATCGGCAGCTTCGGCCGGGTCGTCCGCAGATAGACGATGCCGGCGCGATCCGCGGCCATCTCGGTCAGCCGCTCGGCGCTGACCGCGTCGGCCGGGCAAAGCACGGTGCTGCCTTCGATGGCGCGGAACATCGCGACATCCTCCAGCCCCATCTGCGACGAGCCGTCCTCGCCGATCGAGATGCCGGCATGGCTGCCGCAGAACACCAGATGCGGTGGCCGGCTATAGGCCGCCATGCGGATGAAATCCGCGGCGCGCGTCAGGAAACAGGCGAAGGTCGCGACATAGGGCGTCTTGCCGCTGACCCGCCAGGCCAAGCCCGATGCCGGCCATGTTCTGCTCGGCGATATAGCCCTCGAAGAAGCGCTGGGGATAGGCCTTGGCAAAGAGCTCGGCGAAGGTCGAATTCATCGTATCGCCGTCGATACCGACGATGTCGCCGCGCAGGGCGCCCAGCTTGGTCAAGGCGTGCCCATAGGCCTCGCGCGTCGCGACGGGCTTGTCGCGCGGGTAGTCGATGGTGATGGATTTGGGCGCTTGCGCGGCCGGCGGCGTCTGCAGGCCCAGACGCCGCGGCTCGACCGTGGCACGCGGCCCGTCCTCGCCCAGCTCGGCCAGTGCCGCCGCCATCTGATCCTTGTCGAGCGGCTTGCCGTGCCAGCCTTCCTTGCCTTCGAGGAAGGAGACGCCCTTGCCTTTGATCGTCGCGGCGATGATCGCAGTCGGTGCCTGGCCGGGCGTGCGGCCGGCGCGTTCGAGCACGTCGAGAATGGCGCCCATATCGTGGCCGTCGATCTCGACCGCGTTCCAGCCGAACGCCTCGAAGCGCCTGGCATAGGCGCCGGGTGTCGTGCCGTTCCCGCGTCGGGCCGCTCTGGCCCAGCGCATTGACGTCGACGATGGCGACCAGGCTGGACAGCTGTTGCTCGACGCGAACTCAGCCGCTTCCCAGACCGAGCCCTCGGCGCATTCGCCGTCGCCCATCAGGCAATAGATCGAGGCGTCGATGCCGTCGAGCCGGTTGGCCAATGCGATGCCGTTGGCCGCGCTCAGCCCCTGGCCGAGCGAGCCGGTCGCGATCTTGACCCAGGGCTGGCTCGGCGTCGGATGACCCTCGAGCCGGCTGTCGATGCGGCGCAGCGTCATCGGGTCGTCGTCGATCGCGCCGGCCTCGGACAGCGCGGCCCAGAGCAGGGGCACCGCGTGGCCCTTCGACAGGATGAAGCTGTCGACGTCGCGCGCCTTGGCGTCGCGCGGGTCCCAGCGCATGGTGTGGAAGAACAGGGCCGCGACGATATCCGCCGCGGACATGCAGGATGTCGGGTGGCCCGAGCCGGCCGCATTGGTCATGCGGATGACCAGCCGCCGCAGCCTTTGCGCCTCGCTGCGCAGAGTCTGCTCCGTCTGGCCGCGGGATCCCTGGTTCTGCCGAGCCGACACGCCGGTCTGCAAGGCATCGATCGATCCGCCGAACTTTTGCAAGTTGATCTCCTCCAATTCGTCGGTGACCCGGAGGTCGTCGATCCCGTTGGCCTGCAGCTCTTCAAGATCCTGCATTGCCTGATCAAGGCCGGTCGTTGCCGTGTCGTCGATGCGGCCGTGATCGATCAGCGCGCCATAGGTCTTCTCCGCCAGGATGGCCACCGTGTGAGGGCCCATCAGCGGCTCGACATAGGCGAGATCGCGATAGGCCGGATTCTTCGGACTGGTGCTGGCCCGGGCGAGGCGTTGCGGCTGCGCGCCGCGTTCGGCCAAGGCTTGCCAGCGCTCTTCCGAGGATCAAGCGCCGCGCCAGATCGTCCAGCCAGCAGCTCTGCCCATGCCGCAGCAGGTCGAAAAGAGGGGAGGTCGCCGTCATGGCTGTGCCGTCCGCGCGGAGTGAAGGGATCACCCCTTCGAACCCCTCACGGCGGGTGTTGGTTCCTCCCATCTTGCCATGTTAGAACGAATCATGGATACGGAAACGCAGTTCGAAGAGATCGAACGCCTCTACAGGCGAGCCTTTGCCGAGTTCGGCGCCGTCGCATTGTGGAGCATGCGCCCGGTCGATCACCCGACGCCCGACGCCCGGCGCCGCGCTGGCAATCACATCCGCCCTGCGCACTCACGGCTCCATGGCGGGGCCGACGGCTGGCCGAAGATATCGAGCGTCTATGCCGTGCCGCTCAGTAAACTGCAATCCTGTCTGCTCCGCCTTCTCGCCGACCGGCGCAGCCCCGAGAGCCATGTAGCGTGAACCGTCATGCTGGAGGCGTATCGGTCGTTGCCACCGAAGGAGTGACGGCTTCGGCCGACCGGGTTGATTGACCGCCTCGCCGGTGCTCACACGCTCCGCGCCGCGGCCCGGCGCCAGGCGAAATAGCCGGCGCCGAGCAGCCGGAGATCGCGGAGATCAGCCCGCTGCCGAAGATCACGTCGCGCACCGGGAAGTGCTGGAACAGTGCCGGCGTCATCAGATAAGCGATCAGGATGCCGCCGACCGCGACTGCGCTCTGCACGCGGAAGACCGGCGCCAGGATGTGGAGCGGGAAATTGCTCTGCATCAGGTCGAGCAACGCCAGGTCGCAGAGCGGCCCGTTGATCGCGGCGAGCGCGGCGATGATCATCAGGGTCGGCAGGTTCGGCGCCCACGCCATGCCCATCAGCCCGGCGCCGGAACACGACCCGGCCGAAGGTCAGGCGCCAGGCCGGGCGGGTCTGGGGCATGCCGGCGACGACGATGTTGGTGATTACGTTGCCGACGCCATAGGCGCTGATCGCCAGCCCATAGGCGGTGAGCGGCTCGGCCTGGGTCTCGCGCATCAGCAGGGCCAGGCCGAGAATCACGCCGGCACCCCAGCAGCCATTGGTGATCGCGCTGGCGACGAAGCCGTTAGATTACGACCGGATGGCCGCGCAACGCGCGGAAGCCGACGGTCAGGCTGTCGCTGATGCCGGACAGGCCGCGCGGCCGGCTGCGCGGCGCCGGCTGCAGCATGCGGCGGGTGACCGCGAAGACCGCGCCCGCTCGAGACCACGAAGGCGCCGGCCGTTATGGTGAAGAACTGGATGGTCGGCAGCAGCCCGTTCAGCGCCGCGATCAGGCTCGGCCCCAGAATGCGCGCCAGGCGCCGCGTCGCGTCGAACAGCCCGTTGGTGCCGCGCCGCAGGATCGGATCGGGCGCCAGCACCGGCACGGTCGCCTGGAGCGCGGGATCGAAGCTCGCCCCGACCACGGAAGCACTCATCGCGACGAAGAGCAGCAGCCAGAGCGACAGCACGCCCAGCGCATGGGCCACCGGCAAGGCCAGCACGAGCCCGGCGCGCAGCATGTCGGCGACGACCATGGTCGGCCATGGGTCCAGCGATCGGTGAAGATGCCGGCGAACAGGCTGCCGAACAGATAGGAGCCCGATTGCAGCGCCGAGAGATAGCCGGCATCGCTGCCGATCAGGTCGACGGCCGTCCAGATGATGGCGACGGTGTAGAACTCACCGCCGGTGGCGGCGAGCACCTGACCGAGCCAGATCGTACGGATCGGCGGCTGGGCGAGCGCCTTGAGGACGGACATGGCGTGAGGGTATTCCTGCGGGGCCGTCTGATCGCGCCAAACTGCCCGAGCGGAGCCCGGCGCGGCAGTGACCGCGACTCCGGGGCTGGGTTGCAGAAATGCAAGCTCCCGTTCGAGGTTGTGACTAGATCCGCTCTTGCGGATGACGGGGAATATCGAAGATCAGCAGCCCCGGTTCACCCAGGGGCAGTTGAGCCACGACCTCGCCGGCGGGGTTCAGGACCGCCGTGGGGCCCCAAGCGATAGACCCATCGCGCTCGCCGGTCACATCGGCCGAGACAAGCCAGAGGCCGGTTTCGCGGCATCGCTCGGCCCGCACGGAATTATGGGCGTCTTTCAAGGCTTCGGCCGATTTCCGAGGGAGCATGTTATTGGCCGGACAGACGATCAGGGACGCGCCTAGCGCTGCGACTGTCCGCGCCGCCTCGGGAAAATTGGTGTCGTAGCAAATATTGATCCCGAAACGCAGGCCGTCGATCTCGAAGACGGGCGTGTCGCATCCGGCATCGAACACTCGTTCGGCGCCGAGGAGATGCGCCTTGCGATAGCGGCCGATGAGGGCGCCGCGCTGCACGACGATCGCCGTGTTGAACAATCGGCCGTTCGCGACTTCGATCAGCCCGACCACCATCATCGGTCCGGTCTTGGGGAGCCGGTTCAGCACGATCTCGAATTGACGGGAGGCGAGGTCCAGGGCGTGCGCCGTGCCGGCTGTTCATCGCGCAGGTACCCTTGCAGGAAGCCTTCCGGAAAACAAAGCAGGGCAGCGCCTGCCGCCTCGGCGCGAGCGGCGGCTTCCGTCAGGCAGCTCAATGCCGCGTCGATGTCTTCCCGAAATTCGACAGTCTGGGCGGCAGCAATCCTGATGGTTCTCATGGCGCTTCCCTCTAGGCGCCATAATAACAGCCACGGCCCGACTTTCACCCCTACCGGCTAGCTGCGGGTCATCCAGAAGAAAATATCCCGGAGCCTCAGCAATCTTGCTGGAAATTCTACGGAATAGAATGAAAGCTCCGGATATATGTGTAAAATATAACATTACGAATAGATGACAATGAGGTCGCGGGATTGTCGGCAAGAGAAAATGTGCCTTTCAATGCGTCTTCACTTGTGCTTTACCGGTGGCATGGCAGAATGACGTGACAATCCAGGGCGGGCATTTTGAGCGGGAGGTGCACCTTGCCGGCAGTACCTCGGAGCCGGGATAATAGTTTGCGGGTGAAGCTCGTCGCGCTGATCCTCGCGACGATCTCGCTGCCGGCCGGCTTATTTCTCTACCAATCGGACGTGCTGCAAGGCTGGCTGGTCAGCGCGGCCAGCGATCGGATCCTCAAAGTTGCCGATGCCTGGGTCGAGCAGGAAAGCGCCGTCGTAGCCGAGTCCCAGCGGACGCTGCGCAGCGTGGCGCTGGACACGGCCATCCTCGGCGAGGATCACGCCGAGTGCCTGCGCGCGCTGCATGCCGTCATCGCCGGGCGCCGCGGCATGATCGCGCTCCATGTCCTGCAGCGGGATGGGACCGTGCTGTGTTCGACCGATCTCTCGGCGCTGCCGCCGGCCAGGGGCTGGAGCTTCCTGAACGAAGTTTTCGCGAGCCACAGTCCATTGATCAGCGGCTATGAGCGCCTGCCGGGACGGCGGGATGCGCTGCTGTTCGGCGGTGTGCCGCTGCTCGGACGGCCCGGGCGAAGCGCTGATCGCGGCTCTTGACCTATCGTGGATGCGGCAGGCCGAGCAGGACGCTTTCGGCTTTCCGTTCGTCGCCCGTCTGATCGATCGCTCCGGTGGCGAGATCGCCGTCAGGCCGTCCTCCGCGCCCGAGCTGATCGGCCCGCTACCGGCCGGCCATCCGACCATGCCGCGGCTCATGATCGAATCCGAGGGCACGGCCGACGGCCGCGAAAGCGACGGGATCGAAAAGCTCTTCGCCTTCGTCCAGCTACCCGAGACGGGCGCGAAGCTGCTCGTCTCGATCCCCCGCACGGCCGTTGCTCGGCCAGTCGGACCGGGCGCTGTGGGTCGGTATCGTCCTGCTCGCCCTGGGCCTGGCGGCCGGGATCGTCGCGGCATGGCTGGCGGTCGAGCTGTTCCTGCTGCGCTGGCTCGACCGAATGGTCGACGCAACACGCGCCATCGCCGATGGCAGCTTCGCCGGCGACCTGGTCGTTGCCGCCTCGACCGGGGAGCTGGCTCAGCTCGGCGATGCGATGAACGAGATGCACCGGCAGCTCGAGGCGCGGCAGCGCCAGTTCCGCGACATCGCGCAGATCTCGAGCGACTGGTTCTGGGGAGCGCGACCTCGACGGCCGTTTCACCTTCTTCTCGGAGCGCTTCGAGCAGGCGACCGGGTTCCGCGCAGACGACATCATCGCCCGCAGCCGGGCGGAGCATGACGAACTCGCGATCTTCGCCGATGAAAGCGAAGACGCCGTCGTGGCCGTGCGCAAGGCGTTGGCCGAGGGACGGCCGTTCCGCGATGCGGTCTGTTCGTTCAGGCGGCCGGACGGTGCGCCGGCCTGGTGGCGCATCAGCGGCATCCCGGTCTTCGGCCCGGACGGCACGACGCTGACCGGCTTCCGCGGCACCGGGACGGATGTGGACCGCCGCCAAGCTGGCCGAAACGGCGCTGCTCGATGCGAAGAACCAGGCGGAGCTGGCGAATTCCGCCAAGACCCAGTTCCTGGCGACGATGAGCCACGAGCTGCGGACGCCGCTGCATGCGATCATCGGCTTCTCCGAACTCATGGAGAGCGAAAGCCTCGGCCCGCTCGGCGTGGCCAAATATCTCGACTACTGCCGGGATATCAGGGAGAGCGGTCGGCATTTGTTGCGGATCGTGACCACCATTCTGGACATGTCGCAGATCGAGGCCGACCAGGTAACCTTGAACGAAAACGAGTTCGATGTCGGCGGCCTGGTCGAGATCGCCGGGCGCATGATGCGCGAGCAGGCGGCGGCCCGCGGGCTGCAGATCTGCATCGCCGCGACCGCCTGGCCGATTACGATGATCGGCGACGAACGGCGCTGCTGCAGAGCCTGCTCAACGTGCTGGCCAATGCGATCAAATTCACCTCCGCCCCCGGGACGGTCTCGATTTCGGCCGAGATTACGCCGGGCGGCGAACTGGCCTTGCGGGTGCGCGACAGCGGCATCGGCATGGCGCCGGAGGCGCTTGCCAGCATCGGCCGTCCGTTCTGGCAGGCGGATGGCACCTTGACGCGAAAGCATGAGGGGGTCGGACTCGGGCTGGCACTGACCAAGCGGCTGATGGAGCTGCATGGCGGTTCGCTCGAAGTGCAAAGCGAGTTCGGCGCCGGTACGGTCGCGACTTTGCTGATGCCCCGCCATCGCGTCGGATCGAAGACGCCGCCGCTCGACGCCATCCGGGGCGCGGCGTGAACCGCCCGCGCGCCCGTCACGCGCGCTTCGTGAGCTTCTGTTCCCCGGGCTCAGCCCGCTCGCATTGGCGGACGATGAATTGCGGCTTGCGGTTGGCGGTCAGGAACAGCCGGCCGAGATATTCGCCGGCGATGCCCAGGATCGAGAGCTGCACACCCGAGAGCAGCAGGACGCCGCCATGACCGAGGCCCAGCCGCGCGGCGTGTCGAAGAACAGCGCCTCGATCACGACCAGGATGGCGACGAAGACGCCGAGCGCGCTGAAAGTCGCGCCGGCCAGCGTCCGCGACACGTAACGGCATGACGGAGAAATTCAGGAACATGTTCAGCCACAGCCGGACCAGGCGGCGCAGAGTGTAGTTGCTGCGGCCCTCGCCCCGCGGCAGATGGACGACCTGGATGCGCTCGACCGACTGGGTCGCCTGCAGGATCAGCCCGTCGATATAGGCGAAGGGGCCGTCATATTTCAGGATCTGCTCGACCAGGAACGCGCTCATGCAGCGGAAGCTGGAGAGGTAGAGGCCGCGCGGCTTGTCGAGCAGGATGTCGGCGACCCAGTTGGTGAAGCGGCTGCCCCAGTTGCGCCAGGATTCGTGCTCCTTGGCGGCGTAATAGGTATAGACGACGTCGGCGTCGGTGCGCTGTGCGTGCTCCAGCAGCTTCGCGACCTCGGAGGGCGGGTTCTGCAAATCATCGTCCATGTTGATGACATGGGCGCCGCGGGCGTGATGCAGCCCGGCCATCACGGCGTTATGCTCGCCGAAATTCCGCGCCAGATTGTGATCGGCACGGCGGCCTTGGCCAGCAGGCTGCGGCAGACTTCCAGGCTATTGTCCGGGCTGCCGTCGACGACCAGCACGATCTCCAGTCCGCCGGGAATTTCGAGGCCTTCGAGCGCCTCGACCAGCGTGCCGACCGTGCCGGCGCCGTTATAGACCGGGACGACGATGCTGAGCGCCGGGGCGCCGGCGTCAGCCATGCTTCACCGCCGCGGCCAGGACGGAGCCGCCGAAGGGCAGCGTCAGGCCGCTTTGCAGCGCCAGGTTTTCGAGGCGCATGACGGCCCGGAACAGGGCTTCGATCGGGGCGGGGTAGACCATGACATCGCTCGTCGTTTGACTTGTGGTGAACAGCTTGCGGCGCAGCACCATGAGCGGAAACAGCAGCGTGTTCCAGTAGCTCGTGGTGATGCGTTCGAACCCGCCTCGCGCAGCAGGGCCTGGATCCGGGTCCGGGTGTAGCGCCGGGCGGTGTGAACGGCCCGGTCATGGGCCGACATCAGGGCCGACATCATCCAATCATAGGCCGGCAGATTCAGCACGAGCACGCCGCCGGGTGCCAGGCAGCGATGGAGATCGGCCAAGGCCCGGCTCTCGTCGACGCCGCGGTGATAGAGCACATCGGCGCTAAAGATCGCACTCATCGAATTGGCGGCGAAGGGCAGATCGTTGATCGAGCCGACGCAGATCGTCGCAGCGCTCTTCTGCCCGGCGAGTTCGGCCGCGACGGGCTCGATATCCATGCCGAACAACGCCTGCTCAGGGATGGCGTCGGCCAGCTTGCGCAGGAAGCCGCCGGTGCCGCAGCCGGCGTCGAGCACGGGCCGGGCGGGCCGGGCCGGGGCCGAGAGCCGGTACGCCGTCAGCAGA
This sequence comes from Aliidongia sp., assembly GCA_037200015.1. Lineage (GTDB taxonomy): Bacteria > Pseudomonadota > Alphaproteobacteria > ATCC43930 > CGMCC-115725 > JAXDMU01. Next base: position 28,500 of record JBBCHB010000050.1, on the reverse strand, counting down.
TTGGGCGTGGCAGCCCGCGATACCACCACATCGCCTCTTCGACAGCGTGCATCTTCAGATATTCGGAGCGATCCATCGGCGGTCAGTGCCACGGCCGGCCCGGATTGCTTGGCGGGATCCTGGTCATGGCCGGGCGACATAGTCGCGCCGGTCGAGCACGATCGACAGCAGCGCACCCATCCGCTCGACCCGGAAAACCTCCTGGCCGGGCAGGGATTTGTCGCAATTGTCCTTGGTGAAGGCGATGAAGAAATCCGCTTTTGCCCGGTCGTTGGTATAGACCAGATTGTCCGGGAAGAAATAATTCGCCGAGATCGGCGGCCCGCACACCGCGACGGTGAAGTCGTGATCCTCGAACTCGGCGCGTACTCGGTCTCGAGATAATTGGTCAGGCCCTTGACCGCCTCGGCGTAGGAATTAGCCCAGTAATCGGTCTTGAATAGCGTCTCCGCGCCCTTCACGCCGCCGACGAAGCCGTTGTAATAAACGTATTCGTCGGGGTGCAGCAGCACCATGATGGTGGACATGACCGATGCCGTAGAGGCCGAGGCTGCGAGAAGGAACTGGCGGTAGCGGAAATGCCGCAGCCGCTCGAACAGCTGGTCGGCGACCAGCGCCGCGGAGAGCGCGATCGGCGGCAGCACGAAGATGAAATGGCGCATGCCGTCGAACAGCACGGCCTTGATCGCCACCGCGTAGCAGACCGGGGAACAGGATCGCCGTGGCGATCAGCAGGATCTGCAATGACCGTGTCCGGTCCGGCCCGCCCGGCCGGCGCCATTGGATCAGGATCGCACCGGGCAGGGCGATCAGCGCCAGCAGCATGGTCAGCTCGGGCAGCGCCAGCTACGATATGCGTCGGCAGATATTCCCAGGGCAAATCGGTCGCCGGGAAGTACTGCCCGGCGAACAGCGTGTTGAACGGGAAGGTCTCGTGGCTGAAGGTCGCCAGCGCCGAGAGCGGATGGTCGATCGGGTCCTGCTGTGCCCAGGGCCAGAACAGGCAGCATGACCGGATAGGCGATCGCCAGCATGGGCAGGAAGGCGCGCCAGATGCCGGTCCAGCCTTCGGCGAGCGCCGTCGTCGCACTGCGCGTCTCGATCCCGCGCCACAGGCAGAAGGCAACGCCGGCCAGCCCGGCATAGGCCAGCAGCAGCAACCGCCGACCCGCACGCCGAGCGACATGCCGATCGCGATGGCGAGCTTCAGCACCAGCGAGGCCGGCGGCCGCGGCAGGACGGCGACGATCCGGCACAGGTAATAGAGCGCCCAGATATTGCCGACCGCGAAGGGTATGTCCTTCGGATTGTTGTACATCTGGCCGTAATAATTCGGGATCGTCGCCAGCAGCACCGCAGCGAACAGCCCGGCGCGCGGCCCGGCCAGAAAGCGCCCGGCCTTCCACACGCCGACCAGGCCCAGAATGCCGGTCAGCCCCGTTGAGCAGATGGCGCGTCTCATAGGTGCCGAAGGGCGAGATCCGGTTGATCAGAGCCGCCGTCATGTCGAAGGCGGCGCCGTAGTTGATCAGATCCTGCCAATGCAGCGCCCGCGTATCCATGAAGGCGGACAGGTAGTTAATCGAGCACGAAGACGCCGTACCAGTTGTGGACATCCTCGTCCCAGGTCACGCCGTAATCATGGAAGGTGAAGACGACGAGCAGGGATCAGGATGACCAGCAGGACCAGTGCGGCGCTGTTCCAGCTGACGGGAAAGCGGCGGCGCGCCAGGGCGCGGGCCGAGATCGATAGCGGTCATATGCCCGTCCAGACTGCGCGGCGCAGCGCGCCGGCCGGATGAGCAAAAACAAGGATCACTGCGCTTCGCTCCGTACGCTTTCCAATCGATTCCAAATCCGATGCTTTTGTTTCTCGGCAATACCAACGCCGCGCGCCGGCAGCACATTGCTACCCGGTCGGCATGGCGACAACGCGCGACTACCCGCTCGCCTTCCCTGACGGGAGACAAGTTTACGGCCCGATCTTACGACCTGCGCCGTCCTATATCATGAATTCGCCCGGCGCCGGGAAAGGTTACGGCGCCGGGCATGGCTGGGCAGCACCGGCTAAAATGCGTGCGGCGCTATTGCCCGGCAATGCGCGTGCCGGAGCCGGGCGGCACGCAGGTGAAGGTCACCTCCTGGCCCGAGACCGCGGCGAGGGGCGCGCAGCGCCTGCGTCGGAGATCGAGCTGCCCGTCTTCGGCTGTACGAAGGTGCTGCTGGCCGGGCGGTAGAGGTAGCCTTGCGGCACACTCTGCACCGGCGCCTTGGCGACCAGATCGCATTCCGTCACGGTGCCGCCCAGCGCCCGCGAGACAAAGCGCGCGCCGGCCCGCGCTTCGAGCAGGTCGATGCGCGGCGCGGCGGCGCTGGCATTCTGGCTGGTCAGCGTGACCTGCTGCCCGACGATCGGCGCCAGATCGCTGTCGAAGGCGAGCACGAATTGCTCGACGTCGCGCCGTGTCTGGTCGTAGCTGTTCGCCGGGAAGCCGACCTGGCCGCGCGACCGGAACACCGCGGCCGAGAAAAAGCGGAACAGCGTATCGACCGAGCCGTCATTGGTCAGGCCGAAGCCACGGATCTGCGGTCCGGTCGGGCCGCTATCCGGATCGGTCAGGAAGTCGACTGCAGGCGCACCGAACATGCCGATCTTGGTGTAGAGGTTGCGCAGTTGCGGGATCTTGAAGATCTGCGTGATGCCTTCGAAACTGGCATTGTCGCTGGTGCCGAACTGACCGCCGGCCGGGTTGTCGGTGTGGCAGCCATTGCAGGTGAAGGCAGTCTGGTTCGGATTGCCGTCGCGCGGCGTGCCGGGCTGCGTCCGGATCACCGGTGGCGCGGTCTGGAAGCCGTCGGAGGGCCGTGGCCCGAAAAAGAAGCTATGTCCGTCCAGCTGCGCCGCCGTCAGCGAATTGTCCAGGTTGCGCACCGGGTTGGGCGGCAGGACGACCTGCAGCTGAAAATCCGTGAAGCTCTGCATCTGGTTTGCAGTCGGCTGCGCGACGGCGCCGAGCAGCGACTGGAACGCCGCGGCGAAATTGTTGAAGGACAGGGTTTCATCGAACGGATTGGCGCCGAACACGCCGACGGAGCGGTCGCCGCGCCAATGCATCGCACCGGAATAGGCCAGCCCGCGCAGGGGCTGCGTCGTCATCGGCCCCTTCATCGGGTGGAAATCCTGGACATTCCCGGTGCCGTTGATCGGCGTCTTCACGCCGAAGGCGCCCCAGGCCGAGCTGGAGCAGCGCGGCGTTGCCGAAGATCGGGATGGCGTTCTTGCTCACGGCGGCGTCGGGATTGCCGAGATCCCAGGCCAGCTCGTCCTTGTCGCCGAACGTATGGCAACTGGCGCAGGACGCCTCGCCATTGCTGCCGAAGGGCCTGGCGTCATAGAGCAGGGGCCGCCCGGCGACGACCGAGGCCGGCTCGGGATTGGTCATCGCCAGCGCCTGGGTTTCCTTGCGGCTGGAAAGACTTACGACCTTTAACTGCATCGTCGAACCGAGTTAAGGCGTAAAGCCGGCCGCGCGCCTCGTCGAGCACCATGCCGGTCGGGCCGCCGCCGCTCAGCGGGATGTAGTTGGTGCTCGCGGTCACCGGGTCGAAACTGTTGGTTTCCAGCGCGTTGGTGTTGAACACGCCGATCTCGCTCGAGCCGAAACCCGCACATAGAGTGTGCTGCCGTCCGACGACACGGCCATGCCGAGCGGCAGGGCCAGGCTGTATTTCTGCTGTGTCGGATCGAAGCCAGGATCGCCCGGCAACTTGCTGTAATCGATATGCTTGTTGAGATGGATCGGCGTCACTTCCGTGCCGGCGATGACCGTGATATCGGCTTCCGCCAGGTGCCCTGTTACCGCGTGGCCGGCGACGCGGTCGGGATCTTCGAAACGGGTCTGGTTCTGCGAGGCCGTGTTCGAGACATAAACATGGCCGTTCAAGGGTTGACGGCCATGTTGAAGAGCGTGGTGCCGATATGGGCGAAGGATGCCGTCTCGGTCAGCGCATTCGCATCGACGGCGAACACGTCGGTATCGGGCAGGGAGAACCTGCACCGAGCCGTCCCAGTTCCGGCCCAGCTCATCTTCCCAATGACCGTCCGCGTTGTTGAATTGGACGACCTCGCCCACTTTCGGCGCCCGGCTCGCCGATTGTGTCCGTCGCCGGCCCGAGATTGCCGCCGGGGCTGGTCGAGCCGTCGCTCAGCGTACAGGGCTTGGTCGAGAAGCCGTCGCAGATCCGCCCCTCATTAACCACTGTCGTCTGGATGCCGGTCTCGAAGCCGGCGACATAGACGGTGGCACCATCCGGGCTTACGGCCAGCGCGCGCGGCGGTGTCGGTCATGAAGCTCAGGATGCGCTGCGGTACGCCGCCCATGGCGCTGCCGAGATCGTTCGGGTCGACACCCAGACATCGGCGGCGCGGCACGCCGGGCGTGGTCAGCTGCGGATCGCCGGCACCGGGCACGCCGGCGATCGAAGGATCGGTCCGCTGCTGCCCGCGATGGGCGGTCGTGACGAAGGCGTAGCCTCTGGCGCCGGCGAAGACGATATCGCGTGGCTCGTCGCCGACCAGCAGCGTCGCCGTGACATGCGGCGTGCCGGTCAGGGACACGATGCTGACGCTGTCCGACAGAAGATTGGTGACCCAGACCTCGCTGTTGCTGCGCGCCGCCACGGCGACCGGCTCCAGCCCGACCGGCACCTCGGCCGCCTGGGTCAGGCCGGCGGCGCCGATCGTGAAGATCTCGAGCGTGCCGTTCGGCGTGTTCACGGCGAACAGCTTCGTCCCGTCCGGCGACATCACCAGCGGGCGGACCTGGCCGCTTTCGAATTCGATGAAGTTCGGCGTCTGCGCCCCGGCCGCCGCCGGCAGGGCCGAGACAGAGGGCGAGCAGCAGAAGTTTCCGGCTTGTCGAATTGTCGCGCATCGTCCTGTCCCCCGGCCTTCGCGTGCTGCCTGTTATACGCAGCTTCGCGCGGAATCCTCCTCTACCCTACGTCGTTTGTCCGCGTACTATCGAGGCTCGCTAGCGAAGGAGTCGGGATTGGACCGGATTCGGGAGATCGAGGCGGCGAGTTTCGCCTGCTGGCGGCGCTGGAGGCAATCGAGACCGATGGCTGGCTGCTGCGCTTCGGCGGCGGCCACACCAAGCGGGCCAATTCGGCCAATCCGCTGGCGCCGGACGCTGCCGATCCCGCGGCGCTGATCCAGCGGGTCGAGGGCCGAATACCGGCAACGCGATCTGCCGCCGATCTTCCGGCTGACGCCGCTCGCCGATCTTGACAGCTACGACGCGATCCTGGCGACGCGTGGCTACCATCTGGTCGAGCCGTCACGCAACCTGGTGCTGCCCGATCTGGCTACGCTGCCGCGACCGGGTGTGCCGGCGGGGCTCGATGTGCGGTTGGAAACGCGGCCGGGGCGCTGCCTGGCTCGCGGCCGATGACGAGATCCGCGCGAGCCCGCCGGCCCGGGACGCCATCCTGCAGGCGATCGCCGTGCCCGCCGCGTTCGCCGCGCTCTATGACGGCGCCACGCCGCTCGCCGTGGCGCTGGGCGCCGTCAGCGGCGTCTGGTTCAACCTCAACGCCGTCGCGACCAGCCGTCGGCGCGCGGCCGCGGGTTGATGCGGGCGCTGATCGGCGAGATGGCAGAGTGGGCGCGGCGGCAGGGCGCCACGGCCGCCCATCTCGCCGTCATTGCCGGCAATGAACCGGCCGAGCGGCTCTATCACGGGCTCGGTTATCGGCGAATTCTATCGCTATCACTACCGGGTCGGCATGCGATGACGATCCTGGTCACGGGCAGCACCGGGCATCTGGGCGAGGCGCTGATGCGGATGCTGCGCGCGGCCGGGCGGCCGGCGCGCGGCCTCGACATCAAGCCGTCGATTTCACCGACCGGGTCGGTTCGATCGCCGATCGAGGCTTCGTCCGCGACTGCATGGCGGGCGTAACGGGTGTGATCCATGCCGCGACGCTGCACAAGCCGCATGTCGCGACCCATCGCCAGCAGGATTTCGTCGAAACCAATATCGCCGGCACGCTGGCGCTGCTCGAAGCGGCGGTGGCGGGCAGCGTACAATCCTTCGTCTTCACCAGCACGACCAGCGCCTTCGGCGCCGCGCTCACGCGGCACCGGGCGAGCCCGCGGCCTGGGTGACCGAGGCGGTGGCGTCGATCCCGAAGAACATCTATGGCGTGACCAAGATCGCGGCCGAAAGCCTGTGCGAGTTGCATCACCGGCGCGATCGCCTGCCGGTGATCGTGCTGCGGACATCGCGCTTCTTCCCGGAAGCCGACGACGACGCTGCGATGCGCGCGCGCTATTCGGCGGAGAACGCCCGGGCGAACGAGTTGCTGCACCGCCGGGTCGATATCGCGGATGTCGTGGACGCGCATCTCCTGGCGCTCGACAAGGCACCGGCGCGCGGCTTCGGCCGCTACATCGTCTCGGCGACGACGCCCTTCTTACCAGGCGATCTGGCGGCGTTGCGCCAGGACGCGGCGGCCGTGGTCGAGCGCCGCCATCCGGGCTGCGCCGCGCTCTACGCTGCGCGCGGCTGGTCGCTGTTTCCGCAGATCGGTCGGGTCTATGTCAACGCCGCGGCCCCGATTAGATTCCGTGCATGATTTGTTCTTGCCGGAAACTTGTCAAGGCCCGCGCCGAATGGCGCAGGCCTTGACCGCGTATCAGACGGCGCGGACTTCGCTGACTTCAGGGATATAGTGGCGCAGCATGTTCTCGATCCCGGATTTCAGCGTCGCGGTCGAGCTCGGGCAGCCGGCGCAGGAGCCCTGCATATGCAGGTAGACGACGCCTTCCTCGAAGCCGTGGAAAATGATGTCGCCGCCGTCCTGGGCGACCGCCGGACGGACGCGGGTGTCGATCAGCTCTTTGATCTGGCTGACGATATCGTCGTCGCCCTCGACCGCGGTCGAATCGCCGGTCGTCGCGGCGTCGGCCAGCATGACCGGTTCGCCGGTGGTGAACACTTCCATGATCACGCCAAGCACGGCCGGCTTCAGCGCGTACCAATCGATTTCGAGCTCCTTGGTCACAGTGACGAAGTCATAGCCGAGGAAGACGCCGGTCACACCGTCGAGCGCGAACAGCTTCTGCGCCAGCGGCGAACGCACAGCCGATTCGGCATCGGGGAAATTGGCCGTGCCGCTGGGGATCACGGTGCGGCCGGGCAGGAATTTCAGCGTCGCGGGATTCGGGGTCTGTTCGGTCTGGATGAACATCGTCAGTCTTTCATGGACGCCTAGCTGCGTTGCACGTTGGCACGACGCGCGGCAAAATCAACCCTGTCGGCCGGATCGGACCGTCACGCCAGCGCCGCGATCTCCGCATCGCTGAGCGTGCCGGGCACGATAGTGACCGGGACCCGCAGCTTGCCGATATATTTCGAGGTCAAGGCGCTGATCAGCGGGCCGGGACCGGCCTCGCCGGCCGAGGCGGCGAGGACCAGCACCGAGATGCTCGGATCCTCCTCGATCAGCGCCAGCAACTCGTCGCGCACCATTCCCTCGCGGATATAGACGGCCGGCAGCGAGCCGGTCAGTGTGGCGACGTCGGAGGCATAGCGCTCGGTCAACTGTTCGGCCTCCTGGCGCTTCTCGTCGCGCATCAGCGATTCGAGCGCCATCCAATGCTGACGGTCGGTCGGCTCCATGACATGGAGCAGCGCGACACGGCCGCCGGTATGGAGCGCGCGCAGCGAGGCGTAGCGCAGGGCAATCGGCAGCTCGGGCGAATCATCGACGACCACGAGAAAGACCCGTGCGGTATGGAGCGGCGGCGAAGCCTGGGTCATCTCTCAAGCGTTCCGGAACAGGAGGCTGGCGCCCCATCCTGCCATCGCGGCGGCAAGCACAGCAACGATGCCGTAAAGGACTGCCTCGTCGCCGGCGAATTGGTTGAGATCGGCCTCCCAGCCGGTCTGGGAAATGATCAGCGGCGTAGTCTGGGCCGCGATGATGTCGCCCTGGTGCAGTTGGAAGATCTGCACGGTGTAAGTGCCGGTCGGCACGTTCGGCGGAAAGGCCAGCGTCGCGCGGAACAGCTTGTCGCCCAGCATCTCGACCCGGCCCGAGCCATGGCCGTACAGTCCCTGAGCCTGCAGATCCTCGATCAGCGCCGCGTGGAAGGCCGGCACTTCCTCATGCGAGAACCGTCCGACCGGGGTCAGCTTCAACTGATCGACGCCGATCTCGTTCAACTGGCGCAGATTGGCCGGCACGACCTCTTCGATCGGCTTGGTCGAGAACAGTTGATAGAAGCCAGGCGCGTTGCCGAAGGCGACGCTGCGCGTGTTGAGCCAGATGCCGGCATTGCGGCTCTTGCGCCGGACCACGGTCTCGCGCTCCGGCCCGCGCACGACGACGACGACATCGCCGCCGCCTTCGATCGCGCCGAACAGCGTGACATTGGTGCCGTGGAAACCGGCGGTGATCGCGACCAGATGGTCGGTCAGATCGGCGACCAACTGCTGCGCCTGCGCCATCGGTAGCAGGCCGAGCCAGAGCAGGGCGATGCAGGCGGCGCGCCTCAATCGATCCTCGGCGCGACGGAATAGACGTTGTCGGGCGGCACGGTCAGGTCGAACAGCAGCTTGGCGCCGACCGCCAGGATGACCGCGGCCAGCAGGACGCGCAGATATTCGCCGCTCATGCGCGCACCGAACCGGGCGCCGTATTGCACGCCGACGACGCCGCCGAGCAGGACGATCAGCGCCAGCAGCAGATCGACCGTCTGGTTGGTCACAGCCTGCAGGATGGTCGCGCTTGCCGTGATGAAGATGGTCTGGAACAGCGAAGTGCCCGGCACCACGCTGGCCGGCATGCCCAGGATGTAGATCATCGCCGGGATGACCAGGAAGCCGCCGCCGATGCCCAGGATCGCCGACAGCACGCCGATCACAAAGCCGAGGCTGAGCGGCAGCAGCGCGCTGATATAGAGCTTCGAGCGGCGGAACCGCATCTTGAAGGGCAGGCGGTGGAACCAGCTGTGCTGATGCAGCCGGCGCGGCCGCGCGCCAGGCTGCGCCGCGCGCAGGATGGCGCCGACGCTCTCGATCATCATCATGGTGCCGAGCGTGCTCAGCAGGATGACGTAGCTCAGCGATATGACGAGGTCGATCTGGCCGAGCCGGCGCAGCAGGCTGAATAGCTGCACGCCGCCGAGCGAGCCGACGATGCCGCCGACCACCAGCACCGTGCCCATCTTGAAATCGACGTTGCCGCGCCGCCAATGCATGATCACGCCCGACAGCGACGCGCCAACCAGTTGGTTGGCCGAGGACGCGACGGCAACCGGCTGCGGCACGCCGATGAAGATCAGCAGCGGCGTCAGCAGGAACCCGCCGCCGACACCGAACATGCCGCTGAGAAATCCCATAGCCAGCCCGATGGCGAGCAGGACGGTAACATCCTGGGTGACCTGGGCGATCGGAAGATAGATTTCCATGGGAGCGCTGCGCTGCGTAGGCGTCGGGAGGCTGACAGGTGAGGCCGCAAGACTGCGTCTCTCGTCTGAATCTACGCTCCGCGCCACACGGCCCGAAAGGGGCTTGCCCTGAATGGTGCCGCTTCAGCCCCCCAATTCGGCAAAAAAGTCACAAGCTTTCAGGCGAGCTTCGCCGATTGGCGCGACTAGGGCTTGTGGACATCTGCCGGATCGCCCGGAGACGATGCTCGAAGAAGTCATCACCTCTAAGTGCGTCGGCCCAGGCCATCGGCTGTCACCCTTGCGGCAAAACGCTTCGCTTCCTCGATGAGGGCGAGGGTTGCCGGCGCCTGCTCGTTACGCCGGCACGCGAACACCAACATCGAGACGTCGTCGATCGCGAGGGGCCGGAAGGCTGCATCGGTGATGTGCAGCTGACTGAGCGAATGCGGCACGATCGCCACGCCTAGGCCGCCCGCGGCCAGGCTGACGGTGGTGGTGATCTGGCTCACAGTCTGGACGATACGCGGCGTGAAGCCGGCACAGCGGCAGATATCGTGCATCGGCGACATCATCGCCGAGCTATAGGCGATGAACGGCTCCTCCGCGAGTTCGGTCACCGCGACCAAGTCGCGCGCCGCTAGGCGGTGAGAGCTGGACATGACGACATCATACCGCTCGCGCAGCAACGGTATCATCAGCACGCCAGGGCGCCGTGCGGCATAGCCGCAGCGGAACAGGCCGAAATCCAGCGTGCCGTTTTCCAGCCCTTCCGATTGCTCCGGCGCGGTGACCCCGGTCAGAGTCAGCTCGACGCCCGGATGCGAAGCGCTGAAGACGCGCAGGATGGCCGAGAGCGTCCCGGTGAAGGGCACGGAACTGCTGTAGCCGATGGCGATCCGGCCGCGCTCCGCCCGGCTCGCCTGCCGGCCGACCTCCTGGGCCCGCCGGGCCTGGCGCAGGGTCAGCCGAGCCTCCTCCAGGAACAGCACGCCAGCCGCCGTCAATGCCACGGAGTGCTTGCTGCGCTGCAGCAGGCGGACATTGAGTTGCTGCTCGAGCGCCTTGACCTGCATGCTTACGGCCGGCTGGGCGATATGGAGCCGTTCGGCCGCGCGCGCGAAATGCAGTTCCTCGGCGACGGCGACGAAAGAGTTGAGCTGCCGCAATTCGATCATGTCATGTAGTCTCGATCGGTCGTGTTCATGCGATGGAGCTTTGGGTCATCGCCCGGAATACGGCGGCGCTGCTCCGCGGGTTGCGGCGCTGCTCCGCGGGTTGCGTCGCAATGCCTGTCCACCGCCGCGAGCCGACTCGCTATTGCTTCCAGCCCGCCGCCGCCAGGATCAGGTCGGCGATCTCCTTGGGATGGGAGACCAGCGACAGATGGCCGGCGTCCAGCTCCACCGTCGTCGCCTTCATGCGCTGCGCCAGGAACCGTTCCAAATCCGGCGAAATCGTCTGATCGAGCTTCGACACCGCGTACCAGCTCGGCTTGGAGCGCCAAGCAGCCACGGTGGTCCGGTTACCGAACAGCGAGGCGGCGGTCGGCTCCTGTTCGGCATAGAGGATTTCGGCCTTCTCTTGAGGGAGGCCGTTCGCGAAATGCTTGATGAAGGCATTCTCGGACAGCAGGGTGAGCCCGTCATGGTTCTCGATGCCGGCCCGCGCCGGCGGCGTCGGGAACTTGCCGGACAGGGCGACGAAATCCTCGCCGGCATCGGGCGCCCGCGCGGCGACATAGACGAGCGCCGTGACTTTCGGGTCCGTTCCCGCCTCGCTGACGAGCGTGCCGCTCCAGGAATGGCCGACCAGGACGGTCGGGCCGTCTTGCAGCGCCAGGGCGCGGCGTGTCGCAGCGACGGCGTCGTCGAGCGAGGAGAGCGGATTCTGCACCGACGTCACATGCAGGCCGGCCGCCTGAAGGCGCGGGATGACTTCGCCCCAACTCGAGCCATCCGCCCACGCCCCATGCACCAGCACGACATTGCGGGCCTGGACCGGTGCTGCCGTTTCAGCGTTTGCCGCGCCACCGAGCGTTCCGGCGAGCACGCAAGCGGCCAGCGCCGCAGATTTTCCTGACATCATCGACCTAGCTTCGTGATTGGTTATTCCGATCGGAGCGTCGCGCTCTATTGACGTATTCGGCTGCGGATGATGCAGCGCAACATGATCACGGATTGGTGATGCGGAGTTCTGTGCGCCATTGCCAGCGGCGCCTGCTTCGGGCTGGGCCCGCCTGAGAGATCGCATCGAAACCGGCTCACGGCCTCGTGATCGCGGCGATCGGCGGAAAAATTTTCTGCCGCGACGTGATGTTCGCCGCTGCGCCGACGAATGAAGCAATATGGAGACACGCTCACAGGCCCGGGCTGCCACCCTGCACGCAGGGCATCGGGGCGACGTTCGTTCGCTTCGGATTCGGTCGGCCGGACAGGACGTGAAAAGAAACCCGGCGGCGCACAACATCCGCGTCGGCGGCGACGAAGGGACCATGATGCAGTCGCGCGAAGAGCTCTGGGCCGAAGCCATGCGCGCCGAGCGCCGAGGCGATACCGCGGCTTATGAGCGCCTGCTCAAGGAGATTGCCGCATTGTTGCGGCGGCTGGTCCAGTATCGCCTCGTCCAACTCGGGCTGAACGCGCATGAGACGGAAGATCTGGTCCAGGAAACGTTGATCGGTTTGCACACTAAGCGCCACACCTGGGATGAGCGCAGGCCGTTCCTGCCGTGGCTGCACGCCATCGCCCGCTACAAGCTGGCCGACGCCGCCCGGCGGCTCCGGCGCGAGGCCAGGCATCGGATCGATCTGACCTTCGACGAGTTCGCGGAACTCTTCGAGGCCCCGGCCGAGGATCTCGATCGCGCGGTGCTGGACATCGATCGGCATCTGTCCGGTCTGCCGCAAGGCCAGCAGGCCGTGGTTCGCGCGCTCGCCATCGAGGGCGACACGGTTCGTGCCACGGCCCGGAAGCTGCGGACCAGCGAAGGGGCCATACGCATGACGTTTCATCGCGCACTGCAGCGGCTCACGGGAACGCCGGGAGCCAAGAGCGCCAATCCACCGAAAGACAAGTCAAGATGATTGCCCCCGATACGGATAACCTGATCCGCACGCTTGCCCGTCAGGCCGGAACCTCGCACGGCCCGGACGCAGCCACCTTCGAGCGGCGCTTTCTGATCGCCACCGCTCTATCGCTGGCCGTCGCGGTGGCGCTGGTGCTCGCCTTGATCGGCATTCGCCCGGATCTCGCGGCCGCGGTGCAGCGTGCGCCCTTCCTTTATAAGATCGCGAGCACGCTTGCGCTGGCTGTCGGCGGCTTCCTTCTGGCGCGCCGTGCCGCACAGCCCGGCGGCGCGAGGCTGTCGCTTCTGGCACTTTTGCCGGGCCTGTTGCTGCTTGCGGTCCGCGCAGCGACCGACGCATCCGGGCTGATTGGACACTCGGGCGTCTCCCCGCAGGCTTGTATCGGGTCGATCCTGCTGGTGTCGATGCCCGCCTTGGCGATAACCCTGGGAGCGCTCCGAGCCGGCGCGCCGACCCGTCCAGGCCTCGCCGGCGCCCTGGCGGGCCTGCTCTCGGGCGCCCTCGGCGCTGCCGCCTATGCGCTCGCCTGCATGAATGATGGCGGACTCTTCGTCGCGGTCTGGTATCCCGCCGCCATCCTGATCGTGGCGGGAATGGGCGCCGTCTGCGGCCGGCGCGCGCTGGCTTGGTAAATCCGCGAACCGGCCGCCTGATGACACTAGAGCGCGATGGCTTCGGGACGAAACCTGAATCGCGCTCTAAACTTTTGAAATAGATCAAGATGATATGAGGTCGATTCGACCTCATATCATCTTGATCTAGGGCCGCAGCCAAGGGAAGAATTCATCCGATGGACAGCTATCCGGGTTGAACCGCCACCCCGGACTCCGGGGCGGCGGGTCAGGCGGTTCGTCAGCCGGCGCTCTGCGCCAGGGGTTGCGTCAGGCTTGCCGCGAAGATCTGCGGCGTGGCGCCGCCCTTGCCGGCGGTGAAGTAGAGCGTCTGCCCGTCCGGCGCCAGGCCGAGCGCGAAGGGGCCCGTGAAGCCGTCGCCGAGGCGCAGCTTCTCGGGCGTGCTCCAGCCGGCCTTGTCGCGCCGCGCAAGGAAGATCGCTTTGCCGCCGGCTCCATCCGCGCCACGAACGCGAGGAGCTTGCCGTCACGGCTGACGGTCTCGTCCTGGCCGGCGACCGCGCCGGCGAGGGCGAGCGGCGTAGGATCGAGCGCCTGGCCGGCCTTGAGATGGGCCAGGAACAAAGATGTCGCCGCACCGTCCTGCCGCATGAAATAGAGCTCACCGGCGAAGGTGACGGCGGGGGCGAGCGCCGGGCCGATCTCGCCGTCGAGCGGCTGCGGCGCCCCCCAGCGCGAGCCCTGCTTAAGCGCGACCCAGAGATGGTATTGGTCCGGCTTGGCCGCCTGGCCCGGCAAGGCGCGGTCGGAGGCGAAGTAGAGCAGCCTGCCATCGGGCGAGACGAAGGGATCGGTATTGCGCGCGGCGGCGTCGCCGAGCGCCATGGGTTGCGGCGCCGACCAGCCGTCATCGGTGCGCTGGGCCGTGAAGATGGCGATCTTCGACCAATCCTTCTTGGCGCGGCTGAAGAAGACCCGATCGCCATCGGCCTCGAAGCTGGCATTGAAGCTGACATCGTAATCCGGGCCGGCATCGTTGATCGCGGCACCGCCGAACGGTACCGGCGCAACGGGGATATCCGCCCGTGCGGTCGCGCAGGCGGTCAGCCCCATGATGACGAGTATGGCCGGCAGCCAGATCGGTGTCGGCAAGACGTGGCGAAATATACTCGCTGGTGTCAACGCTGGCATGGCAGTCTCCAGGACATGGCGGCCGGGGCCGCGGCGGAGACAAAACGCTAACGTTGAATTTTGCGACGCCTCAAATGAACAGTTTTTAATTTAACTTTTACGGTAAGCTTCTCCTGCTGATTGGGCCGAATATTGCAAATATTTAATATTCGCCACGCTCAGCGGCGCCCACGGGCAGCGACCGGCCAGAGCGCGACCAGCGTGTCGCCGTCCATCACGTGATAGACGTCGTGCAGGTTGACGGTCGGGTCGCAATGCGGGACCACCAGCTCGATCCGGTCGCCGAGCTGCGGCCGGGCACCGGCCGGGATCAGCATGCCGTGCTCGTCGCCGAAGAATTCGAACCGGCTGGCTGGGTCGGTGCCAGCATGAATGGTCGGCTTCGGTCCGTCGGTCGCGAAGCATTTGAGCCCGCCGTCGATCGTCACCCATTGCTCGGCATTGGCGCTGACCACGGCGGTCTGCACCGCGAGCGCGACCTCGAAAGGCGGCCCGTTCCGGCCGTCTTGGAGTGCGCGCAGATAATCGACATCCATGAAGACATAGGAGCCGGTCTGCAGCTCCGTGAACGGGCCGCCTTCCGAATCAAGATCGAAGGTCCCGGTACCGGCACCGGTCACGATGTTGATCGGCAGGCCCTCGGCCCGGCCGCGTTCGACCATGGCCGCCAGCCCTGCGCGCTGTGCCTGCGCCTTGGCCGCGCGCTCGGTCCGGGTCGGGACATGCTGCAGATGCCCGGAGTAATTCTGCACCCCTTTCAGGGTCAGATGCGGACTGGCATGGATCAGATGGGCAAGCGCCAGGGCCGCTTCGGCATCGCGGCAGCCGGTGCGCTGCAATCCCGCGGCGCAGTCGACCAGCAGCTTCAGCGGATGCGGCAGCGCCGCAGCGGCTGCGTCGAGGGCGCGGACATTGTCCGGATGATCGACCGCTACCATCAGCCCGTCCGGCCCAGCCTGGGCGGCGAGACGCATCAGCCGGGCAATCTTGCTTTCGGTCACCATGGGCGAGGTGATCAGCACGCCGGGAATGCCGGCGGCGACCATGATCTCGGCCTCGCCCAGCGTGGCGCAGCAGATGCCGACCGCGCCGGCCGCGATCTGGCGCCGGGCGATCTCGTCGGATTTATGCGTCTTGGCATGAGGCCGCAACGCCACGCCTTTGGCCGCCGCGAACTCGGCCATCCGGCGGATGTTGCGCTCGAGCGCGCCCAGCTCGATCAGCAGCGCCGGGGTATCTAGCTTAGCCCTGGCGCCCGGGACGCCGATCAGGTGCTCGTTTGGATGGCTCATGCCGCAACCCCGCGCAATTTGTCGAGATCGGGGATTGGCCTTTGCAGCTTCGGCCGTGTCGCGAAGGCGCGTTCGAGCGCCGCCGCAACGCCGAGCACGAAGCGGTCGCCGCGCCGCGGCCCGACGATCTGGATGCCGAAGGGCATGCCCTTGTGATCGGTGCCGCAGGGCAGCGCCACGACCGGATGGCCGGTCAGGGTCAGCCCGTAATTGATCGCGATCCAGTGGAAGTAGTGTGCGAGGGGCGCGCCGTTGATCTCGGTCGGTGCCCATTCGGCATGCGGGAAGGGGCTGACCGAGGCGACCGGGCAGATCAGCAGATCGATGTCCTTGAACAGCGCCTCGACCCGGCGATAGAGCTTGCTGTGATCGAGATCGGCCAGGGCGCGGTCGGTATAGCTGTAGCCCAGCGCCTGCTCGACATTCGCGATGACCGGGGGGCCGAGGCGGTCCTTGGCGCCGCGATAGGCGTCGAGCAGATTGCCGAGGAAGCCTTCGGCGCGCAGCACGGCGAAGATCCGGTCGGCATCGCCGAGATCGGGGTCGCGCTCGGCGGTGCTGCCGAAAAGATCGGCGAACAAGCCGCAACGCGCCTGGAAGACGCTGCGAATCTCGTCGTCGATCGGCGCAAAACCGAGGTCCTCCGAGAAGGCGACGCGCAGCCGCGACAGGTCGATCTCGGGCAGATCGGCGAGGGCGGCGGCGTCGACCGGACCGGCCAGCGGGTCGATCGAATCGCTGCCGGCCATGGCGGAAAGCAACAGGGCGGCGTCGGGCACGTTTGCGCGCCATCGGCCCGTCGACCGATAGCGGCGACCAGCCGAGCAGCCGCCGTTCGGTTGGCACCAGCCCGGGTGTCGTGCGCATGCCGACGACGCCGCAGAACCCGGCGGGGGTGCGCAGGCTGCCGCCCATATCGGAGCCGCTGGCCAGCGGTACCATGCCGAGCGCCACCGCCGCGGCCGATCCGCCGGACGAGCCGGAGGCAGTCAGCACCGGGTCGAAGGGATTGCCCGTAGCGCCATAGACGCGATTGCGGGTATTGGCGCCGGCGCCGAATTCCGGTGTGTTGGTCTTGCCCAGGATGACGGCGCCGGCGGCGCGGATGCGCGCGACGACGCCTTCATCGACGGCCGGGACATGGTGCTCGAACAGCAGCGAGCCGAAGGTCGTGCGCAGCCCCTTCGTCTCGGACAGATCCTTGATGCCGAGCGGCAGCCCGTGCAGCTTCCCGAGTTCGTCGCCGCGCAGGACAGCCTGCTCGGCCGCCTTGGCCCCCGCTTCCGCGGCCGCGAAATCTGTCGCAACGATGGCGTTGACCGCCGGATTGACCGCCTCGATCCGCTCCCGACACGACTCCAGCAGCTCGACCGGCGAAATCTCCTTGCGCCCGATCAGGCGGCGCAGCGCCACCGCCTCCATGTCACACAGCGCGCTCACGATGCTCTCTCCCGGTTGTGTTGTCCCAGCCTCGACGAGCCAAGTGCATCGGGCAAGCAGAGAATTGCCGCGTCTCGATCCTGAAATCAGTCCTTGTCGGGCGCTTCCGGGCGTCGGGCGGGATGCGGTGGTTTCGGATTATCCATCTGAACCACCAATAGGCCGCAGCCCCGACGATGGTCATGGCCGCGAAGTCACGGACGCGCAGTATCATGACGAAACGCAGAAACAAGGCCGCCAGAGACAATATCATGGGCCGCCCCTCAATCGTGCATCACGCGGGTGATGTCTCGAACGGGTTCAAGGTTCGGACGCCCAATACAGCAAAATCGCGCTGATTGCGCGTGACGACGATGAGGTCGTGGACTTGGGCAGTTGCGGCGATCAGGGCGTCCTCGATCAAGGTATCCGTGCGCCGATGCATGAGCCGAGCCCAGCAGCGAAAGGCGCGGGCATCGACCGGTAGGACGTTATAGATTGTGGCGACCTGATCGAGCCACGTTTCGATTTCGCCGGCTTTTGTCGGGTCTTGTTCCCGGGTCAGCTCGATCCCGGCCTGGATTTCGCCGATGGTCACGGCAGAGAGATGCAGATGGTTGTCCTGGACGCTGGCGAGCCACGCCAAGACTGCGCCATGCGGCCGGGCACGGCGTAGCTCGGAAACGACGTTGGTATCGAGCAGATACATCGGCGTCAGGCCAGCTTCGGTGGTGCCCGTCGATTCAGCGCGCCCCCGCTTGGGCAGATTCAGATCGCTGCGCGGCGTGTCGGCCAGCAGCAAGTCCTTCAAGCTCGGGCGGGCGGATTGCTGCAGCCGCCGCCACTGGTCGACCGGAACCAGTACGGCGGCCTCGGCGCCCCGCTTGGTCACGAGCTGTGGGCCGTCCTTGAGGCAGGTATCAAGGAGCTCGCTGAACCGCGCTTTGGCATCCTGTATCGCCCAACTCTTCATGGCGGCGCCCCATATGCCGAACTAAATGACTGGTCATATAACTAGTCACTCCTCGGCGCCCGCGCAATGCCCGGCGAGCGGATGCCACACGCGTTCGTTGCCGAGCATTTCGCGGGCGCGGAAATCGGCAAGGCATTATAGTAGCCTCCGACCAAACGGGGCCGCCGAGTCCCGAAGATCAAGTCTGTTCCAGGGATGACGCCATGAACATGCCTTCGCCAAACCCCGTTTCCTCCGCCCGGCAAACCGCCGGGCATGTCGATGTCGCCATTATCGGCGCCGGTATTTCCGGGATCGGCGGGGCGTATCACCTGACCACGCAGATGCCCGGGACGAGCTTCGTCGTGCTGGAAACCCAGGAGAGCTTCGGCGGCACCTGGCTGACGCATCGCTATCCCGGCATCCGCTCGGACAGCGACCTCTATACTTTCGGCTATCGCTTCAAGCCCTGGACCGGGACGCCGATCGCGACCGCGGCCGAGATCCTGGCCTATATGCGCGAGGTGATCGAGGAAAACGATCTCGGCCGCCATATCCGCTATCGTCACAAGATCACTGCGGCGCGCTGGTCGAGCGCGGATAATCTCTGGACGCTGACCGGCACCCGGACCAACACCGGCGAGGCGATTTGCTTCACCGCGAATTTCCTGTGGATGTGCTAGGGCTATTACCGGCATGACCAGGGCTATACGCCCGAATGGCCCGGCATGGAGGATTTCAAAGGCCGGATCGTCCATCCGCAGACCTGGCCGAAAGACCTGGACCACACCGATAAGAACCTCGTCGTCATCGGCTCGGGCGCTACGGCGGCGACGCTGGTGCCGGCGGTCGCGGGCGAGAGCCGCCACGTCACCATGCTGCAGCGCTCGCCGACTTATTTCATCCCGGCGCGCAACGCCAACGACCTCGCGGACACGCTGCGCGAACTCGATATCGATCCGGCCTGGATCCACGAGATCGTGCGCCGCAAGATCCTGTTCGATCAGGCCGCCTTCACCAAGCGCTGCCTTACCGAGCCGGAAGTGGTCACCGCGGAGCTGCTGGGCGGAGTGCGGGGCCTATCTCGGGCAGGATTATGATGTCGCGAGCCATTTCACGCCGCGCTATCGGCCTTGGCGGCAGCGCATCGCCTTCGTTCCCGATGGCGATCTGTTCCAGGGCATCGCGGGCGGCAAGGCTTCGGTCGTCACCGACGAGATCGAGCGCTTTACCGAGGACGGCATCCTGCTGAAATCGGGAAAGCAGCTCCATGCGGATATTATCGTGACCGCGACGGGCTTCGATCTCAGCGTACTCGGCGACATCGCGTTCACCGTCGACGAAAGGCCCGTCGACTTCTCCGAGACGGTAACCTATCGCGGCATGATGTTCACCGGCGTACCGAACATGATCTGGGTCTTCGGCTATTTCCGGGCGAGCTGGACCTTGCGGGCGGATCTGGTCGGCGATTTCGTCTGCCGGCTGCTCGGCCATATGAAGGCGAAGGGCGCCCGCCGCGTGACGCCGGCGCTCCGGCCCGAGGATCAGGGTATGCCGGTGCTGCCGTGGATCGATCCGGAAAATTTCAATCCGGGCTATCTGATGCGTGGCATCAGCTTGATGCCGAAACGCCTCGACAAGCCGGAATGGCAGCACACTCAGGATTATTGGGCCGAGAAGGACATTTTTCCCGGCCATCGACCTGGATGATCCCGCCTTCGTCTACGCCTGAAACGGAGTGACGGCAGCCGGACGTGCTGCCGGATCGTCTCGGCCAGCAGCCGGAACTGGTCGCCGCGGGCGTCGCTCGCACGCCAGACCAGCGCGACGTCGCGGCCGACCGTCGGATCGTCGAAATCCAGATAGTCGATCAGCCCGGCCAGACCGGGGCGATCGTCGAGTGCGAGCGCGGGCAGCAGGGAATAGCCGGCGCCTGCGGCAATCATGTGGCGCAACGTTTCCAGGCTGGTGGCATGGAGCCAGCCTGGACGGATCCGGCCGCAGATCGCCAGAGCCTGGTCGCGCAGGCAATGCCCCTCTTCCAGCAGCATCAGCCGGTCCGGATCGAGCGCACTCAGCGCCGCCTTGACCGTCGAGGGCCGCAGCGCCGGCGGACAGGCGAGCAGGAAGGGCTCGAAGAACAGCGACGTCTCGGCAAAGCTGTCGCCAGGGAACGGCGGCGAGAGCAGCGCGACATCGAGCGCGCCGGCTGCCAGCCGCTCGACCAGATCCGTGGTCTTGGCCTCGCTCAGCACCAGTTCCAGCGCCGGATAGGCCGTTCGCAGCGGGCGCAGGATCTGTGGGAAAAGATAGGGACCGATCGTCGGGATCGCGCCGATCCGGCATGGTCCGCCGAGCGGCCCCTGCCGCGCATGGGCAAGATCGAGCAAGCTATGCGCCGCCGCCAGCACGGTGCGGGCCTGGCACAAGATCTCCTCGCCCTTGGTCGTGACGATGACACGCCGGCTGGTGCGTTCGAATACGGCGCAGCGCAGCAGCGCTTCCAGCTTTTGGATCTGTGCGCTCAGCGTGGGCTGCGACACGGCGCAAGCGTCGGCGGCCCGGCCGAAATGCCGGTGGTCGGCGACCGAAACGAGATATTCGAGGTCGCGCAGCGAGAGGGCGGCGAGCGTCATGCCGGGAGTTTAACCCGTTTGCCGCCGCCGCCGCAAACGCGCCGTCGGCACCCCGCCGCTGCGCATGGATTCGCCGGATTCGCGATTACTTCAGGAACTCCTCATGAAAGCGCAGGAGGCCTGGCACTACCTTGGTAATTACTCGATCGAAGTCTTTGGCAGGACCGATCGATTGATGCTGCCATTCTTAAGCTTCCATAAAGCGCGGCGGGCGAGAGTGGCCGGAGTTCTACGCGATAATCGCGAAATGAGGACCACGGTACCGGTGACACAACCCCTGCTCAGCGATTGCTCCGCGGCGATCGATTGGCTCCGCATCGAGCAATGGTATGACGATCTTATGGCGGGGCGGCTCGAACGAATCCGGGCCGTCTTCGCCGCGAACGGGCTCGGCACGCTCGAATTCGTCCGCTCGCCGGACCCGGTACTCTTGCACGCGAAGGCCAACCGCTTCCTCCTGGACTATTGGCAGGCCGAGTGCGGCGAAGCCCGATTGCCGCCCGTCGCCGCGGTCGATCCGGTCCGGCTGGCGCCTGCGCTCGGCCGCATCCTTGTGGTCGAGCCGGTCGATCAGGGCGCCGATTTCCGCTATCGGCTGTTCGGCAGTCTGATCGCCTCCTTCGCGGGCGTCGAAATGACCGGCAAGCTGCTCTCGGCGCACCCCGTCGGGCCCGAGATGGTCTGCTTCGGCATTGCGCTCTATCGGGTCATGATGGTCCGGCCGGAGCCGGTGCTCACCGTCTTTCTGCCGGCGATCGCGAATTACACGCGATGGGAGCGCCTGGTCCTGCCTTTCGCCGGCAAGGATGGCAACGTGCGCCGCTTCGTGGTCGGCAATGTGCCGTTCGGTCTGGACGGGCAGGAGCTGCATGGCTGACCGGCCAATCGGCGAGGTGGTAGCAAAGGCAACCGAAACGCCATACTCTGGGCACGGGCGTGGTGCGCGCCGATTTCGACTCGCCTCGATTTGGGAGAGCCTTGCCTGATGGCCAAATTCACCGGTACCCGCCTCGTATGTCGCGACCGACGATCTGAAGGTCGCGGTCAACGCCGCGATCACGCTGGAACGACCGCTGCTGATCAAGGGCGAGCCGGGCACCGGCAAGACCATCCTGGCCCAGGAAGTGGCGAGCGCGCTGGGCAAGCGGCTCATCCCGTGGCATGTCAAATCGACCACGCGGGCACAGCAGGGCCTCTACGAATACGACGCGGTGTCGCGGCTGCGCGACAGCCAGCTCGGCGATGCCCGGGTCCATGACATCAAGAATTACATCGTCAAAGGCAAGCTCTGGGAAGCCTTCGAGGCCGATGTCGCGCCGGTGCTGCTGATCGACGAGATCGACAAGGCCGATATCGAGTTCCCGAACGATCTGCTGCTCGAACTCGACCGCATGGAGTTCTTCGTCTACGAGACGCGCGAGACGATCAAGGCGCGCAACCGGCCGATCATCATCATCACCTCGAATAACGAAAAGGAGCTGCCGGACGCCTTCCTGCGCCGCTGCTTCTTCCACTACATCCAGTTCCCGGATCGCGAAACCATGGAGCGGATCGTCGAGGTGCATTACCCCGGCATCAAGAAGCTGCTGGTCCGCGAAGCGCTGACGCTGTTCTACGAGATCCGCGACGTCAACGGGCTGAAAAAGAAGCCCTCGACCTCGGAGCTGCTCGACTGGCTCAAGCTGCTGATGGCGAGGACATCTCCGTCGAGGTGCTGCGCGACAAGGATCCGGCCAAGCTGATCCCACCGCTGCATGGCGCGCTGCTCAAGAACGAACAGGATGTCCATCTGTTCGAGCGCCTGGCCTTCCTGCATCGGCGCAACCAGCAGCGCTGAGCGGCGGGGCGCTATGTTCATCGATTTCTTCCTGAAGCTCAGGGCGGCCGGCGTGCCGGTCAGCTTGCGCGAATTCCTGCTGCTGCAGGAGGCGATGCAGGCCGGCCTGGCCGATTACGATATCGAGCATTTCTACTTCCTGTCACGCTCCGCCCTGGTCAAGGACGAGCGCCATCTCGACCGGTTCGATCAGGTGTTCGGCCAATGCTTCAAAGGGCTCGACGCGCCGCCGGGCGCCGAGGGGCCGAACCCGATCGGCACGATCGATCTGCCCGAGGAATGGCTGCGCAAGCTGGCGGAAAAGAACCTGACCGATGAGGAAAAAGCGCTGATCGAAGCGCTCGGCGGCTGGGACAAGCTCATGGAGACGCTGAAGCAGCGTTTGGAAGAGCAGAAAGGCCGGCACCAGGGCGGTTCGAAATGGATCGGCACGGGCGGCACCTCGCCTTCGGCGCTCATGGCTACAATCCGGAAGGCGTGCGTATCGGCCAGGAACGAGAGCCGCAACCGCCGCGCGGTCAAGGTCTGGGACAAGCGCGAGTTCAAAAACTTGGCGGCCGATGTCGAAATCGGCACGCGCAACATCAAGGTGGCGCTGCGCCGGCTCCGGCGCTTCGCGCGGGAAGGGGCGGCGAGCGAGCTCGACCTGCCCGGCACGATCGGCGCTACGGCGCGCAATGCCGGCTATCTCGACCTGAAGATGGTGGCGGAACGGCACAACGCCGTGAAGGTGCTGCTCTGCCTGGATATCGGCGGGTCGATGGACGATCACGTCAAGCTGTGCGAGGAACTGTTCTCGGCAACCCGGACCGAGTTCAAGCATCTGGAGCATTTCTACTTCCACAACTGCCCCTATGATTCGATGTGGAAGGACGCCCGGTTCCAGCCGGCCGACCGCAAGCAGGTCGCCGATATTCTCCATACCTTCGACCAAAGCTGGAAGCTGATCTTCGTCGGCGACGCCAGCATGAGCCCCTATGAGCTGATCCAGCCCGGCGGCGCCATCGACAGCTGGAATGCCGAGCCGGGCCAGGTCTGGCTGCGCCGGTTGCTGGCGAATTACCCGCATTGCCGTCTGGCTCAATCCGGTGCCGGAGAAATACTGGAGCGGCACCACGACGATCGGCCTGATCGACGAGTTGATGGAAGGGCGCATGTTTCCACTGACGCTCGAAGGACTGGACCGCGCCATGCATCGATTGATGCATTGAGACGCTAGGCCTTCGGTAGAACAATTCCGCCCAGCAGGGCGACGACCTCTACTTGGCGATGCAGACCGGTTTTTTCCAAAATGCCGCGAACCTGGGCCCGGACGGTATTGGACGAGACGGTGGCGCTGGCGGCGATCTCGTCAACCGTGTTGCCGGCGGCAAGGCTTCGCGCGACACGGGCCTCCGCCGGCGTCAGGTCAAACAGCGACTGTATCAGCTCGACGGGCGGTGCATTGGGCAGCGTGACTGGTGTCAGAATCAGCATGCCGGCGGACAGAGCGAACAGATCCCGCGCATGGCGGCGGATCGGGATGACGTGCGCCACGAAAGCCGGCTCGGCGGCGTCGTCCCGGACGGCGAACGAGCGAACCGGCGGCGCCGTCTCCGCCCCGATCGTCATGACCGAATGCTGGAACAGCGCATCGGCGGCGAGGTCCTTCAACGACACGCGATCCCTGGCGCGCCATCGTATCAATCCGGTCAAAGTCTCGACTAAGGAATTGGCGGCCATAACGGCGCCGCGTTGGTCGAAGACCAGAGCCGGCAGGCCAACCAAACTGAGCGCCTCGGTGGCGGCGCGGGCTCGCTCCATCTGAAGGCGCGCCGATATCAGCGCGCCGCGGGCGAGGTGCGGACGCAGGCTGTCAAGCAAGGCCACCGCTTCGGCCTCGACAGGCCCATCGGCGAACTCCCGTTCTACGGTCAGGATGGCCATGTCACCGGTGGGCAGCGGGACGCCCGTGATCGCGGTCCAACCGAGCCCGCGGGCGATGTAATAGTCCCGGATGGTGGGATCGGTCGCCCGTTCCGTTTCGCTGAAGATGTCCTTATCCGTGAGGAATCCCGCATGGCGCGAGTAAGTCACGCGGGCCTGGCGCAAATCCCTGGTCAGCCAGCCTTCGGAGACATAGGCGTCCAAGTCTTCGCGGATGCGCTCGGAGCCGGACCAGCGTAAAATACCGTCGGGGTTGGCGACGAAAAGCACACCGCCGCGGCCACCGCCGATTTCCGCGAGTTCCGACAACACTCCCGGCCAGAGATCAGGTAGGAACGAACTCTCATAGATTCGGTCGATAATCTGCGGGTCCATGGAACCGTTCCTGGAATGCCGAGCGTAAGATATAGTTAGCCGCCTTGAGAAGGAAGACGCTCATGCAACTGTCAGACGCCTAGTCTGAATGTAAACGGGGCTCACTTCAGGATTCGTCATAGAACGCATCTTCCGTGGTGGCGCTCGTCACCGCGACAGGATTACTAAACTGGCTCGCGTGATCGAAGTCGGCTTCCACACGGCCTAGCCGCTCCGCAATTCCTGGATTTATTGAACATCTCGGCTGGACGACTAACCTCAACAACCTATACGCTCGTCGCGAAGACCGCACCACCGGAGATACCGTCCGAGAAGCGGCCCGGTCCGGAGAAATCGGCGCGATGCGAGGGAAGCTGGGCTATGTCGAGGGGCTACGCGGCATTGCCGCGCTGATCGTCTGCATAGCCCATTTCCTGCAGATCTTCCTGCCGGTCATCTATGAGGGAGATGCTGCAAAGAGCTGGGGCGTCGGCGAGCGCAGCTTCGAGACCTCGCCGGCCAACGTCGCGCTCAATCCGAATTTCTCGGTTTTGCCTGTTCTTCGTCCTGAGCGGCTATGTGCTGAGCCGGGGCTTCATGATCGACGGGGATCCGGCCAGGATCTGGCGTGCCGCGCTCAAGCGCTTTCCAAGGCTGATGCTGCCGGTGCTGGCCTCTGTCCTGTTGGCTTGGGTCGTGCTTTCCACGGGTGGATTTCACTACGGCGCCGTCCGGCCGCTCTCGGGCGCGATCATGCCGGACTCATTCGCGACCCCGCGATCGTTCCTCTATGCGCTGGGCGAAGGCAGCTTCGGCGCCTTCTTCGCCGGTGAGAAGGCGCTCAATCCGGTGCTCTGGAGCATCGGTGTCGAACTTTACGGGTCGTTCCTGGTCTTCGCGCTGCTGCTGATCTTCCGGCGCAGCCGGTATCGCTGGCTCGGTTACAGTGCAGCGGCGCTGTTGCTCTATGACGGCTACTATCTGGCCTTTCCGATCGGGATGGCGATCGCGGCGTTGCCGACCACCGCCCGGCGGAGCTGGGCGTCAGTGCTGCTTGCGCTGTCGGGGCTGGCGCTCGGCTCCTACCCCTATTACGGCGCGTCGGAGGGCATGTGGCGATGGCTGCCGACCCCGGGCGCGGCGCTCCCGATCGTGTTCTATCATACCCTCGGTGCCGGTCTGCTGCTGCTTGCGGTGCTGATGGCGCCGGCGCGGGTGAGGCTCGACCAGCCCGTGCTGCGTTTTCTCGGCCGGATTTCCTACGGCCTCTACCTCATCCATTTCACCGTCCTGGCAGCCTTGTCCACCTGGCTGGTGCTTAGGCTGGAACCGAGCTTCGGCTATTTGCCGGCAATCCTCTGCGCGTTCGGCCTGACCATGGCCGGTGCTGCTCCTGGCGGCTTACGGCTTCACCCGCCTTGTGGATGAACCGGCGACCCGGTTCGCGGGCGTCCTTGCCGCGCGCCTGATTGCGATTCAGAGCAAAGCATCAGGGGTTGCTGCACGACAGCCGGCTTGGGTTGGCCGGTCCGACAGATAAGGCGCTGCCGGGCGAATAGCCCCCGGACGGCGCGCGCTTCGAAATCCCCGTTCTCGTCAGGCCGAGGGCGCAAAGCCGGCTGGCTAGCGGAAACCGATTCCTTGGCCTCGATATTGCTGGTTCGTGCGTCGAGCCGGGCGCGGATGATGTCCATCGCCGTCTCCGTCTGACCGAGCAGGCCGGGCGTCAAGCCGGCGGCGGTACCGCGATCTCCACCCTCGCAAGCAGCTTCGAGCGCACGCGCAGTCTGCTCGACGCGGCGCGCACCGAAACTGCGGTCGACACCAGGTCATGGGCTTCCTGGCGAAGCGCGGCCAGGTCGCCCTGAGCGCCGCTTCGTTCGATGCGGCGCAGACGTTCCGCGGTGCTTCCCAGGAATTCATGGACCAGCGAGATGAAGGTCCCGCCGGGCAGGGCACGCCGCAGGTTCTCGAAAAGCGACTCGTCCAATGCCGGCAGTTCGTCTTGAGCAGCGGATTGCCCCCCAATGCCGAACGTGTCGATCAGTTGCAGCACCGAATGTATGGCGATCGGTTTCGAGATATAGCCGTCCATGCCGGCCGCCAGATAGGTTTCTCGTGCGCCCTGCATCGCATTCGCCGTCATTGCGATGATCGGAACGCTGCGCGCGGGACCAGGCAGGGCGCGGATGAGGCGTGTCGCTTCCAGCCCGTCCATGACCGGCATCTGAATATCCATGAGGACAATGTCATAGGTCGCGGCGGCCAGGCGTTCGAGCGCTTCGGCGCCGTGGATCGCTTCGTCGACTCGATGCCCGGCTTCTTCCAGGAGCGCATGCGCCACGCGTCGGTTGATGGCGTTGTCCTCGACCAGCAACACGCGCCGAGGCGTGTGGGCAGCGACGGGCAGGGCAGGGGCAGAGGCGTCCTCGGCACCGATGAACGCCGCGGTCAGCGCGGGCGCGCAGCGTCCGGCTCTTGACCGGAGCGCTCAGCACGGTCTCGCCATCGGCGCAACTGCGCCGGTCGCCAGCCGCAATGCGCAGGATCCGCCCGGAACAGCGCGTCCGCCACGCCGCAGCGACGGCCACGTCATCCGTGCGAATAAGCGCAAGGTCGAACCGATCCGTGCCGGAAAGCTCCGATGGTGTCGCTGCCGCCGTCACGCGCAGCCCCCAGGCCTCAAGCCGGTTCCGGTAGATCTCCCGATCGAAATCGTCGGCTTCGATGATGAGTGCGGTTCGGTTTGCCAGAACCACGACAGTCTCGACGGCGGGGCGCGGCGGCGATTCGAGCGGGACCGTGAACCAGAAATGCGATCCCGACGGACCACTCCTGACGTCGATCGTACCGCCCATGATCTCGATCAGTTGACGCGAGATCGCAAGACCGAGGCCGGTGCCGCCGAAGCGTCGCGTGATCGAGCTGTCGGCCTGACTGAATTTCTGAAACAGCCGGTACAACGCTTCGTCCGGAATACCGATTCCGGTATCGCGCACATCGACCCGCAGGCGTTTGACGTCGCCGGCCGAGAGATGCTGCTCTTCGCAACTGCACTCGACAGCGACGCTGCCGGCCTCGGTGAACTTCACGGCGTTGCCGATGAGGTTGGCCAGCACTTGGCGCAGCCGGGCCGCGTCGCCGCGGAACAAGCCGCGCGCCGAAGGGCGGACCAGCGCGCCGATGCGGACATCCTTGCCGAGCGCCGACACGGCATTGAGCTCGACGACATCGTCGACCAGAGCTTCGAGATCGAAATCGACTGAATCCAGCTCGATCCGGCCGGCCTCGAGCTTGGAGATGTCGAGGATGTCGTTGAGGATCTCCAGCAGGCGCTCGCCGGAATCGCGGATCGCCTCGGCATAGCCGCGCTGCTTGCCGTCGATGGGTGCCGCGAGCAACAGCTCCGCCATGCCGAGCACGCCGTTCATCGGCGTACGGATCTCGTGGCTCATATTCGCCAGGAAGTCGCTCTTTGCCGCGTTCGCCCGGTCAGCCTCCTCGCGGGCCCGGCTCAGCGCCCGCTGGTTCTCGCGCAGCAGTCGCTCGCGATTGGCCGCGGCGGTTTCGTCGCGGATCTGGATCAGGCAGTGCGGCCGGCCGTGATGCGGCATCGGCCGGATCACGGCCGACTGGATGATCCGTTGGCCGTCGGCGTTGCGCAGCGGCAGCAGCGTCGGATTGAGCTGGCGGGACAGCACCGCCGATTGCCCGGATTTGAGCGCGGCGGCGGCGACCTGATCCAGCCGCGTCCCCGCGCAGTTCGGGGAATGCAT
>JBBCHB010000049.1:0-61389 GCA_037200015.1 Aliidongia sp. | reverse complement strand
CTTCCGTCTCCGTGTTGGCGATGCGTGATGATGAAAGAATGCCCCTACGCCCTCGGGGCCGGTAGCCGCGGCGGTGAGACTAAGATTCATTCCGGCGGGGAATGACCTTGGACGCGCCGATCATCGATCCCGATGGCGGGAGCTGCCGCGACATCGCTTCCAGCCCCTTGGTCTTGGCGCCTCCCAGCCTGGATCGGCGCCACAAGCGTACGGATGCCGGGCGATGGGAGGCTGCGGCCGGATTCCGAGGCTTCATCGGCATACCGAAATGCAGCATCATGTCGTAAATTGATGGCTCAGCTTTCGGCCATCCGAGACGTCCCGGACAATACTCCAGAGGGAGTGAAGCCATGACACTCGATCAAGACAAGTTGCATGCATTTGTCGGCAAAATGCTCGGCGATCTGGGCGGCGCGTTCAGCGTGCCGACAGTCCGGCTCGGCTTCCGACTGGGTCTGTTCACGGCGCTCCATAAAGGCGCTGCGACAGCCGGCGAGCTGGCGCAGCGTGCCGGCGGGCTCACCCCGCGTTACGTGCGCGAATGGGCGCTCGCCCAGGCCGCGAACGGCTTCATCGACTACGACGGCGCGACCGAACGCTTCAGCCTGTCGCCCGGAGCAGGCGATGGTGTTCGTGGTGCAGGACAGCCCCGTCTATCTCGAAGGCGCCTTTGAGATGGCGGCAGCGATGATCGAAAGCGAGAGCAAGGTCGAACACTCCTTCAGAACCGGGGAGGGCGTACGTTGGGGGGATTCAGCCGGTTGCCTGTTCTGCGCGACCGGTGCCTTCTTCCGTCCCGGCTATGTCAACAATATCGAGCAGAACTGGCTGCCGGCGCTGGACGGCGTCGTCGATAAGCTGCGGGCCGGCGGCAAGGTCGCCGATGTCGGGTGCGGCGTCGGTTTTTCGACTTTGCTCATGGCCAGGGCATTTCCCAACAGCGTGTTCGTCGGCTACGACTTCCACGAGCCATCGATCGAAGATGCGCGCCGGCACGCGGCAGAACATGGCCTTGGCGATCGCGTTCGCTTCGAGGTCGCCAAGGCGAAGGAGATCGCCGAGGACGGCTTCGACCTGGTGACGTGCTTCGACTGCCTGCACGATATGGGTGATCCGCGCGGATGCGCCCGCCACATCCGCCGGATCCTCAAGCCGGACGGCACCTGGATGGTCGTCGAGCCGATCGCCGGCGATAGTCCGAAGGACAATATGAATCCCGTCGGCCGGCTTTACTACAACGCGTCGACGATGATCTGCGTCCCGACCTCGCTTGACCAGGAAATCGGCGAGGGCCTGGGCGCGCAGGCGGGAGAGGGCCGGCTCACAGAGGTGATTCGGGAGGGCGGCTTCTCGAAAATCCGCCGCGCAACCCAGGGGCCCTTCAACATGGTTCTCGAGGCGCACGCCTAGCTGGGCGTGCCGCGGGTGACCGGGATCAGTGCGCCGGTCACTGAGCGGCCGGCCGGCGAAGCCAGGAACTGGATGACATCGGCGATCGCCTCGGGCCGGACCCATTTGGTGAAATCGGCCGTGGGCATGTCGGCGCGGTTGGTCGGCGTATCGATGACGCTCGGCAGGATGGCGTTCACCGTTACGTCGTCATCGCTCAATTCGGGCCGCCAGGCTTTCCGTCAGGCGATGAACGGCGGATTTCGAGGCAGCATAGGCGCCCATGCCGGCATCGGCCTTGAGCGCGGCTCCCGCGCCGATATTGACGATCCGCCCGCCTCGCGCAGCCTTCAGCTCCGGCAAGGCTGCCTTGGTCATCGTCGCCGTCGTAACCAGGTTCATGGCGTACATGCGCTGCCACGTCGCGACGCTGCCGTCGCTCAGCGTTTCCCAGGTAAAGCCGCCGGCGATGTTGACCAGCACGCCGATGCCGCCGAATTCGGCTTTGACCGTCGCCACGATCTTGGCCGCCGCTTCTGCGTCGATCAAATCCACGCCGCCGAGATCGAGTGCGCCGGTCAGGCTATCGGGCGCCTGGCGGGCGAAGTCGACCCGCGCGACCTGATCGCCCTGCTTGGCAAAGGCGGCCGCGACGACCCGGCCGAGGGCGCCGAACCCGCCGGTGACGATAACGCTGCGTTTGCTCATGATCCGTCTCTCCGTGTGATTGCCCATGGCTGGCGCGCCAAGGCTGTTGGGACTTTATCGTCCGTCAGCAGGCACCGATAGGACAAGTCGTGCCCGTCGCGCGTTGACGGCCCGATTGCCGGCTGTGGCCTATCTCGCAATGGGACGCTATTCGAGCCGGCATCCGGATCAGGCTTGAATCGTGTCGCGCTGATCTAGGATCCAGCGCCGGAACTGAGCGACCACCGGGTCGTCGAAGCGTCCCATCGGCTCGACCAGGCAATAGCCGCGTGCCGTCCGCAACGCCGCGTCGTCCAGCAGCTCCAGATGGCCGCCGCGCAGCAGATCGTCGATCAGCGGGCGCCAGCCCAGCGCCGCGCCTTGCCCGAGCAAGGCGCCCTGCAGCACCAGCTGATAGTTGTTGAAGACCATGTCCTGGGATCGCTTGCCCGGCTCCAGCCCGTGCGCGGCGAACCAGTCGGGCCAGGTCAGCCAGCGCTTCGGCACGGCGTCGCGGACATGCAGCAGCCGCAGCCGCGCCAGATCGCCCGGCCCGCTGAAACCATCCTGGCGCGCTCGAAAATCCGGTGTGCAGACTGGATGGACCTCTTCCGGAAACAGCATGGTTACCCGGCAGTCCGGCCATTGCCCGGCATCGCCGAACAGCACGGCGACATCGACCTGCTCGCGCCGGAGATCGACTTCATGCTGCGCGGTCTGGACCCGCACTTCGACATCGGGCATCTGCTCGTTCAGCGTGCCCAGGCGCGGCATCAGCCACCATGCGGCAAAGCCGAAATCGGTCAGCACCTGCAGGATCTTCGGTCCGGCACTGCGCCGGATCGTTGCGGCAGCATCCTCGATCGCCGCCAGCCCGGCGCCGACGGCGGCCAGCAGCTCCGCACCAGCTACGGTCAGCGCTACGCCGCGATGCAGGCGGCGGAACAGGGCGACGCCCAGGTCGGCTTCGAGCGCGCCGATCTGCTGGCTGATCGCCGGCTGCGTCGTGCCCAACTCCTGCGCCGCCTCGCTGAAATTCAGGCGTCGCCCGGCCGCCTCGAAAATCGCGAGCGTATTCAGCGGCGGCAATTGGGGAAAGCGGCGTGGCATAAGCAATCCTTATGACAAGATAAGCAGACTACCGCTTCACAGGCTGTGGTGAAACCCGGATCCTGCCTCGGTGGCCGGTGCCGGCTGGACGAGGCGACGATGAGGCAGAGCAGCGATGAAACGCCCGAACATCCTCGTCCTGATGGCCGACCAGCTGGCGGCCGGCGGTCTGGCGGCCTACGGTAACAGGATCACCAAAACGCCGCATATCGACCGCTTGGCGGAACACAGCGTCGTCTTCAGCAGGGCTTATACCAATAGCCCGCTCTGCGCGCCGTCGCGCTTCTCCTGGATGGCGGGACGCTTGCCCTCGGCGATCGAGGCCTATGACAACGCAGCCGAATTCACCTCGCAGGTGCCGACCTTCGGCCACTATTTGCGCCAGGCCGGCTATCGCACGATCCTCAGCGGCAAGATGCATTTCTGCGGCCCGGATCAGCTGCACGGCTTCGAGGAAAGGCTGACCACCGACATCTACCCGGCCGATTATGGTTGGACGCCGGACTGGACACGCTTCGAGCACCGGCCGAGCTGGTATCACACCATGGATTCGGTGATCCAGGCCGGACCCTGCGCCCGCACCAACCAGATCGATTTCGACGAAGAGGTCGTGTTCACGGCTCGGCGCAAGCTGTTCGAGATTGCCCGCGGCAATGATCGGCGGCCGTTCTGCATGGTGGTGTCGCTGACCCATCCGCACGATCCGTTCAACATTCTGCAATCCTATTGGAACCGCTATCGCGACGACGAGATCGACATGCCGCGGATCGAGGCCGAGGCGGTCGACCCGCATTCGCGCCGGCTGCGCCATGTCATCAACATGGATCGGCAGCCGGTGACACCGGCGCAGATACGCGCGGCGCGCCACGCCTATTATGGTGCGGTGTCCTTCGTCGACGACCAGATCGGGGCGCTGCTCGGCGCCTTGCACGACGCCCGGTTGGCCGAGGATACGATCGTCGTGCTGCTGGCCGACCATGGCGAGATGCTGGGCCAGCACGGGCTCTGGTACAAAATGAGCTTTTTCGAGGGCGCCTGCCGCATCCCGCTGATGATCCATGCGCCCGGTCATTTCGCGCCCGGCACGGTTGAGCACTCGGTCTCGCTGCTGGATATCCTGCCGACTCTGGCCGAACTCGCTGGCGATGGGGTGGCGCCCGATTACGTCACGCCGCTGGACGGGCAGAGCCTGCTGCCGCATCTGCAGCGGACGGGCGGCCATGATGCGGTGATCGGCGAATATCTGGCGGAGGGGGCCATCGCCCCGGTCGTCATGCTGCGCCGCGGCCGCTGGAAATTCATTCATTCACCGGTCGATCCGGACCAGCTCTACGATCTGGCGTCGGACCCCGACGAGTTGGTCAATCTCGCCCAAACCTGCGTCGAAACCGCCGAATTCCGGGCCGAAATCGCGCAACGCTGGTGCTTGCCGGCATTGACCGAAGCCGTCATCGCGAGCCAGCGCCGCCGCCGCTTCGTCGCCGAGGCGCTCGGCCAGGGCAAGGCGACGTCATGGGACTTCCAGCCGTTCCAGGATGCGAGCCAACAATATATGCGCAACCACATGCAGCTCGACGATCTGGAAGCGATGGCGCGCTTCCCGCGCTTCGCGTCCGATCCGGCATGACTCGCCGGGCCGTTGCAGTGCTGCTCCTGCTTGGCGCCTGTCTTGCGTTGGCCGGTGCGAAGGCGGCGGAGCCGGAGTCCTGCCGTATCGTCCGCATGTCGGACCCGGGCTGGTCGGACATCGCGGCGACCAACGGGATTGCCGGCGTGCTGCTCGGCGCGCTCGGCTATGAGCAGAAGATTCAGTTGCTCAGCGTGCCGGTGACGTTCCAGGCGCTGACCCGCAACGAGATCGACGTGTTCCTCGGCAATTGGCTGCCGGCCGAACAGCTGCAGTCCGCGCCGTTGCTGCGCGCCGCCACGGTCGAGCGGATCCGCACCAATCTGCCCGACGGTAAATTTACGCTGGCGGTGCCGAGCTATGTCGCCGATGCCGGCGTCCACAGCTTCGCCGATCTGGCCGGCCATGCCGGCGAATTCGGCAGCAAGATCTATGGCATCGATCCGGGTTCTCCAGCCAATAGCAACATCCAGCGTATGCTCGATGACGGCGATTTCGCGCTGCGCGGCTGGACCGTCGTCGAATCGAGCGAGCAGGGCATGCTGGGCCAGGTCGACCGTGCGATCCGCCGCAAGCAATGGATCGTGTTCCTGGCTTGGGAACCGCATCCGATGAACACGCGCTATCAGCTCACCTATCTGGCCGGCGGCGACGCCTATTTCGGGCCGGATTTCGGCAATACCACGGTCGACACGCTGGCGCGCAAGGGCTTCGCTGCCGAATGCCCGAACCTTGGTCGGCTATTCGGCCAGCTTGCCTTTCAGGCGAAGCAGGAAGACGCGCTGATGAGCGATATCGAAGCACGTAAGGCCGAACCGAAAGCGGCCGCTGCGGAGTACCTGCGGGCCAATCCGATGCTGCTCGACCCCTGGCTCGCCGGCGTTGCGACGCGCGACGGCAAGGACGGTCCGGCGGCGGTGCGCAAAGCGCTGGAGGTGCCGGCAGGTCCTTGACGTCAGTTCGCCGCGAGTCTCGCCAACACGCTGCGGAACGCGCGATCGATCTCGTCGTCGCTGTCGTGACGGCCATCCCGGATGCGCCAGACCCCGCCGATCATCACATCCCGCACCGGACGGTCCAGGCCCGAGAAGATCCAGCGATCCAGAATCCGGTCGCCTTTCGCCGCGTCCAGATAGGGATTGTCGCCGTCCAGGACCAGGAGATCCGCAGGGGCGCCGACGGCGATGCCGTCGGCATTCCGTCCGAGCGCTTGCGCGCCACCCTGGCGGGCTAAGTCGAACAAGGCTCGGCCGGTCGAGGATCCGGGTTCGCCGGCAATCCGGTTGCGGCGCTGATCGCGGAGGCGCTGGCTGTATTCCAGCAGGCGCAGCTCCTCGGCCGCGGATGTCGCGACATGGCTGTCGGTGCCGATGCCGAACCGCCCCCATCGCCGCGAGGAAATCCACGCCGGGGAAGATACCGTCGCCCAGATTGGCCTCGGTCGTCGGACACAGCCCGGCGATCGCTCCGGATCGGGCCAGCCGAATGGTCTCCTCGGCGGTCATATGGGTCGCATGGACCAGGCACCATCCTTCGTCCACAGGCATCGTGTCGAGCAGCCATTCGACCGGGCGGCGTCCTGCGAAGCTCAGGCAGTCCTCGACCTCGCGCTGCTGTTCCGCGATGTGAATATGGATCGGGCCGCCGGCAGGCGCCGCCGCGATGATCGCGTGCATTTCATCCGCTGTCGCCGCCCGCAGCGAATGGAGGGCGCAGCCGAGCACCACCCCCTGGTCGGAGCAGGGACCGGCCAGATCCGACAGGAGGTCGAGATAGGCCTCGACTGTATGGAGAAAGCGCCGCTGGCCGGGCTGCGGCGGCTGGCCGCCGAAATTGGAATGAGCATAGAACACCGGCAGCAGTGTCAGGCCGATGCCGGTGCGCCGCGCCGCCGACAGGATCCGCTTGGCCATTTCGGCCCGATCGGCATAGGGCTGCCCATCGATGCCGTGATGCAGATAGTGGAATTCCGCGACGGCGCCGAAGCCGCCTTTCATCAGCTCGACGAAGAGCTTGGCGGCGATCGCCTCGACATCCTCGGGCGAGAGCTGGCCGACGGTGCGATACATCTCCTGCCGCCAGGTCCAGAAGCTGTCATCGCCGCTGCCGCGCACCTCGGCCAGACCGGCCATGGCGCGCTGGAAAGCGTGGGAATGCAGATCGGGCAAGGGTGGGATCGCCGGTCCGCGCAGGATCTCGGCGTCCTTCGGCGGCGCTCCGGTCCTGACATTGGCGATCAGGCCGCGCCGGTCGATGTCTATGGCGACGCCGGTTACCCAGCCGCCCGGCAGTAAGGCGGTTTCGGCGTAGAGCGTTCGGGGATTGGACTGCATCGGGATCCGGCAATCGGAAATCAAGCTTGTACATACAACGATGCCTTAGATGATCGCGGTCGCGCAAGATGCTTTTGCGGGCATCAGCGGCACCTGAAATGGGAGTGCGGCGCCGACGATGTTGCTGCCGTGCTATAATTTCCAAACGGCTCGTGTCGAAATTGATGAATATTTTTGCGCTCAAGCGTAACTAGAAGGTCGTGGCCTTGCGTCTTCGTCGATCTCCTCTCGAAGGATGCCCGCATGACGATCAGCTCCTCGATGCTTCGCTTCGTGCTGGCCTCGATTGGCCTTGTTATGATTATCGCGATTGCCGCCCCGAGGCCAGCGGTCGCCCGGGGCGAAATGAATGGTTATGACAGCACCAAAGGGTTGGCGCCAAAGGATGACTCATTAACAAAGGAAAGGGGCGGCAAGGATGGGGTCCGACCGGATATCGCGAGGTCGCTGAAGGATGCGCAAGACGCCAATCAACAACAGAACTGGACTGCGGCGCGCGCGAAACTCGATGAAGCCGATGCTGTCTCCGACAAGGCACCGATCGAGGTCTTTTACATCAATGTCACGCGCGCTACCACGGATAAGGGCGCCGGCGACTTGAGCGGTGCGGCGAAGGCGTTGGCCGCAGCACTCGAGACCGGCAAAGCCAACCCGGACCAAGCGCTGGTCATGATGGCGAATATTACCAATCTTTATATTGCAGCCAAGGATTACCCGGCCACGGTCCTCTGGTCGCAACGCTACGCAAAGGCCGGAGGCAAGGATCCCGCCGTGAGTGTCCTCGTGATCCAGGCGGAATATCTGTCGGGCGACTATGCAGGTGCTGCGCGCGAGGGGCAGGCTGCAATCGACGCGGCCGAGCAAGCCCATCAGAAACCGACCGAAGATCAGCTGCAACTGGTCGGCAACTGCTTCCAGAAGCTGAACAATGATGCCGGTTATACCAGTGTCCTTGAAAAGCTCGTCACCTTCTATCCGACGCCGCAATATTGGGCGGACCTGATCGCGCATGTCGCGCGCAAGCCGGGCTTTCCCGGCCGGCTGATGCTGGACATATACCGGCTGCAGCACGCGACCGGTGCGCTGATCACGAGCAATCAATATACCGACATGGTCGAGCTGGATCTGCAGGAGGGCATTTCCAGCGAGGCCAAGGCGATCGCCGATGAGGGGGCCGCCAAGGGGCTCGTAGCCAAGCCCTTGCAGAACAAGGCGACCGCGGCGGCCGCGGAGGACCGCAAGAAGCTGGACCGCGACGAAAAGGAAGCCGCCGGTATGAAAGACGGCAATCTGCTGATCAGTATTGGCTACACCTATATCGGCTTCGCCGACTACCAGAAGGGCATTGCGGCGCTGGAGCAAGGCATCGCCAAGGGCGGGCTGAAGCATCCGGAAGAGGCCAGGCAGGAACTCGGCATCGCCTATTTCCAGGCCGGGCAAGCCGAGAAGGCCATTGCGACATTTGACAGCGTCTCAGGCACGGGGCCCGCTGGCGACGTCGCCCGCCTCTGGGCGATGCGGATGAAGCAGGGGATATAGTCGTGTGATCCTGGCGCTGAAATATCGTGTCGGGGCGCATTCAGCCAGTAGTGCCATAGCAGAATGACGAGCCGCTCTAAATTGCCGGTCCGCCAACCCGCCGATTACTGCCTGAGGGAAGGGGGCTCACGAAGTCCGCATCTTCCGGCCTTTTGGGATAGCTTGCGGCCATCAAGTGCACGGCAACATTAACACCATATGATTTTGGGTTCGCTCGACAAGAGCCCTCGCCCGCCAAGCGTTGGGGAATGCTTACACCATTTGGCTGCCGTATCGATCGCCGGGTCGGCCAACGATCTCTTTCTGTTGCTCAAGCTATTGAAAAATAAAAAAGCCGTCATGGCCGGGACAAGCCCGGGGATGACGGCCTATTCCATAAGCTATTGTATTATATAGGAAAAATCCAAGCGTATCGCAACCGCCAAGCGGGCGAGAGGTGATTGGAGCGATCCGATCGAACATAAATTCATATTGTTCTAGCTGTCAGAGATCGCGGCGGCAAACGCTTCGACTGTGGGGGACGCTTCAGGATATAGCCTATGGAGCCCGCACCGTCCGTGTGTCTATAGTTCTCGTTCACGCGCGGCCAACTCACTGATTTTGCTGAGTCAAGTTTTGAATCACGGAACACTGAAAACGCCGGGTGTCACGCCATGAGTGGGGCCGAAACCGCAGCGGTGCCGCTCTATCTCGGCATCAAGCACATGCTGATGGCCAAGATCGCCACCGGCGAATGGCCGCCGCGGCATCGCGTGCCGTCGGAGAACGAACTCGTTGCCCGGCTCGGCGTCAGCCGTATGACGATAAACCGCGCTTTGCGCGAGCTTGCGCAGGATGGCGTCCTGCTCCGCGTTCAGGCCTCGGTACCTTCGTCGCGGAAGGCAAAGGCCATTCCAGCGTTTTCGAGATCCGCAACATTGCCGAAGAGATCGCCGAGCGCGGCCACACGCACAGCGCCACAGTCGTGATCAAGGACGAGACCAGGGCGACGCCCGAAATTGCCGAGGCGCTCCGTCTCGAGCTCGGCCAGCCGGCCTATCATTCGCTGATCGTCCATAGCGAGAACGAGATCCCGGTTCAGCTAGAGGACCGTTTCGTCAACCCGGCGGCGGCGCCCGGCTACCTCGATCAGGATTTCACGAGCATCACGCCCAATAGTTTCCTCAGCTCGATCACGCCCTGGACTGATGCGGAGCATGAGATCGAAGCCGTGCTGCCGGCGGTCTGGGAAGCGCGGCTGCTGGCGATCAGCCGGGCCGATCCCTGCCTGATGATCCGCCGGCGGACCTTTGCCGGCGAGCGGGTCGTTACGGACAGTGCGGCTGCTGATCCCCGGCGGCCGCTATCGCCTGGAAAGCCGCCAGCACGCCGGCCGAAGCTGACGAAAGGTTGACAAAGCTCCGGTTCGGTCGTTTAGCTTGTATATTACAAGATAGGAGCCCGGTCATGCTGAGCAATTCTCGATACCGTGACGTTGAGATCCGCGCGCCCGCGCGGTACCGAACTCCGCGCCAAGAGCTGGCTGACCGAAGCGCCGCTGCGCATGCTCATGAACAACCTCGATCCCGAGGTGGGCCGAGGAACCCCAAGGAACTGGTGGTCTATGGCGGCATCGGCCGCGCCGCCCGCGGGATTGGGCCTCCTTCGATGTCATCGTCAGCACCCTGGAGCGGCTGGAAGCGGACGAAACCCTGCTCATCCAGTCGGGCAAGCCGGTCGGCGTGTTTCGCACCCATGCCGATGCGCCGCGCGTGCTGATCGCCAATTCGAATCTGGTGCCGCATTGGGCGAATTGGGAAAAGTTCAACGAGCTCGATGCCCAGGGCCTGATGATGTACGGGCAGATGACCGCCGGATCCTGGATCTATATCGGCACTCAGGGCATCGTCCAGGGGCACTTACGAGACCTTCGTCGAGGCCGGGCGCCAGCATTACGGCGGCACCCTCAAGGGCCGCTGGGTGCTGACTGCCGGGCTGGGCGGCATGGGCGGTGCGCAGCCGCTCGCGGCCGCCATGGCCGGCGCCTCCTCGCTCAACATCGAATGCCAGCAATCGCGCATCGATTTCCGCCTGGGCACGCGCTATCTCGACCGGCAGGCGGCGTCGCTCGACGAGGCGCTGGCGCTGATCGCCGAGCATACCGGCCGGGGCGAGGCGGTCTCGATCGGCCTGCTCGGCAATGCCGCCGAGATCCTGCCCGAGTTGGTGCGGCGCGGCGTGCGGCCCGATCTGGTGACCGACCAGACTTCGGCGCATGATCCGCTGAACGGCTATCTGCCGGCCGGCTGGAGCTGGGGACGGCTATCGTGCGCGCAGCCGGGTCGAGCCTGCCGCCGTGACTGCCGCCGCCAAGGCTTCGATGCGCCAGCACGTGCGCGCCATGCTCGATTTCCAGAAGATGGGCGTGCCGGTGTTCGACTACGGCAACAATATCCGGCAGATGGCCTTCGAAGAGGGCGAGGCCGGCGCCTTCGATTTTCCCGGTTTCGTGCCGGCCTATATCCGCCCGCTGTTCTGCCGCGGGCGTCGGGCCGTTCCGCTGGGTGGCACTCTCCGGCGATCCGGCCGATATCGCCGCGACCGACGCCAAGGTCAAGGAGCTGATCCCGGACGACGCCCATCTGCACAATTGGCTCGACATGGCCGGGAAGCGCATCGCGTTTCAGGGCCTGCCGGCCCGCATCTGCTGGGTCGGGCTCGGCCAGCGCGTCCGGCTCGGCCTGGCGTTCAACGAGATGGTGCGCAACGGCGAACTCTCGGCCCCGATCGTGATCGGCCGCGACCATCTCGATTCGGGCTCGGTCGCCTCGCCGAACCGCGAGACGGAAGCGATGCGCGACGGCTCCGACGCCGTCTCGGACTGGCCGCTGCTCAATGCGCTGCTCAATTGCGCGTCGGGTGCGACCTGGGTTTCGCTGCATCATGGCGGCGGCGTCGGCATGGGCTTCTCGCAGCATGCCGGCATGGTCATCGTCTGCGACGGGACGGCGGATGCCGACAGGCGCCTTGCCCGCGTGCTGACCAATGACCCGGCGACTGGCGTGATGCGGCATGCCGATGCCGGCTATCAGAGCGCCATCGGACTGTGCGCGGGAGCAGGAACTCGATCTGCCGATGATCGCGCGGTGATTTTTCGGCACCTGACGCCGGCCGACTACCGGTCGATGCCCTGGGCGAATGGGCGCGGCACGACGGTCGAGCTGTTCCGGCAGGAGGGATGCCGACGGGACGCTGCTGCTCCGCCTGTCGCGGGCCGATGTGGTTGAGGCGGGGGGCGTTCTCGTCGCTGCCCGGCATCGATCGGATCCTGACCCTGATCGAGGGCGCGGGCTTCGATCTCGATTTCGGCGCGCACGGGTCGGTGACGCCGGTGCTGCCTTTCGTGCCCATTGCGTTTTCGGGCGATTGGCCGGCCGCTGCCGACTGTATGCGCGGCCCCCTCGCGCGATTTCAACGTGATGGTCGCGCGCGGCCGGTTGGCGGCGGACGTCACGGTCCTGCGCGACGGACCGGCCGTCTTCGACGGACGGGGCGAAGCTTCCTTTATGTCGCGCAGGGACATGTGGCGCTAGACGCGCCCGACTATCCGCGACACATCGCCAGCAACGAGCTTCTGGTCATCGATGCCGTCGCCTTATCCGTCACGGTCAGCGGCTGCGCCTTGAAGATCGGCATAACCGCCCTCTGACGGCGCCGGTGCCAGAGCGGGCACCCC
This sequence comes from Aliidongia sp., assembly GCA_037200015.1. Classification (GTDB taxonomy): domain Bacteria; phylum Pseudomonadota; class Alphaproteobacteria; order ATCC43930; family CGMCC-115725; genus JAXDMU01. The sequence goes on along the minus strand of JBBCHB010000049.1, from coordinate 48,989 downwards.
GGCGACCAGCCAGTCGCGCAGGGGCGCGGATCTTGGGCAGATGCCCGCGATGCGGCGGATAGACCAGGAAGTATGAGATGCCCTGGTCGAGCACCAGGTCGAACGGCGCCACCAGCACGCCGTCCTGCAGGCTTTCCCGGATCAGATTCAGATCGCCCAGCGCCACGCCTGGCCGCGCGTGGCGGCCGACAGCGCCAGTTCCAGCGTGTCGAAGGACTGGCCGCGCGCCGACGCGATCCGGCTCAGCCCGGCTGCATCGAGCCAGCGCGACCAGGCATCGAATGGATGGCAATGCAGCAGCGGCAGCGCCTCGATATCCGCGGGTTTGGCCAGACGCCGCGCCAGCGCCGGCGAGCAGACCGGGGTCAGCAGCTCGGGCATCAGCCGGATCGCCTCGACATTGGGCCAATCGCCCCGGCCCTGGACGATGGCCGCGTCGACGTCGTTGACCTCGAAGCGCGGTTCCCAGGAATCATAGGTGGTCACGCGCACGTCAACATCGGGCAAGACCGCGCGAAGCTGCGGCAGAAGCGGCAGAAACCAGCGCGCCGCGAGCGTCGGCGGCATGCGCAGGGTCAGCACCTGGCTGGCAGTGCGCAGCGTATCGCAAATGCCGGACAACCTCGTCAGAGCGTCCTCGACCACGGGGGCGCAGCGCCTCGCCCTCGGGCGTCAGCCGCAGGCCGCGCTTGTGCCGTACGAAGAGCGTGGTGCCGAGATGGTCTTCGATCTGCTGGATCTGCCGACTGATGGCACTCTGGGTCACGCAGAGTTCGCGCGCGGCCCGGCTGAAGGTGCCGCACCGGGCCGCAATCACGAAGACTTCGAGCGCATGCAGATGCGGCAGGCGCCGGTGAAAGCTCGGGAGATCCAATCCATGATCCATAGGCATGGATTGGATCAAAATCTATCAGGTTTTCAAGCGTTTTCTACGATCGCATAATGCCTGGCAAGGGTGGATACACGCGCGTCCTGCGACAGGGAGACCGCTTTGAGCAGCATCGGCCAGGATCCGGACGCCGTGCCGGGCGAACGCATGCGCGGCCGCCGGCGCCCGTTGCGCGGCGGGCCGGTCGGGATCGGCCAGAAGCCGTTCCGCCAGCCGCGCCGGATCTTCCCGCCGGTCGAGCTGGTCTCGGCCGATCGGCTCGAGGCGATCCACGACGCCTCGCTGACGATCCTGGAAGAGATCGGCATGGATTTCCTGCATGAAGAGGCCAAGGCGATCCTGCGCCAGGCCGGCGCCACGGTCGATCCGGCCTCGGACCGAGTCCGTTTCGATCGCGGAATGATCGTCGAGGCGATCAAGACCTGCCCGTCCGAGTTCAAGCTGCATGCCCGCAACCCGGCGCATGACATCCGTTTCGGCGGGAATTGGCTGGCCTTCGGCGAGATTGGCGAGTGCGCCGAACTGCACCGACACGGATCGCGGCCGGCGTCCCGGCAACCAGCAGGATTTCCGTGATTTGGTGAAGCTGGCGCAGAGCTTCAACATCATCCACATGACCGGCGGCTACCCGGTCGAGCCGGTCGATATCCACGCCTCGGTCCGCCATCTCGATTGCCTGTCGGATTTCGTCAAGCTGACCGACAAGGCGTTCCACTGCTACTCGCTCGGGCGCGAGCGCAATCTCGACGCGATCGAGATCGCCCGCATCGGCCGCGGCATCAGCCACGAGCAGCTCGAGCGCGAGCCGTCGCTGTTCTCGATCATCAATTCGAGTTCGCCGCTGCGGCTCGACACGCCGATGCTGCAAGGCATCATAGAGATGTCGAGCCGCAACCAGATCATCGTCATGACGCCGTTCACGCTGGCCGGCGCCATGGCGCCGGTGACGCTGGCCGGGGCGCTGGCGCAGCAGAATGCCGAGGCGCTGGCCGGCATCGCCTTCACCCAGATCGTGCGGCCGGGGGCGCCGGTGGCCTATGGCGGCTTCACCTCGAATGTCGACATGAAGTCGGGCGCACCGGCCTTCGGCACGCCGGAATATATGAAATCGGCCATGATCGGCGGGCAGCTGGCGCGGCGCTACGGCTTGCCTTACCGCACGTCGAATGTCTGTGCCGCCAATACCGTCGATGCCCAGGCGGCCTATGAATCGGTGTTCTCGCTCTGGGGCGCGATCATGGGCGGCGGCAATTTCATCATGCATGCGGCCGGCTGGCTCGAAGGTGGGCTGTCGGCCTCGTTCGAGAAGACCGTGCTCGATGTCGATCTCCTGCAGATGGTCGCCGAGTTCCTGGAGCCGGTCGTGGTCGACGACGACACGCTGGCGCTCGATGCCGTGCGCGAGGTCGGGCCCGGCAAGCATTATTTCGGCGCGGCGCATACCCAGTCGCGCTATCGCGACGCCTTCTATGCGCCGATCCTGTCCGACTGGCGCAACTTCGAGACCTGGGCCGAAGCCGGCAGCCCGACCGCGATCGAGAAGGCCAACCGGGTCTGGAAGGATGTGCTGGCGGGGCTACGAGAAGCCGCCGCTCGATCCGGCAATCGAAGAGGAGCTCGATGCCTTCGTGGCGAAACGAAAGTCCGAAGGCGGCTTCAAGACGGATTTCTAGAGGCCCGAAACAACTGCCAATCGCTCCTCTCCGCCCCATTGGGGGCGGGAGAGGAGAAAAATAGCAGCACCCGCGTCATCGACAGGATTTCAGAAGGGACTTCAAGGCCGTGAAGACTGAGACACAGGTCGTCGTCATCGGGGCGGCGTCGTCGGGTGCAGCGTGCTCTATCACCTGACCAAGGCCGGCTGGCGCGACGTCGTGCTGCTGGAACGCGACCAGCTGACTGCCGGCTCGACCCTGGCAATGCCGCCGGCGGCTTCCACACTCTGAACGGCGATCCCAATGTCGCCAAGCTGCAGGGCTATACCATCCGGCTCTACGACGAGCTGGAGCGGATCTCCGGCCAATCCTGCAGCCTGCATCGCTCCGGCGGCCTGATGCTGGCCGATACCAAGGAGCGTATGGAATGGCTCAAGATGGCGCATGGCCGCGCGCGCTATCTGGGCCTCGAGACCGAGCTCCTGACCCCGGCCGAGGCCAAGGCGATGCATCCGCTGCTGGAAGAGCAGTATTTCTACGGCGCCATGCTCGACGCCGCCGACGGCAATCTCGACCCGGCCGGTACGACCCATGCCTATGCCAAGGCGGCGCGGCTGGGGCGGCGCCGAGATCCAGCTCAAGACGATCGTGACCGATCTGCAGCGCGCGCCGACGGTTCCTGGGGACGTCATCACCAACACTGGCCGCATCCACGCCGAGCATGTCGTCAATGCCGGCGGCCTTTGGGCGCGTGAGATCGGCCGCATGGTCGGGCTGGAGCTGCCCGTGCTGGCCATGGAGCATATGTATCTCGTGACCGACGAGATGCCGGAGGTGATCGCCTTCAACAAGGAGTTCGGCAAGGAATTGCCGCACGCGATCGATTTCAAATCCGAGATCTATCTGCGCCAGGAGCGCAGCGGCATGGTGCTCGGCACCTATGAACAGGCCTGCGTGCCCTGGCAGCCGCGCCGGACGCCGTGGGATTTCGGCAGCGAATTGCTGGCGCCCGATCTAGACCGGATCGCGCCCAATCTGGAATCGGCGCAGCGTCACTTTCCGGCCCTGGCCAAGGCCGGGATCAAGACGGTGATCAACGGCCCCTTCACCTTCTCGCCCGACGGCAATCCGCTGGTCGTCCGGTCCAGGGTCTACGCAATTTCTGGTGCGCCTGCGCCGTCATGGCCGGCTTCAGCCAGGGCGGCGGCGTCGGGCTGGCGCTGTCGCAATGGATGGTCCATGGCGATCCGGGCTTCGATGTCTGGGCCATGGATGTCGCGCGCTATGGCGACTGGGCGACGCGCGCCTATACCAATGAAAAGGTCCGCGAGAACTACGCGCGCCGCTTCTCAATCCGCTTCCCGAACCAGGAATTGCCGGCGGCTCGGCCGCAGCAGACCACGGCGCTTTACGACATCCTGCTGCAGCGCGGGCGCAGTCATGGGCGATAGCTGGGGGCTGGAGGAACGCCGCTCTGGTTCGCCCCGCCCGGCGTGGCGGCCGAGGATGTCGTCTCGTTCCATCGCTCGAACGATTTCCCGCATGTCGGCGCCGAATGCCGCGGCGTGCGTGACGGCGTCGGCGTCACGGAGATCGCGAATTTCGCCAAATACACCGTCGAGGGCGCCGGCGCCGAGGTTTTCCTGGCACGGCTGATGACCAACCGGCTGCCGAGCCTGGGTCGTCTCGTGCTGACCCCGATGCTGAATCATGCCGGAAAGCTGATCGGCGATTTCACCATCACGCGGACCGCCGCGCAGCGTTTCGTGATCTGGGGCTCGTCCCAGGCGCAGAAATATCATATGCGCTGGTTCGAGGCGCAGTTGCCGGCCGATGGCTCGGTCGCGATCACGCGTCATGATATGGGGCTGGTCGGGCTGTCGATCGCCGGACCGAAATCATCGCCGGACCGAAATCGCGCGACCTGCTGCAGTGCCTGACCGATGAGGACGTCTCCAAGACCGGGTTTCGCTTCATGGAGCACCGCGCGATGGATGTCGCCAACGTCCCGGCCATGGTCAACCGCATCACCTATACCGGCGATCTCGGTTATGAAATCTGGGTGGCGCCCGAATATCAGCGCCGGCTCTATCAGGGGATCGTCGCGGCCGGCGCGGCGTTCGGCCTCGTCCATTTCGGCATGCGGGCGCTGCTCTGCCTGCGGTTGGAAAAGAACTTCCCGACCTGGTACCGCGAGCTGCGGCCGATCTACGGGCCGTTCGAAGCCGGCTTGGACCGGTTCGTCGATCTGACCAAGCCCGATTTCATCGGCCGCGACGCGGCGCTCGAGGAACAGCGGACCGGCGGCACGCTACGTCGGATCAGCCTCGCCGTCGATGCGGCCGATGCCGATGTGCTGGGCGACGAGCCGATCTGGCACGGCGGCAAGGTCGTCGGCTGGGTGACCTCGGGCGGCTACGGCCATTGCGTCGGCACCTCGCTGGCTCAGGGCTATGTGCCGAAGGACCTGGCCGCGGACCTCACGGCCGGCACCTTCTCGATCGAGATCCTGGGTGACCGGCGTGCGGCGACCGTGCTGCCCGAACCGCTGTTCGATCCGACTGGCGCGCGCATGCGGATGTAGGCGGTGTCGCACCCAAGAGCTTGTGACAGTCCCGCCGAGGGCTCTTTTCTTAGTGGGGCGGGCGTCCTCGCCCGCCAGCCGGCGAGCAGCCGGCATAGCCTGTCGCGCGATAGGTGATTGCCGGCTCTGCCGGCAAAGCGGGCGGGGACGCCCGCTCCACTGAAGAGAGACGCCGCTGCAAATTTCCATAGCCTCCGAGCGGGCGAGGGTGTGCTCCTGACGGAATCTGACAGCAGGTGTCGGTATGATCTTGGTCGACCTTCTGCCACGGAACCCCAGGAGCCGACCCATGCTGCAGTCCAACGACGCCGTCTTCACAGCGCTCGATCCGTTTTTCGCCATCGTTCAGCGAGGATTGGCGGCCTTGTCGGGGACGGCCATTACTTCGATACGATCGCCGACGACGCCGTGTTCGAGTTTCGCTATGTTTTCCCCGGCTGGCCTCAGAGGCTTGTCGGCCGTAACGCGCTGATGGCGCTTTATGCCGGCTACGGCAGCAACATCGTCCTGCACGGCGCGGACGCGCTCGTCGTGCACCGATCGCAGGACCTTCGTGTCGTGATTCTCGAATACGAAGTCCATGGCAAGATCGTCGCGACCGGCCGGTCCTATGACAATCGGTTCATCTCGGTCGTCACCATCGAGCACCGCAAGATCGTCGAATGGCGGGACTATATGGATTCGCTGGCGGCGATGACGGCGCTCAGAGGAGAAGGGGCCTAGACCTCTCCGGTCGCGCCGCCCGGTCCCATCGTGGCGAACCAGTGCTGCGCTACGGCGATCAGGGCATTGCCTGCGGCGGTCGGCGGGTAGAGGCCGCGGCGGGCCATGATGATGCGCTGGGTCGGCAGCTCGTCGCGGATCGGCCGGCGGCAGAGCGGCGAGCCGTCATAGCAGCGATCGCCCCAGGGCTGGGAGTAGACCACGGCCACACCGAACTCATGCGCCACCAGGCTGCGCAGCAGCTCGAAGGAGCGGGCGCGGATGCCGACGGTCGCAGCGAGGCCGCGGTCCTGGAACAGGCTCAGCATATGGCGCCAGCTTGATGGCTGGTCGATCTGGATCAGCGGGTATTCTGCCAGCTCGGCCAACGACACGCTGGGCTCGGCGGCCAGCTTGTGGCTCGGCGCCAGCAGCGCATGCGGGCGCAGTTCGAGCAGCGCGACTGCGGCGGTTTCCGGATCGCGTTCGAGTTCGTAGGTCAGGGCGACATCGATCGTGCCGTCGGCGAGCCGCCGCTGCAGCCCGGCGAAATCCTCTTCCTCGATGACCAGCTCGACCAGCGGATGGAGCGCGCGTAGCCGGCGGGACAGCGCCGGCGCGTATTACGGCGCCAACTCGTCGAAACAGCCGAGTACCAGCCGGCCGAACGGCTCGCGTTCGGCCAAGCCGAGCTGCTCCAGGCCGCGCAGCTCGCCCAGCACGCGCTCGGCCTGCTCGATGGTCGAGCGCCCAAACGCGGTCAAGGTAACGCCGGAGCCGCGCCGCCGGACGAAGACGGCCTGGCCGAAATGCGCCTCGATTTGCGAGATCGCGGCGCTGATCGACGGCTGCGAGACATTCAGCTCCGCCGCGGCCTGCGAAAGATTGCCCAGCCGCGCCGCGGTAACTGCGTAACGCAGTTGGCGGAAGGTCAAGTTCATCGGAAAAACCTATAAACTTCGATTGAATATATTATTTTATACTGGGTGAACAGCGCGCGACAGTAGCGGTTCTGGCTGGGGCTGCACAGGATCGGAGGAGCTGGCGTGACGCGCTATTCGGCCTGGAGCCTGCTGGCCGGCGCCTTCACCGGTCATCGGTCGTGGCAGGTCGCCTGGCGCGACGCGGCGCCGCGCGAGCGCTATGACGCGATCATCGTCGGCGGCGGTGGGCATGGTCTTGCGGCGGCCTATTATCTCGCCAAGGAATTCGGCCTGACCAGGATCGCCGTGCTGGAAAAGGGCTGGATCGGTTCGGGCAATGCCGGCCGAAACACGACGACGATCCGCTCCAATTACCTGCTGCCGGGCAATATCCCGTTCTACGACTGGTCGCTGAAACTGTGGGAAGGGCTGGAGCAGGAGCTCAACTACAACACCATGGTGAGCCAGCGCGGCGTACTGAACATCTATCACTCGGATGGTCAGCGCGACGCCTATGCACGGCGCGGCAATGCGATGCGGCTGTTCGGCGCCGATTCGGAGCTGCTCGATCTGGCGCAGATCCGGCGCATGACGCCGTATCTCGATTTCGACAATCCGCGTTTCCCGATCATGGGCGGGCTGCTGCAGAAGCGCGCCGGCACTGCGCGTCATGATGCCGTGGTCTGGGGCTATGCCCGCGCCGCCGATCGCCGCGGCGTCGACATCATCCAGAATTGCGAGGTCACGGCGATCCGGCAGGAGGCGGCGCGGTCACCGGGGTCGAGACGACGCGCGGCCCGATCGCGACCGGAAAGCTCGGCCTGTCGGTCGCCGGCAGTTCCTCGCGCCTGGCCGTCATGGCGGGGCTGCGGCTGCCGATCGAAAGCCATGTGCTGCAGGCTTTCGTGACCGAGGCGGTGAAGCCGCTGATCGATCCGGTCATCACCTTCGGCGCCGGGCATTTCTATATCTGCCAGTCGGACAAGGGCGGGCTGGTGTTCGGCGGCGATCTCGACGGCTATAATTCCTATGCGGCGCGCGGCAATCTGCCGGTTATCGAAAATGTCTGCGAATGCGGCATGGCGCTGATGCCGGTGATCGGCCGGGCGCGCATCTTGCGCCATTGGGGCGGCATCGCCGATATGTCGATGGACGGCTCGCCGATCATCGACCGCACGCCGATTGCCGGTCTCTATATCAATGCCGGCTGGTGCTATGGCGGCTTCAAGGCGACGCCGGCAGCCGGCTGGGGGCTGGCGCATCTGATGGCGCGCGACACGCCGCATCCGCATTGCGTGCCCTACCGCCTCGATCGCTTCGCGACCGGCGCGGTGATCGATGAACGGGGCCATGGCCCCCAACCGAATTTGCATTAGCCATGATGGAATTGCGAAAGCCGGCTGCCGATCCGTGCGCGGTCGTCCGCCCGAAGAAAATCGTCCTCTCCGGGCTCGTCTCCAGGGGCGCCGGGATAAGCGCTTTGGCAACCCTTGAGCGCTCCCCACCTCACCCCAACCCTCTCCCCCCCAATGGGGCGGAGAGGGAGTCTCTAAAATCTCCCTCTCCGCCCTTCAGGGGGGAGAGGGCCGGGGTGAGGTGGGTCGTGCCGGCGAAAAGGTCTGTCCATCTTATCCTAGCGCCTATGGAGCTTGTCCCGGGGATCCACGTCGGACAACTGTCCCTGTCCTATGAGGATTGTGTCTCGGCCCGACGTAGATGGCCGGGACAAGCCCGGCCATGACGATCTATTTGTTTTCCATATATAATTTTGTTGGCCGGCGGCCATGAGAATCCCCTGTCCTTTCTGCGGCGAGCGCGATGCGCAGGAATTCGCCTATCTGGGTGATGCGACGGTCGAGCGGCCGGATGGCGACGCGCCCGACGCGCTCAGGGCTTTTCACGCCTATGTCTATCTGCGCGCCAATCCGGCCGGGCTGCATCGCGAATATTGGCACCATGTCGGCGGCTGCCGGTCCTGGCTCGTGGTGACGCGCGACACGCGCAGCCATGCGGTGACGGCGGCCGAATTGGCCGGGCGCAAGCCATGACGCGCCGCCTCGCGATCGCCGGCGCGGTCGATCCGGCGCGGCCGCTCGGCTTCACCTTCGACGGCCGGCACTACACCGGCATGGCTGGTGACACCCTTGCCTCGGCGCTGATCGCCAATGGTGTCGATCTGGTCGGCCGCTCGTTCAAATATCACCGGCCGCGCGGCATTCTTTCAGCCGGCGGCGAGGAGCCGAACGCGCTGGTCGAGCTGCGCTCCGGCGCCAGGCGCGAGCCCAATGTCAAGGCGACGACCATCGAGCTCTATGACGGGCTCGAAGCGCGCAGCCAGAATCGCTGGCCGTCGCTGCGCTTCGATCTGATGAGCCTGAACTCATTGTTCTCGCCGATCTTCGTCGCCGGCTTCTACTACAAGACCTTCATGTGGCCGGCGGCGTTCTGGGAGCGGGTCTACGAGCCGCTGATCCGGCGCGCGGCCGGGCTCGGCCGGGTTGCCGCCGAGGCCGATCCCGACAGCTATGAACGGGCTTATGCCTTCTGCGACGTGCTGGTGATCGGTGCCGGGCCGACCGGTCTTGCGGCGGCCCAGGCTGCGGTGCGCGCCGGCGCCCGGGTCATCCTGTGCGACGAGGATTTCCGGCCGGGCGGCCGCCTGACTCTGGAGCGTCTGACCATCAGCGGCGAGGCAGGCGAGAGCTGGGCTGCCGCCGTGCTTGCCGAGCTGGCCGCCTCGGGCCGGGTCACGATCATGCCGCGCACGACCGTGTTCGGCGTCTATGACCATGGCACTTATGGCGCGCTGGAGCGGGTCGCCGATCATCTGCCCGCGCCGCCAGCGCACATGCCGCGCCAGCGGCTGTGGCGGATCGTAGCGAGCCGCGCCGTGCTGGCGGCGGGCGCGGTCGAGCGGCCGATCGGGTTCGGGGCGAACGATTTGCCCGGCATCATGCTGGCCGGCGCGGTGCGCGGCTATATCAATCGCTTCGGCGCACTGCCGGGCCGTCGCATGGCGCTCTTCACCAACAATGACGATGGTTGGAAGACCGTGGCCGATGCCGCTCAAGCCGGAATCGAGCTGGCCGCGGTGATCGATTCCCGGCCATCGCCGCCGGCCGAACTGGTCGCCCAGCGGAACGCGCCGGCATCCGCGTCCTTGCCGGCAGCCAAGTACGCGAGGCGATCGGCGGTCAGCGCCTGCGCGCCGTCGAGATCCGCGGCGCGGATGGCGCGACGACCCGCTTGCCGGTCGATCTGCTCGCTGTGTCGGGCGGCTGGAATCCGGCGCTTGCCCTGCTCTCGCATCTCGGCGAGCGGCCGGCCTGGGACGGGACAATTGCCGCCTTCGTGCCCAAGACCGGGCAGGGCCGGTTGGTCGCGGCCGGTGCCGCCGCCGGGGCCTTCACCCTCGCCGCCTGTCTGGCCGACGGCATGCGCGCCGGCGCTGCGGCCGCACTTGCCTGCGGCTTCAAGCCCGTCGATTGTCCGCTGCCCGAGGCAGCGCCGGAAACCACGGGCATTGAGCCGCTCTGGCGGGTCGAGGGCAGCCGGCGCAAGATCTTCATCGATTTCCAGCACGATGTGACGGCGAGCGATATCGAGCTGGCACATCGCGAAGGCTATCGCTCGGTCGAGCATCTGAAGCGCTACACCACGCTCGGCATGGCGACGGACCAGGGCCGCACGGCGAATGTCGCCGGGCTGGCGATCATGGCCGCGCTGACCGGCAAGTCGATCCAGGAGACCGGCACGACGACGTTCCGGCCGCCCTATTCGCCGGTCGCCATCGCCGCCTTTGCCGGCCATCACCGCGGCCGGGATTTTCGGCCGACGCGGCTGACGCCGTCGCATCGCTGGTCGGTCGAGCAAGGTGCGCGCTTCGTCGAGGCCGGGCTCTGGCTCCGGCCGCAATGGTACGCCCGGCCGGGCGAGGCGGACGGCAATGCCATCATCAATCGCGAGATCCGCACGGTCCGCTCGGCGGTCGGGCTGTGCGACGTGTCGACCCTGGGCAAGATCGACATCCAGGGCGCCGATGCCGCGGCCTTCCTCGACCGGGTCTATTGCAACCGGATTACCACGCTGCCGGTCGGCCGGGCGCGCTACGGGCTGATGCTGCGCGAGGACGGCATTGTGATGGATGACGGCACGGTCGCGCGGCTCGCCGACGACCATTTCATCCTGTCGACGACCAGCGCCAATGCCGACCGGATCGTGCAGCATCTGGAGTTCTGCCTGCAGGTGCTGTGGCCGGAACTCGATGTGCAAGTCACGGGCGTGACCGAGCAATGGGCGCAGCTTTCCGTCGCCGGGCCGCGGGCGCGCAATACGCTGCAGCGGGTGGTCGATCCGGCCTCTGACATCTCGAATGCGGCAGTGCCGTTCCTCGGCGTGCTGCCGGTAACCGTTTGCGGCGGCGTGCCGGGCCGGCTGTTCCGCATCTCGTTCTCGGGCGAGCTGGCCTATGAGCTGGCCGTACCCGCGCGTTACGGCACTGCGCTGGCCGAGGCGATCATGGCGGCCGGCAGCGAATTCGGCATCGCGCCTTATGGGCTGGAAGCGCTGCTCGTGCTGCGGCTCGAGAAGGGGTTCGTCTCGTCGGACGAAATCGACGGCACGACGACGGCGCGTGATCTGGGCCTGGGCAAGATGATGTCGCGCCAGAAGGATTTCATCGGCCGGGTGCTGGCCGAGCGGCCGGCGCTGCTCGATCCCGACCGACCGTCGGTCGTCAGCCTCCGGACCGCCGATCCGCTGGCGCCGCTCCGTGTCGGCAGTCATCTGCTGCCGCTCGGCGTGCCCGCGACCGCGGCGGCCGATCTGGGTCATGTCACCTCGGCTGCGTTCTCGCCGACTCTCGGCGGCTGGATCGGTCTCGGCCTGGTCAAGGGCGGGGCCCGGCGTGCGGGTGAGCATCTCATTGCCTGCGACCCGATCCGCAACGGTGCGGTCGAGGTCGAGATCAGCCTGGAGCCGTTCTACGACCCGGAGGAGGTACGGCTTCGTGGCTGATCCCGGACTCGCCCCCGACCATCCGTTCCTTGCCGTGCTCCCCGTCGGGCGCAGCGGTGTCGTGCATGGGCCGGCCGGCGTCTCTGTTGCCCTGCGCGAGACTGTTGCCCAGATCGCGGTGACGGCGCGGCGCGGCCAGGATGCCGCGCTGACCGAGCAATTCCGGGCCCGCTACGGGCTGGTCGCGCCGACCGGCCCGCGCCATATTGTGGCCGGACCTACTGCTCTGGTCGGCATCGGCTCCGGCCGTTGGATCTTCCTTCAGGACATGGAAGACAGCACGGCGCTGGCCGCGAGGCTGGCGGCCGAGCTTGGCGCATCGGCAGCCGTCGCGGATCTGTCCGATTCGCGCTGCATACTCCGGCTCTGGGGGGCCGCGGCTGCGGGATGTGTTCGCGAAAGGCTTGCCGATCGATCTCCATCCCAGCCGATTCGGTCCCGGCGATGCGGCGGCGAGCGTGATCGTGCTCATCACGGTGCTGCTTTGGCAGCTCGACGAGCGGCCTTGCTTCGAGATTGCCGTCCCGCGCAGCTTGATCGGCAGCTTTGCCGCGTGGCTAAGCGCCAGCGCCGGTGAATTCGGCATGGACGTGGCCGGCGCAGATCGGATTAGATCAGCCTCTGGGAACTGAGACTTATCGTTCATTCGCCCGAGAGGTCATGCGTGATAGGGATCCGGCGACTTCTCGCGCTCGGCGTCTTGCTGACGGTGGCCTTCGCCGCGCCGGCCAACGCCGCCGGGAAGATCGTCGTCGCCTCCAAGATCGATACTGAAGGCGCCTTGCTCGGCAATATGGTGGTCGGGCTGCTGCAGAACCGCGGCTATGTCGTCGACAACCGGATCGAAATCGGCACGACCAAGATCGTCCGCCAGGCGCTGTTGTCAGGCCAGATCGACATCTATCCGGAATACACCGGCAATGGCGCCTTCTTCTTCCATAAGGAGGACGATCCGGTCTGGACCAATGCGGCAGAGGGTTACGAGACGGTGCGCAAGCTCGATCTCGAACGCAACGATCTGGTCTGGCTGACACCGGCGCCTGTGAGCAACAGCTGGGCGATCGCCGTCAGCAAGGCGTTCTCGGCGGCAAACGGCCTGGTCAGCCTGGAGGATTTTGCGCGTTACGTTACGGCCGGCAAGCGGGTCAAGCTGGCCGCCTCGGCCGAATTCGTCGAGAGTTCGAGCGGGCTGCCGGCGTTCCAGAAGACCTATGGCTTCGACTTGACGCAAAGCCAGCTTCTGGTGCTGGCCGGCGGCGACACTGCGGCGACGATCCGCGCCGCAGCCGAACAGATCTCTGGGGTCAATGCCGCGATGGCCTATCAGACGGATGGCGCAATCGCCGTGCTCGGCATGGTCGTGCTGGCCGACACCAAGGGCGCCCAGGTCATCTATGCGCCGTGCCTCGTCGTCCGGGGCGCGGTGCTGCGCGAGCATCCCGAGCTTCGGGCGCTGCTCGACCCGCTTTTCGCCGATCTGTCGATCGACAGGTTACGGCAGTTGAGCGCCAGGATCAGCGTCGATGGCGAGGATCCCGCCGCCGTCGCCCTGTCCTATCTGAAAGACCGGGGCTTTGTGCAATGACGGTTGCCGGTGCCGCAATTTCGGGCCGCGGCAACCGCGTCCTGCTGGTCCTGGCCCTCCTGGGCTGGCTCGGCATGCTTGCCACCGGCTTCGTCGCCCTGGCGCCGAATCGCCTGACCTCGGGTCAGCCGATGTCGCTCTGGACCGTGACCGACTGGCCGAGCCTGATCGGCGTCACGGGTTTGGGCGCGGCCTTGCTGGCCGCGGCACTGGCGCCCCGGAGCAAGGCGCTTCATCGTGCGACGGCGCTGATCGCGACCCTGCTTCTTCTGCTGATCTTTTTCGCGGCGGGGCGAGCGGCGGAAACCCTGTCGGCGGCGGCCGGCCCGGTCGCGCGGATCTCGCTCGGCACGGCGTTCTGGCTGACGGCCTGCTGCGCCGCCCTCGCCATTGTCCACGCTTATCAGAAACTGCCGGCCGGGCCGGTGCTTCGGGTCGCGACGGCCCTGGCGGTTTGTGCAGCCGTGGCCGCCATGGCCGCCGCCGGGGTGTTCGACCGGCTTTCGGTCATGATCGAATACCGCTCGCACCAGACCAGCTTCGCGCATGAGCTTGGCCGTCATGTCTTTCTGGTGCTGGGATCGGTCGGTGCGGGCCTGGCGATCGGCGTGCCGCTCGGGATCAAGCTGACTGCGAGTCTCCGCCTGCGCGGCCCGGTCTTCGCCACGCTCAATCTGTTGCAGACGATTCCGTCGGTGGCGCTGTTCGGGTTGCTGATCGCGCCGCTGTCCATGCTGGCCGCGGCCGTACCGGCTCTCGCGGCATTCGGCATCGAGGGCATCGGCGCGACCCCGGCCTTGATCGCGCTGACCTGCTACGCGCTGCTGCCGATCGTCCGCTACACCTATTCGGCATTTTCCGGCGTCGATCCAGTCGTGATCGAGGCCGGCCTCGGCGTCGGGTTTACCCGCGGCCAGATCTTGTGGCGCATCTCCCTGCCGCTGGCGACGCCGGTGCTGCTCGCCGGTCTCAGGATCGTCCTGATCCAATCGATCGGACTGGCCGTCGTCGCCGCGCTGATCGGCGCGGGCGGGCTCGGCACCTTCGTGTTCCAGGGCATCGGCCAGGACGCCGTCGATCTGGTGCTGCTCGGCACCTTGCCGACGATCTTCATGGCCTTGGCGACCGATTTCATCCTGAAATCCGTGACCTCAATCCTTCAAGAGCGGGTGGCGCCATGATCGAGATCGAGCGGGTGGTCAAGACTTACGGCGAGCGCAAAGTCGTCGACCAGGTCTCCCTGACCGTCGACCGCGGCGCGTTCTGCGTCCTGCTCGGGACCTCGGGTTCGGGCAAATCGACCTTGCTCAAGATGGTCAACCGCCTGATCCCGGCGACCGAAGGAACCATCCGGATCGGCGGCGAAGACATCCGCGCGTTGCCGGTCGAGCAGCTGCGCCGCAGGATCGGTTACGCGATCCAGTCGATCGGCCTGTTTCCGCATTGGAACATCGAAGACAACATCGCCACCGTCCCGCGCCTGCTGAAATGGCCGGAGGCCCGGATCCGGGACCGGGTGACCGAATTGCTCGAATTGTTTCACCTCGATCCGGCGATCTACCGCTGCAAACGGCCGTCGCAGCTCTCCGGCGGGCAGCAGCAGCGTATCGGCGTCGCCCGTGCCCTGGCCGCGGAGCCCGAGCTTCTGCTGATGGACGAACCGTTCGGCGCGCTGGATCCGATTACGCGCGACGTCCTGCAGACCGAGCTGGCGCGGATCCACAAGGCGACCAGGACGACCATCCTGTTCGTCACCCATGACATCGACGAGGCGCTGCGCCTGGCCGACAGGATCGCCATCATGGATGCGGGCCGCGTCGTCCAGCATGCCGCGCCGATCGAGATGCTGGAACATCCAGCCAATGATTTCGTGCGCGACTTCATCGGGCGGTCGGAAATCAGCCTCAAGCTGCTGTCGGTCAGGACGGTGTCGGAGCGCCTGCATCCGGGCGAACCGGGCGAGGGTGAACCGATCGCGGCGGAGGCACCACTGCGTGAGGCATTGGCCCGAATGATCGCCGGCCGGACCGATCGGCTGCCGGTTCGCGACACGGCGGGGCATCGGATCGGCGCCGTCACGCTGCAAGACCTGATCCAGTGACCGAGGACGATTCGAGCCGGTCGGTACCGATCATGGCGAAGCGCGTGCTGGGCAGTGCCATCCTTTGGGTCGGCCTGCTCTTTGTCGGCTCGCTGTTTTTGCTGCCGGCCTTCCGCTCCCTCTTCGAATGGGCGTTTCCCGGGGTCGAGCCGGCCGTCTACAGCCGGACGACCTTTCTGGCGCTTTGGTTGTCCCATGCCGGGCTGGTCCTGGCGTCGAGCCTGGTCTCGACGATCGTCGGCGTCGGCCTCGCCGTGTTCGTGACCCGGGGCGCCGGCCGCGAGTTTCGCGCTGCGGTCGATTCGGTTGCCGGCATCGGCCAGACCTTTCCGCCGACAACCGTCCTGGCCGTGGCCGTGCCGATCGTCGGCTTCGGCGTTACGCCGACCCTGATCGCCTTGATGCTCTACGGGCTGCTGCCGATCGTCGAAAACGCGATTGCCGGCTTCGAGGGCGTTTCGCCGGCGGTGCTCGAAGCCGGTGCCGGCATGGGGCTGTCGCGCCTGCAGCTGCTCTGGCGGGTCGAGCTGCCGCTCGCCGCCCCGCTCATCCTGAGCGGTGTCCGGACTTCGGTGATCGTGAATATCGGGACGGCGACGATCGGGTCGACGGTCGGGGCGCTGACCCTGGGCACGCCGATCATCAGCGGCCTGGTCGGCGAGAAGATGCCCTATGTCATCCAGGGCACCATCGTCGTCGGCTTGTTCGCGATCCTGACGGATCTGGTCTTCGAAAGACTGGATCAGCATTTCCGCAGCCGCCGCGGCGGCTGAAGCAGATCAGTCCGGACCGATCTGAGCCATCAGGCTCCGCAAATGGTCGGGCGCACCGGCCGGCTGGACGACGGCCCGGCGGATCAGGCTGTCGAAATGCCGGGCGAGCGCCTGGACATGCTTGGGCGCGGTGAAGACCAGATAGCCTTGGCCAGTATAGAGCGCCGCCCGCAACGGCCCGAAGATCGTGATCGGCACCGAGAAGACTTCCTTCTCGTCATAGAAGAACCAGCGGAAGGTCGGATAGAGCTCCTCGCACAGATCGATCAGGCGCCGGAGCTGGCTGCGGCGATGCGCGGCCGACAGGCCCTGCCAGACGCCTTGGCCATGGGCAAAGGCGGCGATCTCCTGGATCGAATTGCTCGCCTCGAAATCCGTTTCCGGCCGGCGCAGATAGGCGAGACGAGAGCCCATGCTCTCCGACGGACCATCAGGATGCTGCGCCATCGCTTTGCGATGCTCGAACTCGATGACCTCGTCGGTCTTCAGCAGATCGGGAAATGTCAGGGGGACGTGGCGGATCTTGTAACCGGCGGCCTCCCGGTGCCATTTCATCAGGCGTTCGTCGATCGGCGACGGGGCGTTGTGTTCGATCTGCACGGCTTCGAGCATGGCGCTGTGATCGGGTTGTTCCTGGCGGCCCAGGCCGAGCAGCCAATCGACCGATACGTTTCCGACGCCGGCGATGAGGGCGAGCGTCTCGGCCCGCGGCAGGCGGTCGGTCCCCGGCGCCAGCAGCTGAACCAGGCTGGAACGGTCGATTTTCAGTGCCTTGGCGAAATCGGTCTGGGTTAGTCCGGATCGTCGCATGACCGTCAAAAGCCGTTCCCGGAAAATCCCCGCCGTAATCCGCCGATCCATGTTCGTATCCCAGCCGATGCGCTAAATCATATTTTGATGTGGAAACGCATCATAGCAATAAGCTGCGGCGTTGAAACACATCAATTCAGGCGTCATCCCACGTTGATAAACAATTCCATGCAGTCGTACGGTGTTTGGAAGCAGAGTTAAAGAGCCATTTTAGGATGGTCAACGCGAGTGAAGAACATATCGAACATGATCGATACGAGTATTCCTGTCGTCAATCCTGTTATTGGAGCGGTCCGGCGTCGCATCGAGTGGCCGACCTGGGGCCTTATCGCTGCCGTCTATGGCGGGTGGTTGGCACTGACATACTGGTTCAATGCACTGCCATGGTGGATCGTTCTACCAGCCGGCGCCTGGCTCACCGCTTGGCAATTATCGCTGCAGCATGAGATTATCCATGGGCATCCAACTAAAAGCGTTCGACTCAATACTGTGCTGGGATTTCCGCCCATAAGTCTGTGGTTGCCGTGCGAGCGCTATCGGCAACTTCACTTGGCGCATCATCGCAACCACTTCCTGACCGATCCGATCGAAGATCCCGAATCCTACTATGTGTCGGCGGATGACTGGTGGCGGCGGGGCTGGCTCGCCCGGGCCGTGACCCGCATTCTCAACACTGCCGCCGGCCGGATCCTGTTCAATCCGGCCATAGCGATTCCGGTCTTCCTCGCCCGCGAAGGAAACGCGCTGTTGAGCGGTTCGAGAAAGACCTGGCGGATTTGGGCCGTCCATGCCCTCGGTGTTGCCGCCGTTCTCGCCTGGGTACTGGTCGTTTGCAGGATGCCTCGACATAGGCCACCGTCTCCCGCGGCAATGGCCGATGCCGATCGCGGTAGTCCTCGTAGCGGCCAGGGCCAGCGTTGTAGGCCGCGAGGAAGCCCGGTGAACCATAACGATCGTGCATCTCGCGCAGGAAGACCGCGCCCGCCAGGATATTGTCATGCGGATCGAAGGGGTCGTGGCCGAGTCCGTAGCGGGCACGTAGAGCGGTCCAGGTCTCGGGCATGATCTGCATCAGCCCCATCGCGCCTTTGGAAGAAATGGCTCGCTGATCGCCGCGGCTTTCAACGCGCATGATCGCGCGTATCCACGCCGCCGGCATGCCGAACCGGTGCGCAGCTTCGGCAATATGAGCGGCATAGGGATCGCTCGCCGCCGGACGCTCCATCGGCACGGCCTCGGCCGAAACCGCGACACTGGGCGCGCCGATCGGGATCAGGCCCCGAGCAGAAGAAGGAACGCGCAGCGAGCATGCGCCCTGTCTCCGCCATGACGCGAGCGAGCCATCGTGCTCGCGGCCGTCAAGGGTTCGCGCAAAGCGCCGGCCTGCGGCCGCCCTTGACCGCCGCTGCGCGCGACGGCCGACGGAACGTCGAGCGGGACGAAGGGATGAGACGGCTTTCCCGCGAACCAAGGGATGGGGCTTTGAGGCGCTATCCCGCTCGTGATCGTGACGACGTATCGCATGCCATCAGTCCCGCTCGCCGCGCTTGGGCGGACGGTTCCAGTTCAAGACCCAGGCGGATTTGTCGTCGCTGGACTGAAACAGGTTGGCACGGATTGGCTGCGTCAGCGCCGGATCGTCGAGTACCAGCGAGACGTAATCGCCGGCCTTTTCGCCGGTGCGTTTCCAGCCGGCGCCGACCTCGGGTCCATCGCCGTCGCCGAGATGGATGCGATAGTCCGGCGCGTTCTCGGCGTCACTGTGATCTGCCGAGACGAGCACCAGTTCGGCGTTGAGCGAAAGTGTTTGGATGCGCCCGGAATAGCCGGACTTGCTACGAGTGAAGTGACCGATCTGTGCCATGGGAAACTCCTGTTTGCTGTGGGGCAGGGAGAGTTGGCGTGCGGTCATCGTGTTGACGCGCGCCATTCGAAGCGGCCGTCGCCGTCCTCATCGGTGAGGAGCGGCACCGCACGGCCGACGATCGAACTGGTGGGGAATGGGCCGAAGTACCGCCCGTCCAGGCTGTCCGGAACGGTCGGGTTCATGAGGAAGACCTCGCCTGGCCGAAGCGTCCGGCAGCCGCTCCAAGCCGGCAGGGTGCGGCCGAGATGGTCACGCTCACGCGCATAGCCAACGGTGATGCCGTCGACCGTGACGGCGTCGCCGGTGCGGCAGACCGTTTGTCCGGGCAGCGCCATGACATGCTTCAGTAGCGGCACGCCCTTGGGCAGGAAGCCGCCGTCAGCCAGGAAGCTCGCGACCGGCTCTGGCGGCCGCACCGCGACCAATTCCAAGGCGTGGAGCTGTCCGACAGGACGCAACGCGTAGAGCCCGGTCGGCGTGCTGGCCGTGGCGTTCCAGATCAGCCGCGGCACCGGATGAACGAAAGCCAAGCCGCCGATGCCGAGCATGGCGAAATACGTCGCCATGACATAGCCGAAGCGGGTCATGGCGCGACCCGCCGGCGCTTCAGCCAGGCGTCATGCTGCTCGTGTGTGTAGGCGCGCGGTTCATGGCCGGCGGCGAGGCGGTTGTGAAGGTGACGCCAGTATTCCGGCGCCGCGTCGGCCGGATCGATGCCGAGGGCCTCGACCGCGTCGATGAACTGCAGCACGCGTTCAACTTTGGGCCAGCCGTTGACGCGCAACAGGATCTCGCCGCCGGGGCGCACGAAGGGCAGCGTCTGATAGCGCTCGTCCGGGGCGACGGCGCGCACGATGTCCATGCGCGAAATCACGGTGCCGTAGTCATTCGACGCCCATCGCACGAAGGCGAAGATGCTGCCGGGCCTGAAGCTGGAGACACTGCGGCGGCGGTCGAGGATCTTCTCTTCGGCGCGGCGACCGAAGCGCAACCAAAACTCAATCTTCTTCTCGATCCATGTCACCTCGACATGGGTCAGATTCTCGCTGCGCCGATGCGACGGCGGCACGACGCGCAACATCGGTTGCGGCTCGTTGTCGTTCATGACGGGTCTCCGGGATCAGCGGGGAATTCGTGGGCGAGCAGATCGCGCAGCATGTCGGCGACAGTGACTCCGCGCTGGAAGGCGACGATCTTGATGCGGCCGCGCAATTCCGGCGTGATGTCGATGGTCAGCCGAGCGGTGAAGGCCGCAGGATCGTTTGCGCGTTTGGACGACACGTTCGATGTCTTGACCCAGCTTTCCGGATCGGTGGGGCGAGACGCGAAACCGCGCTTGCTCGGACGTTCGCTCATGCAGCCCCTCCGTCATGGAAGGGCAGTACGGCCGCGATGCGTGAGCGGGCGCGTTCGGCCATCTCGGCGTCGATCTCGCAGCCGAGATAGCCACGGCCGGACAGCCGGCAGGCCTCGCCCGCCGCACCCGAACCGGCGAACCAGTCGCCGACCAGGCCGCCCGGCGGACAGCTCGTGCGGATCAGGATTTCGATCAGGCCGGAGGGCTTCTCGGTCGGGTGGAGTGCATGGCCATGCGTGTTGCGCGCGTAGATAACCGAGCGCATCAGACGTGGGCCGCCATCCTCGCTGACATAGTGGCCGGCCTCGATATGGCCGGTATGCGGCGGCCGCGTCTTGCGCCGCACGGTGCGCGCCGTCGCGTCCGGCGTCGTCTGCACCTCGTTGTAGATGGCGCCCCACGGCACGTCGGCACGGTAGAACTGGGCGACCAGCTCATGCACCCGCTTGAAGCGGTCGGCATGGAAGCTGGAACCGTTCTGCTTCTCCCAGACGATCTCCTGGGCGTATTTCCAGCCTGCGGCGTCGAACGCTGGTGCCGTCGCCATGAAGCAACGCAGCGAGCCGAACACCCACATCGAGCCCGACTGGCTGAGCGCCGCTCGTGCCAGCGGTAGCCAGCCGTCGACGCGCCGGTCCCACGCCAGCGATGTGTCGCCGTAAGGCGGATCGGCGAAGATCATGTCGAAGGGACCGCGCGGCGGCATCAGCACACGGCAGTCTCCGGTCAGCACGCTGTCAGCCGGGATCGTCATGGTGCGATCCTCCCGACTTCGTTGGCGAGCGCGGCGATGTCCAATTCGGCGGCTGTTGACTCATCGATCTCGGAGACGAGCCGGCCGGTCCGCGCGGCGTTGGCAAAAGCGACGCGCTGGCCGATGGCGGTGGCGAGCAAGGGCGGATCGTGATCGTCCAGCGCCTCCGCCGTTTCACGAGCGATGACGGTCCGCGCGCCGCAGCGGTTCAGCACGAAGCGCGCGGCGAGCCCGGGGCGATAGATGCGCGCCTCGCTGAGAAGCATCAGCATCTCGGCGGATGCCCAGCCGTCGAACGGTGAAGGCAGCACGGGGATCAGCACCAAGTCGGCGGCAAGCAGCGCCGAGCGCATCAATCCCGCGACACGCGGCGGTCCGTCAATAACGACATGGTCGACGTCGCGGGCCATCTCGGGCGCTTCCCGATGGAGCGTGTCGCGCGCCAGGCCGATGACGCCGAAGAGCCTTGGAAGCCCTTCCCGGTGCCGCTGCTGCGACCAGTCCAATGCAGAGCCTTGAGGATCGGCGTCGATCAGGGTGACACGGCATCCTTGCCGAGCCCATTCGCCGGCGAGATGCAGCGCCAGCGTCGTCTTGCCGACCCCCGCCCTTCTGGTTGAGGAAGGCCACGATCATGACATCCTCCCGTCGCGGACGGGGCGGTCATGGCGCAGTGGATGCGAGAAGGGCGTAGGCGAGAGAATGAAATCGCAGTATAGAGGGGGCGCTTGAGGCTGATTGACTGTAGCTATGCAAGCAACGCCCGAAAAATTATCCCGTAAACCGTGGAATGCCCCTCCCGTTAGCAAGAATCCGAAGGATTCTAAGTTAGGGCAGTTAGAAGGGTCTGAAATTCTCTTTTCGTGCCAACGGGTTATCGCCCGGCTCAGTTCCCGATAGCACGGGAGTCGGGTTCCCGATAGCACGGGCCTTCCGGTTCCTGATAGCACGGGCGGATTCACAGCTTACCCCCAGCCTTACCCACAGCATCTGTGGATAAGTTTCGGCGTCGCGTCGGCCGGGTGGCCGGTGCGTCATAGGGGGCAAAGGTCAGGCGCCGCGTACCGTCCGCGCCGATCTCCAGGCCGAGGCGATAGCCCGGCAAAGGCTGGCGATCGACGATCTTGCGCAATTCGAAGGCGAAGCGCTTCGGCGAGGACAGGCTGCCGGATTTGAGATGGAGATGTGGGAGATCGAAGCTCCAGCCGGACTGCTGGCGGCCGCCATGCTTGCGCACCAGGCGGTAGAGCCAGCGTTCCAACCCGCCGGTGAGATCGAAATACGCCCGGTCGATGGTAAGCACGAAGGCGTCGTTCATGACGCCGGCGTAGAACCAGTCCGGCAGGATCAGCTCGACGCCGCGCGGACGGCCCTGGCCGTCGAGCCGTTCCTTCCATTCATTGATCCAGGAGAAGCGGTGTCGGCGACGAATGGTCGGCTGGCGGATCGAGGTCGCGATGGTGGTGGCCTGCAGCCGGTCGAGCGAGGCCTTCAGCCGGTCATAGTCGCGAAGGGAATCGCCCCGGCCGATGAAGGTCAGGATTTCATAGGGCGTCGCCGTCATCAGGCGGGACGTCATGAGGCCGTGGTCGCGCGCCTCGACGATCTGGCTGGCGGCCCAGATCAGCACGTCGGCATCCCAGATGGTCGCCATGCCGTGTTCGGGCGTCGCCTCGACGCGGATCGATACCTCGCCCATGCCGAAGTCGATCGGCTTGATCCGCGGGGATTTCGACAGGCTGAAGAACGGCCAGGACATCAGATCCTGCGCGTCGCGCGGGGCCATGCGGCCCGGCAGGGCGTGGAACAGGTCGAGCTGCTGGCGTTCGGCGGGATCGCGGATCATGGGCGGCGCCCTCACCGATGCGGTTGGGCGTTGGGACCGCGGCTCGCGTCAAACCGCCCTGCGGCGCGGGCTTCATCATACTGCGGGTCGGAGGTCGAGCGGCAGGCCGCCTGATCGGCCCAGGCCTCGAGATCGCTGATGGCGTAGACCACGCGCCCGCCGAGCTTGCGGAAGGTGGGACCGCTGCCGTGGCAGCGGTATTTCTCCAGCGTACGTGCCGAGAGGCCGAGGAGGCGCGCCGCCTCATGAGTTCTGACGTAGCGTGCCGCGAGCTGCGCGGACCTGTCGAGCATGGGAAACCTCCGTGTCTGTCGAGGACGCCGTGGCCAAAGCGCGGCGTGTCGGGATCACGGTGGCGGAGAAAGCAGGCGCCGGGGGTGGACGAAGATTTCCGCGGGCTGATGTCCCCCCTCCGCCATAGCCGGGGCGGTGCCAGCGTGCTTCGGGAGGTGCCGGGAGCAAAGGCGCGTAGGAGACCGACGTGGCGGGGAGGATTTGGAGGGCGCTACTTGCCGCGGAGCAGGCGCAAATAACCGCCATTCACGAGGGCAAGGGCGTCGTGGATCAGGCGGTTTGCGCGACGGCGGGCGGCCGAATCCTTCCATTCTGTGGAAGGAAGGATGGATTGCATCGAGCGGATCACCTCGGTCGCGACGTCGCGCGGGCCGCCACCGGCGGCGTGGACGTCATGGGCGAGCAACAGCAGGACGAGATGTGCTCGCTGAAACGACGTGAGCTGCAAGGCGCGCGGGAGCAAGGCAATGCGTCGGCCTTGAAGCCGATGAATGAAGCGCGAAGCGACGTCGAGGCGCAGCTCACCGGCGCTGTCGGGTGGGAGGATCACGGCCAGGCGCTCCGCCGCGTCGGCGTCGGGCAGCCAGACGTGGAGATCGCCTGAGACATCGCCGATCACGAGCCGCCGACCTTCGGCATCCGTGTGATCGGCGAGGATCGGCCCGAGGTCGGCCGGATCGACCGGCGGTAGGGCGTCGAAGCCGGGTGGCGCCGGCGCGAGGATCAGTGTGCCGGGCGAGACCTCGGGCCGCCAGAAGGCGGACGCGCGCTCGGCGGCCGCATCAGGGTCGTGGACAAAAACACAGCCCCCAGCGGTGGGCGAGCGCCGATCGGGCGCTGCCCGGATCGGCAATGCGGCGCGCGATTTGGCGGTGCGTGCGGGCGTAGTCGCGGCGATAGCCGACATTGCGGCGGAGGAATTCGACGGCAAAGCCGGGGCGTTCGAGGCGGTTCAGGTGTTCGATCGTCTCCGATGACCGCCAGAAGGATATCGGCATGGGTGCCTCCCTTGACTGGCCCCTCGTTCGGCGAGGGGAAACACCCACGATCCCGAAAGCTTTGGTTGTGACTAGACCTTAAGGTTGCATCGCGCGGAACGGCACGTCGGGCAACATTTCTCGGTTGCTGGGTACGTCGGAGGATGCAGGCTACTGCATGCGCGGTTCCAGCAGGTGGCGGTAGCCCGTCTCGGTCATCCAGCGGGCGCGAGCCAGGTGGCTGTCATGAACCATCTTGGCACGGTCGGGCTCGCGCGCCGGGTCGAGCCCGAAAATGATCGTGACCACCTCGCGCCAATCGGCGCCTTCCGCGTCGGCATCGAGCAGCCGGATATAGGTCGCAAGGTGCTGTTCGTCATAGGCGTTCACCCGCTCGGTCAGCGGCGGGCGATCCTGGAAGGCAGGCATTGTCATCTTTGGCCCCCACCAAATTTAACGAATGCGTTTAGTCCATATTTACCGCAACATTGATGACGACTCTACGTCGTCCGCCGATGCGCCCGGCGCATCACGTCGATCTCCCAGACAGATAAGCGGCATGGTCAGCCGATCCGGCGCGAGCGCGACCCTGCCTTTTGTCGAGAATACTCCGTGGTGAAATACTCTACAATACGGCGCCCTCGGCGGTATGGAGATTCGAGAGGTGCTCGCCCGCAATCTGCGCATTTACCGACACGAACGCGGTCTGTCGCAGGAGGAGCTTGCGCACTTGGCGGAGATCGATCGCACCTATGTCAGCGCGCTCGAACGGTGCGTTTACGGCGTGAGCATCGACGTTCTTGAGAGGTTGGCGGTCGCGCTGAGCGTCGAGGCTGCCGACCTGCTACAGCGCGCCAAGCCGAACAGCCAAGGTGAACCGACGCCCGTTCCGGACGATCAACCCGTCGACTGACGCGCGAGCCGAGCGGAGCTCGGCGAGCGACGGCCGCGACATTGGCGCGGCCGCATCCGCCGATCCGGGTTCACGGATCGGCGGAAAATTCCAAAAAGTGGAAACCTTGAAACCCGTAAAACCGTGCAACCGGATTGACGGCTGCACGGCTCTGCTGAATTCAGGCGGCGCGCTCCAGCAGCTTCTTGGCCTTGCTTTCGAGGTCAAGGCGCGTGTCCTGATGGGTCTTGGTGCGGGCCAGCGCGGTGATGCCCTGCACGAAATCGAAAATGCTCTCGGGTTTCCGATTTTCCTCCGACAGCACCGTCTCGATGATCTTCGCCGTCTCCGGCTTGGAGAAACCCCGCTTGCGCAGGAAGCTCTCCCGGTCCTCGTCGTTGCGGGCGACGATCCGCTCGCGCGCTGCCCTGATCCCGGCAACGAAGGGTGCAGGCGAGGAATTGGCGAAACTGGTCAACGCGGGGGCGGCCTCATGGGCGAAACGCTGGGCGGCGAATTTCGAATGCCGGATGCTGATCTCCTCGAAACTCTCCGTGCCCCAAAGATTCCTGTTGGCGCAGACCGCGCGGAGATAGAAAGACGCGATCCCGAGAGTCTTCGATCCGACTTCGCTGTTCCACGCGTAAAATCCCCGGAAAAACAAATCCGGCGAGCCATCGGCCAATCGCCCCGCCTCGATGGGATGCGTATCATCGACAAGAAATAGGAATACGTCGCGGTCGCTGGCGTAGAGCGTCGTGGTGTCCTTCGTCACGTCCACGAATGGATTATGCGTCATGGTCGTCCAGTCCAGCACGCCCGGCACCTTCCACATCGTGTCACCGGTGCCGTTGCCCGCGATCCGCATGACGGCGGCGACAAGCTCGTGGTCGAAGATGCGCCCGTAATCCGGCCCGGTGATCGCACGCAACTCGATCCGCCCCTCGTCGGCCTCGTAGGTTTTCACAAGCTCGGCGCGATGGCCCAAAAGACCATGCTGCAGGTTGATGCCCGCCAGCGGTGTCGGAAGCTGGCGCATGTAGGAGGCCGGTGCGCCGACAAGGCTGCACAACTGACCGAAGCTCCAATGCGTCGGCGAAACCGGCGCATCGCGTCCCGGCACGATCAGCGACAGGCGTTCCGCGTCGTCCCGGCCCGCCTCCACCCGCACGGCGCGGCTCTCCACGGTGCGGGCCTGGGCGCGGTCTGCCCGTCCCTTCACCGCGTCATACAACGCGGTCAGGTTCAGATAGCGCTCGTCATCGGGGCGCGAGAACCATTCCGACGACACGCGGCCGATCCGCTCGCCACGCGATATATCCACGCGGAAGCCGGCGGAAACAGGCGACGGGTTCAGGGAGAGGGTATTCATGAGGTCTTCTCCTATGGGTCTGAGGTGTCAGCGCAGCGCTGCGCTGCACCTCTGCCCGTCGGCGAGACCGGGGTAGCAAGGGGCAAGGGCGGACGGGACGGAGGGGGATCACCCGGCCTGCACAAGGCGCAGCCGCGGAAGGCTGGGGAGACCGTCCCGGCCGAGCGTCAGCGATCCCTTGCGCCGCGCGGGGGGCGGCGCCCCTAGGAATTCGAACCGGCGTGAGCGCCAGCGGGAGCCGGGATCAAGACCGGATCAGGATGCGCAAAGCCGGAGACCCTGAAAGCCGTGCATCCTGATCGCCGTATTTCCTGACAGGCGGTGGTGGCCCTGAGCATGACGAAGCCCCACGCGAGGGTGGGGCTTCCTTGCGTCCCGGCCTCAATCGCCGTTGCGGCGGGACCAGATGAGGCTGTGGCCTTCGCCGTCCTCGGCCTCGACCAGGCTAGCGTAGATCGGGGCGGGGAAGCTCGGATCGTCCAGCTTGACGGAGAGGTATTCGCGCTGCGTCTCGCGGGCGGTCTTCTTCCAGGCGGCACCGAATTCCGTGGCACCCGCGAAGATACGGAAGTCGGGGCCGCGCTCGCTCTCGCCCTCGGTGGGGACGAACTTGGCCTTGACGTTGAGGGTCAGGGTCTTGACCGAGCCGGTGAAGCCCGCGCCGTTCTCGTTCTTGGTGAAGCTGCCGATGGTCGCCATTGTCCTGTTCCTTCTGTTCCTCGGGCCGCGCCCATCGCGACCTCGATGGGGGTCGTGCGACCGGGGACGATCGGCCCGCACCCCACCGGGGTCCCCGTTGCGCCTGCGCAATGGGGTGGTCCTTGGGGCTGGAACGCAGTGGAAGGCGGCCGGCGACGGCTTTTTTGCTTCGCGATGCAAAGCCGCAGGCGGCGGAAAAAAGTTGGTGACGGCAGTTGCGGGAAGACGATCGAGGCGCAGCCGGTCTTCGGTCAGACCCAATCCAGTCGAGGGCGCCGTGGGTGTGGCTGGCAGGGACATCAGGAGGAACAGGACGATGGCGATCGGCCTGCTTGCCAGGGACGGCAACGGCGGCGACCATCCGGACGGTCTTTGGCCTAGCCACCCAACGTCACGGCCTGCGATATTCCCCACGGGCGAATCTGGGCGCCCCCGGCGGTCTCATCGTCTTCGCGGTGCTATCGTCGGCGATGCCGAAGACAGCCATCCGCATGGCGCAGGCGATCTTCTCGACTCAGGCTGGATGGTCTGAGCAGCCCGGCGCTCTACTGCCGACTGTGTTGGGGGCGTGGACGGCGATGGCCAACCCATGAGAGTGTCCGCCGCTGGTGATTGAAGTCAGGACGCGGGAAGCCTCGTTTCGGCAGGGGCGTCACGCGAGAGCTCCGTCTCCGCTGTTGCTCCTTGCGTTAGCGATCGAAGCCGAATGGCGGAAACTGGCCGCAGGCATGGTTCCGGCGCAGCCGAGAGCGCGGCCCGCAGGGCAACGTCCGGACCGATTTTGAATAATTCGATGGTAAGTCCAATTGTGCCGTCGAAAGGTTGTCATGGCGTAGGATCCGGCTCAGAGATCTTGGTCTCGCGCGTTGTCGAGACGAATTCTAAAAAGTTCTTGATTTTGTCGCTTGGGTTGGTAGTCGACGCATAAGCGTCAAGCTTTAAGGAAAAAGTTGCAATCAGATCCATACACAAAAATTCGAGCAACCGCCGCCCGCCATGGTCATCGGTAGCCAGGATTCAGCTGTCAGTGTTGATAGGGTACCGTGAAGTATTCTCGATCTGCTCTCCACTATAGCTTTTACAATGTCCTTCACCTTCCGAGTGCTGCCTGGTGGATAAGGACTTTCAGGAAGGAGGCCGTAGAAGGCTGAGAATGCGGATTCAAGGCGACGGCCACTATTCTTGGAGCTTTCGGCTGAAAGGAGCACTTCTATCGCAGTTTCCAGTTTTGTAATTGCAACGGTGTCGAGAGACTCCGTAAGCCCCTCACGGAGCCAGTAAGCAGCATCGCTCCAGCTCTGATCCAGCTTAGGCAACGCGGCGTTGTCGGTGATGTAGGCTCCGACGCGGTTCCCGATCGATGAAAGTATAGATGCTGCGTTTAATAGAAACTGATCAAATGCGCCCGCAGAAAAGCCGAGTCCTGGATCACGCCGATGCGAACCAAAGCGGGCGTGATTACCAACCTTCGTGACGCTGCCGATTTCACTTGGCAATGTCCGGTCCGTTAAGCGAGCCATGCTGCGGGAATAATCGGGCGGGATCGCTATCTGGATAGCACTGAGAGCAAGGTCGATAGCAATATTGGCCCGTTCCAATCCAGCTGCTTCGTCGAAACCTTCGACAGTTACATCGGCGACCCAATAGGCCGATTGATTTTTCATGAATTCCAGAAGCGGACCGTAGGACATCTCTGTGAGAAGATTTCCTGAGGAAAGGTTCTCGCGCTTGATCAGGTCTTCCTTGCTGTAGAACTCTATCGGGCCGACAGAGAATGGGGACGCGTGCTCGGGAATAATTCGGCAAGGAATGCAATGCGTACAGGCGACGGCTTTGGCAGCGAAGCGCCGCCTTACCTCCTCTTCAACAGCCACGACATCATCTGGCGTCGGTATCGAGGCAAGGCGATCCTGAAAGACAGCAACAATAGAATGTGCGACATGAGCAGCGAGCCTTTCGGGTCTCGTACCGCGCCGGTAGGTCGGTTCTTCCTTCCTCAGAATCGACGTCAGCTCGATGAGTGAGCTGACGCCGCTTCGTTTGAAGCCGCGGGCTTCTCCGGTGGAGAGCCAGTCCGTCGCAAAGGCAATATCATGCTTTCTTAGCCACTGTTGCACCTGATCGTTGACAAGCATGGTCTCGGGCACAGGTGTGGTAACGAAATTTTTTAACGCGCTTTCAATCACGTTTCGCTTTCGCGCTTCGGCGGAAGGATTCATTGTTTTTCCCGGATATTCTTTTCCATAATCTTGATGACATCTTTCATCATGAACTTTAGCTCTCCCCGCGAGCCGCAGGCAAATGTCTGCTTCCACGTAAATGAAAAGCGCTCTTTCAATATCGACTTGTGCGCGCAGGCGTTGGACAACTGATGTGGCCAATGGCCGTTCCCAGTGAGGCCAACAGTCACTCCGATGACCGTGATGGATCGACAGCGGTCGAGCCGGTCAGGATGGGAAGCAGTCAGTCTGCCTTCGACGGGAGCAGCATAGCAATCAGGCGTTCGGCTTAGGGCCCGTCTCGGGTAAAATCACGTATTTTCAGGCCCGCCGAACCACTCGACCTTGCCTGAGTGACATGATCATGCCATCCGAGCCAGCGCGGAAATCAAAGCTGGTCGAGATGGGAAACTCGCACGAGTCATAGCGGCTCGGGCGCCGGGAGAAGCATTTCAGTGACCGGCCGGGACGAATTCACACCCACGACGAGGCAGATCATCGGAAGCCAGTCCGGTTGGTTATGTGCGAAACCTGACTGCCAGGCAGCTACCGTCGGCGCCAAGCTGGGCGATGAGGCCGGTGTCTTGAACCTGGGCGAAGCGGCTCATATCGCCGCGGCTGCGCCGGGCGGTGCTCGGTTCGATCCCACGATGACCCCGGAGGCACGCCGGCACCATTCCAACGGCATCTGGCTCTGTCGAGTCCACGCGCGTGCCATCGATAGCGACGAAAAATCGTACCCGACCGAGATGTTGCTCGAATGGAAGGCTGCCGCGCGTACCAGATCCTTCCAAATGGCGGTCGACCACGTCTCGCCATTTGAACCGGGACAGCCGCTCGTCCTCGGGGGCCCGGAGGCACTCACCGGTGACGACGTCAATAAAGTCGTTCTTAGGCTACTCGCGGGCGCGCGCGCCGACATAGATGCCTTCATGGCGAGCAGGCGCTGGCCGGCACACGCAATCGAGTTGACACTGAGACTGCGGTCGTCGGCGGACGCCGAGCCTTTCGATTCGGCCGGGCTGGCGGCGGCAATCACGAGGTTCAACGAAATCGCCGTCGTCGCTCCCCCAGGCATGGGAAAGTCGACCACTCTTATCCAGGTGGCAAATGCCCTGATCCAGCAAGGCCGGTGCGTGCCCGTGCTGATCCCGCTGTCCCAGTGGTCGCGGGAACTGAATTCCCTATGGGAGCTGGCGGTCTCTAAACGGGCGTTCGTCACCGCTGGGGCCAAACGGGCAGACCTCGACCTGTTGGCAGCACACGGTCGGTTCGCGCTTCTGCTGGACGGCTGGAATGAATTGGACGCGGCCAGCCAGTCTAGGCTACAGGCCGAACTCGAGACTTTGCAGCGGGAACTGCCTCGCCTCATTACGGTGCTGAGCACGCGGCGCCAAGCTCTCGATGTTCCGCTTCAAAGTCCTGTGCTGGTCGAGATCGATACACTGTCGGACCGGCAGCAGCTGGACATCGCCCGTGGGCTACGAGGCGAGGAAGGGGACGCTCTGCTCGAACAGGCTCAGCGGACGAGCGGCGTTCGCGAACTTGTATCGATCCCGCTGTACCTGACCGCGTTGCTTACGCATGTGGCCGGCGATGCCTTTCCGCAACGAAGGAGGAAGTTCTCCGGATGTTTGTGCGGGAGCATGAGCGAAACGCCGCGAATGCAGCAGTCCTGCGGCAACGGCTATCGGGCCGGCAGGACGATTACCTTTCCCGCCTCGCCATCGAAGCAACCGCGAAATCGAACACCACCCTGACGGAAGACCAAGCGCGGTCCCTAATAACCGAGGTGACCGCTCGGCTTCAAGCCGTCGGGCAGATCCAAACCGGCACAGAGCCGATGGCGGTGATCGACGTGCTGGTGGCGCATCACGCCCTCATCCGCGTGGGGGGTGCTGGGACCGGGATCATCTTCCAGCACCAACAGATCCAGGAGTGGTACGCCTCATTCGAGGTTGAGCGGGTCATGCGCGAATCGGCTGAGGGCAACTCCGAGGCAATCGACCGGCTCAGGCGCGTCATGCTCGATGATCCGGAATGGGAAGAACCAATCCTCTTCGCGGCCGAACGTGTCTCGCGGGATGGAGAGGCCAGCATTGCTGCCGTCGCCGAAGCCATCGAGTCGACAATGGAAATCGACCCGTATTTGGCTGCCGACATGATCAGCCGCTCCAGCCCGGCTGTTTGGGATCGTGTTGCGGTGGACGTCCTTGCGTATTGCCGGCGTTGGCGGCAGGATGTCTCGTCCGATCGCGCGACCGTTTTCATGGTCCGAACAGGTCGCCCAGAGTTCGCGGACGAAGTCTGGAAGCTCATCTTGGACCCGAACGTGCACCAACATCTACGGGGTGGACGTTCGGCCACGCGATTGAGCGTTTCGGTCCTTGGCCCTGAATTTGGGACTAGATTTGCGGCGCTGTCGCCCGAAGTGCGCGCGGACGTCCTTCCCATAGTTGCTGATCACGGTGATTACGAAGCGTTGGAGCTAGTCACGAAGCTGGCCCTTGCCGACACCGACGTAGGGAACCTCCCTGCCGTCATCGGGCATTTGGCCTTCCGTGGCGCCGACCGGTTCGTTGCGAAGATTTTGAAGGCTTCCAACGAGGACATCTGGGAGGAAATCGCCGAGAGGGGCTACCCGGACGCGACGGATGATCCCGAAGTCGACCGACGCCTGAAAGAAGGCCGCGCGGCTTTTCTCAACGCGCATGCGGGTCCATTCGAAAAGATTCAGTCGATCTTAGACCCGCACAATCCGTCGCCGGCGGCCGCAGCGGAAATTCGGACGCTTCTAGTGGAGGCTCCCTTCTCCCCTCACGATTCAAATTCCGATCATGTGATCGGCATGGCGTTTCAACGATATCCCGACGCTGTTGCCGGCGCGCTCGTCGATCGGCTGCTCGCACGAAAGCCGCTACCGTTCCGATCGGCCCGCTACCTGCAGGCGGCATCTGCCGAGCTCGAGGATGGCGTCCTCGTGGATGCCGTGCTAGATCCGGCCGAAGATAAGAAATTCGCGACGAACGCCGCCAACGTCGTCGGACCGACCGCGATCGGGAAGCTGATCGATGAGCTCCTCGCCTTGGACGCCAAGTGGAGGGCCGATAAGGCTGGCCTACCCGGAGAAGACCGCGACAGGATCATGGCTGTCGCGGACCTTATCGCATGCACCCGGCCGAATGCCCTTGTCCGAGCATTTTTGGCACGCAGTCTGGACACCGATCCTGACAGCATCGCGCGGCTCGCAGATCTGTTCACGCGCCATGGCGTCGATGATTCTTCCAAGACTGGCCGGCTCTCGCTGGAGCTGGAAACCGCAATGGTCGAGCGCGTGATCGACTGGGCCAACACGCTGCTCGGTGCGGAAGCCTTCGCCCGCGGGCCTGCCGCCAGCGTGGCACGGGTGATCGGACGATTGAAGACCCCAGGGCTACTGCCGTCGCTGACACGTCTCTTGGCCGCGGATCTCGTTCAGCGCGAGCGGTCCCGGCAGGCCCGGTCCGTGCCCGGGCTGCACCAGGCTGAAGCGTCGAACGACGCCATGATGGCGCATGCGAACACTTATCGGATCGCTCTGTCGGCCATTGGAACGGACGAAGCGGCGCAGCTGCTGATCAGTTATTTGCCCCACGTCGACGTCGGGTTTGAGGCGGCGGTCGGTCTAAAGGAAATATGGGATTGGCGAAATGGGATTGCTTCGCCGACGCTAAAGCCTTGGCCGGATTTTTCGATCGTTCGGACCAGGCTCGCGGAACGCGCGTCCGGGAGTGTGCTGGTCGTTGAGGCATCATTTGCGACCGCGATCTTCACCGCGATTGATGCTCTGACGACGGAAACTAGCAGCGAGGACCAACAAGGACTCGCCATCGGTATCGCACGCATCGCGATCGGTCTGCCCTATAAGGAGCGTGTCGGCCTCGTCTATAGATTGTTGAGCTTCGTTGGGCATAGGAGTGCCAAGCAACTGCTCTTGACCGCGCTCGTGATGGACGGACGAACGATACCGTCCAACGCCGTATTCGCTGGCATTCGAGACTTTCTCGAAGAGCTGAAGACGAAGTCTTGGTTGCTGCCTCAGAATTCTTGGGAGCTTGAGGGTTGGCTCGAACTGTTCGCTTTTTCGGATCGACCTGCGGCCGCCCTTGAGGCATTGCCGTTGCTCCCGGAAAACTACGCGGCCCCGCATCAGCTGCGACGGCTTCTCAATGCGCTCGGCAATTCTCCATCCGACGAGGCAGAGGAGGTGTTGAAGGCGTTCGCCGATCGCGACGCTCGCTTTTGCGAGACCTACGAGTGGGTAAATGCCTTGGAGCAGCGTGGAACCGTCTCGGCGACGCAATATCTCCTTGATCAGATCAGCAACGGAGCCGTCAAGTTGGGCGGGCACGTTCCTTGGGACCTTAGCCGCAGCATCGCTCAAACGATGGAGCGCGATCCGGGCGCAAGGACAGAAATCTATCGGCGGTACACTCAGACTTCCGGTGTTCCACAGCAGCTGATCGAGCGGGCCATCGCGGAGGCACCTGACGTCGAAGGCCTATTACTGATGGTCCGGATTGCTGCAGCTGCAGGACGTGACTTTCGTCGAACCGAATTGCACAAAGCGCTCCGGCGGGCGCTGACCGAGGAACGGCCTTCGACCTACATGCGTGGCGCGCAAGAGTTGCACCCGGTTCCGGACCAGGGACTTCGGAAGGCACTGCTTGCGATGACGGTCGGTGAGGAGTCGGTCGCCGTGCTGGCGAGGCGCACGCTGATTGAGATCGATGTCATGCACGACGACTATGGCTGGGATGGCGGCGATCGGCGTCACCCCGACATTGCGTCAGGGATACCGTGGCCGCTTGCCTTCATCGAGGCGTCGAAGTGAAGTAGCTGAGCTGACCTAAACCGACAGCATTAGCTTTGCGTCAAACCGGTTCGCTATTGGGCGGCAGACCGCACAATATCGACCCTGGCAGCTTGTCGCGAGCATCCGCTTTCGGGGCGTCGTAAACAGTGGTCGCATGACCGACAAGGGTCGACAGCGGGCCATCATGCTCGTCGCGTTCCCGGCGACGCCATGCACCGTCTTGTCGACGAAGAGCTCATCAAGCGCATCCCCCTCAGGGTTGACTCGGCCTCTGCGCCGGATTGGGCTCGGCGGCCGCCATCAGCCTCAGCAGCGCCGAAACGCCAACGAACAGCCCGCCCGCGGTGCAGAACAATTGCCGCCAAATGTCGGATGGGACGTATTCATGAGTAATGCCGTAGACGAGGGCATAGCCCGCGACGACGGCGGGCGCGGCGTAGATCAGCGCCACGACGATTTGCAGCACCGGCGAGCGCACGATTCCGAGTAGCAAGAACGCCAGTCCGAAGACCGCTGCTCCGGTAACGATACCTACGAGGACGGCACCGAGAAAGCCCGAGCCGGTGTGATAGGCGAAGCGGGCAACCTCAAGCCCCAGCATGAAGGGCAGCGCATAAGTCGCGAGCGTGAAGAACAGCATGCAGAGCATGACGATCAGCACCACGCATGCAATAATCGCGATGATCATGGCCAGTCTCCTTGACGTCTGCCGACCGCCTTTCGCCCGGATCGGACTCTTTCAATATAGACGTCAATATTATCCGCCTGTCGTGCGGCTGTGTCGACCCGAACCGTCATTGCGCCGGCTGGATGTCGTCCGCCATCGGCCGCAAGGCTGAGCCGAGTGGCGGCAGGCTGGCACAGGAGTTCGCGTGTCAGCGTCTCGATCTCGGCGCGCCGAGCAAAGCGCAGCGCGGCGAGATTGTCCTGATAGGTGCGCACCTTGGCACGGTTCCAATGGCGCGAGATTCGTGCGAACCGGCGCGACTTGGCGTGGCGGCTCATGGTCATACGCGCGGCGCGCACGATGATCTGCGCTTCGAGAATGGCCAGATAGCGCTCCGTTACGGCGCGTGCCGCCTCCCTGCGGGCAAGTATTTCCCGGTGATCGACACGGTCTTGCATGATCGTGGTTCCGATGGTCGGGCGGTCGAGGTTTCCGGCCGCCGCGTGACCCGCGCGGCCGGAATTTTTCCTTGTCGCGGAGACCTGGCTGGGACCGCGCGTGCGGCCCCAGCCAGGTCTCTCATTCGGCTGCGGTGGGGTAGCGGTCGCTGTCTTGCGTCTGAGGGGCATCCCCCTCGACAGCATCCCGCGCCTCCGGCTGCTCTGCCGCTAGTCGCGCGGGTTCCAGCGTCCGCATTAGCGAAGGCAGCCAGCCGGTCCCGGCGAGCAACTGCTCGGCGGCCTCGGCCATCGGCTGCTTTTTCATCCCCGCGATCCGCTCGGCGGCCTCGTCGCCGACGGCCTCGCGCACGGCGGCGGCGATGTGCGCCTTGGTGACGCGGCCGAGATAGGTCCGCGCCGTGGGCGTCCAATGTGCCGTCATGTCGAGGGCCAGCGCCGTCGCCAGCTTGTCGGCCGTCTCATGGGCGCGGGGCTTGCGCTCCCAAGGCTGCTTTACCGCATTGACGGTCAGCGAAGCGCAATGCGCGAGCAGTGCCATGACGCTCGCCTGATCCAGCCCGGCGGTGAAGCCCCACAGGTCCGCCACGTCGCGCGGCAGGTCCGCAGCCCATCCGGCATGACGATCCGCCAGCGCCTTGCCCGTCGCCGTGTCCTCGATGCCGTCCGCATGGCTAGCGAGATAGGCGCTTGCCGGACGGATATCGAGGCAATGGGCTTCCGCCGCCCGATAGAAGGTCTGCGCGGCGAGCGCATGGGTGACGGCGATCAAGGCGATATCCGGCTGTTCGCCGAGGGAGAGGCGCAGGCCGAGGGTGCGATGCGCGGTCAGGTCGCGGATGAGAAGGTCCGACAGCGGCTTGCTGTCTTCCTCCGCGTCCTCGTCCTCCGTTTCCGAAGCCGAAACCCGATCCTCGTCACCGCCCTCGATGATCTCGCCATCCTCGGAGACGATGTAGCCTTCGTTGTCCGCCTCGATTTCCGGTTTCGGCTCGGGTGCCTCGTCCTCGGGGCGGACGAAGCCCCGCTCGATCCGGGCCGTCCCGTCATGGTTCAACACCACGAACACGCCGCCGCGTGCGATGTTGTCGGTGTCGTAGGCATGGCGCAGGGCGTTGATACGCTCGATCTCGGCTTCCAATTCCGCAAGCCGCTGATCCATCTCCTCCGGTAGATCGTCGGCCCTGTCGTATTCCTCGCTGATGGAGTCGTATTCCCTCTGCGCGGCTGCGCCGGCGGCCTCGTCTGCCGCCGACAAGTCCACCGTCTGCGGATAGAAGCGGCTCATGCCGTGGGCGTGAGGATAGTCGATGTGAACGCTGGTCCATTTCCAGCCTTCCGCCTGAACCTCGGTGGCGACCCGCTCCAGCTTCTCGATGACCAGCCGGTCCAGAAGCGCCGCGTCTTCATAGAAGCCGCCGCGATCCTCGGTGAACAGGTCGCGCAGGATGATCCCACCCGCCTCCTTATAGGCTTCCGGCCCGACGAAGATGACGCGCCGGTCTGTCGCCGCGATGTGCATACGGGTCAGATCACGGCGGATTTGAGAGGGATCGCGGTTATAGGACAGGTTGTCGTAAACCTGCTCCTGCCGGGCGTGATCCTCCACGATGGCGAAGGCCATCAATTGGTCGAGGCTCAACCCGCCGTCGCGATAGACCTGCATCAAGCGGGGCGACACCGCACCGAGACGCAGGCGTTGCCGCACCACATGCGGCGTCACGCCGAAGCGCGCAGCGATTTCCTCTGCGCCCCAGCCCTTCCGCTCGGCAAGCTCCCGGAAGCGCTCGAACTGATCGGCGGGGTGCATGGCCTCGCGCGTGAAGTTCTCATCGAGGCTGATCTCCTGCGGGTCATTCTCGGTGTCGAGAACGCAGCGGATCGGCTCGGTCTTCTTGATCTGCTTGCGCTTGGCGCGCAGTAACTGCGCCAGCCTGCGGCCTTCGCCGATGGTAACGAAATAGCTGCCAATCGGCTCGCCGTCCGCGTCCCGCTCCGGCTCCACTACGAGGTTTTGCAGCATCCCTTTCACGGCGATGCTTGCCGCCAGCGCCTCGATATGCGCTTCGCTGTGTGGCGTCTTCCGGGCGTTCCGGGGCGACTTCTTCAGCTTGTTCAGCGGCACGAATATTTCCGCGCCGCTCGCGATGACGGTTTCGGTATTCACTGTCTCGGTCATGGTCTTTCTCCTATGGGCTTGGGTTGCAGCGCGCGCTGCAACCCTGCCCGTCGGCGAGACCGGGGTAGCAAGGGCAAGGGCGGCCGGGGCGGAGGGGGATCACCCGGCCTGCACAAGCGGATTTCTGGAGTTTCGGACGTGCTGAAAGTCGCATCCGCGCGGAAGGCTGGGGAGACCGCCCCGGCCGGCGCCGGCTCGCCGGCGCTTTACCCTTGCCCGCGCGGGGGCGGAGCCCCTAGCTTTAGATGGTTGCAATTTTGAGAGTGCTGGTCGGCATACGACGGTCGTCGGCTTATCATCGAAACACGACGCTTGGTCGATTTCGAACGCCGTAAGGCCCTAGAAGTTCGCGCGCCGGCGGGGTATCTCGCGTTGGAGCGGCAGTTTGCGGATACCGGGTGATTTTGCCGTGGTCACAGAGTTGAGGTTGGGGCCTTCAATTTAACGGTGGGTGACCAAGGATCTCCTCCAAGAACGCTTGGCGGGTCACCGGAGGACGAACCTCGTCACCGAGCAGATGTTGGGCCTCCGACTCCTTCCTCAAGAGCCGACCGTACTCCGCTGTTTCGAGGGTCTCGTCGCATAATAAGATGATGTACTCGACCGGGCGTAGCTGCCCCCGACGATGGATACGGTCGAGGCTTTGAAGGTAGTGCGCAGCTTGATTCGACATAGATTCATACACCGCGAAGCGGGCACGGTGCAGCGTCAACCCGGCGCCCGCTGCCGCCGGGTTGCCAACGAACAGCATGGTGCGGTCGTCATCCTGGAAGCGACGAACAGCTTCGCGTCGGTCGGCTACAGCCGAGACCGACCCATCGATCCGCACAGGATGGTATCGCGCATAGCGGGTGCATATGGCATTGATCGACGCAGTGAAGAAGGACCATAGGACGACCTTCTCACCCTTCTGGTCTATTAAATCCTCAAGTATGCCGTCCAGAGCAACAAACTTCGCGGGCACTTCGGCGAAGGTGGGTTCAACCGCCGACGGGTTTGAGCATATCTGCAAAAGCGCGGCGCGGCGCGCCATAAACGATGCAAGATTCCGCTTGAATTCCATCTCGTCGACGGCCTCGATGTCGTCGAGCAGCCCCGCCATGACGCTGTCGTAGAGTCGCCGTTGCGCTGGCGGGAGGGGCAGAAGCACTTGGCTGAAGGTGCGCTCGGGTAGGTTCGGCAGTACTGCGCCCTTAAGCCGCCGAATGTAGACGCCACGGGCCTCGATGGTTGCAGCGATTACATCGCGGGCCTCTCCCGGATCCGTCGGTATCTTGATCCCACGGAAGGCCTCGCCGTCGTCGGCAATGTTGAATTGTTCAACTAGATCCAGCGCGCTGTTGGGGGCGGGGGTGCCGCAAAGCACTAGGCAACGTCCAGAATGGCGGCGCAAACTCCGAAGGGCCTGCGCCCGTTGGGCCTCTGCATTCTTTACAAAGAAGCTTTCGTCCACGATCAGCAGGCCTCGGCCTTTCTCGCCCTGCAATAGGTGGCGAAGGCGGATCTCCAACTGGATGGCTGTCTCGAAGTTGGTAACAAATAGATCGGCGCCGCTGTCGAGAATGGCACGTTTCTCAACCTCGTCGCCGACAACAGCCGCAGCCCGGTACTTGGTACCAAAGAAGCGCTGTAGGTCGTGTACCCACTCCAACACCATGTTCTTAGGCGCGAATACGACCGCACGACCCACAAGATCTTGCTCATAGAGGCGGTCGAATGCGAACAGTGCTTCTACCGTCTTGCCAAGCCCTTGCTCATCAAAAATGCATAGTCCGCGGACATCCGGATGGGCGGCCAGGGCGACGGCAGTGATCTGGTGAGCGTCGAGCTCTTTGATCCGGTCATAACCCTCAAGCCAACCACGCGCGGCCGAAGGGTCGGCGTCTGCGATCCGGCAAGCCTCCAGTGCGGCGGCATGCCATGCCCGCCGGGCCTCAAAGGCCTCCGCCGCCGCGACCAAGCCAGACGTGGCCGCAAAAGACCAACCGTCAAGGGCGGTGCGGCAGGCCGCGAACTGGGACATGTCGACAAAGGCACCCCCAGCGGCCGGATCGATTTGTAGCGAAACGCCTGCAGCCCGCAAAGCGCGCTCCAAGCCACGCAGCCGTCCGTATGGTCCTGGCGTAATGAAGACCCGGCCGTCTCGGGCGAGATCCGCGTGGGCATCAAGCTGCGGCATCGGATCCCCCTGCTTCTACCGCTTCATCCGCCGTCGCAGATTGCAGGCCCTGTAATATCTTAACCGTATCAGTGAGGATGTGGCGCAGATGGTCCAGGCTGCCGGACGTGAGGTTGCGATAATCCTCGCGCTTGAAGCTATCGAGCCAAGCCGAGAAGTGAGCGATTCGCTCGTTGGCGGCAGATTTGTCCTTTACCCGGATAGGGTCATTGGAGATTACGGTATCAATGGCCCGCTTCACTCCTTCGCCGTCATCAG
Source organism: Aliidongia sp. (assembly GCA_037200015.1). Lineage (GTDB taxonomy): Bacteria > Pseudomonadota > Alphaproteobacteria > ATCC43930 > CGMCC-115725 > JAXDMU01. The sequence continues at coordinate 9,078 of JBBCHB010000049.1, read as the reverse complement.
CATTGGCGTGCTTCCGAGCCTCGGGATCCTTCAGGATCTTCGGAACCGAACGCACATCGACAAACGACTTGAACTTGCCGTCCCAGAGCCAGCGAAACACCTCGTCGCGCGCATCGAGGTCGGTCTCCAACGAGCCCCATACCCCCGGCTTGCTTAGCTCGTCGAAGTATTCAAAGTTGTCCTGGATCTTCAATTCAACATCGACTTCCGGACGATCGAACTCTTCTTCGTGATACTCCTTGAAGAGCGAGGCCAAACCAAACATCTTGATCCAGCGGTCGGCTTGACGCCATCCAGATAGGCCAAACTCCAGAGCGATCTGGTCCTTGGCCATGCGCTTCAATTTTGGGTCGGCCGGTGCCTCCGCTGTGAGCTTCTGGTAGATGTTGAAAACTTCCTCGGCCTTCACGTAGGACGGCCACGGAATATGGTCTTTCTCCTTAAAGTTCATCTCTGTCAGGACGGACTTTTGTATCTCGGCGTCGGTTTCGAGGTTGCCGGTCGGCATGTGAACGTAGGCGGGTAACCAACGCGCCTGGTTCCGAAAGTTAGCGAACGCCGGATCCGACATGATGTGATGGGTACCGTAGCGGCGGCGATTGCCGTCCCACAGCGTGCCGCGCCCGGCTCCATCAACGTGGATGAAGATCGGTTCCTGCACCCCATTACCGCCGATATTGCGGGCCATACGGTCGAGGTGGAACGGCTTCTTCGACTGTGCCGGTTCTTCGCGATCAGCCTCGATCATAATCTCGTAGATGTCCTGGGTCGTCGGCTGCTTAGTCATATCTCCTTGGCGGACGCGCCAGCGCCGCAGGTAGTGCTTAAGGCGGATGTTTTCGACCCAGCCGTCAACGTCGTCCACATGGACCCGCCCGTACCAGACCGGCACCTCGCGCCCATGGTACTTTCGGGTTGTGCGGCGTGGTTGATGCTCCGGATCTGATCCGGCAACCTCATTGACGTAACGGTCGAGGATCTGCGGCCAATCAGGACGGGAAGCGAGCGGCGCGGATGTGGGAGTGTTGTCTGGCATCATGGTCTCCATCAGCGCAACAGCGCCTCATTGTAAGGACGCAGGCCGTGACATCACTCGGCAGCGCCCTCGCCCTCATCATCGGGGATATTCCTACGCCTATCCTCGATGGCGGAGACAAACCGGGCCGGGGGCTGGATTTGGAGGGCAGCAATGGCCGCTGGAATCGCCAATTCCAATGCCTCATAAGCCCGCTGTTTCGCCTTCCGGAACGCCGCCGGTCGCATGCCCAGCATCTCGGCCGCTTGCTGGGAAGCCACAGAGAAATCTTGGCGGGCGAAGTCGAAGTCTAGATTAGAGAGATAAGTGACTAAGGCGCGCTGTTTGGGCGTCAACCTCTCAAGGGCGGCTTCCACGACCGAAATGGCCCAGGATTCGTCGGCCTCAACGTCATCGACCGCTTCTTCAACCGCCACCACGGCCCAAGCGGCCGGCACCTGTCCCGAGGCTTGCATCAGCGCGTCGGCAGCGTCGCCGGGCGCGGACGGCGACAGGGCCTCTACGGTCAGCACAAGCTCCCGGCGGCGTTCTCGGTGCAAGGTCGCGCCGTGATTCCATGCCGAGCGACGCAGATAAGCATAGGGATCGTTGATGTCCGACAGATCTTGGCGATCCAGGAACGATTCCATGGCTTGGGCGACACAGTCCTCAGCGTCAGACGCTTGCAGGTGGAGGCCCGACATCACCAGCCGGCGCATCTTCTCGAACGCCTCGCTGACTACCAGGGCGTAGAACGCTGGACGGTCACCGGTTGACCAGCACTTGGCTAATCGCGTCGTCAACGTTTCTTCGTTGCCATTGCACAAGGACGCCGCGCCCCCAACTTCAGCCCCCATGGGCCACTAACTAAGGAGTAGACGCTGGCTGTGACTTTCGCGACTTAAGCGGCGACGGCGGCTATTCAGCCGCCATCGGCACAGGTGACAGGCCGGCGGTTCGCGTCCGCGGGCCCTTCTTACGTCGGCCCTCCACAAGGGCGCGCAGTTCATCGGCAGCCTCCGGCGGGGCGTAGACCAAGTAGTCGGTTCGCATGACTTTGCGGCCGTCCCGCCACTCCGATAGGGCTTCGCGCCCTTCATTGCCCCGCATACGTGGGGGGTTGTAGATCGTGAGTGGGCGTTGGGCGAGACGCGCCAGAAGATCGAGATTGCTACACTCGACGCGGCCTAGCCGGTCGGCCACTGCGCCTCCTCCTGCCGCGACGACATCAAGCAATGCCCCTCCGATCGCCTTGCCAAGACCGAGGGGCACGGCATTCCCAACTTGGCAGTATTTTTCGCGCACCGATCCTTGGAAGTGCCATCCGGGAGGGAACTGCTGTATCCGGGCGTATTCGCCCACGGAGAGCGGGCGCAACTCGGTCGGATGGCAGAGGGGACGTGGCCTTGCTGTCGGGGCGGGTGTTCAACGTCGGGCTTGGCTTCTTCCAAGCCAACCGTCGATAGAAGCCAGATCGCCCGCCCCATGACGTATGGGCGCGGCCCAAGGCCTCGGCGTGCATCTCTTTTGGCAAGCTGCGCCAGTTGCCACCCTCGGGAACTAGGGCGAGGTATTTTCGCTTCGCGGGAGATAGGTTGTAGAAGTCCGCGTCGTACTCACCCTCTTCGGTGAATGCTTCCTCCAGCGTGGTCCAAGGCTTCAACCCGTCGGCCCCATTCTCGGCGTGCGTAGGTTTGGGAAGACGGATATCCTCTCCATCGCGCGAGCCGATGAATACCAGCCGCTGCCGATCCTGTGGCACGCCATAGTCCGCTGCATTCACGACGTCGAACACGACATAGTAGTTCAACGAGCGCAGCTCATTGACAACGACTTTCAGTGCCGAGCCCAGCTCTTCTTCGGGCAACAAGGGGTCAAACCCTGGGCCACGCTTGTTTAGGGGGCGGTGCTTCACGGCAGCGGAAAGGAGGCCGCGCACATTCTCCATAATGAAAAAGCGGGGCTTCGCTTCTCCCACGACACGCACGAACTCGCGGAACAGGCCACCTCGCGGGTCTTCCAAAGAGGCTCGTTGGCCGGCGGTGCTGAATGCTTGGCATGAAGGCCCGCCCGACACGATGAAGGAACCGCCAGCTTCGAGTCCGGCCTTCTCAAGCATCTCAGCAGTGGTGACGTCTTCGACCTTCTTTGGGAACAGTGGTAGGTCGGGGCGGTTTAGCTTGATCGTTTCGACGGCACTTCTATTGCATTCTAGGGCTAGTGCAATGCGCAGCCCGGCTTGTTCCAGGCCCAGGTCAAGGCCCATCGCCCCGCTGAACAATGACACCGCGGGGAGGTCGGGTTTGGACATCATCGCCTTTCCGAAAAATCCAGGGGCAGGCGCAACTGGCTCGAATCGATCGCGTCCACAAGGCGTGTGACGGCCAACTCGACTAGAAATTGCTTCGAAAGCTTAGGCCGATGGTTGTCCCCAACCTCCGCCAGTCGCGCATCCAACGACTTCGGCAAGGTAATCGAAAAGCGAACTTTATCTTTTCCTACCATTTTTAGCTGAAGCCCGCGGCGCCAAGGTGCACCACCATGCACCACATTGGCACCAAAGTCTACCTGCTTGGTGCTGACCAGCGTGGAGGTCCAAGGAATGACCAATCTCGTTGCATCTACCCCCTTGGCTTCAATGGCCTTATCTGGTTCCAACGATCACGTCGTTGACTTCCAATTATCATGGTCGCGGACGATCTCTGGCCGATCGTATCGGCGGCCATAACCAACGCCTTGTCGTAATGGACGTCGCACCGAAGGTGGCGGCCGGGGCGCTTGTCAGAAAGTTGTTGCGTATTTCTGACGAGAGGCGCTTGGGTAATTTGTCAGAATGGCGTATACATTTTTCTGACAAGAGCCGGAGCCAACATGGATCTCAAATCTGAAATTCGTAGTCGGATGGCAGAGCAGGCCCCCTTCGGCGTATGGACGCCGACGGACTTCCTGGACCTTGGCTCACGGGATGCCGTGGACCAAGCCCTCTCGCGCATGACCGCCACCGGCGGCATCCGCCGGATCACGCGCGGGCTGTACGATTTGCCGCGTCCTCAACACCCTGACCGGCAAGCCGACGAATCCCGATCCTCGGCGGGTCATCGATGCACTCGCCCGGCGCGACCAGGCGCGCATGCTGGTGGATGGCCTGACCGCCGCCAACGATCTAGGTCTCTCCGACGCCGTCCCCGCAAAGATCGCCGTGCATACCGATGCGCGCCTGCGCCCGATCAAACTGGGTGCGCAAACCATCACCTTCAAACCGACCGCCCCCAGCCGTCTGTATTGGGCGGGCCGCCCCGGCATGCGCGTCGTCCAGGCGCTCCATTGGCTGCGCGACATGCTGAGCAGCGATCATGAGCGGATCGCGCGTCGCTTGGTGTCCATCCTGGCCGATCCCGAACATGGCCCCGGGATCACGGCGGATTTGCGCGAGGGTCCTTACGAGCCTCCCAGACTGGATGCAGAGCTTTCTGCGGCCATTGCTGGATCAATCAGATCGCGGCGTCCCCCAGGAAAAGCGCACTAAGCACCAAACGGAGACCCACCCATGAATCCCGCCTTCCTGACCTTCCTCTCGGCGGCGGCCGAGGATCGCCGCGACGCCTTCCTAGGGGCGCTGCGCGGCGACTGGGCACGGCCGAGCAAAACGTCGAGAAGGATTTCTGGGTCTGTTGGACCCCTCGACGCGCTGTTCAATGGCGCCGATGCCGGTGGTCCCAGGCTGCTATTCAAGGGCGGCACGTCGCTCTCGAAAGCGTTCGGCCTGATCTCCCGATTTTCCGAAGACATCGACATCACGATTTTTCCGCGATGATCTCGGCCAGGGCGCGGGTGTAGAGGAACTCGAGGCGCTCAGTGGGAAAAAAACGCCGCGCACGGCTCGATGCGATCAAGGCGGCGAGCCAAGCCTACGTGAGCGAACCGATGCGCCAGCAGGTCGCCGTTCAACTGCGGGAAGCGTTGCTGGCCGCCGGTCTGCAACCGACGTCCGCGCGCATCGAGCTGGACCCGGACGATCAGGATCAGCAGAGCCTGCTCATCTGGTATCCGCAGGTCACGTCGTTCGCCGACGGCTACATCAGGCCGGCGGTGAAGATCGAATCGGGCGCGAAATCGGCGCTCGATCCGAACCGCCCGGCCGTCATCCACCCCTATGTCGCTGGACGACGTCGCCGGCATGGATCTCAGCGTCGCCAACGTCACCACGGTCGTCGCGGAGCGCACCTTCTGGGACAAGGCGGTGATCCTGCATGGGCTCCGGCAGTGGTTCGAGAAACGGGGCGTGCTGCGCGGCGGCGGGCAACGGGTCTCCCGCCACTATTACGATATCTACCGACTTCTGGAGTCGGAGGCCGGGCTTAGCGCGGCGAGCGACCTCGATCTGGCGGCCGATTGCGTGCGCCACGCCCGGATGTTCTTCAACAGCCCGGATCTCAATCTGGCGACGGCCGCGCCTGGATCCTTCACGCTGTCGCCGAACCGCGACATGGCCGCCGACCTGTCGCGCGACTATACGGCGATGTCGGGCATGATCTTCGGCAAAGCCCCGTCTTTGGGCGAGATCCTCGATCGGGTCGCCGATTTCGAAGCTAACGTGAAACGCGGCGGGACGGACGGGATAGCAAGCTTCAGGCGATTCACTTCAGTTCTCATCAACAGGGTCGGCGCCATGAAACATGACAGCCGAAACTGCCGCGCGCGAGTTCGCGAGGATCCTCCGGCGTCAGCATGCGGATGGGTCCAGCGTGAGCGTAGGCTACGGCCCTCTGACTGGGCGGGGGCCGGGGGGACATGCTGTCGGGCTAGGGCTGTCATCAGTGAGGGCGCAATCTACGCTGCGTCGCTCTGATCCTCCTTGGGTGGACGGGTGAGAGCGAGCGCGATGGCGTCCGCCACCTTGTCGGCTGCCGCCCTGATCGGATCGGTCTTTAGATGAGCATAGCGGGCGGTAGTCTGGACCTGGCTATGGCCCAGCAGCTTACCGATCATCGGCAGATCCTCGCCGAGCTGGAGTGCGTCGGAAGCGAAAGAATGCCGCAGGTCGTGAATCCGCAGATTGTCCAGCCCCGCGCGTTTGCGTAACCGACGCCAGGGCCGCTGCATGTCTGTGAGATGTTTGTCCCTCGATCTGCCCAGTGATGACATATGGATTGTCCTTCACCTTGGGAATGTTCTTGAACACCTCGATCACGGCCTTGCCAATCGCGACCAGCTTCGCACCGGTCTTGGAGTCCGGCAGCCGGAGCACGCCGGCGCCGAGATCGACATGTTCCCATTTGAGCTTCTGGATTTCGCTGAGACGGCATCCGGTCAGGAGCAGGAGGCGGATGCAGTTCACCGCTTCTGGTTCCGAGTTGGACTCGCGCAGCACCTTGCCGAGGCGGGCGAGTTCATCGGGTGTAAGGTAGCGCTCGCGTTTGACCTCCTTGTAGCGCTTCACCTTCCAGCATGGGTTCACGCCGTCGGTCCGCACGCCCCAGGTGTGGGCGACGGTGAACATGATGGAGAGGGACGCCCAAGGTCCGGTTGGCCTGATAGGGGCGTCGCCTTCAGCGACTGGTGAAGCTCGACCACGTCGGCACGGGTCACGTCGATGATACGATGGGTGCCGATCTTCGGGTTGATGAACAGCTCGACCGAGCGCTTGTACTCGGCCTGGGTGGTCGGCTTGCAATGGGAGGCGACGTGCTCGTCGAGGAACCGCTGGCCGAAGTCCTTCATGGTGGGCGAGGCCTTGCGGCGATCGCGCTCGCCGGCCGGATCGCCGCCGAGACGGACGTCGGCGAGGTGCTTCATCGCCTCTGTCCGGCGGCGTCCGGCGTGAGGGTGCCATGGGTGCCGATGTTGACTCGGCGAAGGCGACCCCCGGCCCGGAACTGGGCGAGATACATCTTGCCGGCCAGAGGGATAGACGCGCAGTCCGAAGCCCTTCAGCTCTTCGTCCCAGATGAAGAATTCCCGGTCGCCGGGGGTGGCGGCATCGACAGAACGTTTCGTGATCTTGGCCATAGGACACCTGGCGAACGCCGGAATCTCCGGAATCAAATCGGAATCAGTAGGGAGGAAAACGGGGGCGATTCCGATCGTGTCCAAGCGTAGACGATAAGGTCGTAAATGTCAACATAAACAATGTGTTATAGTGGTGCGGCGTAGCCTGGAGGGGCGGGGAAAACCTGAGCGCAGGGGGCGCAAAACGAACTCATAACCTGAAGGTCACAGGTTCAAATCCTGTCCCCGCAACCAAATTCGACGAAATTCAACGCCGCAGCAACCGCTGCGGCGTCGCCGTTTCTGCACTGCGTCAGCAAGCCCCGCCAACTCCCCGACGGTCTCGGCGTTGCCACTGGCACCTCCGCTCTGGTGCAGCAGATAATGGCCATTCCATGTACTGTGCGGCAGTGACGCCATAACGGCGTGATTCATTCCGGAAAGGCATGAGCATGGACCGGCTTGCCGCGATGGAGGCCTTCGTTCTGGTGGTCGATTCCGGGTCTTTCTCGGCCGCGGCGCGGCGCCTCAATGTCGGGCAGCCAGCGATTTCAAAGACGGTGGCGCAGCTCGAGGACCGGCTTGGCGTCAAACTGCTTATCCGCTCGACACGTGGTCTGGCGCCGACCGAAGCCGGGCTCAATTTCTATGAGCGGGCCCGCCGCTCGATCGAAGAGGCAGACGAGGCGGAGCTGGCGGCGCGCGGCGCCGGGCAGGGCCTTACCGGCAAGCTTAGGATCTGTGCCGCCGTGACCTTCGCGCGCATCCATCTGATGCCACGCCTGCCGGAATTCCTGGCGCGCCATCCGGATCTGGAGATGGATGTCGTGCTGGACGACCGGAACATCGACCTGGTGCAGGACGGGATCGATGTGGCTTTGCGCATGGGGCGGCTTGCCGACACTGCATTGACCGCGCGGCGCATTGCGACGACCCGACAAGCCGTAGTCGGCACACCGGCCTATTTCGCGTGCGCGGGCGAGCCCGTGTTGCCTGGCGAGTTGATTGCGCATGAGGCGGTGATCTACAGCCAGCGAAGCGGCGGTCCAGTCTGGACCTTTCAGCGCGATGGGGCTGAGCTGGCAGTCACGGTCCGGGGGCCGGCTGCACGTCACCGCTGCCGAGGGGGATGCGCGCCGCCGTGCTGGCCGATGCCGGCATCGCCATCGCCTCGGAATGGATGTTCGCGCCCGAGCTCGCTGCCGGGACGGTCAAGGCGGTGCTGCAGGATTGGGACTTGCCGCCGATGGATCTGTGGGCCGTCTACCCGGCTGGGCGGACGGCGACCACCAAGGCACGCACCTTCGTCGATTTTGTCGAGGCGGTGATGCGGCAGCCGGCCGGCGCCAGCAACGGGGGGTAGCTCCGGCACCGGCCATTGCCGGGTTCGTCTGTCGCGGGGTCAGGCTGCGGCGGCGAACCGATCGAGCGCCGGCAGCATGTCTTCGGGCTCGGGGCGGCGGGTATAGTCGGGATTGACCTCGGCATAGAGGATCGTGCCGTCCGGCGCGATCACGTAGCGGCCCAGGCATCGGCAGCGTCCAGCTCGGATCGCCGTTGAAGTTCGGCAGGTCGTTCTTCAGCGCCTTGTAAAGCTCGACCAGATAATCCGGCAGCGCGAACCGCAGACCGAAGGCCCCCGCGACGCTGTTCTCGGGATCCGACAGGATCGGGAAGGCGAGTGCGTTCTGCCGGACCGACTTCCGGCTGTTGGGCGCGGTCTGCGGCGAGATGGCGACCAGCCTCGCGCCGCGGCGCTGGAATTCCGGCAGCGCTGCCTGCAGCGCCTGCAGCTCCATGTTGCAATAGGGGCACCAGACTCCGCGATAGAAGCTGACGACCAGCGGGCCTTGCGCGAGAAGGACCGTCGAGGAGACGTCGTTGCCGTCCGGGTCCTTGAGGGTGAAGGCAGGTGCCTTGTCGCCGATTTTGAGCGCTTGCCGGGCAGCGCCCGAGGCGATCAGCTCGGCAGTGGCGCGGTGCATCGTCTCGATCACTGACGGCGGCACGTTGTAGGGCGGCTTGCCCGCCTCGAAATCGGCTTTGAAGGCATCCAGCTTGGCTTGCAGCGACAT
>JBBCHB010000048.1:0-209629 GCA_037200015.1 Aliidongia sp. | reverse complement strand
GGGAGCCTCCTGATCGATATAAACGAGCCAATCTCGATATATCGAAATTTAAGATATATCTAATTGCTATCGGTTTCAAGCCGAGCCCGGATGATTTTCGGTTTCCGCCTGTCTCCATGCGGCGATACAGTCGGCGGCAGAGCGCGCAAAGCGCCGGTCAAGATCGGGGAGGCCTATCGATGTCCGCAACCAGCGTCGCGCCGGAAACAGCCCGCCTGACCACACTGGGCGATGTCGTCCGCTTCCAAGGCGAGAACCGCCCTGAGGCGATCGCCTTCGTGTTCGAAGGCCGCATCACGACCTATCGCGACTTCGACCGAAACACCAACCGGGTCGCGCGGGGCACTACGGGCCAGCGGTGCTGCGCCCGGCGATCGGATCGCCTACCTCGGCAAGAACAGCGACCACTATTTCGAGCTGCTGTTCGGCGCCGCCAAAGCCGGCCTTGTCATGGTGCCGGTAAGCTGGCGGCTGGCCGCTCCGGAGATCGCCTATATCGTCGGCGACACCCAAGCGACGACGCTGTTCGTCGGGCCGGAATTCACGGCGACGGCCGAAGCCCTCGCCCCGACCCTGCCGGCGCTCCGCACCCTGATCGCCATGGAAGGCGGCGTCGCCGGCTGGCCCGGCTATGAAGCCTGGCGCGATGCGGCGAGCGATACTGATCCCGGCTGGCCGATCATGGCCGGATGCCGTGGCGATCCAGCTCTATACTTCGGGCACGACGGGACGGCCCAAGGGCGCCATGCTGCGCCACGCCAATCTCCTCGGCCTGCGCAGCCTGCAATCGGTCCCCGCTACCGACTGGAACCACTGGACGGCCAAGGATGTCAGCCTCGTCGCCATGCCGGTCTCGCATATCGGCGGCGCCGGCTGGGGCGTCATGGGCATCTACAACGGCGCCAAGGGCGTGGTCGCGCGCGAATTCGACCCGAACCGCGTGCTCGACTTCATCGAGCAGGAGCGGATCAGCAAGATGTTCATGGTGCCGGCCGCGATGCAGATCGTGGTGCGCCAGCCGCGGGCGCGCCAGGTCGATTACAGCGCCATGAAATACATGCTCTACGGGGCGAGCCCGATCCCGTTGGCGCTGCTGCGCGAATGCATGGAGGTGTTCGGCTGCGGCTTCGTGCAGATGTACGGCATGACCGAGACCTGCGGCACGATCGTGGCGCTCGCGCCCGAGGACCATACGCCGGAAGGCTCGCCGCGCATGCGCTCGGCCGGCAAGCCGCTGCCCGGCGTCGAGATCGCCATCCTCGATGCCGAAGGCAACCGCCTGCAGCCGCATCAGGTCGGCGAGATCGCGACCCGTTCGCCGGCCAATATGGCGGGCTATTGGAACCTGCCCGACGCCACGGCCAAGACGATCGATGCCGAGAACTGGCTGCGCACCGGCGATGCCGGCTATCTCGACGAAGACGGCTACCTCTATATCCATGACCGCGTGAAGGACATGATCATCTCGGGCGGCGAGAACGTCTATCCGGCCGAGGTCGAGAACGCGATCTTCGGCCATCCCGACGTCGCCGACGTCGCGGTGATCGGCGTGCCGGACGCGACCTGGGGCGAGGCGGTCAAGGCCGTCATCGTGCCCCGCCCCGGCAGCGCGCCCGACCCTGCCGAGATCATCGCCTGGGCCCGCAGCCGCATCGCCGGCTTCAAGACGCCGAAAAGCATCGATTTTCATCGAGGCGCTGCCGCGCAACGCCTCGGGCAAGATCCTGCGCCGGCAGCTGCGCGAGCCTTATTGGCAGGGGCACGAACGGCGGGTGAATTGATTCGCGCTACGGCTTCACCCCCGTCACCGAGGTTGGCACGCCAAGCGCCCGGATCTCGGTCAGCCCCGCCTCGGCGAACCAGCGCATCACCTCCTCGGCCGAATGGATGAAATGGAATTTCGGCGAATAGGCGTCGAAGGTGTCGAGGATATCGTTCTCCAGCCCCAGCCCCTGGTCGCTGAACGGAAAGAGCCGGCGCAGCAGCTGGACCCAGCGGCGGCTCGGATCGGCATAGATCTTCGGCACGATCCAGCGGCACCAAGCGTAGAAGGCGCGCGGCGGCAGGCGTGAGGTGAAAGGGATCCAATTGTTGCGCACGGCATATTCGCCGCTATCCGGATAGACCCAGATCGAGATCCGCCCCGCCGCGCTTCAGCTTCGGCACCAGCGCCTTGAAATAGCGCTCGGTCGACGGCGTGTGATGAAGCACGCCGATCGACACGATGACATCGACGCTCTCATCGGCCAGCGGCAGGCGGCCGATATCGGCCTGCGCCACCAGCACGTTCGGCCGATCGCGGAAATTGGCCTCGGCCGCCTCGACGGCATAGGACAGATCGATGCCGACCACGCGGGCGCCCCAGCGCGACAGCACATCGCTGAACCGGCCGGCGCCGATGCCGGCATCGAGCACGGTCCGGCCACGCACATCGTCGGGTCCGAGCCCGGTCTTCTCGGCGAACATCGCCTCGGACGTACCGGAGCCGGTGAAGCTGTCGAGCTGAGTCCGGTTATGCGTGTTCCATTCGAAGCTGAAGGAGCCGACATAATCGTCGGACGGCACGAAGCGCGGAATGCCGCGCAGCACCGGATAGTTCCGCCCGGAGGCGGACGCCAGCCGATCATCTTGCCACGCCAGCGCCTCGCCGGTTTCCGGACAGGCGAGGATGCCGTCGAGCGCCGGGTCGAGCGGCTTCATCGTCACCAGCGACTCTCGACCAGCCGATAGTTCCGGCCGTTGCTGCGCGGATCGGAATTGTCGCTGGCGGCGAAATAGATGCGGCGGCCCCAATGGGAATAGCGCCCCATCCCCTGCGCGCGGATCGCGTCATGCGGCGCGTGCCCGATCGGCAGCTTGACCCCGTCCTCATAGAGTTCGAGGCCGGACGCGCCTTTATGATCGGACATGATCCAGGGCGGCACGCGGGTCGTGTAGCAATACCCGCTCTCCGGCTCGATCCGCCGGACCCGGACGCGCCAGCGCGGCCGCAGAAAGGCGCCGAGAAACGCCAGCACCGGCCTGGCCGGCAGGCGCCGCGCGAGGATCAGCCAGAGGCCGCAAGCGAGCAGGTAAAGACTGACGCCGAGAATATAAAACCGCTGCCGGCCGGGCGACGCCGATGGACTCGCCATCAGGCTGCTCCTGCGTGCCGCCGCGGCGCCAGCCGGGCATCGAAGCCATAGGCGGCCAGCGTATCCTCGACCATCCGGCCGAGCCCGAAGCGCGCCTCGACGAAGGCGGGGCCGGCGCTCAGGCATTCGGCACGCACCGCCGGATCGTCGAGCAGGCGGCAGATCTGATCGGCCAGCCCGGATGCCGTCGGCGGATCGACGATCCAGCCGGTGCGCCCCGGCTCCAGCGCCTCGCGCGTACCACCCGCCTCGACGGCCACGACCGGCGTCCCGACGCGCTGTGCCTCCAGAACCACGTTGGGCGTCCCTTCCTTGAACGAGGTCAACATGAAGATGTCGAGCGCCGAGATGGCCGCCAGCGCATCCTCGGTCACGCCGGCCAGCACCAGACGGTCGTCCAGGCCGCAGGCGCGGATGCGATCGCGCAGCTCCTGTTCGAGTACGCCCTGGCCCCAGATCACGAAGCGGGCATCGGCGCGGCGGCGCGCGATCTCGGCAGCGGCCTCGACCCAGAGCATCGGCCGTTTCTCCGGGAACAGACGGAACACACCGCCGATCAGCGGCGCTGCCTCCGGCACGCCGAGCGCCCGTCCGGATCGCCCGGATGCGCTCGGCCCGAGGCGCGCCCGCCACCCTCGAAATCGACACCGTTGCGCAATACGCCGATCTGGCCCGGACGCAGGCCGAGCCAGCTCTCGTAGTCGCGCGCGCCCGCCTCGCTGTTGTTGACGAGGCTGATCTCCGGCCGCTCGGCCAGCACCTGATAGATCGGGTCCATATAGCGCTGATAAAGCGCGAAATGGCTCGGATTGACGTTGCGGCCGGACAGCACGATGCGCGGCACCCCGGCCAGCGCCGCCGCCATGCCGGCGCGGACGCTCGACCAATCGAGGAAGGCGTGCACGACCTCTGGCCGCAGCGCGCGGAATTCGAGATAGAGATTGGCGATGTCGGCGGCAAGGCTGACCGGCATGCGTCGGGCCGCCCGCTGGAACGGCTTCGGGAGACGCGCTGCACCGGCATCGACCCGCTGCAGCGGCAGCGCGATTTCACGGACGGCAATGCCGGCGCGGCGCAGCATCGGCAGGTAAAAATCGTAGCGCGACGGTTGGCCTGGGGCGAGGTAGTCGCACAGCAGCTGCACGTCGTCGAGCCCTTTGCCGGCAAGGCCGAGCAGGGTATTGGCGACCTGCCGCTCGGCACCGCCCGGCGCCAGGCTGCCGCACACCAGCACGACCCGGCCGGGCACACAGTCGTCGCACACCGCGCCGTCGCCCAGGGCACGCCGGAACAGCTCCGGGGGTCAGCCGAAGATCCGGCACCCGCCGATAGATCTCGAGCAACCGCCCGAGCAGCGGCAAGGGCAGCGGCAGCCAGAACGGCCCGAGCGGCACGGCAAGCCGGTCGAGCCGACGCTCGATCGCCGAAACCAGCGCCCGCCGCCCGAGCTGGCGCCAGCGGCCAAAGAGGTAGACGCGCCGGGCTTCGGCCGGCAGCGACCAGGAATCACCGGACCAGAAGCCGAGCCGTGGGTTGCCGTCGGCCGGATGCAAGGCGTCCTGCGGCAGCACGAGGCCGGCCAAGCCAGGCAACGCCAGCAAATCCAGGACGTCCTCGATGGGCAATGTGACACTCAGCGCCGGCACCAGCCCTGGCTCTCCGCGCCGGGCAAGGCGAAGGATGCGGCGGCGCATCCTGGCACCCCGATCCAGCACGACGCGACCGAATGCGCGATACAGGCCCCGGCCGATCGGCTCCAGCACCGGCCGGGCCGCCTTGTAGAAAACAGCCTTGGCCAGATGACCGGGTGTCGGCGGATGGCGCCATCGCTCGCCGACGAGGCACAGGAAATTGGTCACCTTGAGCTGACGGGCCCGGCGCCGCAGCGCTGGCGGCAAGGCGCGCCAGGCGCCGAGGAAGAAGATGTGCCGGATGCCGTCGGGCACCGCGCCGCCGTCATCCTCGACCAGGACCGTGTTGCCCGACGCGGCCGAAATCGGCGTGCTGCGCTGGCCGACCCACTTCACCGCAGGCGCCGCGCCGAGGCTTTCGATATCCGCAGGCCCAAGCGCGAAGGGGGCGACCAGCGCCACGCCATCGAGCCGCCGTGCGCGGATCTCGGCCAGCGCCGCGGCCAGTTCAGAGGACTTCGGCGAAGCCATGCTTCAGGAAGGCAAAGAAGCGATATCCAAGCGAAAACCCGCCGAGCGCCAGCGCGCCGAAGACGACCCAGGCCCAAGGATGTGCCGGCTCGCCATACCACAGCACATCCTGATAGACCCAGATCATGTAGCTGAACGGGTTGAGGTAGATCGCCGCCTGGAACAGCGCCGGCAACCCGACCTTGAAATAGAGCGCCGGCGAGATGAACAGGGCGAAGCCCACGAACACGGTGACGAAATCCTTCAGATCCCGGAAGAACGGAGCGATCGCCGACAGGATGTAGCACAGCCCGACCATCAGCAGGAACTGCAGCGCCATCACCAGGGGCAACGCGGCATAGCTCCACAACAGCCCGCCATTGGCGGCCAGGGCATAGAGCACGACCACGGCGACGGCAACGCCGAGCGAGATCATGCTGGCCATCGCGCCCTTGAGCGGCAGCACTTCGATCGGAAAGACCAGCTGCTTCACCATGCCGGCATTGCCGGTGATAAGCGCGCATGCCTTGCCGAGCAGCTCCGCCATGATCACCCAGGGCACCAGTCCGCCGAGCAGGAAAGTGGTCTGGTCGAGATGCGCCGGATCAGCCGGCGCCGAGCCGGCGAAGATCCGACCGAACACGACGACATAGATCGCCACCATGATCAGCGGATGGCCGATCGCCCAGAGCGTGCCGAAGATCTGCCCGGCATAGCGCTCCGAGATCTCGTGTTTGGTCAGCTCCCAGGCGAGCTCCCGACGCTGGCGCAGCAGCCGCGCAAGCTCGCGATAGGCCTGCCAGTGGCGGCGCGGATCGATGAGGGCGGCGAGCAGCATATGTGCGGGCGGATACCTGGCTGGAAGGCCGAACCGGCCTCGGATGCATCGCACGGCACCATAGGCGCAAGCCAATGGCGCGGGCAAGTGAAGGGATCCGCTTGTCGTATCAGGAAACCCGCCGCCGCAATCGAAACAGGTCCTGCCAGACGGGAGAGGTCGAAACGAAGCAGAACAGGATCCCGAGCAGGACGGATATGACCCACCACCATGCGAGTTCATGGGCGATCCAATAGAGATACATCGCTACCGATCCTCCCATGGGGCTGGGAGACCCGCCTGACAGCCATGCAACAAGCTGCTGCAAGGTCAACCCCCATAGGAGGAGAAAGATAATCACAGTTGTCATCCGGAACAAACTGCGGATCGGTCCTGCAGGCGGATCGCTGGCGAGCGCGACGACCCCCGGAATCAGGAACAGGAAATGGATGCCCCGGTAGCTGACATTCTGGCCCGCGAAGAAACAGCCACAAATAAGCACCGAGCCGACGACCAGAAACACACGCTCTACGGCGGACAACGCGGCAAAGGCAGAGCGGAACGCCGGCCGCGTAGCAAGCCAGAATGCGAGAGTCAGCGTCGCAACCACCAGGATGCACAGGATGTCGAGAGCCAGGAGCGCCGAAGACTGGAGATTAAGCGATCGCACGAAGGGGTCGTCATCAAGATTAAGCTGTTTCGCCAATCGATACAGAATTGTGCCGATGCCACTCGGCATCTGCTTGAAGCCGAACCCGTCTATGAAGAGGCCGATATCCGGTAGGTTGTGGGCCATCTCGGACAGTTCACTTTGGTATATAAAACCGAACGCGACGATTACCCCCGCTCCAAGCGCACAGAGCAAAATGAAGGAGATGATGCGCTCTCGGAAGAACAGCAAAAACAGGACAAGCGGGTAGAATTTCAGCAATCCGGCTAGAGTAAGGACGGGATAACCGAGATATCGTAGAGCCGGGCGGGCACAGAACCAGCCGCCGATCGCGATCAGCACGAACATCACAACGTCCATGTTGCCGCGCTCCAGTGCGAACGCAGGAAGGCTCGAAAAAGTCGCCAAAGCGAATATAAGAATGGACCACCACCGTCCGCGCACCGGCAGAAGCGTCAGCGACAGGAAGAAGGCCGCGTCCAACACAAGACCAATGTAGTTCAACCAAGAGGGATCCGCCGGCAAGAATGTCGCGCTAAGCCATAGCGGAGAATAGGCCAACGGACGCTCCAGCGGGTCGCAAGGGGCCGTGACGAAAACGTCGACGCCATGGCGTGCGCAGTCGACGACGGCGGGGATCTGCGCCGTGTCGATGAACGGTGTCCGGAAAGGCGCCATCATCAGAAACTTGACGATCCGGAAATAGGTCGGGGAATCGTAGCGGTAGAGAAATGCAATTAAAGACAGAATCGCAAGCCCAAGAACCGGCACGAACCATCGCGACATTCGCGTGCTCAAATGCCCCTTGGTCTCAAGCCTGAACGTACTGGTCACCCTAGCACCCAGTTAATGGTTTATGAAGGCCGCGACTGCCATAAGCTATCGGAATGCGCAACAGCTGATCCAGGACTTAGATGTTCTCCGTATCACGCTCGGCGGTGGTGTTTTGATGTCTATCCGGGCCGCATCGTATCGACGTTGGTGGTTTTCTTGGGCCGATCGAAATATCTTCGCGAAGGCTGACGACCGGCGCAAGGGGATCGCCCGCTGGACGCGCGCTCCAGGACTTGATGGATGAACGCGTCAGGGCCGATTCTTGCCATACTCTGCCCGGTCTACAACGAAGAGGCTGTGATCCCGCTTTTTCTCGGCCGGCTGCTCCCGGTGATGAAGGAACTGGCCGCCCGTTATCGAACTCGGCTGATATTCCTCAACAACGCCTCTTCCGATCGTTCTTTGGAGAAAATCGAAGAGGCGCGGACATGTTGGCCAGAGACCTATGTCGTCTCGATGAGCCGGAATGTCGGGTATCAAGCATCCGTCGAATGCGGCTTACGCACGATTGATGCTGATCTCTTTGTTATTATCGACGCGGATTGCGAGGATCCGCCGGAGATGATCGCGGAATTTGTCGAAAAACACGAGCACGGATATGACGTTGTCTATGGCGAGCGTGTTGATAGGCCGGAGCCGGCGCCGATTAAATCGGCACGGAAATTCTTCTACCGCTTGCTCCAAAAGATCGCGGACGAAGAGATTATCCTCGACATGGCGGAGTTCTCCTTGTTCACGCGCGAGGTTCGCGACGCCATCATCGACGACCGCTCATCTTTTCCTTTCATCCGCGCCTCGGTCGGCCGCGTCGGGTTTCGGCGTGCGGCGATCGCGTTTACCCGCCAACGGCGCATCGCCGGAACCACGCACTACAATCTGCTCGGCATGTCGTTGTTCGCCATCGCAGGGCTGTTATCTGCCTCGACCCTGCTGCTGCGACTACCTGTGTATATTCTGCCGTTCTGGATCCTGACGCTGTGCGGCTTGGGAAGCTGGTCGATTCTGGCACATTCGGCCTGGGTCGCCCTGGCCGCGTTCGTCGTCTTCGCCAGCTACGTCGGCGCCTCGATCGCATTTACGGCCTTATACGTGGCGCGCGCCTACAAGAACGGGCTGCAACGACCCAACGCGATCATCGACAGGAAGCGCAGCAACCTGCCGCCCCGTCAGGGCAGTGAAGCATGACGACCACCGCTTGCGCGATCTGCAGTGGAAACGGGATGCACCTACGCTATCCGGAGGCCATCGACTATCTTACCGGCGATCGGTTCGAGGTCTGGACCTGCACGGTCTGCGGCAGCGGGAGGACGGAGCCTGTTCCCGGCAATCTCCATCGCCATTATCCGCCGCGCTATCGGCAATACCACTTGGCAATCAAATGGATCTTGCAGCTCCTCTACCACCACCGAGTCAAGCGCTGGGCGCGACTATTCTCCAGGCCGGGCACCGCGTTCGAAATGGGATGCGGCGACGCCATGATGCTAGCGAGTCTCAGCCGCCTGGGTTGGCAAGTCCTTGGCAGCGAGCGCACTGAAGAATCGGCCGCCGCCGCCCGCATGAAATCCGGCCTTCCTATCGTCGTGGGCGGTCCGGAAGCGATCGATCCGACGGCACGCTTCGACCTCATCGTACTCAATCAGGTGCTTGAGCATCTCGACGCTCCGGGAGCAGTCATCACTCAACTGGCCGGCATGCTGGCGCCGGGCGGCAAGCTGGTGATTGATGTGCCGAACTTCGCGAGCTGGCAATCCCTCTTCGGGGGCACCGGCTGGTTCCACCTCGACGTCCCCCGTCATCTGCATCATTTCACGCGACCGTCATTGACCCTGCTCCTGCGACGACACGGACTGAAGGTCACTGCCGTATCCTACGTTTCGCCGGAGCATGACGTGTTCGGCTGGGTGCAGAGCATTTTGAAATCTGCTCGATCTCCGGACCAACAGGTTGACTCGGCTGCTCATGCGCATCGACCCGCCAGCGCCAGTTAATCTACTGCATCTAGCGGCAGGCTGCCTGCTCGGGATTTTAGCCGTCCCGCTGTCCGTCATAACATGGATCATGCGGCGCGGCGCGCTCATCGAAATTGTCGCGACACAATGCGATGCCAAATCCTGAGTTCCCGGAAGTAGGCCATTGAGACGCTCCCCAGCCGGAAGGAACTCACCCGGAAGAGGACCGGGCCGATAATTTGAACATCCCCAGCTTGGCGGTGGCCGTGTCGACGAGAAAGCCGAGAAGCAAAATCGATAGGAAGAGAGCGAGGACCCACCATGCAACTTCACGAACACCCCATGCCACAAGATCTAGCGGCTTATCGAGGACATGCACTGCGATAAAGCCCGGCGACGGATACTGCCCCGTAACGGCGAGATGAAGCCAAAGCCGTATCGCCTCAGCCCACATCAATACCGGTACTCCGATCAAGGCCAACTGCGCGACAAGAACTACCTTGCCCGCCGCCTCGTCCTTCGCCAGTGCGGACAGGGCCGGTAAGATCAGCAGAAGATAGATGCGCGATAACCGACATTCTGGCCAGTGAAAAAGCATCCGACAACGAGCAATATACCGGCCAACAATGCAAGGCGGCGCTTCTCGTCAAGACGACGGATGGCTGCGGGAATATTTGACCCTCGCCAGAGTTTGACCATCACCCACAGGAGAAATACGAGAAGTGGGACCAGAATTGCCAACGCACTTTTGACGGCCCTCTACAGAAGAACCTGCATATTGGAGTTCGATCTCGAACACCCCGAGCAACAAATTTATCGCCCCAAACGTATCGCCGAACGCCGTGTTGTGCGGAACCAGATTTAGTGTTCGCAGGATCTGCTCACCGTAAAAATGGGACAGTAAAAACAAGCCGGTGATCGAGGCGAAACCGATAAATCCCCAGGCGCGCGGCCGCTCCTTCATCGCGAGACCGAGTAGGACAAAGGGGGTAGTACTTGATCACTCCAGCCGTAAAAGCGACCCCATAACCGAACGCCTTGATCGGCAACGATCGGCGGACGAGGTCCAAAGTCACGATGACAAAAACGAACACAAGAACATCCATGTTCGCCCGCTCTACAGCGAATACGATCATGGTCGAAACGGATGCTATGATGCGCAATCCCGTCTCACTTTTGGATAGAGGTGCCGGCAAGACGGAGAGCGAAACCAAAAAAGCGAGATCTATGGAAAGCCCGGCCCAAACGCGATCCCCGCCACCGAGCGGTATCCAGTCGAGATCGAGCAAGACCGGGGAGTAATTATAGGGTCTCAGCTGAATATCGCAGGGGTTCGCGAGAATAACATCGAGACCGCGTCTGCTACACTCCAATGCAGAAAGCGGTCCGTCTATGTCCAGGAACGGGAGGCGAAACGGAACGATGCCCCAAAGCGTGAGCAGTTGATAATAGCTTGCATGCTCGCCCGCAATCCAAAGGACAGCAAACATCGACAGTACGGCAAGTCCAGCAAGGCTGGGAGCAAACCGGGGCGACGCCGTCCGATCCTTCGGTCACGGCAATATCCGCAGCCTCGGAATCGGCACCACGAACCGCCCGCCCCAACCGCGGATCTCGGCCATCTGCGCCACAATCTCGTTGCGCAAATTCCATGGCAGGATGAAGACGTAATCCGGCTTCGCCGCGAGCAGCGCGTCCGGCGCCCGGATCGGGATATGCGTGCCCGGCAGCAGCATGCCCTGTTTGTGCGGGCTGCGGTCGACGGTGAATTCGATCATGTCGCTACGGACACCGCAGTAGTTGAGCAGCGTGTTGCCCTTGGCGGGCGCACCATAGCCGACCACACGCTTGCCGGCCCGGCGCGCGCCGATCAGGAATTCCAGGATCGAGGCCTTGGTGTCGGCGACGGTCTCGGCGAAGCGCCGATAAGGCTCCGGCCCGGCCAGCCCGGCCGCAATCTCGCGCCGGCGCAGCGCATCGACCGCCGGTGACGGTGTGGCCCCGCTTCCCGCATGCCGGATATAGAGGCGCAGCGAGCCGCCATGGGTCGGCAATTCCTCGACATCGAACACGGTCAGGCCGTGATGGGCGAAGACCTGCTCGGCCGTGAACAGCGAGAAATACGAGAAATGCTCGTGATAAATCGTGTCGAACTGGTTCTCCGCGATCAGCCGGTCCAGATGGGGGAACTCGACCGTAATAACTCCGCCCGGCGCCAGCAGGGTTTTCATTCCGGCGACGAAATCATTGAGGTCCGGCACATGAGCCAGGACATTATTGGCCGTGATCAGGTCGGCAGCCCGACCCGCCGCGCGCAACCGCTGCGCCGTGGCGCGGCCGAAGAAGGCGACCTCCGTAGGAATGCCTTGGGCGATCGCCGCCGCCGCGACATTGGCCGCCGGCTCGATGCCCAGGACCGGGACGCCGGCGCGCTGGAAATACTGCAGCAGATAGCCGTCGTTGCTAGCGAGTTCGACAACCTGCGATTTCGGGCCGAAGCCGAAGCGCGCGATCATCGCCTGGACATAGGCCTCGGCATGGCGCAACCAGCTGTCGGAATAGGACGAGAAATAGAGGTAGTCGCCGAAGATCTCCTCCGGGCTCTCGAATTCGCCCAGCTGCACCAGCCGGCAGGCACTGCAGACATAAGCGTGGAGCGGATAGAATTTTTCCATGGCCGAAGCCCGCTCGGCCGGAACGAAGGCGTTGGACAGCGGCGACATGCCCAGATCGGCAAAGCTCTCGCTCAGCGGCGCGGCACAAAAACGGCAATTCGGAACGGTCACGGCAAGGCCTCATAGGCTTCGATCTGTTGCGCGACCAGCGTCTCGGCCGGCTCGCCGGCATGCTGGCGGCGGTACCAATCGACCGTCCAGTTCAGCGCCTCGTCGAGCCGCAGGCGTGGCGCCCAGCCGAGCCGTGCCCGCGCGAGCGAAGCATCGACCGCCAGCAGCCCGGCTTCATGCGGACCCGCCATCCCGGTCGCAATCCAGCGGGCGCCCTCGCCCCAGCGTGCCGTGACGGCATCGGCAATCGCCGCTACGGGCCGGATATCTTCGTTGGCCGGCCCGAAATTCCAGGCGCGCGCAAAACCTTGGCCCTGAGTAACCAGCCGTTCGGCGAGGGTGAGATAGCCGGCGAGCGGGTCCAGCACATGCTGCCAGGGCCGCGTCGCCGCCGGATTGCGGATCTCGATCGGGCGCCCGGCTGTGAGCGCGGCAATGCAATCCGGGATCAGGCGATCCTCGGCCCAATCGCCGCCGCCGATGACATTGCCCGCGCGCGCCGTCGCCACCGCCGCAGGCTGATCCGCGCCGAAGAAAGACTGACGCCAGGCCTGCGCGACGAGTTCGGCGCCGGCCTTGCTGGCGCTATAGGGATCGGCGCCGCCCAGCGCTTCGGTCTCGCGATAGGGCCAGACCCATTCGCGGTTCTCGTAGCATTTGTCGCTGGTCACGACGACGACGGCACGCACCGACGGCGTCTTGCGTACTGCTTCAAGCAGGTTGACCGTCCCCATCACATTGGTCGCGAAGGTCCCGGCCGGGTCGCGATAGGAGCGCCGGACCAGCGATTGCGCAGCAAGATGCAGCACGATGTCCGGCACGAAACCGGCCATCGCCTCGTGCAGCCGCTCGGCGTCGCGGATATCGGCATGCAGGCTGCCGATGCTCTGGTCGAGCCCAATCAGGCTGCATAGGCTGGTCGCGCTCTCCGGCGGCAGCGACAGGCCGAACACCCGGGCACCCAGACGGTCGAGCCAGGCGCAGAGCCAGGCGCCCTTGAACCCGGTATGGCCGGTGACGAAGACCCTCTTGCCGCGCCAGAAGCCGGAATTGGCCGTCATGCGCCCATCCAGGGCGGCCGGCCCGACGCCCACAACTCTTCGAGTGTGCGCTTGTCGCGCAACGTATCCATCGGCTGCCAGAAGCCGTCATGCTCATAGGCCATCAGCTGGCCCTGCTGCGCCAGCGTCTCGAGTGGCTCCTTTTCCCAGACCGTGGCATCGCCGGCGATCGTGTCGAGCGCAGCCGGTTCGAGCACGAAGAAGCCGCCATTGATCCAATCGACGCCGCCTTGCGGCTTCTCCTGAAAGCTGCTGACCGCACCGTTCTCGATCTTGAGCGCGCCGAAGCGCGCCGGCGGGCGGACTGCCGTGACCGTCGCGGCCCGGCCATGACCGCGATGGAAGGCGACGAGCTTGCCGATATCGACAGTCGCCACTGCATCGCCATAGGTCATGCAGAACGGCTCCGGCCCCAGATGCTCGCGGATCCGCTTCAGCCGGCCACCGGTCATGGACTCGACGCCGGTATCGACCAGGGTCACGCGCCAGGGCTCGACGGCGTGGCGGTGGATGACCGAGCTATTGGCCGCAATATCGAAGGTCACATCCGCCCGGTGCAGATGGTAATTGGCGAAGAACTCCTTGATGACATGGCCCTTATAGCCCAGGCAGACGACGAACTCGTTGATGCCGTGGGCCGAATAGATCTTCATGATGTGCCACAGGATCGGCATGCCGCCGATCTCGACCATCGGTTTCGGGCGGAGTTCCGTCTCCTCGGCGAGACGCGTGCCGAGGCCGCCCGCCAGTATCACGGCTTTTCTCACCATCCCCGAAACACCCCCCGATTGCGCACGCCGCCCTATGATGCAGAAGCCGCGTTCGGCTTCACGCGGAATTTGCCGGCTGCCGCAGGCTGTTCGGCCATGCTAACACCGGCAGTGTGAAACAACGATTGAGGAGATGGGCACAGCGATGTGCGGGATCGCGGGAGTCATCGACAAGACCGGACGGCGCGCGCCCGAAGACCTCGCCGCGCTGGCGCAAGCGATGGCCGACGCCATGCCCTATCGCGGGCCGGATGACAGCGGCGTCTGGACCGATCCCCAAGGCGGCTGCGCGCTGGCGCATCGGCGCCTGAGCATCATCGATACCTCGGGGGCCGGACATCAGCCGCTGCTCTCCGCCGAGGGCCGGCATGTCATCACCTATAATGGCGAGTTCTATGGCTATCGCGAACTCGCGGTCGAACTCGCCGCCACCGGCCTACGCTTCACCTCGCGCAGCGATACCGAAGTCCTGCTCGAAGGCCTGGCATTGCGCGGGACCGGCCTGCTCGCCCGAATGGATGCGATGTTCGCCTTCGGCCTGTGGGACCGCCAGGCGCGCCGGCTGATCCTGGCGCGCGATGCGTTCGGCGAGAAGCCGCTCTATTATCTCGACCGGCCGGATCTCTTCGCCTTCGCTTCGGAGCTGCACGCGCTCGCCACCCTGCCCGGCTTCGATCCGGCGATCACGCGCGAGGCCGTGGCGAATTACCTGTGCTGGCAATATGTCCCGGCGCCAGCGACGATCTACCGGGCCGCCCGCAAGCTGCCGCCCGGCTCGACTCTGAGCCTCGGCCCCGATCTGGTTCCGGTGGTCGAGCCCTATTTCCAGTTCCGCGCCTCCGGACCGGAGCGCAGCACCCGCCCGCTCGACGAGCTGGCCGAGGAGCTTTCGGCGATCCTGACCAAGACGGTCGAGCGCCGGCTGATCAGCGACGTGCCGCTCGGCGCCTTCCTCTCGGGTGGCGTCGATTCGACCCTGGTCGCGGCGCTGGTGACCCGGCAGCTTGGCCGCCCGCTCGACACCTTCTCGATCGGCTTCGAAGGCCATGGCGAGTCCGAACATCTCCAGGCGCGCGAGGCCGCGGCACTGCTCGGCACGACGCATCACGAGCAGGTGCTGGCGCCCGATACGCTGGCGCTCGGCCGGCGCATCGGTGCGGCACTCGACGAGCCCAATGGCGACACCTCCTGCCTGCCGGTCTGGCTGCTGTCCGGCTTCGCCCGGCAGAGCGTCACGGTGGCACTGTCGGGCGATGGCGGCGACGAGCTGTTCAGCGGCTATAACCGCTATTTCGATACGCTGGACGAGGCCGAGGATGCCGATATCGAAGCGGCGCTGCCGAGCGGCTGGACGCCTGGGCGCGCTTATCTGTCCGACCGCATCCTGGTGACGCCGGAGTCGCGGCTGGCGGAGCTGTTCGGCACCGTGCCCGCAGGCCTCGCCCGCGACCTCGCGACCGAGCGGGGCTTTCTCGAACGAGGCCCTCGACCGTTGCTGCACCGGATGCGCGAGTTGGATGCGCGCCACTATTTGCCGGGCGCCGTGCTGGCCAAGGTCGACCGGATGAGCATGCAGCATTCGCTCGAAGTGCGCGCGCCCTTGCTCGGCATCGAAATCGCCGAATTCGCCGCCCGCCTTGCCGCCGAGGACTGCGTCCGGAACGGCAAGGGCAAGCTGGTGCTGAAACGGGTCGCCGAACGCTGGGTGCCGCGCGACTGGCTCGACCGGCCGAAGCGCGGCTTCGGCCTGCCGATGGATGGCTGGGGCAAGGCGACGCTGCTGCCCGAAGCGGCGGCGCTGCTGACCGCGTCGGACGCCAAGCTGCCGCAGTGGATCGCCCGTCCGGCGCTGCAGGCTTTCCTCGCCGCGCAGGAGCGCAGCTTCAACCCCTATCGGATCTGGGCGCTCTTCGTGCTCGAAACATGGTTGCGCAGCCATAAGGCCGAACCGGCCGACGAACCCGCGCTGATCACGCCCAAGTCCCGGATTTTCCTCGGCGGCGCCCGCCGTTTCCTCGACCGGATCACCGGATGACGCCGGCGATCCGCGTCACAGATCTGGCCAAGATGTTC
This sequence comes from Aliidongia sp., assembly GCA_037200015.1. Lineage (GTDB taxonomy): Bacteria > Pseudomonadota > Alphaproteobacteria > ATCC43930 > CGMCC-115725 > JAXDMU01. The sequence continues at coordinate 193,394 of JBBCHB010000048.1, read as the reverse complement.
CGGATCTATCGGAAATCCTCCGACCTGCTGCGCGAGATGCTGACCCGCAAGACGCGGCACCAGGAATTCTGGGCGCTGCAGGGCGTCGATTTCACCGTCGGCCATGGCGAAGTCGTCGGCATCATGGGCCGTAACGGCGCCGGCAAGAGCACGCTGCTGAAGATCCTGGCCGGCACGCTCGGCCCGACCCGCGGCAAAGTCGAGACCGAGGGGCGGGTCAGCGCCATCCTGGAACTCGGCACCGGCTTCAACCCCAATTTCACCGGCCGCGAAAACGTCTATCTAGGCGGGCTTTGCGCCGGTTTCAGCCGGGCCGAGATCGACGCCAAGTTCGACGAGATCGTCGACTTCTCCGAGCTGGCAGCGGTGATCGACCAGCCGTTCCGCACCTATTCCACCGGCATGCAGGCGCGGCTCAGCTTCTCGACCGTGATGGTGGCCGATCCTGAGGTGCTGATCGTCGACGAGGCGCTGTCGGTCGGCGATGCCAAGTTCCAGCTGAAATGCTTCGACCGCTTTCAGGATTTCCGGGCGCGCGGCAAGACCATCCTGCTGGTCAGCCATTCCAGCCAGACGATCGCGAGTTTCTGCGACCGCGCCATCCTGCTCGATGGCGGCCGGATCGCCTGCGACGCCGATCCGAACGAAGTCGCCAAGATCTATCACCGGCTGCTGTTCGGCGGCGGCCCGGCTCCGGCGCCCGGTCCGGCCGCCGTATCCTTAGCCGCAGTCGACGCCCTGCGCGCCGACGGCGCCGATCGGCACGATCGCGGCAGCAACCGATATGGCGACAAGCGTGCGACCCTGGCCTCAATCGAGATTGTCGATGCGGATGGCGCTCCCGTCGGCGCGATCGAAAGCGGCCGGCGCCATCGCCTCAAGGTCCGCGCCATGATCACCGCCCCGGTCGGTTCGCTGGTCATGGGCATGCATATCCGCGACCGCCGCGGCGTCGAACTCTTCGGCTGCGATACGCTGACCACTGGCCACAAAGGCGCGGTCCCAGTGCCGGCGCCGGGCGGGGCGGTCGATTTCACGCTCGACCTCGACATGCATACGGCGGCCGGGCTCTATTTTTTGACCGTCGGCCTGGCCGAGGAGGACGGCACCAAGCTCGACATGTGGTTCGACGCGCTGCCGTTCCGGGTGCTACCGACGCCGGCGCTGTATACAGCCTCGGCGATCAACCTCTATCCGCGCTTCGGCTTTGCGAGCGCCGAGGAACGATCTCCGGTCGAGGCTCACAGCCATTCCAGCACATAGCGCCGGCCGTTGCTCCGCGGATCGCTGCCGTCCGACGCAGAGAACAGCAGCAGCCTGCCCCATTGGCCGTAGCGGCCGTTGCCCGCCCCGACGATGCGCTCCGGAGCCGCATGCGCCGGCCCGAGCGGGAGGTGGTCTTCATAGAGGCGGAGGGTACCGGTTTCGTCGCCCTCGGCAGCATCGCCCGACGGCAAGCCTTCGGGCAGCGCCACGCGGAAGCCATGGCCGGCAAGCGGCGTCATCGCAGCCGGCGGCAGCAGGAAGCGGAGCGGCAGCGTCGGTGCCGGCATGGCCCGCTTCGGCCAGCGCAGCGTGTAGCGCCGGCCGTTGCTGCGCGGATCGCTGCCATCTGAGGCGGCAAAGAAGAGCGTGCTGCCCCAATGCGAGTAGCGGCCGGCGCCAAGCGCCCGGATGCGGTCATGCATGGCATGGCCGGGGCCGAGCGGCACGCCGTCCTCAAACAGCTCGACCGGCGAGATGGCGGGTTGCGCCTCCGCATCGCCCGGCGGCAGCTTCGCCGGCAGGGCGCAGCCATAGAGCCTGCCCTGGTCGTGGAAGATCTGCGCGACGGAGAGCTGGACCTCATGGCCGCCCGACCACCAATGGCCGGCGCCGGCCTCCGGCAGAGGCGCCGGATCGAGGCGATCGGGCAGGATCAGCCGCGTCTCCGCCGTGAGATCGATCCGCTGGCCGCGCCACGCCGCCTCACCCGGCTCGGCCGCGACGCTCTCGCTCGCGCGGCCTCCGATCCAAACCAGGCTTTGCCCGTCGCCGATGGTGAGCGGCCGGAGGGTATTGAACAGATTTGCATAGTCCGGCCGGTTGCCGAGCCCGGCACCGCGTTCGGCGAAGATCCGGTCGGTCAGCTCGATCTCGTGCACGACGCGCGGCACGAAGCCATGGGCCGCGAGCAGCGCCGACAGCGTGTCGCGGCTGAAGCTGCGCTGGTGCTGCCAACGATGGAACAGCACGCCCTGCGCCGGCTCGAAGGCGAAATTCTGTTCGAGGTCCTCTTCATTCGGCGTCGAGACGATAATGCGCCCGCCCGGCGCCAGCAGCCGGTCGAGCCGCGCCAGCACCGCCGGCAGATCGGCGTCGAGCACATGCTCGATCACCTCGACCAGGAAGATCGTGTCGAACTGCCCGTCATCCTCATGACCGACCGTGCCAAGGAAGCCCGGCTGTCCGGCGAGCCGGGCCGCGACACGCGCCGCCCGTTCGGCCGAGGGTTCATAGACCGCGGCGGGAAATCCCTGCTCGGCGAGAAGGGCGGCAAAATCGCCGTCGCCGCCGCCGAAATCCAGATGGCGCTGTCCCGGCTGCAGATGCCAGCGCACAGCCTGCAGCAGATAGCGCCCGCCCAGCCGGCCGAAGCTCTGCTGCGCCAGGCCGCGCGTCCGAGCGACGCCGTCCCAGAAGCGGCCGACCAGGTCCGCTGTCCAGTCGAGACGGCGCATCTCGGGGCCGGACATTGCGGTTACCGGCTCAGGACGCCGGCGCTGGCGACTCGGCGAAGAGCCGCTCCTCGAAGGAACAGGTCTCTTCGATGATGATCGCCCAGATCGTGCGGACATAGCGCGGGTCGAGATTCCGCCCTGCGGCATTCGCGGCATTGCGCTCTTTCACCGCCTCGATCCGGTCGGCCAGCCGCGCCGGGATGCCGGCCTCATGCTTATAGGCCGCGACCCGGCGAGCGACATCCATCCGCCGCGCCAGCAGATCCAGGATGCCGTCATCGAGCGCGTCGATCTCGCGCCGCAGCGCCGCCAAGGTGTCCATGCCGCTTCCTGCCTCCGATGCCATGGCCGGTCTGTAACAGGGCCGTGCGGGCGATGCAATCGAGGGCTCCGCATGCGGCATTGCCGGTCCGGCCGGTCAACGGAAAAAATAATCGCGCACGACGAGAAATCCGTGGATCGGGCACTACATCCTTCCCCAGATACCTCACCTGCTGATCGGGAAGGTTGTTTTGCCGTCCTTGCAGCAGAGTTGCGACCGGAGGGCAGGGATGCAAAGTGTCACACCGCCACCCGCGACATCGGATCAGCCGCCGCCCGAAACCGCCAAATGGTGGCTGGAGCCAATGGCGCGGCTGCTGCGCACCGGCGAGGAGGCCGCCACCATCGATCGCCTCTTCGTCTCGCAGCACGTCCGCGATCTCAGGCTGATCGTCGCGATGGCGCAAGGCGGGGTGCTGCTGGTCCTCGTCTTCGGGCTGCTGCTGTCTTATGAGAGCGAGGTCGCCGATAATTGGTCGCGGATCGCGGAGAGCAAGACGAACTGGGTCTTCCTGCCCGTGAGCCTCGATGCGCTCAGCAAGTTCCTGACCTTCTTCGGCCCGGTGCTGGCCGTCTATGGCGGCGTGCTCGCCTGGGCCTATCAGACCGGCAGCGCCCGGCTCGGCGTGGTCGATCTCTTTGCCTGCGAGATCAGCACGCTATGCAAAGTCGCGACGGTCGCCGGCACCGCCCATCGCTATATCGAGGCGTTTGCACATCTGCCGATGAAGCCGCCCCCGAGCAGCGCGCCGCCGGTGAACGGCCGGCAATTCACCTCGCAGGAGAATTACTTTCCGGTCTTCGAGGCCAATAACCGCGATCTGCAGAGCCTCGAAGCGCGGGTCGTGATCAACATCACCGCCTTCTACACCTACATGAAGTCGGTGCGCGATTCGCTCCGGACGCTGGCAACGGTCGAGGCCCTGGCGACGAGCGCGGAGGCGCGCAGCGATGCGGCGCGCAACGTCATCTATATGCTGTTCCTCGGCCTGGAGAGCGCACGCCTCGCCGTCACCGATCTGGTCGAGTTCGAACCCGAAGAGGCGGAACGGCGCATCGTGATCCTGCTGAGCGAACTCGAAGCCTTCACCTTCCTGTGCGAGCAGTACAGATCGGACGACATGCATTACAAGCGCATCATGCTGCGCCGGCCCGAATATGAGCGGCTGATCCCGCCGCTGATGCGCGAGGTCGAAACGCGCAGAGAGCGTGAGCTGGCCGCAATGCCGAAACCGCCGCCGGGCCTCGTTGCCAAGCTGCCGGAATGGGAGCCGGCCTGGCGGCTGCTGGCGGATCTGGACAAGCGCTACACCGCGGCACTGGCCGCCGCCGATCGACGGCGGCCATCTGCGGCTTGAGCTCTCAGCCGCCGACCTTCAGGCTGATCCGGCCATAAACCGTCAGCGGATCGCCGACGAAGGCGCCGGCGCCGTTGGCCGCGACGAAATAGGTCTTGTCCGTCAGGTTCTTGACCCCGAGCGAATAGACCAACTGCCCCTGCGTGAAGGACAGTTCCGTATCGGCCGTGACATAGCTCGGTATGGCATTGGTGTTGAGCGTGTTGCCATACATCTTGTCGCGGTAATTGACGCCGCCGCCGATCCGGAAGCCGTCGACACCATCGACGGAGAAATCATAGCTGGTCCAGAGATGCCCGAGCGCCGCCGGCACGCCGATCGGGCGCTTGCCGTCCGAGGACGGGCTCGACGGGTTGTCCGTCAGCGAGGCGTGCTGGCCGGTCGCATTGGCGGTGATGCGCCATTGCGGCGTCACCTTGACATCGAGATCGGCCTCGGCGCCGTACGTCGCCTGGTCGTTGAAGAAGGGCACGTCGCCGACCAGGGTGAACACGTTCTTTCGCGTTATGTCGAAGCCGGCCACGCTCAGGTTGACGCGCCCGTCGAATGCGCTGGTCTTGAAACCGCCTTCGTACTGCAGCGCCGATTCCGGAGCGGCGACGCCGGTCTGCGTCGATTCCGAAGTGAAGGTCGCGAGATTGCTCTTCGAGATGCCGAAATAGGGTGAGAATTCCGGCGTCAGCTTATAGAGCGTGCCGACATTCCAGCTGAGCGGCGCATCGAGCCGGCCGACCGTAACGCCGGGCTCGAACAGGTGGCCGTTGGGCTGCAGCCGCCCGGGCACGAAGACCTGCGGCGTCAGATCCGTGTCGAACCAGTCCTCGCGGATGCCGACGCGGAATTTCCACCGCTCGCTCAGATCGATCTGGTCGGTCGCGTAAAAGCCGAGATAGGTCGCGCTCAGATCGTCGATCGCGCCGGAATGCGTGGCGTCGCGCAGGAAGTTGAGCCCGGAGGTCGAGGTTTCCGGGATGACCGGATCGAAGATGTTCGTGATGTTCGGCAGGCTGGCCGTAGCGCGGTTGGTGAACAGATATTGCTGCTGCGCCTCGAAGCCGGTGAGGAGCGTGTGGTTGATGCCGGCAGTCTCGAAATGCCAGACCGGCTCGAACTCGTAATCGAGGTCGTTGAGCTCGTCGTGCTGCATGCGGAGCGACCGCCCGGTCAGCTCGTCGCCGACCACCGTGCCGCTGTCGCCGTTCCGCAGGACCGAGAAATCCCGATACATGTAGGAGAAGCGGTTGGTGATGGTGAGCATCGGCGAGATCGTCCATTGATCCGCCGCGGTCAGGCGCACGAGATCCTGGTCGGCGGTGCTGAACGGGGTCGAGAATTTCGTGTCGCGCGAGACGCCGGAGATCGGCGAGCCGTCGACATAGATGAGCCCGGCCGGATCCGGCGTTTCGTGCAGGAAACGCGCATCGATTGCGACGGTGACGTAATGCTGTCCGATCGACCAGGCGAATTCCGGCCGGATCTCGTCGTCATGGCCGGGCAGGTCGCGGAACCCGTCGGTCCGCTGGACCAGTGCGTCGATCCGATAGTCGAGCCCCTCGATGCCGGTCGGGCCGGTGACATAGGGATTGACCGATAGCGTGTTGAACGAACCGAATTGCAGCGAGCCGCCATAGCCGAAATTGTCGGAGGGCAGGTAATGCACGATGTTGATCGTGCCGCCCGGCGGACCGCTGCCGAAGAGCGACGAGCCCGGACCTTTCAGGATCTCGATCTGCGCCACCCCGTTGAGCGAATTCGGGATGCCGTTGCGCTGGTCGCCGTCGGAGAAGCCGTCATTGTAGATCCGCGCATCCAGGCCGCGGATCTGGAAATGGTCGTCGAAGCCGAAGGAATCGGTGCCGCCGATACTGATGCCGCTGGCATTGCGCACTGCATCCTGGACCGAGACGCCGCCCTGCTCGTCGACCAGCGCGCGGTCGATGATTTCGATACTTCCGGGCAGGTCTTCGAGCTTGGTCCCGAGCTTGTCGACATTGGGCGCCTGCTTCAGATCCTGGAGCTGTTGGCGCTGGCCCTGCACCAGGATCTCTTCCGGGCCACCATTGCCGGTTTCGGCGAGGGCCGTATCGCTCGGCACGGCATCGGCCAGGGCAGCATAGGGCAGTGCGGCCAGCAGCGCCGCTGCGCCCGCCATGGCGGCAGGCCGAGTGGAAATAGAGCGCATGTAATAGATCCCCGAAGACAAAGGCTATCCGCCTCGATCGAAGACTTCACCGTGCCGTATCACAGGCGCCGCCGCACTTCCGACCGAAGATGCCGGGAACCTAGTACGGCGATTTGGGAGATGCAAGTCATTCTCGATTGCATTCTCAGTGCGAAGGCGAATTAATTTCAGCGAGTATGTTTTCGATTTATTTTGATCTAAACGACTTTAACTCGGCGCGACACGAGGGTCAGCCGAGTACCGCCGTCCGAATTACCCCGGACGGGCCTTGTCGAGATCGAGACGGAACGGTCCGTAGATCTATTCCCTCACGGCGACTTTTTTTCGCCGCCGGTCGCCGGGGCCGGATCCGGCGCCGGAGCGACCGCGAAAAAAGCCGGAACCGGGGGCTTCTAAAATACGGCGGCCTCAGTCATTCTCCGCCGGCTCGAAGCTGCCGTCCCAGGCCGAAGACGAGCCGGCCCGCCCCCGACTCTTCCTTGGGATTCCGACACCATGGACTTCTTCCGGCGGTTCAACCTTCTGGTCTGCGCCCCGTCGTTCCAGCCGGACGACCTGGAGGGGCTGCGCGTCCAGCAGATCACCAGCGAAGTCGAGAAGCTGGGCTTCCAGGTGGTGCGGGCGCCGCGCATCGAGGATGCCGAGATCGCCGTCCAGACCGATGCCGCGATCGGCTGCGTGCTGGTCGATTGGGGCAAGAAGGACGGCCTCACCGGCAAGACCACGGCGCTGGTCAATCTGATGCGCCGACGCGGCCTCGAAATGCCGATCGTCATCCTGGTCCGGCGCAAGCGCTTCGAGGACATCCCGGTCGAGATCATGGATTTCATCGACGGCTATGTCTTCCTGGCCGAGGAAACGCCGGAGTTCATCGCGAAGTCGCTGGTCAGCCGGCTGAAGCAATATGCCGAGACGCTGAAGACGCCGTTCTTCGGCGCGCTCGTCGACTACGCCGAAGAAGGCAATCAGATGTGGACCTGCCCCGGCCATAATGGCGGCGTGTTCTACAACCGCAGCCCGATCGGCCGGATCTTCGTCGAGCATCTGGGCGAGGCGGTGTTCCGCGACGATCTCGACAATTCCGTGCTGGAGCTGGGCGATCTCCTGACCCATGAAGGGCCGGCGCTCAAGGCGCAGAAGGAAGCGGCCGCGATCTTCGGCGCCGAAAAGACCTATTTCGTGCTGAACGGCACCTCGGCCTCGAACAAGATCGTGCTGAACGCCCTGGTCGCCGAGGACGATCTCGTGCTGTTCGACCGCAACAACCACAAGGCCGCGCATCACGGCGCGCTGCTGCAGGCCGCCGGCATCCCGATCTTCCTGGAGACCAACCGCAATGCCCATGGGCTGATCGGCCCGATCTATCGCGAGGCGCTGCACGAGGCGGCGATCCGCGAGCGTATCCGCGCGAACCCGCTGGTCACCGACCCCGAGGCTTGGCGCCGCCCGCGGCCGTTCCGCGTCGCGGTGATCGAGCAATGCACCTATGACGGCACGATCTACAATGCCGAGGCGATCCTGGCCGAGATCGGTCATATGTGCGATTACATTCTCTTCGACGAGGCCTGGGCCGGCTTCATGAAGTTCCATCCGCTCTTCGCCGGCTGCTTCGCCATGGGGCTGAAGGCACTGGGACCGGAGGCGCCCGGCATCATCGCCACGCAATCCACGCATAAGCAGCTGGCCAGCTTCTCCCAGGCGTCGCAGATCCATGTGAAGGACCGCCACATCAAGGAGCAGCCGCGGCGTGTCGAGCATCGCCGGTTCAACGAGAGCTTCCTGCTGCACGCTTCGACCTCGCCATTCTATCCGCTGTTCGCCTCGCTCGATGTCGGCGCGCAGATGATGCGCGGCCGGTCGGGCGAGGTGCTGTGGGACGACACGATCCGGCTCGGCATCGAGCTCAGGAAGAAGATCCGGGCGATCCGCCGCGAGTTCGAGGAGAAGGAGCGCGATCCGGATCGGCGCTGGTTTTTCGATCCCTTCGTCCCGGACAAGGTGACGATCGTCGAGGGCGCGCCCGGTGAAGCAGTACGCGAGATCCCGTGGGAGCTGGTGCCGACCGACGGGCTCGCGGCCAATCCGCGCTATTGGGCGCTTGAGCCAGGCGCCGGCTGGCACGGCTTCGGCCATGTCGGTGCGCGTTACTCCATGACCGACCCGAACAAGCTCACCCTGCTCACGCCCGGTTTCGACCGCGCGACCGGCGCCTATGACCGTTTCGGCATCCCGGCGCCGGTCGTCGCCCAGTTCCTGCGCGAGAACCGGGTCGTGCCCGAGAAGAACGATCTCAACTCGCTGCTCTTCCTGCTGACGCCGGGTGTCGAATCGAGCAAGGCCGGCACGCTGCTGAGCACGCTGGTCGCGTTCAAGCGGCGCTATGACGACAATGCGCTGCTCGACGACGTCATCCCGGAATTCGTTCGCCGCCGTCCGGCGCGCTATAGTGGCCGGCGGCTGCGCGACCTCTGCAGCGAGATGCACGAATTCTACCGCGCATCCGATGTCAGCGCGCTGCAGCGGGCGCAATTCGCGCCGGAGCATTTGCCCCGCATGGTCATGCGGCCGCACGAGGCCGTGCGGCAACTGACCCGCAACAAGGTCGACTACCTGCCGCTCGACGAACTCGACGGGCGCATCGCCACCACGCTCTGGGTCGTCTATCCGCCCGGCATCGCCACCATCGTGCCCGGCGAGCAGCTCGACGAACGGGCGCGGCCGATGCTCGACTATCTGAAGATGTTCGAGCGCAGCGCCAATCTGTTCCCGGGCTTCGAAGCGGAGATCCAGGGCCTGTACCGCGAAGTGAAGGCCGACGGCTCGGTCCGCTTCCATACCTATGTCGTGCGCGAATAGACGGAGTCCGAATGTCGGTTACGCCTTTACCTGTTCTGGTCCGCGCCTCGACCGATGCCGATGTGCCGGCGATGCTCGCGATCTACCGCCACCATATCGCCCATGGGATCGGCGATCTGGGCGGCTATGAGGCCGAGCCGCTCGAAGCCGACGACCTGCGTCGGCGACGCAAGAACATGCGCAACCACCGCCTGCCGCATCTGGTCGCCCAGATCGAGGGCATCGTCGCCGGCTATGCCTATACCGTGCCGTTCCGCAAGCGGCCGGCCTATCGCTACGCGCTGAAGCACTCGATCTACATCCACCCTCATTTCGTGAATTGCGGGGTCGGGCGGACCCTGCTCCCGGCGCTGATGGATGCCAGCGCCGCGGCCGGCTATCGCCAGATGATCGGCTATATCGACCCGGCCAACCAGGCGTCGCTGCGCCTGCACGAGACTTTGGGCTTCGCCCGGGTCGGGCTGCTGCCCGCGGTCGCGTACAAATTCGGCCATTGGGTCGACAGCGTCATGGTCCAGCGGGCGCTAGGACCGGGCGCTACGACGCCGCCGGGCAACTGGGAGCAGGCGGCGGCTCCCAGCCCGGGGGAAACCCCGCCTCCTGACGCAGGCCCGCCCGTTTGATCGACGATCGGTCGGAAAAATATGGTTTTCAGCGAAACGCTTCGTTCCGAATATAATCAAGCCTGGCCGTATGCTCGGCGGAAATCGAGACGAGTGGACTTCCGGTCATATTCGGGGGGCTTGTGCCATGCCGCTCACGACCACGACTTTAGTCCTTTGCAGCCTGCTCGCCGGGAGTCCGGCGATTGACGGGCAAGAGACACCTGCGAGCCCGATCCACACTGCGCAAGAGTCATCGCCGAAGGCATCCTCGACAACGCATTTGAGCCACTCCGGACATCCGAATCCCAATCCGCCTTCGACCGGTGGGCCCAAATCGCCGAACGCGCCGAAGCCTCGAACCAGCCCGCATTCCGCTTCTGGGCCGCCGAGCCACGCCAAGAAAGGCCCGGCGCGCAACCCGCATCGACGTATTCGACACGTCCGGAAATCGGGCCGACGTCGCCACCGTCACCCTCGCCGCCGCAGCAGCAGACCCCTCCGTCGGCGTCATCGCAGTAGCCGAAGCGGAGCTATGCCAGCAAAGCCCAACCCGTTCCGCGCCCGCCGGCCCTGGCCGCCTTCATCGCCCGAGCCGCCACGGAGTTCGTGGTTCCAGCGAGCGCGCGATTGGACGGCCTTCATCGTCTCGCTCACTCTCTGGTCACCGCGCTGATCGCGCTGCGCAACACGCTGACGGGCCCGCGGCCATTCCTCTCACCCCTTGCCGGCGATGCCGTGACGTTGCTCCGTTCCGATCAATTCGTCCTGGCTCCGGGCCGCGATCCCGGCGTCGTGCTGCGGGACGAGACCGGCGTGCATGCCGATTTTCCGCTGCTGGATCTGCAGATCACCCTGGCCAATCGCGCAGCGCCGCCCAACAGCGTCGGCGTCCGGGCGGTTGAGAGTGACCTGGTCTTTTCGAAACATGGCAAGACGCTGTTCCGGTCGCCCTACATGTGGTACCGCACGGCCGAGTCGTCGAGCGCCCCGGACCCGGTGACCGGCACCGATCGGCTCAGCTTCGAACGCGTCGCCCAAACGGCGCCGTTCGATCTCGCGGGCGGCAGCACCTGGAGCCGTGAGGTCCTGCTGATCCCGCGACAGAGCTGGGCCGCGGTCGATTGGCACAGCTTCGACGAGGCGGTGGGGAAAACCTGCCCTACACCAAGCCCATTGCAGGCCGAGCTGTGCCAGGGCGACCTGACGCTGCGCGTGCGCCTCGACAACGGCGTTTCGCTTAGCATTACAGTTGCGCATTTTGCTGATCTCTGAATCTATGGGCGACCATGATTCGGGAGATCATGGATGTCTGGTGCCTCGATTGAAGCGACGCTGGCGTTGTGGGCCTCGTCGCTGCGCGATGTGAAGGGTCGGATACGACCGCTTTTCACGCAGGACCGCGTCGCGGCGAGCGCTGGCCTGTTCCTGGATGGGCTGGTTGGCGACGAGCGTCGCAAGACCGGATGGATGCGGGCGGAAGCGGCCGGTGATCCGGGGCCGTGGCGCCAGCAGGCCATTCTCGGCCGCGGTCGCTGGGATGCCGATGCGCTGCGCGACATCGTGCGCGACTATGTGGTCGAGCATCTGGCGGACGAACATGCGGTGCTGGTGCTCGACGAGACCGGATTCCTGAAGCAGGGCAAGGCATCGTGTGGCGTGTCCCGTCAGTACACGGGCTCGGCCGGCAAGATCACGAACTGCCAAGTGGGCGTGTTCGCCGCTTATGTCTCCTGCCACGGCCACGCCTTTATCGACCGCGCGCTCTATCTGCCGAAGATCTGGACCGACGATCCGGCGCGCCTGAAGGCCGCCCATGTGTCGGACGATGTTGGCTTCGCCACCAAGCCCAAGCTGGCGGCCCGGATGATCGGGCGCGCGCTCGCGGCTCATGTGCCGTTCGCCTGGGTCGCCGCCGATACCGTCTATGGTGTCAGCGAGGTCGAACGCGTCCTGCGCCGGGCCGGCAAGGGTTATGTGCTCGGCGTCACCGGCGACCATCTCTTCCATTCCTGGGACAAGCCGCAACCGGTCGCAGGATCAGCCTTGGCGATCGCCGAGGCGCTGCAACCATCCGATTGGCAGCGCCTCTCGGCAGGAGCAGGAACCAAAGGGCCGCGGCTTCATGACTGGGCCTATCTTGAGCTCGCCGACCTAGAGGCCGAGGAATTCGATGCCGAAAATCCGGGCGTGTGGACCCGCGGCCTGCTGATCCGCCGCCACATCGCAAATGGCGATCTCGCCTTCTTCACCACTTGGTGTCCGGCCGGTACGCCGATCGAGACGCTGGTGTCGGTCGAAGGCCATCGCTGGGCCATCGAGGACAGCTTCGAGACCGCCAAGAACGAGCTTGGTCTCGATCACAACGAGAGCCGCTCCTGGCATGGCTGGCATCGCCACGTCTCGCTCGTCATGCTCGCCTTCGCCATGATGGCTGCCATCCGCCAGCGCGCCAATGCCACACCGCCCCCAAAAACGAAACCATCAGCCGCGAAACCGCCGCGCCGCCCCTGATCCGCTGGTCGGTCCAGGAGGTCCGCCGCATCGCCGTCAGGCTTGCTCAGCGGCGGATCAAACCGGCCCACATCATCGCCTGGTCGCTCTGGCGGCGCGCCCACCAAGCGGCCGCTCAGAGCGCCCACTTCAAGTCAAAAACGCAACTGTAATGTTAGAGTCCGTTTGGAAAATCAGGGATGGGCATTTCTGCGCAGCAGGTTACCGCCCATTGCGACGAGGATCATGGCTTGGGACACGTCGATGCGCTCCTCATAGTCGCGCACGAGGCGACGCCATCGGACCATCCAGCCGAAGGTGCGCTCGACCACCCATCGGCGTGGCAGGACCTGGAAGCCCTTCTGATCATCGGATCGGCGAATGATCTCGACGACGAAGTCGAGATAGGCGGCCTTGTCCATCAGTTTGAGGCGGTCATAGGCACCATCGGCGAAGAGATGCTTCACCCAAGGCCAGCGCTTGCGGATTGTGTCAAGAATCGCCGCGGCACCGGCGCTGTCGGAGATATCGGCCGTCGTGATATTGACCATCAGCAACCGTCCATCCGTATCGACGGCGATGTGCCGCTTGCGTCCGACAATTTTCTTGCCCGCGTCGTAACCTCTTGTTTCAGCTTGCGGCGCCTTGACGGATTGGCTGTCGATCACCCCCGCTGTAGGGCTGGCCTCGCGCCCAGCTCGCTCCCGGTCGACCATCAGCGCCACATCGTGAATGGTCTGAAACAAAAACCGCCGCGCCAATTCGCGGAACCAGCTGTAGACCGTCTGCCAAGGGCCGAAATGGATCGGCAGCATCCGCCAGCCACAGCCCGAGCGCACGAGATAACGAACCGCGTTGATCACCTCGCGGAAGTCGACCTCGCGCGGCCGTCCTCGCCGACCAGGCTTCGGCATCAGCGGTGCGATCCGCTCCCATTCCTCATCCGTCATATCCGACGGATAGCGCTTCGTCTTCTTGGCGATCTGGGCCATACGACCCCGGCTCTGCTTCGTCCACATCGCAAGCTTGAATCACGCCCAGACCGGCGCCGCAAGCCCAAATCACCGAATTTCCAAACGGCCTCTTACAAAGCAATGCCGTTTTATGATCGACGAGCACGTGTTGGCGCATTTGCGCGGCAAGGAACGAGAATACTTCACCACGCCCGAATGCCTGCCGCTGCCAGGCTGAACGGATTTAAGCCGAGCGCGACAGCGGCAGCTTCGTCCCCGATGCCGCGCGTTCCAGCAGCACCTCGCGCCGGAAGCGCACCAGCTTGGCGGGCCGGCCGCCGGTGCCGGCAGTCATGTCGCCGGTTTCCTCCACCAGGCCCTGGCTTTCGATGAAGCGGCGGAAATTCTGCTTGTGCAGCCGGCGTCCGGCCAGCGCTTCGACCGTGCGCTGCAACTGCAGCAAGGTGAAGGCCTGGGGCATCAGCTCGAACACCACCGGGCGGTATTTGATCTTGGCGCGCAGCCGGGCGATGCCGGTGGCGAGGATGCGGCGATGGTCATGCGCCATGGCCTGCCCGGGCAGCGGCGCCGCGCAAGCGAGCGGCCGGTCGCGCGCGGCCTCCGGCACGAGCCCGGCCTCGTAGAGCAGCTCGAAGCGCTGCAGCACCAGTTCCTCGTTCCATTCGCGCGCATCGGCGCCGAAGGCGACCGCGACGCGCTGACGGCGCCGACGGCGCAGATCCGTCTCCCCAGCCGACGCCGCCCAGGCGGCGAGCGCCGGCAGGATGATGGTCCGCCACCAGCGCATTCGGGCCCGGCGCGCCAATCCTCCCAGGGGAAATAGCGGTACCAATTGTGCCAGCCGGCGCCCGGCAGCATGGCGGCCCCGGCCTCGCGCGCCAGCGCAGATAGCTGAGCGAGATGACGCGCTGATCGGGCACCGATGCGGCGCGGGTCGCGATCGGCGAAGGTGTAAAGCTGCTCGACATAGCCTAAAGGCAACCGGGTCTGCTCCTCGACCCAGGCGCGCAGGCCGAGTTCCAGCGTGCGATGTACCGATTCGAACGGGCCCGAAGGCAGTGCCGCGCCGTCTTCGATCGCCAGGACGCGCGGCTCATCCGCCGTCACCGCCACCACGACGCAGAGAGTTCGAGCAGCAGGGCTTCGGGCAGAGGCGCGGACATGTCGGGCGGGATATCTCGGATTGGAGGCGGCGAGTCGAGGCGGCCGGATGTGTAGTGCAGAACCCGGCGGGTGAATCATCGGATCGGTCCGGCGCCCCAACATCCATTCTGGGTGCAGCCCTGCAATTCCTCGCATGACCGCCCTTTCCCAGCATGGCACCGGAACGGCGATCGGCCTATGCTGCGCCCTCTGCGAGGCGGGGCAAGGACATTTGCAACCGGTGACCAACACGCTCGGGACACGGATCAGACGGCTGCTGGGCGGCCGGCACGGCGCCGGTGCGGAAGCCCCGTCGCTGCCCGATCCACCGACCCAGCCGCCGGCCGCGATCCGCACAGTAGCGGATCTGGAAACCGCTCCGATGCAGCGCGCCTGGACTCTGCTCGAGGCCAAAAAAGGCAGCCGCCGTTTCCTCAGCCGTGCGATGTCGATCGGGCGAACTCGTGCCGGTGCTGTCGACGGTCGGGCTGGTCGAAGTCCATCACGACCCGCTGCGCTTCCGCATCCGACTGGCCGGTACCGGCTGGCGGGAAACGCTGGGCTTCGAGGCGACCGGAGTATGGCTGCAGGATTGGCCGCATCCGCTGCAGAAATTCGCGCCGACCTGATCTGGAGCTGGTCGGTTACCGAGCGCATGCCCTGCCGCGCCCGGCGCCATGCCGTGGTCGACGGCGCGGCGCTGCATTACGAGGCCGTGGTGATCCGCTCTCCGCGGATGGCGAGACCATCGACATGCTGCTGTGCATGAGTGCGCCCTGGCACACCACCGCGCCGCCGACCGTTACGGAATTGCCGCCGCGTTAGAGGTATTCCGACCGGCTGAACAGTGCCAGATCGCCAGCACGATGACGGCGCCGATCACGGCCCCGATGAAGCCGACCTGATGGAACGGCCCGAAAATGTGCAGCGCCCGTTCCAGATAGCCCGCGACCAGCGCGCCGACGATGCCGAGCACCGTGGTCAGCAGGAAAGCCCTGCGGATTATTCGGCGCCGGCGAGATGATCCGAGCGATCAGCCCGCGACGAAGCCGATGAGGATGATGTAGAGAATATGCACGGGGAAAAGCCTCCAAGGGGGCGGGACCGGTGCGCGCGGCCAAGTCGAGCCGCGACCGATTGCCTCATCTTAACCGAGTCCGGCCGGCCGGGCGAATGACATCGGTTTAATGGCCGTGCAACCGTCACCGGCGGCGCAGCAGGCTCACAACCAGCACCAGGCCGCACCGGTGAACAGCACCGGGCCGCCGATTGCGCGCAGGCCGAGCGCCGGCACGAGCACGGCCGCGGCGGGCGATCCACAGGGCGAGGCCGAGCGCCAGCAAGCCGTCATCGACGAACAGCCCCCACAGCTCGGCCAGGATGGCGCGGACGGACGCTCATGGCGCGATCGCGCGACAGCGCATCACCGGCACCATCAGCAAAGCGAGGGCCGCCCAGGCGGCGATCAGGCCGGGGATCGCCAGATCGCCGCCGGGCCAGGCGAAACCGAGCCCCTCGCCGATCCAGAAGAGCCCGAAGGCCGAGACCAGCGTGCCGACGATGAATTTCAGCGCATTCTCCGGCACGCGCGCCAGCGGCCGGTGCAGCACCAGGCCGAGTGCGAGCACGACCAGGAAGGCGAGCGCCGCCCCGGCCGCGGCCGGCGCCAGCATATGGCCGGCAGCACCGATGGCGACGACGATGAAGATCACCTCGAGTCCCTCCAGCACGACCGCCTTGAAGGCTGTGGTCCAGGCGACGGCCCGCCCGACCGCCTGCCGCAGCGCCGCCGTTTCGGCGGCAAAGGCCGCCGTCTCGTCATGCAGCGCCAGGATTCCGGCACCGCGCAGCACCGCCTTGCGCAGCCAGCGTGTACCGAACAGCAGCAGCAAAACACCGATCGCCAGCTGCAGCAGCCCGATCGGCGCGCTCGCCAGCGCCGGTCCGAGCGCCGCGACCAGTACCACGAGCAGCGTCAGCCCGGCCCCCGGCGCCGCCCAGCGCCGGCCGCCAGCCGGCAACCGTGCCGACCGCCAGACGATGGTCAGCGCCTCGACGAACTCGACCAGGGCGGCGAGAAACGCCGCCGCCATCGGCGCCGCGGCTGCCATCCAATCGATCGATCCCAACACCATTCAGCTGCTCCGCTCCCAGATTGGTTAACTTTGCCTCACATCCGCGCGGATGATCGGCAAAGCCAGCGCGGAAGGAAGACCGATGGACGGTAAATCGATGGGTTACCTGCAGAAGGAGGCCGGCAAGGCCGTTACCGACTGCTTCGCCACCGGGCTGTCGCCGGAGAATCTGCTGAATTGCAGCATCGTCCACTGCAATTCTACCAGGCCATGCAGGAAAGCCTGCTCGGCGCGCTGCCGCCGGAGCAGCCTTTCAAATGCGGCACCGGCTGCACCGCCTGCTGTCACCGCAAGATCGCCTGCACCCATCCCCGAAGCGATCGGCAATCGCCGCGTGGCTGAGCGAGCGCGAGGAGGCCGAAAAGCAGCGGATCCGCGATTCGGCCCGGCGGCTGCACGACGAGACGGCGGCGCTCGGAGACGAGATGCGGATCGCCGGCGGCCTGCCCTGCGCGCTGCTCGCCGACGGCGTCTGCAGCGTCTACGAAGCGCGGCCCCTCACCTGCCGGGCGATCTATTCCTATGACCGCGCCGCCTGCGAGCGCTTCTTTTCGAGCATGATTTCGCGACCGCGATCCCGCATTACGATCTGATGCTCGATGCCCATGCTCAGATGCTGCTGGGCTATGGCAGGGCGCTCGAGAAGCTCGGCCTCGACGGCCGGCTGGTCGAGCTTTCCTCGCCCTGCTGATCCTGCTCGACGAGCCGGACGCAGTCGGCCGCTACCTGGCCGGCGAAAGGCTGTTCGACCCGGCCCGCTACGGCCGCCGCTGATCCGGCGCCCGCTCACATCAGCGCTGGCGGTAGCCCTTATCCTCCATGGCAGGACATCACGGCGAGCCGAAGGCGGCAGCGTCGGAGGCGGTGTTCTGCTCCATGCGCGACTGGTACTGCCCGCTGTTCTGCCAATCGCCGCCGCGGCTGGCGGCGATGTCCTGGTCGATGCCGAGAGCCGGGCCGGTCAGCGATTTCGCCTCGGACCGGCAATAAGAATAATCGGCAGAGCGAGTCGCCTCCGACGTGCCGGGCCGCTGCCAGGCGGCATCGCGGCCGGCGCAGGCGGCAAGGCCGAAAAGCAGGGCGGCGAGCATTGCCGCCGGCCGAGACAACCGAAATTTAACTGGTCTTCGCGCTTCATTCGCTCATGCATCGATTCATCTCGCCCTTCGCGGCTGCACTCTTCGTCATCCTGGTCGGCACCCTCGTCGGCGGATGCGAACGCCCCATTGAATCTGCAAGGAATTCGACCCGCCGCCGGGCAAGGAACCGACTGCCTGCCCGCCGAAACGGCCGCCGCCGTCCAGGCGCAGCCGGCCTTGCCGGCGCGCTATTGCTACAGCAGCTTAGGCCAGGTCGATTGCTACAGCGAGCCGCAACCGGTTCGCACCGGCTATCTCGGCTCGACCGAAGCGCCGCGCCGCCCGTCGCTGCTGCCGCCACGCCGGCCAAGGGCAAGAAGGGCGCGGCTGCTGCAGCCCAAACTCAAGCTCCTCCGCCACTCCGGCCGCGGCGACGTCGACCACCACCGTCTCGGCCTCGGCTGCGCCGGCCGCCTCGACCAACCCAACACCGCTGAAACCGACGCCCGCCAACTGAGCCGCCGCACGCCGCTCATCCAGGTCGGTGAAGATCCGGATGCGGTCCTCACGGCTCATCGAACCCAGCGGGCGATCTCTCCGATCGTCCGGAAGCAGCCGACGCAGAGCCCGCTGCTCTCGTCAGCCGGCAGATGCCGATGCAGGGCGAAGCG
Organism: Aliidongia sp.; assembly: GCA_037200015.1. Taxonomy (GTDB): domain Bacteria; phylum Pseudomonadota; class Alphaproteobacteria; order ATCC43930; family CGMCC-115725; genus JAXDMU01. The sequence goes on along the minus strand of JBBCHB010000048.1, from coordinate 174,860 downwards.
GCGGTGGCAGGCCGGAATGCCAAGGCGGCTATTTGACCGGCTTGCTTTGCGCCCGTCCGGGCTTGGCCGGTTCTTCCGGCTTCGGCGCCTCGGCCGGCTTGGGGGGCACCGGGGTCAGCAGATCGGCCAGCTTGGTTTCCAGCAGCTTCGCGCGCTGCGGCGCCAACTTATAGGCCCAGCCCCTGGTGCGCCTTGACGATCTCGTCCGCGTCCTTGGCCGAAGCGCCCTCGCCTTTGGCCGCCACTTCGAGCCACGGCCCGCCCTCCGCTGGTCGTAGAGCGAAAAGGTCGCGTCCAGCCCGTCGAAGGTCACGACATCGACCGTCGCCGCGGCGGCACCGGTGATCTGGGCCACAGGACGGACATCGAGCATGTCGAGATAGCGGAAACCGGCGGCGACGTCGTTGCCCGGCGTCTCGCTGCGCGTCGTCGCATCCTTGGCCAGGTCGCGGATCGCCAGCTTGTCCTCGGCCTTGGCACGGTCCAGCACCACGGCTTGTCGCCGCCGACAGCCAGGGTGACCGATTTGATCTTGTCCGGGTCGATATCGACGATCTTGTGGTCGATCCAGCCCATATCGTCGGCCCGGGACATCGAAGGCGGGCTGGGCGAGCCAGGCGCGCTCCTCTTCAGGCTTGCGATATAGATCGCGTCGCCGCCGCCGGAACGCGTCGTATTTGCGCCGGCCGATGATCAGCTTGACGATATTGGCGCCGTTGCCGTTGTCGAGTTCGAGCAGCTTGGATTTCGCATCCTTGAGCGACGACGGATCCTCGACATCGACCCGGTCATAGAGCTTCGGCCGCTCGGTCTTCGGCTCGGTCGTGTGCAGCGCCAACAGCCCGGCCAGGACCGGACGCAGGACGCTGTCCTGGACCGGATAGCCGCTCTTGTCGGCGAGGCCCCAGCCGGTGAGCGGCAGGGTTTCGCCCGCGGCCGGTGCCGCCGGTGCCGTGCGGCTCAACGTCACGGCCTTGCCGTCCGCCGCGGTCACGGTCAGCTTGGTGGCGCCGGCCAGCCAATCCTTCAGGGTCGGAAAGACCGGCCCGGTATCGGCATGCTTCAGCACGGTGCCGTGGCGCGACGGCACGAAGATCGCCGCGGCCAGGACCGGCACGGTGACGATGGCGAGCGCGATCAGGGTCTTCTGGCGCATGGTGCTTTTCCCTCCGTCGCTCAGGCGCCGCGCTGCTTGCGGCGACGCAAGCGCACAAGGCCGGCGATCAGCGCCGCAAAAGCCACGACGAGCGGCACGGCGCCGACATCGAGGGCGACCAGCTCGAGCTTCAGCCGGTCGATCTCCTCGCGCAGCGCCAGCTGCACCTGGCGCAGCTGCTGGCGGGTCTGGATGATGGTGGCGCGAAACTGGTCGACGGGCCTGGACCTGGTCCGGACTCAGCTTGTCGGAATCGTCATCCTTGCCCTTGCTGATCTCGTCGAGCTTGGCCTGGGTTTCCTTCAGCTTGTCCTGCAGCGACTTTTCCTGCGCCTGATACTTGTCCTGGGCGCGGCGCTGGACATCCTCGATCAGCGTGAACGGCCGCACGGCGCTGCCGCGCGAACGCAGCCCGATCAGGTCGCCGGTCCCGGCCAGGCTGTCGACGGCATTGGCGACGAAATCGGCGTTGCCGGCCTGCGGCGTCGCGACGCGCTGGCCGAAGAAATCCTGGACCGAGACCCAGAAGCGGTCGTCGAGCAGATCGCTGTCGGCGACGACGATGACGTCGATCGGCGTCTTGGCGGTCTTGAGTTGTACCGCCTTGGCCGCGTCATCGGCCTTGGGATCGGCCTTCTCGACCGGCTTGCCCTGGGCGTCGACCGCAGGCGGCGGGCCGTCGGGGAAACCAGTGTCGGCCGGGCCGGTGATGCGGGCGGCAATGGTGTAGCGCGTATCGGTCGATTTGAAGTCGCGCAGCAGCCCGAGCACATCCGGCATCTGGCCGATCTTGTCGGCATCGATCAGCTCGGAATTGGCCGAACTCTGCAGCAGCGGCTCGATCTTGGTCTTGGCGTCCTTGATCGGCAGCAGCGCACCGGCCGTCGCGACATTGATCTCCGACAACTTGCCGGTGACCGGATCCTCATGGTTCAGGTCGTCGCCGGTCAGCGACAGCCAGGCCAGGTAATCGGCGGCCTGGACATGAGCGCCGCCGCCGGCATTGACCCGGCGCGCAGCGTCGCGGTCGCCGACCACCTTGCCCTTGGCCAGCTCGACGCCCCAGGCCTTGAGCACGGGATCGAAATCCGCTGCCGTCGGCGAACCGGGCGGCGTCAGCATGCTCGGATGCGCCGCCTGGAACTCGGAATGCGGATCGACGAACACCAAGGCGTGGCCGCCGTTCAGCACCCATTGGTCGACGGCGTATTCGGTCTTGGCTGCAGCTTTTCCGGCTGCACCAGCATCAGCACGTCGACGTCGTCCGGCACCTTGTCGAAATTCGGCGTCAGCGTATGGACGTCGAAGGTCTGGCGCAGCTGGTCCATGATGACCTGGGCATGGGTCGGCCGCCCCTGCATCTGGGCCATCATGTCGCCATCGAGCGACAAGGCCGTGGCCAGCCCGATCACCTTGCGCTTCGGAAAGGCGAGCGACTGGATCAGCTTGGTCAGGTCGTATTCGAGGAATTTCTCGCGGTCGCTCTGCAGGAACGGGATGACGTCCTGATCGTCGGTCGAGTTGCTGCCGACCAGACCGAAATAGACCTGCTCGCCATTCTCGTCGACCGGCACGCCCTGCAGTCCGGCCGCCGTCGCCTGGTCCTCGACATCGGAGAAGGCAACCGGATCGACGATCTCCAGCACGATCTTGCCGTTGGACCGGGCGACATATTCCTGCAGCAGATCCTCGGCCCGCTCGGCGAAGACCGCATAGCCGGGCGAGACCTCGCCCAGGCGCTTGGAATAATAGAGCTTGAGAGTGATCGGCTCGTCGATCTTGCCCAGGATCGCCTTGGTACCGTCCGACAGGCTGTAGAGCTGCTGGTCGGTCAGGTCGATATGGGCGCCGCCGAACACCCGGTCGGACAGCGAATTGACGGAGACGAACAGGACCGCGCCCAGCACGAGGCCGATCGCGGTCATTCCGGCTGCGGAACGAATCATCGATGGGCTCCTAATCGGCCTTCTTGAGTTCGACGATCAGCGTGTTCGCGAACAGGAACAGCGTGATGACCGAGGCGAAATAGATGATGTCGCGCAGATCGAGCACGCCGCGCTGGATGGCGGCGAAATGCTGCAGGAAGCTGAGATTGGCGATGCCGGTGACGACGGCACCGGGCACCCAGCTCTGCAGCGGCCCGAGCACGATGCCGGACCCGGCCGCGGTGAACAGGAAGCACACCGTGGCGCTGAGCACGAAGGCGATGACCTGGTTCTTGCAAGCCGCCGAGATCGCCGCGCCGATCGCGAGGAAGGCGCCGGCCATCAGGAAGCTGCCGAGATAGCTGGCCAGGATCACGCCGTTATCCGGATGACCGAGGTAGTTCACCGTCAGCCAGAACGGGAAGGTCAGCGCCAGCGCGATGCCGGTGAAGACCCAGGCGGCGAGGTATTTGCCCAGTACTGCCTGCACCGTGGTGATCGGCAGGGTCAGGAACAGCTCGATCGTGCCGGTCTTGCGCTCCTCGGCCCAGAGCCGCATCGACAGCGCTGGGATCAGGAACAGGTAGAGGAAGGCGTGGTAGTTGAAGAAGACCTGGAGGTCGGCTTGGCCGCGCTCGAAGAACCCGCCCATGTAGAAGGTGAGCGACCCGGCCAGCACCAGGAAAATGACGATGAAGACATAGGCCAGCGGCATCGTGAAATAGCTCACGAGCTCGCGGCGGAAGATGACACCGACGGTGCCCATGGGGCGCTTCTCCCGAGTCTTTCTTATGCGGCTTTGGTGGTGATGTCGCGGAACACGCCGTCGAGCCGGCCGCGCTCCAGGCGCAGCTCATCGAGCACGACGCCCTGCTTGGCCGCCAGGTCGCGGACTGCCGGCAGCAGATCCGCACCGCCGGCGGCGGCGGGGATGATGTAGAGACCGAGATCCTGCGCCCGGCCGGCCGGCTCGACCGCAGCCACGCCGGGCAGCGCCGACAGCGCCGACACCAGCGGCTGCGGCAACGGCGCTGCGGCGCGCAGATAGACGGAATTGTGATAGCGCGAGCGCGCCTCCAGCTCGGCCGGCGTCCCGTCAGCCAGCACACGGCCTTTGGCGATCACCATGGCGCGGGTGCAGACGGCGTCGACCTCTTCCAGAATATGGGTCGAGATGATGATCGCCTTGTCCTTGGCCATGCCCTGGATCAGCGTGCGCACCTGATACTTCTGGTTCGGGTCCAGGCCGTCGGTCGGCTCGTCCAGGATCAGCACTTCCGGTCATGCAGCAGCGCCTGGGCCAGGCCGACGCGGCGCTTGAAACCTTGGACAGCGTATCGATCGGCTGGTGCAGTACGCCGCCGAGTTCGACCCGATCGACTGCGTTCAGGATCCGGCGCCGCTTCTCCTCGCCATGAAAACCCCGGATCTGCGCCACGAAATCAAGGAACGCGATGCAGGTCATGTCCGGATAGGCCGGAGCACCTTCCGGCAGATAGCCGAGGCACCGCTTGGCGGCGATCGGCTGCTCGATCACGTCGTGACCGCAGATCACCGCGGTGCCGGCGGTCGGCGTCAGGAAACCCGCGATCATCTTCATGGTCGTCGACTTGCCGGCGCCGTTCGGGCCGAGAAAGCCCAGCACCTCGCCGCGACCGACCGTGAAGCTGATGTCGCGCACCGCCTCGATCGGCCCGAAATGCTTCACCAGATGTTTGATTTCAATGAGATGTGCCGCCACGCCCTAATCCCCATCAAACGCGGGTGGTCGGATTAGCAGAAACTTCCGGGAATGGAAAGCTGCGCGTCGGTACATCGGTAGCGGCGCGGTGTCGCGACGGGTTCGCACCGGCCTCCGGCGGGCTGGGAACCGAGGCGTATATGCCATAAACCGGGCGCGTCCTTGTCGCCGGAAAGCGCGCGCTCGGATTACGAACTGGCCTTGGTGTGAGCTGCGACCGGGGGGGCCCGTCGGAACCTGCAAGCCCAAATCTACCTATGGGCAGCGCTACAACTGTAGTCAGGTTCATCAGGGCCCGAAATCAAAAGGTAATATTCTTCTGGCGGGATGACTCTGGATTGGGGCGACCAATGGGCGAGTAGAAAATGGGCAAACAGTGTTACATGCTTCCGTTCCACATGACGCCTGAGGGCGGGATCAAAGTTCTGCTCGCGAAGAAGCGGCTTCTCCAAAAGAAAGTTCACTCCGCTAGCATACAGGTGCCTCCGCGAGCAATTCGTTCGGGCAAGGCCACGCCAGAGGGAATGATTCCGAACAATGCCGGCCAGTGGGTTCTCATTGGCGGCGGACAAGACGACAGCACCGAGACAGAGGCAGTATATAGAGAATTTGCGGAGGAGACGGGAATAGACCTTAAAAAGGTGCCCGGTCTGCTTTCGGATCAGGATATTCCCGTAAACAACGCACTTTGGTACTGTATAGCCAAACGAGCGCTTCTTCCCGAGGCGCTTGAAAAAAATATAATCGGGCAAATAGAGAGTAATAACACGCCGGACGATGAGTTGGAAAAGGTTGAATGGGTCAATTTGGAAGAAGCCATTCGGCGGATGCAAAATCCCGAACCGGTCGATAATGTTTACCTGAGACAAGCAAATAAGCCCCGCGATTGGTACATCGAAATGCTATCTCAGGTCCGGCGCCTTTCCACGAGCAGCTGAGTATTGGTCGCTACGGAAAAATTTAATCTCAGCCCCCTGGCGTCCCCATCTCGACATCTATCTCGGCCCACCTGATCACCGAGAGTCGTGCGCTCACGAAGCAGCCAAGGGTCCTCAGCGGTCCCTTCTGGTCAGCCTCCAGCGTCTGATAATGGAACTGGGGCAGGAACGGGCCCGCGAACGGATCCCGCCCCGAATTCAGCATCTTGCATGCCCAGATCGTTCGCCCCGCCGGCCGTTGCCCCTCATAAACGGCTGCCGCCTCTCGAAGGTCACATGCCCCCGAAACGTCCAAACGGTTGAGCGCGCCCGGCAGCGCGTGGCCGATCTCCAGACCATCGGCGGCCGGGCCGGCGCCACGGTCGCGCGCTCAGCGATCGACCATCGCCATCATTGTCTCGCCGTAGCGCGGGCCGGAAACCCTCTCAGGCGCCAAGGCGTCGTCGAGCGCCTTCATCTGGCCGGCGTCGAGCGCGATGGCGGCGGCGGCCACGTTCTCTTCCAGATAGGCCCGGCGCTTGGTGCCGGGGATCGGGACGATATCGTTGCCCTTGTGGAGCAGCCAGGCGAGCGCGATCTGTCCGGGTTTCGCCGCGAGGCCCCCGGCGATGTCGCGCACGATCTGCGCCGCTTTCACATTGGCGTCGAAATTCGCACCCTGATAGCGCGGATCGTTGCACCGATAATCATCGGCCGGATAGTCCTCGGCGCGCTTGACCTCGCCGGTCAGAAAGCCGCGCCCGAGGGGCGAGAACGGCACCAGCCCGATACCGAGTTCGCGCAAGACCGGGATTACATCCTGCTCCAGATTGCGCTCCCACAAGGAATATTCGCTCTGAACGGCGGAGACCGGATGGACGGCATGGGCACGGCGGATGCTGGCGGTGCCGGCCTCGGAGAGACCGAAGAAGCGCACCTTGCCCTGCTGCACCAACGCGCCGACGGCGCCGGCCACATCTTCCATCGGCACGCTGCGATCGACCCGGTGCTGGTAGAGCAGGTCGATGCGGTCGGTTCGCAGGCGCTGCAGCGACGCCCTCCACGGCCTCGCGGATATGCTCGGGGCGGCTATCGGTGCCGTGATCCGGCCATCCTCGATCTTGAAGCCGAACTTCGTCGCGATCACGACCCGATCGCGCTTGCCGGCCAAGGCACGGCCCAGCAGATCCTCATTGGCGAAGGGGCCGTAGACCTCAGCAGTGTCGAGGAAGGTACAGCCGAGTTCGATCGACCGGTGCAGTGTCGCGATGGATTCCGCCTCGTCCGCCGAACCGTAGGATTGGCTCATGCCCATGCAGCCCAGGCCAATGACCGAAACTTCGAGACCCTGACTGCCGAGTTTGCGCGCGCTCAATGTCATGGCGATGTCCTCAAATATGGAACGAAGTGGGGCCGGATCCCGGACCGGTGTCGAGCCCCGCTCCCCGCGCCGGCCTCGAATAACGGACTGAGAAGGTTCGAGAGTTTCGAGTGGCACCGGGATCGACCTGAAGCCGTAAGAGAATGGGCTTCAGAGCCTGGCCGGCATCGCCCTGTCAATGACGAACTGGTATTGACTACGCCTCTGGGCATGCGGCCAAGGGCCGCGCCTGCTGTTGCGCGGCGTCGCCGAAACACTTCCCGACAGGTCCAACTTGAGCCCTGGCGCAGAAGCGGCTGACAGTCGCTGGGATGTTCACAATTCCTGATGGCCTGGACGCTTGGCGAACGCTCGTCGCGTTACGCCCGTCATGCAATTCCCTCGCGATGAAACCATTCGAGGGTACGCTGAAATCGCGCAGTAGCGCTGCGGTTCGATCATCTCCCGATTGCGATGCGACGGATGGCGTGACGGAACCAGTGCTCGACTAGATGCGAATGGGTAATGACACCATCGAGATATCAAACAGATCTCATCGCCTATAGAGCAATATTGGTCCGAAATCTCAATGTCCATCTAATGTAATTAGGCAGTCTTTTTCGGCCGTCCCGTCTTTCGCAATATAGACGAAATCCGCCCAAATATTGACGGAGATGGCGACGTGAGTGCTCAATACGTCACGATAATTGCATCCTATCGTCCGGCCCTGCTATCCGCGCTAGCTCTGTTGCTGGTGCCGGGGCAAGCGGTCGCGCAGACGACATCGGATTCGGTGAGACCACCGCCGGTATCCGACCCGGGTCCCCGGCCGATCGGCAACCAGACCATCAAGCCTACCGGCGCGATCCTCAAGACCGGAGTCGTCGACACGGCCCAGCCCAAGGATGCGGATGGCAACGGTGCCGGTCATCAGCTTGCCCTGCTGACGCCGGACCAGACGACCTTCTGGTTTGCCGGGCTCGCCGTGTTCGGCATCCCCGCCACCGTCGACGGCGCGATCGATCCGACCACGAACAATCCGTCGATCTTCGGCTTGGGGCCCGCCTTCAACGGCGATGGGTGCGGCATGTGTCACGCATTTTCCGGCAATCGGCGGCAGCAGCCCCCTGGCCAACCCGCAAGTGAGCGTCGCCACCGCCGACGGTGCGCGGAATACTGTGCCGCCCTTCGTCACGCCGAACGGGCCCGATCCGCGAAGCCCGTTTCCAAACTTCGCCCGGCGACGGGCTGCCGGATGGCGCGGTGCGACCGCTGTTCAGTATTCAGGGCCGGAACGACGCCCCGACAGGCTGCACTCTGGCGCAGCCCAATTTCAGGCGACAGCTCAACCAGAACAACGTCGCCCTCCGCATTCCCACACCGCTGTTCGGCGTCGGATTTGTCGAGAACACCTCGGACCAGACACTCCGGGCAAGTTTCGAGGCGACTGCGGCGGAGCGGGCACGGCTGGGCATTGCCGGCCGCTTCAATACGAACGGCAATGACCAGACCATCACCCGCTTCGGCTGGAAGGCGCAGGACAAGTCTCTGCTGCTGTTTGCCGGCGAGGCGGCCAATGTCGAGATGGGCGTGACCAACGACCTCTTCCCCCCAATGAACGGGTCGCCGGCAGCAATTGCGACGTCCATGAATTGCCGGAAGACACGACCAACATCATTCCGCCTGCCACGCCTCGCCGCCGGGAGTGCCGGCAACGACGCCTCGCTCGTCTCTTCGAACATCTCGAATTTCGTCACCTTCATGCGGCTCAACGCCGCGCCCAGCCAATGCGCGTTCGACAGCGGCGTGGACAGCACGGGAGCCGCGCTCTGCACCCCGCTCGCCAGCAGCAGGAACGCCGCGAGCATCGCCGACGGTCAGGCGCGCTTCGAAGCGGTCGGGTGCGCGTTCTGCCATACCGAAACGCTGATGACGGGACCGTCGCCGTTCCAGTCGCTCGACAATGCGGTCTACCACCCGTTCTCGGATTTTGCGTTGCACGACATGGGGCATGGCCTCGCCGATGGCGTGGTCCAGGGCGCTGCGTCCGGCGGGGAATTCCGCACGGCGCCGCTCTGGGGGCGTCGGCCAGAGAGTGTTCTTTCTGCATGACGGGCGGACGAACGATCTGCAGGCGGCGATCGCCGCGCATATGAGCGAGGACCCTCCGAGGCAAATGCCGTGATCCGGAACTACAACGGTCTGACCAACGCGCAGAAGCAGGACATTCTGAATTACCTGCGCTCGCTTTGAGACGGCGTGGCACGGATAGAATGGGGCGCCGTTCGCGGGATCGGCGCCCCGATGCGTTGGCACCGATCCGGTCCGCCGTGATAGAACCGGGTCGACGGCATAGCAGGGGCGCCAGGGTGCTGAACGAGGATCTGACCAACCGTCCTCCGCCTGACCACGGGCGTCATTCTATTTGGCTATGTGCTGTGCCATCTGCTCAATCATAGCCTGGGTGTGATCTCGGTCGAGGCGATGCAGGCCGGGCTGCATATCATGATCGCCAGCTGGGGCTCGCCGGTCGGCGAGGCCGCGCTCTATACGGCGCTGGTGATCCATATCCTGCTGGCGCTGCGTTCAGGTCTGGCGCCGACGCTCGCTGCGCATGCCGGTGCTCGAAGCGTGCCAGCTGACGTTGGGTTTGCTGATTCCGGTTTTTCTGGCCCAGCACGTCGCCGGCACCTATCTGGCATTCAAGCTCTATGACGGCAGCATCGACTATAATGCCGAGCTGCTCCGACTCTATGTCCTGGCGCCGGTGCGCGGCGTCGAGCAGGTCGTGCTGCTGATCGTCGCCTGGGGCCATGGCTGCATCGGGCTGAATTATAATCTGCAGCTGCGGCGCTGGTATCCGGAGCTGAAATGGCTGCTCTTTGCCGGTGCCCTGCTCGTGCCGTCTCTGGCGTTGATCGGCTTCTACGAGGGCGGGCGCGAAGTGGCGACGCTGGCGCTCGACCCGGCCTGGGTCAACGGCGTCGCCTTGAAGCGGCCGTTGCCGCCGGGCGGCGCCGCGCATCTCGAGCTGCTGGGCAATGTGATGCGTGGGGCCGTGTTCGGCCTGCTCGCCGCCGTGCTGGCCGGCCGAAGCATCCGCCGGCACCTGCAGCTACGTCGCGGCGCCGTCACGCTGACCTACCCCAATGGCCGCAAAGTCCGGGTCTTGACTGGCACCAGCGTGCTCGAGGCAAGCCGGACCGCCCATATCCCGCATGCCGCGATTTGCGGCGGACATGGCCGCTGCTCGACCTGCCGGATCCGCGTCATGGGACCGGTCGGCGCCATTCCCGAACCGGACGAGTCCGAACTGCGCGTGCTGCATGCGATCGGCGCACCGCCCAATGTCCGCCTGGCCTGCCAGCTGCGCCCGACCGGCAATGTCGACGTGACGGCCGCTGCTGCCCGGCCGATGTCACGGCCCGCGAGGGCTTCGGCAAGATCATGGACATGCAGGGCATGGAACTGGATATCGCCATCCTGTTCTGCGACATCCGCTCCTTCACCAAAATGGCCGAGCGGATGCTGCCCTATGACGTGGTGTTCCTGCTCAACCGCTATTTCGCCGAGATGGGCCGCGCAGTCGAGGATGCCGGCGGCCGGGTCGACAAATTCCTCGGTGACGGCGTCATGGCGCTGTTCGGTGTCGACCGAGGACCGGTCAATGGCTGCCGCGCTGCCCTGATCGCCGCGCGCGCCATGGCCGAGCGGCTCGACCGTCTCAAACGCCGTGCTGGAAGGACGATTTGAAAGAGCCGATCCGCATCGGCATCGGCGTCCATACGGGGCGGACCATCGTCGGCGAGATGGGCTAACGGCCACACCGTGAGCGTGACTGCGATCGGCGATGCGGTGAACACGGCGAGCCGGCTGGAGGCCGAGACCAAGCAATACGGTGTCCAGCTTGTCGTCTCCGACATCGTCGCCCCGCCACGCCGGGATGGATCTCAGCGCCTTTCCCCTCCGGGAGATCGAAATCCGCGGCCGCGAAGAGAAGCTCGCCGTACGGATCGTTGCGTCTGCGAAGGACCTGCCGGAGGTGTCGTTAGCGGAGACGGCACGACAGACCGATGTCCGGACCTGACGGCTCAGCCGGTATGATGGCGCAGGCATATCCTTGGATGAGAATGGAGTTTCGTGTCGGGTAGTCTGTTTGCCTCAGCGAATGTCCCGCCCGGAGCCTTGCCTGTGAGATCCCATTCCGTCGCGGCCGCGGTGCTGCTCGCACTCTCCTGCAGTCTCCGCGTCCTGGCTGCGACGCCGGAAGAGCCCCCGCCGCAGCCGCCTTCAATCGAGTTCGGCGAACTCTATCGCGCGGTCGAGCTGGCGCAGCTCTTTCCCGACCAGAAGACCTTCGCGGATGCCGTGCCGAAGATGCCGCCGGCTAAGGTTATGTCGGAGTATGATGAGCAGAAGCGCCAGCCGGGCTTCGACCTCAAAGCGTTCGTGACGGCGCATTTCGCGGCGCCGCCCCGGTATGCCGTCGATGCTGCGACCCGGCCGGCCCGGCCGATCCGCGACTATCTGGACGCAATGTGGCAGGTGCTGCAGCGCAAGCCTGATGCGGTAGAACCCTATTCTTCGCTGCTGCCGCTGAGCCGGCCCTATATCGTGCCGGGCGGCCGGTTCAGCGAGATCTATTACTGGGACAGCTATTTCACCATGCTCGGCCTGGAGCAGGACGGGCAATCCGCGCTGGCCGCGGATATGCTGAGCAATCTGGCCTCGCTGATCGACCGCTTCGGCCATGTGCCGAACGGCAACCGCAGCTATTATCTGAGCCGATCCCAGCCGCCATTCTTCGCCTGCATGGTCGAGCTGATCGCCGCCCATGACGGCGAGCATGTACTGGTCGACCGGCTGCCCGAGCTGCAGGCCGAACATGATTACTGGATGGAGGGCGCCGAGTCGCTGGCGCCCGGCCAGGCGCATCGGCGCGTCCTGCGCCTGGCCGACGGCACGCTGCTCAACCGCTATTGGGACGATCGGGACGAGCCGCGCGACGAATCCTATCTCGAAGATGTCCGCACGGCGCAGCAGGCCAAGCGCCCGGCCGCCGAGATCTATCGCGAGCTGCGCGCCGGCGCCGAGACCGGCTGGGACTACAGCTCGCGCTGGCTGGCCGACGGCAGGACGCTCGCGACGATCCGCACCACCGCCATCGCCCCGATCGACCTCAACAGCCTGATGCAGCACCAGGAACAGGTGCTCGCCCGGGCCTATCGGCTGAAGGGCGATGCTGCACGGGCCGGGCGCTATCAGGCAATGGCGGAGCAGCGCGCGGCGGCGATCCGGCGCCTGATGTGGAACGGAAAAGGGCGGCTTTTCGTCGACTATCTATGGCAGGAAGCGGGACAAAGCACGGCAATTTCCGCCGCCACGATCTACCCGCTATTCTTCCGGATCGCGACACAAGAGCAGGCCCATGCCGTGGCGCGGACGCTGCGCCGCGACTTCCTCGGGCCCGGCGGGCTCGACACGACCCGGGTCGCGACTGGCCAGCAATGGGACCGGCCGAATGGCTGGGCGCCACTGCAATATCTCGCCGTCGCAGGCCTGAACGCCTATGGCGAGCGCGCCCTGGCCCGGGAGATCGCGACACGCTGGATCCGCCGCAACCTGGCCGGCTATCGCGACATCGGCGTGCTGGTCGAGAAATACGATGTCGACAAGAGCGCCGGCCGGCGCAGCGGCGGCTCTGGCGGGGAATATGCCTTGCAGCCGGGTTTCGGCTGGACCAACGGCGTGCTCGCCAAGCTGCTGGCGGAGTATCCGAAGCTTGCGCAATAGCGATCAGCCGGCCATCCACAACATCTGCAGCCGGTCATCGGTCCAGGCTCCCAGCGTGAGCAGCGCTTCATAGGGATCGCCAGGCAGCTTGAGCAGGGCGGCGAAAGCCGGCTCGGTTTTGATGCCCTGCCGCTTGAGAGCGACGACGCGCGACTGGAAATCAACGCCGAACAGCGCCAGCAGACGCCGTTCGATCTGGAAATGCCGCATGCCCCATTGCGCAGCGACCGGGGACCGCCTGGCCGAAGATTTCCACCCGCCAGCCGGCATGATCGAAGCTGCAGACGACGGACGGTACTGCGCGAATCTCGTCCCGTCGGAGATCGAAAACCCGGCAGCCCGCCGAAGTGCCGAACCAGCTCGGCAGCGAAGCGATCGAGATCCGGCGCATAGCAGACAATATCGATATCGCTGCCCGCTACCGCGATGCCAAGCGGCGGCGTGCCGATCACGGCCGGGGTGAACGCGGCGAGCCGCGGCAGCAGCCGCAGCGCCTCGATGATCGTACGATAGTCTGCAGCGTCCGGCATCGACCGGCCCTCCCTCCGACAAAACCGGAAGTAGCGCAGCGCGCGAGCCGCGCTACTGTCGCCTTCCAGAATGAGGAGAACATTCGGCAGGAGCAATGGGATGCAGGAACGGTCCGCCTATGCCGAGGCGATAATTGCGGAATACAAGGCCAGCCGGGAGCATCTGAATGCGGTGCAATCCGGCGATTGGAAAATGGCATCCGACGCGCTGCAGCGGCTCGAGCAGGCCCGCATCCGGCGCCAGGAAGCTTACGGCTCGCGGGACCGGATGTTCCATCCGGACGGCCTGTGAGAAAGCCCCTTGCGAAGGACATCCGGCATCGCTACCTTCCAGGCATCATGACGACGCAGCGGCCGGTTTCCGGCGCCACCCTCACCACACGATTTTGGTACCGCTGGTACAGTCCGGCGGCTTGAGGATCGCGCATCGTTACGCAGATTCGAGGCCGCCCGCCCAGGCGGCCTTCGTCGTTTTCAGACCTTTGCGACTCTCCGCCTGACGCGATGCGGCCTCCTTACCCAGGAGGCAAGTATGACCGAATTCGATTTCGACGTGATCACGGGGCCGTCCGGCCCGATGCGACGAGGCCCGTCAGCCTGCGGCTGGACACCGGCCGAAGAGTCCGATCTCTCAGCTCATCCGCCCAGCATCTTGCCGGCCTGGCCGATGCTTGAGTCCAGCCCGCGCCGCGACGCCATCGGCGAGGCATAGCCCGCGCCTATGAGGGCGGCTGGGGCGGCGCCTGCTTGGGTTTAGGCGCGGGCGGCTTGGTCAGCAGCGGGCCGAGCGGGTTCGCCTCATGCAGCGGATCGGCAAGGCCATCCGGCGCGACCTGATCGGGCGCCGGCAACGGCGCGGTAGCAGGCGCCGGCGCAGCCGGTGCTGCCGTCGGCGCACCATCCGCTGGCGGTGCTGGGCCGGCGGCACGGCATCCGGAGCCTTGGGCGCCTCTGTCTTTGCGGTGTCGGCCTTCGGCGCATCGGCCGGTTCAGGTTTGGCCGTCGGGTCGGGAAATGCGGGCAGATCGGGCGCGCCCGTCAGCGCCGGACAATCCGGCCGTCCGAGCACGGCCGCGGTGCCGCAGGCGCTGGCCAGCAGCCCATGCGCGGCATCGGACTTCGGGATCTCGGCCAGGCGATGCAGCTTGGTGCCGGCGGCCAGCTTGGCGAGATAACTCGCATAGAAGCGGCCGCGCGCCGTCGAATCCGGACCCTGCGCTGCAACGGCACAGTCGCCCGGCTCGGCCTGTCCCGCCTCGCCCAGCAGGTAGGTGACGTCGCGCGCCCGATATTGCGTGAAGATCCGCGCCGGGCCGATCTCGTCGAGATAGGCCGGCGCGCCGTCGAGCCCGTAGGGCCAGCGGTTGAAGCCGGGACACGCGGCGGCATCGACCGGCACCGGCCGCGCCTGGTCGAGATAGAGATAATGCTCCGGTTCGGCCAGGACGAAGCGGAGCGCGATGCCGCGCTTCTCCAAACCGTCGAGATGCGTCGTCACGGCCGCGTAGAGCTGGGCCAGATCGGCGCCCTTGCCCTCTCCGGCGATCGCGATCGTCTTCAGATCCGGCAGCAATCCGGGATCGGCCAGGTTGCGCAGGATCGAATCGAGCGCCGAGAACGGGCTGACCGGCGCCCGTCCCGTCGCGGGCAGGCCGTCCGCCCAGGCGGTGCCGGACCAGCGCAACCGGTTGGCCGGCAGCACCCAGCGCTTGACGTCGGCAGTGGTGAGGAATTGCGGCGCGACGACGAGCGTCTGCTCGGCCTCGGCGCCGGCAACCGCGCGGCCGAGCGCCAGCGCCTGATCGGCATCGCGCGCCGCGCCATGGACCATGACCAGCAGCCGGGTAACTTTCGGCATGCGCGCCAGCAGCGGGCGCGAGGAGAATGCGGGCAGCGTGCCGCTGCCCTCCGCGCCATAGATCTCCAGCGTCTGGTCGCCCAGCTTCGCGACGGGCTGGTCCTGGGCCGCCGCAGCCTGCGCCAGGCTCAGCGCGGCGAGCCCGGCCGCAAGACTATTGCGCCAGCGCCGCTTCGACCGCATCGACCAGATCAGGCGCATCCGGCACCGTCCGGCTCGAAAACGTGCCGGCGATCTGGCCATTCTTGCCGATGAGATATTTGTGGAAATTCCATTTCGGCGCGGCATCCTCGCCCAGCTCGGCCACCGCCCATTTGTAGAAGGGATGGGCGTCGCCGCCAATCACCTGTTCCTTCGACGCCAGCGGAAAATCGACCGAGAACCGCGTCGTGCAGAAGGTCTTGATCTCCTGCTCCGTACCCGGCTCCTGCTTGCCGAAATCATTGGCCGGCACGCCGATGACCACAAGGCCGCGATCACGATAGCGCGCATAAAGCGCTTCGAGACCCTCATATTGCGGCGTCAGGCCGCAGAATGACGCAGTATTGACCACCAGCAGCACCTTGCCCTCATAGCCCGACAGCGGCATCGGCTCACCGTCGATGGTGGTAAACGAGAATTCATAGGCGCTCATGATCGCGCTCCTCTTTCGGTTGCAATGGAGGTAGCACGCCACCCCAAACGGCACAACCTATGCAGCCGCTGCTCGGCGGCTGAAGGTCATGATCTTCGACAGGAAGGCAAAGCGCGTCTCGACCAGCTCGAATCCGGCAGCCTCGAACAGCGCGGGCCAGATCCTCGCGCAGATAGCCCGCGTAATAGGGCTCGTGGAATTTGGCCGGGAACAGGTCGAGCAGCGCATCGTATTCCGGCCGGTCGCCGGTCTGCAGGCTGTCGACCAGGATGCAGGTGCCGCCGGGCCGGACGAGGCGCGCCAGTTCGGCAGCGACCTGCCGGCGCGTCTTGGGCGGCAATTCGTGGAACAGGAAGATCGCAGTGGCGAGGTCGTAAGCGGCGTCCGGCTCCGGCACCGTTTCGGCCGGCGCCGCGATGAAGCGCGTGCCGGACCGGCCGGCCAGCGTGGCGCGCGCCGCGTCCAGATAGAACGGGCTGAGATCGAGCGCCGTCACCGCCAGGCGCGGCCAGTTGTTCTTGACCTCGCGCAGGAACCGCCCGGTGCCGCAGGCGATGTCGATCAGCCGCGCATTGCGCTGGCCGATCGGCGCCAGCGCCTCGGCGATCGGCAGCAGGGCCTGGCGGCGCATCGCATCCGCGCTGCCCATGAACAGCACTTCGACCTGATGGTCGTAGATCTCGGCCGAGCGGCGCGACAGCCAGCCATCGGTCTGATAATGAAAATTCTGCAGGTAGTAGCGCGGGAACATCCCCTCCGGCGGCGCCTCGGCGACCTCTTGATGGCGCTCGGCATGGCGGCGCGCATCGACCCGGCCCAGATCTCGGAAGAAGGCGCCGGCGCGGCGCAGCGCCGCCACCGGGTTGGGCGCCAGATCGGCCGGCGGCGCATAATCGCCTGCCTCGACATGGGCCAGATCTTCGGCCAGCAGGGCGCGCAGATCCGCCATCAGCGCCCGGCCCGTGGGCAGCAGCGGCTTCAGCTCGGGCGGCGTCGGTGTCGGCTTGACCAGCCGCTCAGCCAGCATCTTCTGGCCGAGATACCAGGAGAAGCGCGCGCTACTGGCGGCGCGATAGACGAAGCGGTCGAGCATATCCGGCATCGGCGGCTCCCTGATCGTGAACGATCACACCACTCTGCGCCCGGCGCCGCGGCACCGGAAGAGTGATCGTGCCGCGGCGGGGAGAACTCTAATATCAGACGCGGCAATTACCGACCCACCGGTACCGAAAGCCCTTCTCCTGCACTGAGCGTGTGAAAGAATCTCGATCTCTGACGCGCAGATCGATGAACTGCAAATTACGGGGCAAATCGGCCAAACCTCCCTCTCCGCCCCATTGGGGCGGAGAGGGTCGGGGTGAGGTGGGGAACGCTTCAATAGTGCAGAAATCCCAACGCTTTACGCCGGCATCGACACCCACCTCACCCTAAATCCCTCTCCCCCCTGAAGGGCGGAGAGGGACTTTTTCGGGCGATCTCATTTTCCCTTTTGCGTGGCTCGCGAGCATACGGCGGGCAATAGAGATTCTTTCACAGCCTCAGTGCAGGAGAAGGTGGCGAGCGTCAGCGAGCCGGATGGGTGAGGCGCGTCAGCGCCATTGGGCGTCGCAAGGGGCACGCCCCTCACCCTCCCAGCGCTTCGCGCCGGGCCCCTCCCTCTCCCGCGGTGCAGGAGAGGGGTTTGGACGCCCGACACAAGTCAAGATTTTCTGCGCCTGGTATTACTCCGCGGTCGGTGCGCTGTGCGGATTCTGGGAAGAATCGGCCATCGTGACTTCCCCGCGCCCACCATCGGTCAGCAAGTCATCGGTTCGCCCGATATCGCTCAATAGCCAATCCTTCAGTGTGAGCTGTCCGATGTTGCAGTCTGTGAACGAGACAACCATCACAAGATTGTCCCCGTCTCGACGAATAAGCTGCGGCCTGTGCTTCAGCGCTGCATCGATGATGTCGTGCAACCGGCCGTCCGCGTCGTCAATTTGTCAGATATGCCCGGAATTCATCCGAACCTCCAATTTCGCCTCTCATTGTGGGGGTTTGTCCGGATGTCGCAACCCAGATCGGAACGCGCCGACACAATCCGATCGCGAGCGACTGTGCTTTCGCCAAGCTCGCCCTGTCCGGGCGCAGTAGAACATACCATTCCAATCCCAGCTTTGTGATTGTAGCGCCCCGCCCGACAAGCGCTATTGTGACGGCACGGTGTCTCTGCCTGACGCCGTGCAGCGTGAACCGGTGCGACAATCGGAGATGGGCATACCCCTCCCGGCACGGGGTCGCGCCAATGAAAGTCAAAGGCAGGGGAGGATAGAGATGAACGCTGAGAAGAAGATTGGGACCGGTCGGCTGCGCCACCTGCTGGCCGGCTTGCTGGCGACGCTATTTCTGCCCGTCGCGGCTTTTGCGCAGGAGCCGACGGTCGTCACGACAACGGGGACGTTCACAGCCGTGCCGTCGCTGTTCGAGCCCGGGCTGGTCAATGTGTTCTAACGGCATCCGCTATGCCGCATCGCCGGAAGGCGCGCTGCGCTGGGCACCGCCGCAGGCGCCGGTGCCGCCGCCCGGCGTGGTCGTCGCCTCGGCGCCGGGCAATGCCTGCCCGCAGGGCAGCGGCACGCAGTCGGAAGATTGCCTGTTCCTCAACGTCTATATCCCCGCCTCGGCCGCGCCGAATTCACGGCTGCCGGTGTTCTACTGGATCCATGGCGGCTCTCTGACCAGCGGCACCGGCGCCGAATACGATGCTTCGGAGATGGTCGCCGAACACAACATCATCGTCGTCACCATCAACTATCGCCTGGGCGCTCTCGGCTGGCTGGTCGAACCAGGGCTGACGGCGACTGCCGCCAGCACCTTCGAAGCCGTCGGCGATGCCGGCAATTACGGGCTGATGGACCAGCAATTCGGCATGCAATGGGTCCAGGCCAATATCGCGGGTTTCGGCGGCGATGTTGGCAAGGTGACGATCGGCGGCGAATCGGCCGGCGGCTTGAGCGTGTCGAGCGACCTCGCCTCGACCAACACCGCGCAAGGCCTGTTCCGCGGCGCGATCATCGAGAGCGGCGGCTACATGCTGCACGACGTGCCGTCGCAGCAAGCCTATCTGGCGACCTATGGTGCGGCCTTCGACACGGCGCTCGGCTGTACCCAGCCGGCCGATGCGGACTGCCTGCGCAGTCAGTCGGTCGCCCAGATCCTGAAAGCGCAGGGCGTGTTCGGCGCGAACGGCATCTCGCCCGATTTCGGCACCCGCATCCTGCCGCAGGGGCTGCAGACGGCCTTTTCCTCCGGCGCGTTCAACCACGTGCCGGTCCTGCAAGGTTCGAACGCCAATGAGGGCAGGCTGTTCGAACCGGACTATATTCCGCTCGCCGCAAGCGCCGCCACCCGTCGCTGCCCGCCGGCGGCGCGGCCAATTATGACCTGGCCAATGCCAACACCTACTGCGCCACGCCGCAGGGCACCGGCGCGCCGGTCGCCTGTACCTACCCGCAGGAGATCAACCTGTTCCTCGGCGAATTGGGCGCCCCGGCCGCGTCCCAACACGCCGGCGGTCGGCGCCGCCCTCGCCGCCGTCTATGCGCTCTCGAACTTCCCGGATTCCCTATCTCGCCGGCAATGCGCCGAGTGCGGACGAGGCGCTGGCCCAGATCTTCACGGACGTGGCCTTTGCCTGCAACGTCTACGACTCGAATGCCGATCTGGCACGCTGGGTGCCGGTCTTCGCCTATGAGTTCAACGATCCGCTGGCACCGCCGCTCGGCGGCTCGGTGCTGGCGCCGCCGAATGACGTGAATGGCTATCCGAGCGCCCTCGGAACATGCCGCGGAGCTGCAGTTCCTGTTCGAACTCGGCTCGAACCTCGATATCGGCGAGCAGCACCTCGCCTTCGAAATGAAGACCTATTGGGCGAATTTCGTGATCAGCGGCGACCCGAATGTCGGCAGTGCCCGGACCTTCTTTGCGCCGTGGACGCCGTTCAACTTCATCCGTGCGGTGCAGAATTTGGTGCCCGGCCCGGCCGTGCCGCAACCCTTCTACACTTTCCAGACGCAGCACTTCTGCAGCATCTGGCAGCCCTTCCTCGACGCCGAGTAAGGCCCCCCCTACTCCGCCGGTGCCTCGGCCGCGTGATCGGTCGAGACGACCCGGCGGAGATGTTTCGCCAGCCAGGTCTGAACGTCGTCGACGATGGTGAAGGCGACGGGGATGAAGATCAGGCTGAGCAGGGTCGAGGTCGCAAGGCCGCCGACCACCGTGATTGCCATCGGCGCCGGAAATCGGCATTCTCGCCGAACCGGGCGGCGATCGGCAGCATGCCGGCGATCATGGCGATGGTCGTCATCAGGATCGGCTGGGCGCGCTTGGCTCCGGCTTCGATCAGGGCGTCGCGCCGGCTGAGCCCATGCTCCTTCATGGCCAGGATGGCGTAGTCGACGAACAGGATCGAGTTCTTGGTCACGATGCCCATCAGCATCTGGAGCCCGATCAGCACCGAGAGCGACAGGGCGTCGCCGGTCAGCAGCAGCGCCGCCAGCGCCCCGCCGATCGACAGCGGCAGCGCCATCATGATCGTCACCGGTTGCAGGAAGCTCTGGAACAGCAGCACGAGCACCGCCAGCACCAGCAGGATGCCGGCTGCCATGGCCAGGCCGAACTGACCGAACACCTCGCCCATGAATTCGACATTGCCGGCATTCTGCAGCTTCACGCCTGGCGGCAGATGCTGCAGAGCGGGCAGCTTGTGCACCGCATCATTGGCCGGGCCCAACGGCGCCCCGCCCAGATCGGCGCCGATCGCACCACCTGGCGGGCGCGGTCGTAGCGCTTGACCTCCGAGGTGCCGCTGCCGATCGAGATATCGGCCACGGTCTCGAGCGGCACGCTGCCGCCGATGCAGTGGTGACGCGGAGATTGCGGATCTGGCTGAGATCGGAGCGGGCATCGGGTGCGATCTGAACGCGGATCGGAATCTGCCGGTCCGGCAGGTTGAACTTGGCCAGATTGGCGTTGATCTCGCCCAAGGTCGCCAGCCGCGCGACATGCCGATATCCGCGACCGAGACGCCGAGCTCCGCGGCCCGGTCGTAGAGCGGCTTGATCTGCAGTTCCGGCCGCAGCAGGCTGGCTGAGGTCTTGATGTTGGAGAGCTGCGGCAGGCCCGCCATCTCGCGCACCAGCTGGTCGGCGATGCCGGTCAGCTGCTTCGGATCGTCGCCCGTCAGGATGACCGACAGATCCTGGTTGTTGTTGAAGCCGACGCTGTAGCGAATGCCCGGCACCGCCTTGAGCTTGACGCTCAGATCCTTCTCGATCGCCTGCTGGCTGCGCCGGCGCTGGGCGCGCGGCACCAGATTGACCGTGGCCCGCGCCAGCCGGACATCGCCGTTCACGCCGCCGCCGATCGAGACGAAGACGCTTTTCACCTCCTTCTCGCGGCCGATGATCGCCGAGACCTGCTGCATCGCGCGGTCGGTCTCGGCCAGCGTCGTGCCTGGCGGCAGCTCGAAATTCATGTTGGACAGCGACTGGTCTTCCGGCGGAATGAAATCCGAGGGCAACAGCGGCACCAGGCAGATGGAACCGATGAAGAACAGCGTCGCCATCGCCATGGTCTTCCAGCGATGCGACAAGGCCCAGCCGAGCAGCCGGACATAAGCGTCTATCATCCGGTTCGAGTGATGCCGCGGGCCGTGATCCCGCGCGAGATAAGCCGCCATCATCGGCGTGATCAGCCGCGCCACCATCAGAGAGAACAGCACGGCAACCGAGACGGTCGCGCCGAACTGCACGAAATACTGGCCGGCGATGCCGCTCATGAAGCTGACCGGCAGGAACACGGCGACGATGGTCATGGTCGTCGCGACGACGGCGAGCCCGATCTCGTCGGCCGCTTCGAGCGCGGCCTGATAGGGCTTCTTGCCCATGCGGATGTGGCGGACGATGTTTTCGATCTCGACGATGGCGTCGTCGACCAGGATGCCGACGACCAGGGTCAGCGCCAGCAGCGAGATGAAGTTGAGCGTATAGCCCATCGCCTTCATGAAGAAGAAGGTCGGCAGCACGGACAGCGGCAGGGCCACGCCGACGATGACCGTCGCGCGCCAGTCGCGCAGGAACAGCATGACCACGATGATGGCCAAGAGGGCGCCGAGCCCGAGCGCCTCCATCGAGGCGTCATAGGCGCTGATGTCGTAATCGGCGACCGAGAAGATCTGCTGGAAATGGACGCTCGGATGCGCCGCCTCGATCGCTTCGATCGCCTTCGTCACGCCCTTGGCGACCGTGACCTCGCTTTGGCCGAAGGCGCGTTCGACGAAGAACGCCACGACCGGCTTGCCGTCGACGCGCGCGGCGTGGCGCGGCTCGGCGAAGCCGTCCTCGACCGTACCGAGATCGGAGAGATGCGCCTTGCGGTTGTTGGGCAGCGCGATCGCCATGTCCTTCAGCGCGTCCACCGTCTCGACCGAGCCGATCGCCCGGATCGATTGCTCCGACGTGCCGATGGTCGAGCGCCCGCCCGGCATATTGGCGTTGACCGCACGGATCTGCCGATTCACGTCGTCGACCGTGATACCGAGCGCGATCAGCCGCTCCGGCTCCAGATTGACCCGGATCTCACGTTCGGCGCCGCCGACGCGGTCGATCTCCGACACGCCATGCACCGCCAGCAGCGCGCGCGTCACCTCATTGTCGACAAACCAGCCGAGCGCCGTCTCGGACATGCCGGGCGAACTGACCGAATAGCCCATGACGTCGCCGCCCGAGGTGTCGACGCGCTCGACCTGCGGCTCGTCGATGGTCTGCGGCAGGTTCTCGCGCACCTTGCTGACGGCATTGCGCACATCGTTGACGGCACGGTCGGTATTGGTGCCGATCAGGAATTCGACGACGGTGCGCGACACGCCGTCGGTCACGGTCGAGCGGATATGGTTGATGCCGCCGACGCTGGCGATCGAATCCTCGACCACGCGGGTCACCTGGGTTTCCAGCTCGCTCGGCGCGGCGCCGGACTGGGTAACGACGACGCTGACGACTGGGAAATCGACATTGGGTGAATCGGCGATCTGCATCGTCAGGAACGATGTGATCCCGACCAGTGTCAGCAAGATGAAGAGCACGATCGAGGGAATCGGCCGCCGGATGGCCCAAGCCGATATATTCGCGCGCATCTCGCCGGCCTTCCCCTTGTTCGCGCCATAATTCGGGCGCATGACCCGGAGCGATACTTACGCCTCGCGGTGGCATAGGTAACGTTAAATGTATTTCACGCCAAACGGGACGAGAGTTCGGTTAGAGTGCGCGCACTGTTCAGCCAGCAAGGTGCAGCTTGATGCCCGAAGGATCATCCGTGGCACCGCAGGAGGTGTCGGCACCACCGCTGCGGCGGGCCAGGCTACCGCGCCGACGCGGGCTGATGCTGGGCGTCGGCGCCGTGGCCGTGCTCGCGGTGATCGGCGCGCTGGTGCTGCGCTCGGGTTCCGGACCGGCTTCGACTGCGGCATCGGGCACCGCCGGGACGGCCCTGACGGTAACCGCCGTACCGGTCGCCCTGCATAAGATGGCCGACACGCTGCTGGTGACCGGCTCGCTGGTACCGTGGGAAGATCTCGCCCTCGGCACCGAGGTGAACGGTCTCGCCGTCACGCAGGTGCTGGTCGACGAAGGCGACCAGGTCCAGGCCGGACAGCTGCTGGCCAAGCTCGACGATTCCGTCCTCGTTGCACAGGTGCAGCAGAATCAATCGCAGATCGATCACGCCAAGGCGGTGATCGGGCAGCAGGACGCGCTGATCGCCCAGGCCGAAGCGACCGCGCGCAACGCTGAAAACGACGTCAAGCGCGCTCATGAGCTGGTCAAATCCGCCAATATTTCGGTCCAGACGACCGAAGCGCGCGAAGCGACTTCGGCCGGCGCCCAGGCCAGCGTGCAATCGGCCCGGATGGGCAAGCAGGTGGCGCAGGCCGATCTGGCACTCGCCGAATCGCAGCACGCCGAGCTGCTGGCCCGGCTGGCGCAGACCGAGATCCGCGCACCGACCGCCGGTCTGATCGCCAAGCGCATGGTCCGGGTCGGCCGGGTCGTCTCGTCCGCCGACCAGCTGTTTCACATGGTGCGCGAGAATATCCTGGAACTCGACGCCGAAGTGCCGGACCGGCTGCTCGCCCGCGTCCAGCCCGGCCAGGAGGTGAGGCTCTCCGCCCTCGGCAGCGACGGCACGCCGATCATCGGCAAGGTCCGCCTGGTGGCGCCGATGGTCGATGCGACGACGCGCAACGGCATCGCCCATATCCGGGCGCCGGCGGACGCGAAGCTGAAGCCCGGCATGTTCGTCTCCGGCGAGTTGATGCTGGCCCAGACCGAGCAGCTCGCCGTACCGGAAAGCGCCGTGCTGACCAAGGATGGCGAGGCCCTGGTCTTCATCGTCGACGGCGATGGCAAGGCTGCCCAACGCAAGGTCGAAACCGGGCTGCGCAGCGAGGGGCTGGTCGCGATCCACAAGGGTATCGCACCCGGCGACCGCGTCGTGCTCAGCGGTGCGGGGTTCCTGAGCGATGGCGACCCGGTCAGGGTCGTCGAGGCCGCGGCGAAGTAAAGGTTTAGTAATTCTCCCAGGCGCCAAACTAAACTTCGCTGCTGAATAACCCTCGCCCGCTTGGCGGGAGAGGCTGGCGAGTGGAACGAGCCGGGTGAGGGTGAGTGCGCCGGACGTACCCGCTATCACCTTTGTTCAGTGCGCCCACCCGGCTCACTGGCGTTCGCCACCCTCTCCGCCATGCGGGCGAGGGTTCGCTTAGTCGACACTTGAAAATCAGCACCTGTGCGATCAGCCCGGTCCGGCCCGGCGCGTCTCCAGCAGGCGGACCAGAAAATCGTCGCGTTCCCTTTCAAGATCCTCGATCGACCGGCCCTTCGCCTCCGCATCGACGCCTTCGATCAGCCGCCGCTTGATCTCGTCGGTCAGCTTCGGTGCGCCGAGGCTGTCCCACCAGGTCGTCATGGCCGGGCCGAGATGGGACAGGAAATGCTCCATGCCACCTTCGCCGCCGGCCAGCGCGAAGGTCAGATGCGGCCCCATCAATGCCCAGCGCAGGCCGGGCCCTTCCGAGATCGCGGCATCGACATCCTCGACCGTGGCAACGCCTTCGGCGACCAGATGCACGGCTTCGCGCCACAGCGCGGCCTGCAGACGGTTGGCCAGATGGCCCGGCACTTCGCGGCGGATCTCGATCGGATGCTTGCCGATGGCGCGGTAGAATTCCATGGCAGTGGTGATCGTCGCCTGCGCCGTCTTCAGCCGCCGACCACTTCGACCAGCGGTACGATATGCGGCGGGTTGAAGGGATGGCCGATGACGCAGCGTTCGGCGTAATTACAATGCTCCTGCAGCCGGCTGATCAGCAGGCCGGACGAGCTTGAGGCGATCACGACCTCGCGCGGCAAGGCGCGGTCGAGCCGGCGCAGCAGCTCGATCTTGACCTCGTAACGCTCGGGCGCGCTTTCCTGGCAGAAATCGCAGCCATCGGCCGCGGCGCTCGGATCGGCCTGGAAACGCCAGCGGTCGGGCGAGGCATCGGGCGCCAGGCCCAGCCGCTCAAGCGCAGGCCAGATCCCGGCGATGTGCCGGCTGACCTTGTCGCGGGCATCCGGCGCCGGATCGCTGACCGAGACATCCAGCCCATGGGCGAGGAAATACGCGGCCCAGCTTGCCCCGATCGTCCCGGCGCCGATCACGGCAACCCGTCGAATCTCGATATCGCTCAGCGTGACCATGGCACGGCCCCCTCCGCTCGACGGTCTGTCGGAATAGTGGGCGGCGGCGCGGTTCGAGTCAAATGACGTTCTTAACCATCCGTCGGCGCCACGGAAAATCCGCTCGGCGCCTCGCCGCGTTCGGCACGCGCCCACATGATTTCATAGGCGCGCTCGACATGCCCGAGCAGTCGCCCAGACTTGAACAGCGGAGACTGGAACCGGTTCCCGGCAAGCTTCGCTTTGATCGCCGCGAGCCGGCCGGCATCGCGCGCGAGACCGAGCGCCAGCGCCGCATAGGCGTCGAGGTCAGTCGCGATCAGCTCCGGCAGCCCTGCCGCCTGGACCAGGCTACCGGCGACCCGCGCGGCAAAGCCGGCGCCCGGACAGGTCAGCACCGGCAGCCCGGCCCAGAGCGCATCGCTCGCGGTGGTGTGGGCGTTGCAGGGCAGCGTGTCGAGGAACAGATCGGCCAGGCGATGGCGCGCCAGATGCTCCGGCAGCGGCCGGCGCGGCGCGAACACCAATCGCTGGGGATCGACACCGCGCGCCTGCGCTTCCCGCCGCAGATTACGAATCGCGGCCGCGCTGCCGCCGAGCAGCCACAGCACGCTGCCTTCGACCTGGTGCAGCAGCCGCATCCAGAGCTCGAAGATCTGCGGCGTGATCTTGTAGTTGCTGTTGAAGCTGCAGAACACGAAGCCCGTCTCGGGCAATCCGGCTTGCGCGCGCGTCGGCGTGACCTCGGCGATGATCCTCTTGGAATCGTTCGGCTGGTAGCATTCCGGCAGGCAGACGACATTCTCGCTGTAGAAGCGCTCCTGCTCTTCCGGGATGATGAACCGGTCGGCGAGGATATAGTCGATGTGATCGGCGCCCATCGTGCCGGGAAAGCCGAGATAGCTGACCTGGACCGGCGCCGGCCGGAACGCCAGGATGCCCGGCCGGGCATCCCCGGTATAGCCTTTGAGATCGACCGCGATGTCGATCTCCATATCTTTCAAGAGCTGCGCGGCTTCGCGGTCGCTCTTGTCGCGGATGTCGATAAAGCGGCTGAAAACCCGCCTCCAGCCGCTTCCGCATCGGGCTCGTGCTGTCCGGTCCGAAGGACAGCGCGACGGTCTCGAACCGCCTCCGGTCATGGGTCTCGAACAGCTCCGCCATCAGATGCGCAGTCGCGTGATCGTGGAAATCCGCCGAGAGATAGGCGAGCCGGATCCGGTCATGGCCGTAACGCGCGCTTCGCTTCAACATCGGGCTCTGTCGCGGCGTCTTGTCGGCGGCATAGATCTCGGCACAGCGGCGCTGGTCGCCTGGCGAATCGCTGATGGCGAGGCAGCTGAAAGGGTGGATTGCCCGGCGGCCGGCGTGGATCGCGGGCTCGAGGCCGGCAATAGCCGCGTCCTCGCCATTCCAATCGCAAAGCGCCCGGCGGGCGGCCAGCAAATCGCCGGCAGTATAGGCAAAATCGGGCGCGATCTCCTTCAAGCGCCGATAGTCTTCCGCGGCGGCCTCGTACCGCGCCAGGCTGCGCAGTGCGCTCGCCCGATTGTTCAGTGCCTCCGGGTAATTCGGCCGGAGCCGGAGCGCCTCGCCATAGCTCGCAACGGCCGCCTCGGCGCTGCCGGCATCGAGCAGCGCGGTGCCCCGATTGTTCAGGATCTCGGCTTGACCCGGCTGGAGCGCCAAGGCCCGGTCATAGTTCGCGACCGCCTCGGCCGGGCGCCGGAGATCGAGCAGGACTGAACCGCGATTGTTCAGCACTTCGGGGAAATCCGGCCGCAGCGCCAAGGCTCGATTATAACTGTCGAGCGCCGCCTCGGGGCGGCCGAGTGCGCGCAGCACCGCGCCGCGATTGGCCAGCGCCTCGACGAGGTTGGGTTGCAGCGCCAAAGCCCGGTCGAAGGCGCCGAGCGCCGCTTCCCAGCGTTCGAGAGCCTGCAGGGCGATGGCGCGGCCATAATGCGCCGCCGCCTGATCGGGCCTGAGCGCAATCAGGCGATCGTAGCCGGCAAGCGCCGGGCGGGGCCGGCCGAGCGCGAACAGCAGCGCCGAACGGTTGGCCAGCGCCTCCGCGAGATTCGGCTGCAACGTCAGCGCGCGGTCGAAGCTGGAAAGCGCCGCATCGCTGCGGCCGAAATCACGGAGCGCAGCAGCGTGATTGGCATGCGCCGCCGCATTGTTCGGTTCGATCTGGAGCGCCTGGCCGATCAGCCGGATCGCCGTCTCGAGATCGCGTCGCTGAAGGGCGATTACCCCTAACAGATGCTGGGCATCGAAATGCTGCGGCGCCTCGCCGAGGATTCGACGGTAGAGCGCTTCCGCCTGCTCCAACTGCCCCTGCTGATGGAACCCGAGCGCCTGTTGCAGCAGCCGGGTCAAGTCGAATTGAGCGAGGCCGGGGGTCCAGCTCATAAGTTTCCTCCGCCTCCGCTCCCGCAGTGAATTGGCAGAATAGCCGGGGCCGTCAGCCGCGAGAAGCGCAACGGCATTGCACGGGAAGCGAGGGCGGCGCAGAGCAGACCTGCCCCTCTTCTCCGCAGCCTCG
This sequence comes from Aliidongia sp., assembly GCA_037200015.1. Taxonomy (GTDB): domain Bacteria; phylum Pseudomonadota; class Alphaproteobacteria; order ATCC43930; family CGMCC-115725; genus JAXDMU01. Next base: position 146,646 of record JBBCHB010000048.1, on the reverse strand, counting down.
CCGAAGCCTAGACTCAGGTCTTCCGTGTTTTCGACCCGAGGGGTTCCCCAATGGATGACCAGACCCGCATCGAACTCGAAGCCGCCGCCTTCCGGCGGCTGGTCGAGCATCTGCGCGAGCGGACCGATGTGCAGAATATCGACTTGATGAATTTGGCCGGCTTCTGCCGCAACTGCCTGTCGCGCTGGTACCGCGAAGCCGCCGAGGCAGAAGGCGTGGCGCTGACCGACGCGGCGGCACGCGAGACCGTCTACGGCATGCCTTACGACCAGTGGAAGGCGAAGTACCAGGCCGAAGCCTCGCCGAAGCAGCAGGCCGCGTTCGACGCCACGCACAAGCACGGCTGACGCGTAGCATTACACGCAGGAGGCTTGCGGTCCCGGTGATGGACAGCTCGGCACTCCACGCCCTATAAATCGGCCATGATGGCAGCGCTCGACTTCCGCAAGATGCATGGGCTGGGCAACGACTTCGTCGTGCTCGATGCTCGCGAGCGCGTCATCCCCATCACACCCAAGGCGGCGCAGGCGATTGCCGACCGGCGCACCGGGATCGGCTGCGACCAGCTGATCGTGCTGGAGCGGCCCCATCATCCGGATGCGACGGTGTTCATGCGCATCCTCAATGCCGATGGCAGCGAGGCCGGCGCCTGCGGCAACGCCACGCGCTGCGTCGCGGCCCTCGCCATGGACGAGACCGGGGCGCGCAGCCTCGGCATCGAGACGATTTCCGGCCTGCTGACCGCGACCCGCGCTACGGGCGGCCTGGTTACCGTGGATATGGGGCTGGCGAAGCTGCGCTGGCGCGATATCCCGCTGGCCGAGAAAGCCGACACGTTGACCGTGCCGGTCGGCATCGAGGGTTTGGGCGACGCCTGCTGCACCAATATGGGCAATCCGCATGCAACCTTCTTCGTCGCCGATGCCGATACGGTCGATCTGGCGCGACTGGGGCCGCAGCTGGAACACCACCCGGCCTTCCCGGACCGCGCCAATATCGGCATCGCCAGCCTGCTCGGCCCCGACCGGCTGCGGCTGGCGCGTCTGGGAGCGCGGCGCCGGGCTGACGCTGGCCTGCGGCTCGGGTGCCTGCGCCGGGCTGGTCTCGGCCGCGCGGCGCGGCCTGACCGGGCGTCGGGCTGAGATCGTGATGGAACGCGGCTCGCTCACGGTGTCCTGGGAGCCGAACGGGCATGTGCTGATGACCGGCCCGGTCGCGACCAGCTTCACCGGAATCCTCGACCTTGCCGGCCTGGCCTGATGCAGGATTTGGACGTCCTGAGTTTCGGCTGCCGGCTCAATATCTATGAATCCGAAGTGATGCGCGGCCTGGCGGAACAAGCGGGCCTGACGCAGGCCATCATCGTCAATAGCTGCGCCGTTACGGCCGAGGCCGAGCGCCAGACCCGCCAGGCGATCCGCCGCGCCCATCGCGAACGGCCCGGCACCCCGATCATCGTGACCGGTTTGCGCCGCCCAGCTTGATCCGGCAGGCTTTGCCGCCATGCCCGAGGTGGCACGCGTGCTCGGCAATGCCGAGAAGCTGAAGCCGGAAAGCTGGCGGGCGACCGACCGGATCATCGTCGGCGACGTGATGGCTCTGAGCGAGACGGCATCGCATCTGGTCGACGGCTTTGCCCAAAACACACGGGGCTTCCTGCAGTTGCAGCAAGGCTGCGATCATCGCTGCACCTTCTGTGTCATCCCGCTGGCACGCGGTCCCAGTCGCTCCGTTCCGCTCGGTGACGCGGTCGCGGCGGCGCGTCATCTCGTCGAGCATGGCCATCGCGAGATCGTGCTGACCGGCGTCGACCTGACCGCCTATGGCGCCGACCTGCCGGGCAAGCCGAGCTTGGGCCAAGCCGTGCGCCGGCTGCTGGCGCTGTTGCCCGGGCTCGAAAGGCTGCGCCTGTCCTCGCTCGATCCGGCCGAGATCGACGAGGATCTGTGGCAGCTGATCGCGACCGAAGAGCGGCTGATGCCGCATCTGCATCTGTCGGTGCAAGCCGGCGACGATCTGATCCTCAAGCGCATGAAACGGCGCCATTGCCGCGACGACGTATTGCGCGCAGCCGACCGGGCGCGCCGGCTGCGGCCGGGGATCGTGCTCGGCGCCGATCTCATCGCCGGTTTCCCGACCGAGACCGACGCGCAATTCGAGCAGAGCCTCGACCTGATCGAAGCCGCCGGGCTGACCTGGCTGCATGTCTTCCCCTATTCGCCGCGCCCCGAAACGCCGGCCGCGCGCATGCCGGCCGTGCCGGGTGCCGTCGTGAAGACGCGCGCGGCCCGGCTGCGCGCGGCCGGCCAGACGGCGCAGCGGCATTTTCTTACAGCCCAGATCGGGCAGCGGCAGCGGATCCTGATGGAGCGCAACGGTATCGGCCGAACCGAACATTATGCACCGGTGCGGCCGGATCGGCCGATGCCGGCCGGCAGCCTGGTCGAGATCGCGATCACCGGGCTGGACGGCGACGTGCTGAGAGGAGAAGGCGTGTGAGCGAAGGTTCCTGGCTGCAACGGCTGAAGCGGGGCCTGAGCCGGTCCTCGTCCAAACTGGGCGAGGGCATCACCAGCATCTTTACGCGCCGGCGGCTCGACGACACGACGCTGGAGGAGCTGGAAGAGCTGCTGATCACGGCCGATATGGGCACCGGCATCGCGGCCGAGGTCACCGGCATGCTGCGCAAGACCCGCTTCGGCCAGGAGGTTTCACCCGAGGAAGTGCGCGCCGCCCTGGCCGAGTGCATCCTCGAGCTGGTCGAGCCGATCGCCAAGCCGTTGCGGGATCGATCGGACCAAGCAGCCGCATGTCGTGCTGGTCATCGGCGTCAACGGCAGCGGCAAGACGACGACCATCGGCAAGCTCGCCAAACAGTATAGCGATGCCGGGCTCAAGGTCCGCCTCGCTGCCGGCGATACCTTCCGCGCCGCCGCGGTCGAGCAGCTCAAGATCTGGGCCGAACGGACCGGCTGCCCGATCACGACCCGGCCGGCCGGCGCCGATGCCGCCGGACTGGCGCTCGACGCGCTGAACGAGGCTAAGGCCGAGGGCGCCGATCTGCTGCTGATCGATACGGCCGGCCGACTGCAGAACCGCACGGACCTGATGGGCGAGCTGCAGAAGATCGTGCGCGTGCTGAAAAAGGGCGATCCGACGGCGCCACATACGGTGCTGCTGGTGCTCGACGCCACGGTCGGCCAGAACGCCCATGCTCAGGCCGAGATCTTCCGCGACCTGGTCGGTGTCACCGGCATCGCCATGACCAAGTTGGACGGCACGGCGCGTGGCGGCGTGCTGGTCAGCCTGGCTGAGAAATACGGCATCCCGGTGCATTTCATCGGAGGTCGGTGAAACCGCCGAAGATCTGCGCCCGTTCGAGGCGCGCAGCTTCGCCCGCAGCCTGGTCGGTCTGGACGGTTAGACTTGGCCGAAGTTGCCGTTAGGCGGTGATGTCGACGATCCGACCGCGACCGCCGGTCGGCGCGGAACGCGGCGTGTCCGGCTTGGCGAAGCCCGACGTGCCGTCCTGCTTCGATGACGTCGTCACGGCAGTGGGCGGCACCGTCACCTGGGCGCGCGACTGCACTTGCACGGCGGTCTGGCATCGACCTGCGGCAGATTGGTCGGCAAGGGCGGTGCATTGATAGGCGAAAGCGACATTCTGGTCCTCTACTCGACGGCGTACTCTAGCACCCTTTGAATAAAGGTGCGAGTCGGCCGATCGGTTCCCGCCGCACCGCGACCGGCCGTGGATCATCTGTGTCTCCGCGCGCATTTGTTCAAGACATCCGTCGCATTTGTGCTACCGTTTTCCGGTTGAAATCGGCAACCGGAGAGGGATACGGCGATGCATTACGCACAGCGGCGCAGCCCCGGCAGCAACGCGATCGGCATTGGAGCGGTCGTGCTGCTGCATCTCGGCGTGGGCTATGCACTACTCCTCGCGCTCGGTACGGATTACACACTGACTGTCAAGCAACCGACACCGATCGTCGTGAAAGAAGAGCCGAAGAAGATCGTAGAAGATCCGACACCTCTACTGCAGAAAGTGGAGCTTCCGAAACTGGAAACCTTCCGGCCGAAGATCGACATCACGATCGAGAACCCGCCGGTTGCAAAGCCGTTCGCCGATCTGACCGATAAAGCGCCGCCCACCCGAGACCTGGTCATGCCGACGCCGCCCGCATCAGCCGTTCCCGAGACCGCCGCAGGCGCGAAGCGCATTTCCGGGCCAACCCTGACCTATCCGCCCCGGCAATTGGCGAACGGCCAGCAAGGATGGGTGGATGTGCAATGCGATGTCGACGAAACTGGCCGCCCCAGCCAGTGCGGCATGATCGATCATGAGGGCAGCAACGCTTTCGTCGACGATGCGCTCATCTTCGTCAACGGGTCCCGCTACACCCCGGCGACCCGCAACGGCGCCCCGGTCAGCGAGCCGCACCATCGTTTCCATATCGAATTCAAATTGGCGAATTAGAACTCGGGATTTTTTCGGGACCGCCTCCCAGAAGCTAACATACTGCAGAAAAAGAACCTTACGGCGGTCCGACCCATCTCTCCCCTGAAGGGCAGCCAGAGCATCGTCATCCCCGGGCTTGTCCCGGGGATCCACGTCGGGCCGACGCCTGAGTCTTTACAGGAGAGTCTCAAGTGTCGGCCCGACGTGGAGGGCCCGGGACAAGCCCGGCCATGACGACTTCTTTCTTTTCAATGACTTAAGCAACACAAAGAGATCGCTCGCGCTTCCAACGGTCGGTACGGCGGCCAGCTCTAGATATGAGCATTCCCTAGCGAACGGTGGAGAGAAAGTCGTGCGGCGCTGCAACGGGAAGTCCTTCTGCGCCCTTCTGGTGGACAAGGTGGGCACTACGCCCCTTGGCGCCGTCAATTATGCGTGCCGCCATCCATCTTGACGATCTCGCCGGTCATCCTCGCACCGTCCTCCGAAGCCAGCATCGCGATCACGCCGGCGACCGTCTCGGGTCCGGCCAGTTGCCCGTCGAGCGGTGTCAGATGCTGGAACAGGCTGAAATCCATACCTTCGCGCGCATCGTCGCGGACCGTGCGCGACAGCGGCGTGTCGATGCCGCCCGGTGCCACGGCGTTCACGCGAACGCCTTCTCGCATATATTCCCAAGCCAATGTCCGGGTCAGCGAGGCGACCCCACCCTTGCTGCTGGCATAGGCCGCCATATAGGGATGGCCGAAGAAGGCCGAGGTCGAAGCCGTGTTGACGATGTTGCCGCGCGTCTCGACCAGATGCGGCAGCGCCTCGCGGCAGAACAGGAACGTGCCGCCGAGATTGACCTTGATGACGGAGAGGAACAGGTCGAGCGAGGTCTCCGCCGTCTTGATCGTGCGCAGCACGCCAGCGATATTCGCCAGCACGTCGAGCCGTCCTTCCCGTCCGGTCACGCTTTCGACGATCCGCTTGACGTCGGCCTCTTCGGCGACCGAGCCGACCAGATAGGATGCCCGCCCACCCGCACCGGCCTCGGCATTCGCCAGCGCCGCCGTCTCCTGCAGCCCCGCCTCGTTGAGGTCGATGCCGGTCACCAGGCCGCCCTCGGCCACGAACCGCCGCACCACCGCGCGCCCGATACCGGACGCGGCCCCGGTGACGATCGCGACCTTACCTTCGAAACGCGCCAACCCCGGCATGACACCCTCCCTTCGACCCTGCGGCATCGGAACGCCGGATGCATAGCCGGCCAGCCGCTTGAAATACGATTTTTTACGACTTTTATGATATTTTCAACAGCTTGCGTAGATTTTCGACCTCTCCGCTTCGAAACCGGTCCGGATCGAGGCTGCGTCAGTGAGACCACTGGCCATGCCGCCCCAAGCGGCTATAGTGCCGCGCATGAGCCCACTCCTTATTATTGTCGTCGTCGCCCTGATGCTCGCCTTGCTTGGCGTGCTCGCGACCGGCATCATCCAGATGTTCCGCGGCAGCGATCCGCGGCGCTCCAACAAGCTGATGCAGTACCGCATCATGCTGCAATTCGGCCTGGTCATGCTGATGGGCCTGGTCATGCTCGTCTTCCAACGCTGAGGTCCTCATGGTTCGGCTGACCCGGATCTATACCCGCGGCGGCGATGCCGGCGAGACCTCGCTGGGCGATGGCAGCCGGGTCGCCAAGCATGCCCTGCGCGTCGAGGCCTATGGCACGGTCGACGAGGCCAACGCCACGATCGGCCTGTGCCGGCTGCACAGCCGGCCGGATGCCGAAATCGACGCCATGCTGGCGCGCATCCAGAACGATCTATTCGATCTGGGTGCCGATCTCTGTACGCCCGAAGGGGCGGAGCGCCATGGCAGCGCGCTGCGCATCCTGGCGGCGCAGACCGACCGCCTGGAGCAGGAGATCGACACGCTCAATGCCGAGTTGGCGCCGCTCAACTCCTTCATCCTGCCGGGCGGCACGCCGCTCGCCGCCCATCTGCATCTGGCGCGCAACCGTGACACGCCGGGCGAGCGTCTGGTCACGGCGCTGGCAGCCGAGGAGCAGATCAATCCCGAAGCGGTCAAATATCTGAACCGCCTGTCCGATCACCTCTTCGTCCTTGGTCGTCATGTCAACGATCGCGGCGCCACCGATATCCTCTGGGTGCCGGCGCCCATCGCTGAGACGGTCAAACCCGCCAGACGAAACCCGCTTTCCGCCTTGTCTTGACGCGACACGCGGCTTGACTCGCGGTTGACAGCCGGTATCTGCCCCCATATCGTCCGCCGCTTGGCCGAGGGTGACCTCGCCAAATCCGATATTGCCGAAGGGAGGCGCGGCGACCGGCGGCCGGAGGCTGCCGCTTAAGGACCGGAGATTGTCAATGAAGTACTCGTCGCCGTAAAAAGGGTGGTCGACTACAACGTCAAGGTGCGCGTCAAGGCGGACAAGACGGGGGTCGAGACCGCCAATGTGAAGATGTCGATGAACCCGTTCGACGAGATCGCCGTCGAGGAAGCCGTGCGCCTGAAGGAAGCCGGCGTCGCGACCGAGATCGTTGCGGTCTCGCTCGGCGTCCAGCAATGCCAGGAGACGATCCGCACGGCGCTGGCCATGGGCGCCGATCGCGGCATCCATGTCCTGACCGACGCCGAACTCGAACCGCTGGCCGTCGCCAAGCTGCTGAAGGCCGTGTGCGACAAGGAGCAGCCGTCTCTGGTCATCGTCGGCAAGCAGGCGATCGACGATGATTGCAGCCAGACCGGCCAGATGCTGGCCGCCCTCCTCGGCTGGTCCCAGGGCACCTTCGCCTCCAAGGTCAAGATCGACGGCGCCAATGCCGATGTGACGCGCGAAGTCGATGGTGGCCTCGAGACTGTCACGCTCAAGCTGCGGCCGTCGTCACCACCGATCTGCGCCTGAACGAGCCGCGCTACGCTTCGCTGCCGAACATCATGAAGGCGAAGAAGAAGCCGATCGATCCGACCAGCCCGGCCGATCTCGGCGTCGACGTGACGCCGCATCTTGTCGTGCTCAAGGTCGAGGAGCCGCCGAAGCGGCAGGGCGGCAAGAAGGTCGCTTCGATCGCCGAACTGGTCGACAAGTTGAAGAACGAGGCGAGGGTCATCTGATGTCCGTCCTGGTCTTTGCCGAGCATTCGAACTCGGAACTGAAATCCGCGACGCTGAACGCGGTCACCGCGGCAGTGGCAATCGGCGGCGACGTCCATGTGCTGGTCGCCGGCCACAATGGCCGCCCGGCTGCCGAAGCGGCCGCCAAGGTCAAGGGCGTCGCCAAGGTGCTGCTGGTCGACGCGCCGATCTATGAGCATCTGCTGGCCGAGACGGTCGCCCCGCTGGTCCAGAAACTGGCATCGGGCTACAGCCATGTGCTCGCCACGGCGACCACCTTCGGTAAGAATTTCATGCCGCGCGTGGCCGCCTGCTCGATGTCGCGCAGATCTCGGAGATCCAATCCGTCGTTTCGCCCGACACCTTCGTGCGGCCGATCTATGCCGGCAACGCGCTGGCGACGGTCCAATCGAAGGATGCGATCAAGGTGATCACGGTACGCGGCACCGGCTTCGCCGCAGCCGAGACGGAAGGCGGCAGCGCCACGATCGAGACGATCGAAGCGGGGCCGTCCTCGGAGCTGTCGCGTTTCGTCGGCGCCGAGCTGTCCAAGTCGGAGCGGCCGGAGCTGACCTCGGCCCGCATCGTCATTTCGGGCGGCCGCGGCATGCAGTCGGGCGACAATTTCCATCTGCTCGACACGATCGCCGACAAGCTCGGTGCCGCCGTCGGCGCCAGCCGTGCGGCGGTCGATGCCGGCTTCGTGCCGAACGACTACCAGGTCGGCCAGACCGGCAAGATCGTGGCGCCCGACCTCTACATTGCCGTCGGCATCTCGGGCGCGATCCAGCATCTCGCCGGGATGAAGGACAGCAAGGTCATCGTCGCGATCAACAAGGACGAGGAAGCGCCGATCTTCCAGATCGCCGATTACGGCGTGGTCGGCGACCTGTTCAAGCTCGTGCCGGAACTCGCGACCGAACTGGACAAGGTCAAAGGGTAACAGGCACCCTAGAGATGGCCGGGCAGGCGCCCGGCCATCTTTCGGGGACGAGGACGAGACTGTCATGATTTCGCGCATCGGCGTCATAGGCGCCGGCCAGATGGGTTCCGGCATTGCACAGATCTGTGCCCGGGCCGGCTATACGGTCGCGCTGAGCGATGTCAGCACCGACGCGCTGGCGCGTGCCGTCGAAGGAATTTCCGCGAACCTGGCCCGCCAGGTCAGCCGCGGGCGGATCAGCGAAGTCGACCGCGCCACGGCGCTGGCCGCGATCGGCACCGGAACGGATTACGCACTGTTCGGCGATTGCGACGTCGTGATCGAGGCGGCGACCGAGAAGGAAGCGATCAAGCGCGAGATCCTGAAGCAACTCGTGCCGCTCTGAAGGCCGATGCGATCATCGCGACCAACACCTCGTCGATCTCGGTCACCCGGCTGGCGGCGGTGACCGACCGGCCCGGCCGCTTCATCGGCATGCATTTCATGAACCCGGTGCCGGTCATGGCGCTGGTCGAACTGATCCGCGGCCATCGCGACCGAGGAACCGACCTTCCAGGCGATCCGGGACCTCGCTGTCCACCTGGGCAAGACGCCGGTCGCGGCCGAAGATTTCCGGCCTTCATGGTCAACCGTATCCTGCTGCCGATGATCAACGAGGCAGTCTACACGCTCTACGAGGGCGTCGGCTCCGTCGATGCGATCGACACGGCAATGAGGCTCGGCGCCAACCACCCGATGGGGCCGCTGGTAGCTGGCCGACTTCATCGGCCTCGACACCTGCCTCTCGATCATGCAGGTGCTCTATGAAGGCCTCGCCGATTCGAAATATCGGCCCTGCCCGCTGCTGGTGAAATATGTCGAGGCCGGCTGGCTCGGCCGAAAGACCCAGCGCGGCTTTTACGACTACCGCGGCGAACAGCCGATCCCGACGCGCTGAGCCGGCCTCATTGCCGGTGTTGACCGCCGGGATTGCGGCGGTTCAGTGCTGGGTGGCCAAGACGCGCGCCAGTTGGCTCAGGGCTTCCTGGTGTCGCTCATTCGGGATCTGGCTGAAATTGCGTGCCAGTTCCAGGCACATCCGTTCGCGCGGAGCCTGGGTGGCGCTTTCGCCGGTGCCGTCCACACCTTCGAACAGATAGGCGACCGGAACGCTCAACACCCGCGCGATCTCGAACAGCCTGCCGGCCGAGATGCGATTGATACCGCGCTCGTATTTATGTGCCTGCTGATAGGTAACGCCAATCAGATCGGCAATCTGCTGCTGGGTCAGGCCAAGCATGATGCGTCGCTCGCGGATGCGTGCACCGACATGGCGATCGATATCCTGGGTCCGGTGTGTGCTTCTTTTCATGATACCCTGCTCATTTGTCGTGGGGCCTTCATGCATCGCCTTCGACGTCCGCCGATGGAGCCCGCGCCGTCGGTCACATTTCAACAAACGCAGGGCATTGGTCGGTTCCCTCCTGAAACCGGGAAGCGCACTCCGCGAGGCGTGGCGGCACAGATTCGCCCTGCGCGCATGGCCGCGTTGCAGCCGGAATAGCCAGGTTTCGCTCGCGATGGTTTGACAGTGACAAAGCCGAATGATACCTGCCAGCAATCCAATGAGAGAGGCGGGTGGCACCATGCCGCGTATGACCGTGGGCGATTGCAGCCTCTATGTCGAACGTCAGGGCGACGGGTTTTCCGGTTATCCTGATTTCCGGACTGGGCGGCCTCGCCAGCTATTGGCAGGACCAGAAAACCGCCTTTTCGCGTGTTTTTCCCTTTGTTACCTTCGACCATCGCGGCGTTGGTCAGAGCGACCATGTTCGCATGAAATACACCGTCGAAAAGATGGCGGAAGATGTCGTCGCGCTGATGGACGCGCTGGGCATCGACAAGGCCCATATCATCGGCCACTCGACCGGTGCGGCGATCGCCCAGGTGCTGGCGCTCGACCATGCCCGCCGCGTCGCCGCCGTCGTGCTGGCCGCCGGCTGGCCCAAAGCCGGATGCCTATTTCCGCCGCGAATTCATGATGCGGCGCGAAATCCTGGAAGGGCTGGGTCCCACGGCCTATGTCCAGAATGCCAGCCTGATGCTCTATCCCCATGCCTGGATAGCCCGCAACAACGAGAAGCTGCGCGGGCTCGAGGCGCAACTGGTGGCGAATTTCCCGCCGACAGAGATCATGGTCAGCCGGATCGAAGCGATCATGGCCTTCGACCGTTCGGAAGAACTGAGCCGGATCAAGGCGCCGACCCTCGTCGTCGCCGCAGCCGACGACATGTCACGCCGGCCTATTACAGCGAGGCGCTGGCCCGGGCGATCCCGAACGCCGAACTCAAGATGTTCGGCGCCGGCGGCCATTGCTTCACCTATGTGATGCCGCGTGACTTCAACCAGGCCGTGCTGCCCTTCCTCCAGGCGAATACGCCGAAGGCTTAAGGCGGTCCTTCGGCGAACGCACGCGGGCGGCCACGCCGAAGCGCGCGACCAGATCGCGGTAGGCCGATGTCTTGCGCCAGCGCGCATAGGCCGCCGCGAAATCCTGCGCCCGGCTCGGCCCGTCGCCGCTGCGGCTGAAGGCGATATAGACCGGGCTGCCGCGCCAAGCCGGTCCGGAGAGGGATTGCAGCCGGTCGGCGATGTCCGGGAATCTCCGACTGGACCTGCCCGAGAAAGCCGGTTTCGGCCACCGCAATATCGATGCGGTCGGCCAGCAGCATCCGGCGCCAGTCCGAGATTGGTCGCGGCCGACAGGTCGACCGGCGCGCCCTTCGCCTCAGCAGCCTTGTAATCCTCGTTATAGTACCAGCCCTGCACGCCGCCTAAACGCCAGCGCGTCATCATATGCGACAGCGGCGGCTCCCAGCGGATCTCGCCGGCGCGCGTCTTGCGGATCCAGAGATCGACACCGCTCTGGGTCAGTACATTGTCGGGCAGGAACAGTGCATAAGCCTCGCGCGCCGGGTCTGCGCACTAGATAGGTCACGGCATCGACCGAGCCGGCTTCAAGCAGCGCCTGGGCGCGCTGCCAGGGCACGCGGTCGAACGCAACCTGCCAGCCGAGTTCGGCCGCGACCTGGCGCACCAATTCGATATGGAAGCCGGTCGGCCGGTCTTCCGCGTCGACATATTCGAGCGGACGGTTGTCGGCGTCTTCGACCGCAACGGTCAGTGTCGCGCCCTGGCTCGGCCGGCACGGCAGGGCGAGCAGAGTAGCGAGAAAAATCGAGCCGGCGACGCATGAAAAGCGGCGCCGGGCGCCGTGACCGAAGTGCTTCATCACTCGGGATTAAACCAGAGTGCGAGCACAACCGCGAGTCTTCTCAGAGATTGATCTCTTTCACCCACTCGGGATTAAACCAGAGTGCGAGCACAACCGCGAGTCTTCTCAGAGATTGATCTCTTTCACCATCTTGCGCAGCACGGCGTCGGCATCGAAGAACTCATACGCAACCTCGATCGCGCCGATTGAATGCTGGGCATAGTCCGCATTGATCCGAGCGACAGCCTCGCGGATCTCCTCGAGCGACGAGAAGGGAAAGAGACCTCGGCCGGTCTCGATGAATTTCGAGAAGCCGGTCTCCTGGGTGATCACCGGCCGGCCGGCCGCCAGATAGCAGACCGAGCGATCGGAGAACCAGCCGCTGTTCGGACGAACATAGATGTCCTTGGCGACGGTGAACTCGCCCCGGGAATTGACGACATAATCGCGATAGGACTGCATGTCGGCCGAGACCGGCACCGGATCGACGATGTCCCAGCCGCCCTCGCGCACCCGCGCCTCGACCTCGGCGGTCGGCGGCGACATGGCCAGGCGGAAGGGCTGCATCAACTGCGCGGCAGGTCGAGGAATTTGAGGAAATTGACGTGCTTGGACCAGCGATAGGTCTCGTCGCCGACCTTGATGTCCTTGCCCTTGTTCTCCCAGGTCGCGATCGAGGTGAAGTACTGCCCGGCGGCGACGCAGCCGGCATCCCCACAGATCGACCAGCACCGGCGGCCGGGTCTTCTTCCAGTCGAAGGTGCCCATCGGCACCGGGCAATCCGGATTGCCGAGGTTTTCGCCATAAGTGAAATGATGCGTATGCATGCCGAGATAATCGAGCGAATCGGCATTGCCGGCCGCAACCTTGGCCTGCTCGAACACCGGGTCGGTATCGACGAAGACACGGACCGGGCACTTCAGGTGCTCTTCCCTGAGCCGCGTGGCGCCGCACAGATTGAACAGTGCCGAGGCCTCGCCATAGAGCGTCATCAGCCGCTCCTTGGAGATGCCGTGCACCACGTCGTTCGCGGCGTCCCAATAGGCCCAGCGGTCGCCCAGGTCGAAGCGCTCCATCATCGCCTTGACGAAGCCGACATTGTAGCTGCAGTCCTCGACGATGCTCTGCTGGCGCGGGTCGTAGGGATTGGCGCCTGAATCCTCGACATACCAGACGTCGTAGCCCAGGCGGCGCAGACCGAGCACGTAATGCAGCGCCTGCCAGGCGATGCCGGCCATCGGAATCTGCCCCGCCAGATGCAGGACGAGAACGGTCTTCTTGCTAGACGCCAAGCTGCGTCTCCTCGGCTGGGTCGAATTGGGTATTGTATAAGGTAGCGAACAATCCGTTGCACTGCATCAATTCGGCAAAACTGCCGCTTTCAGCGATGATTCCGTCTTTCAGCACGAGAATCCGGTCGGCGCGGCGCACCGTCGACAAACGATGCGCGATGACGAAAACGGTGCGGCCCCGGGTCAGCCGGTCGATGCCTTGCATGACCAGCGACTCGGTCTCGGCGTCGAGCGCCGAGGTCGGCTCGTCCAGCACCAGGATCGGTGCGTCGCGCAGCAGCGCCCGGGCAATGGTCAGCCGCTGCTTCTCGCCCTCGGAGAAGGTGGCGCCGGCCTCGCCGACCAGCGAGTCGTAGCCCTGCGGCAAGCCCCTCGATCATGCGGTCGATGCGGGCGAGGCGTGCTGCCTCCTTGACCTGCTCCAGCGTCGCCTCGGGCCGGCCATAGGCAATGTTCTCGAACACGGTCAGCGGAAACACGAGGGGCGGCTGCAGCACCATCGAGACCTGGCGGCGCAGCGATTTTAGCTGGTATTGCCGGATATCCGTGCCGTCGATCAGCACCCGGCCCTCGCTCGGATCGAAGAACCGCGCGAGCAAGCCCAGCAGGGTCGATTTCCCGGCGCCGGTGGCACCGACCAGCGCAATGGTCTGGCCGGGCTCGACGGTGAGGTCGATGCCGCGCAGCACCGGCGTGTCGGTGCGATAGCGGAAGCCCACGCCTTGCCACTCGATCCGGCCCTTGGCGCCTTCAGGCGGGAAGACCAGCGGCCCGTCCTGCAGATCCGCTTCGGTATCCAGGATCTCGAAGCAGCGCATGGCGCCGATCCGGGCGCCGGCGATCAGCCCCCAGCTCTGGGTGATCTGGTTCACCGGCACGTAGAGCTTGGCCAGGTAAGTCGTGAACAGCACCAGCTCGCCGATGGTCAGCGTGCCGTTCAGCACGTCGCGCGCGCCGACATAGATGACCAGCGCCGTGCCGGCCGCGACCACGGTGTTGATCACGCCGGAATAGGCGCCCTGCCAGGTATAGAGCAGCCGATGCGCCTGCAGGGCGGCACCGCTCGCCCGCATGAAGCGGCGATGCTCCTCCTCCTCCTTGGTGAAGGCCTGGACATGCTTGATCGAGGACATGCCCCAATGGACCAGCGTGTAGACCTGGCTGTCGGTGTCGCGCGCGGTGGTCGCGACCTCGTTGATCTTGCGGTTGAATATACCGATCAGCACGATCAGCAGCGGCACGATGGTCAGCGACACGCCGGTCAGCAGCGGATCGATCGGCACCATCACCAGCAGCATGCCGACCAGCATGACCAGCGACTGCAGGATCGGCAGCAGCCCGTTCATCACCATGGTCTGGACGGCGAAGCTGTCCGAGGTGATGCGCATCATCAGGTCGCCGACCTTCTGCCGGCTGTGAAAGGCGAGCGACAGGCGCTGCAGATGCGCATAGAGCCGGGCGCGCAGATCATTGACCATGCGCTGGCCGAGCCCGATCGCCATCCAGTTATAGATGAGGTTGAACGCGCCCGAGCCGAGCACGATCAGCACCAGCCCGGCGCACAGCACCGCCGCCAGCCGCGGCTTCGGCCAGCTGTTGATATCCGGCGCCCAGGACGCCCAGCTGCCGAGATCGAGCGGCTTGCCGCCCAGCACATTGTCGATGACCAGGCGGAGCGGCCAAGGCTCCAGCACCGCGAAGGCGCTGATCAGGAAGATCTGGGCGAGCGCACCGGCAAAGCGCCAGCGATAGGGCAGGACGCTGCCGATGATCTTCCCGGCGAGGCCGCTCATGGTGCGCTCCAGCTCTGGCGATTTGCGCGCGGCACCGGTTCCCTGCAGCTCCCTCTCCGCCCCATTGGGGGGGAGAGGGCCGGGGTGAGGTGGGGAGCGCCTGGTATCGCCACAGGCATCACTCGTCCTACTTGGCCGACTTGGGCGCCATCGGAATGAGCCCGGCCTCGACCGACACATGCTCGATCACCCGATGCATGATGCGGCCGAAACGCAGAGTCTCACTGGCGATGTAGGCGAAATGCGCGAGACCGACGATGGCCAGCAACGCACCGACCACCGGCAGGCCGGCGATCAGCGCCACGGCCGTGGCGAGCGCATAGCAGCGCAGCACGAAGGAGGACAGGCGCGACAGGCGCATCTGGCAGCGCACGCGCTGGACGCGCTTCTCGCCGCCGTGGTTTTCGGTGCAGATCAGCACGAAAGCCCGGCTCCACAGCCCGCGCGCGATCTTGAGATCCCAGTCGCTCCAGCCCTCGTCCATCATCAGGAAGTATTTGCGCGGAATGAGGAATTCCATCAGCCGCGTAAGCGGCAGCTCCTTCTCCTCGCTGTGCTCGCCCCAATAGGACAGGTAGAAGGTACGGTCCTTCCAGTCGATGCGCGGCTCCTGCTGCACCGGCTCCTCGGCCGCATGCTGGACCGCATTGGATTCCTTGACGCGCCATTTCAGCCGGGTCCAGCCGCGCAGGATCGGCCCGAGATAGATCAGCAAGGCGATAAGCGCGCGCGCCTTCAAGCCGCGGAAGCGCGGATCGATCCGGGCGTTCATCGCGCCGGAAATGCACAGGGTCCAGGTCGTGAGGATCGGCACCAGCAGCAGCAGCGACCAGCCGCCGGCAATGAGGCCGACCAGCCCGAGCACGATGGCGGCGACGTTCCATTCGAAAGTCAGCGGCAGGAAGGCGGCAAGCGACGACGGCGGCTCGTACAGCGTCTGGAACAGCCCGCGCCCGAACACGCCGGAATAGATCACCGGCCGGCGCGACAGCAGCAGCGAGGCCGAGAGATCGCCATAGATCCGGCCGAGCCACTTGGCCTGGCCGAACAGGTTGAAGCGCAGGGGATGCTTCGAATAGACCAGCGCCTCGGCCTTGCCGTAGCCCTTCTGCTGATTGAGATAGGCTTCGATCGTGTTGCGGCGGAAATGCCAGACCACCGCCGCCGGCGCGAAGCCGATGGTGTAGCCGGCATTCTGGAAGCGCCAGCAGATATCGACATCGTCGCCGGCCGCGCGATAGACCGGGTCGAAGCCCCCAAGATTCAGCAGCACGTCGCGCCGGAACGCCATGTTGCAGCCGGCGATATGCTCGGCCACTTCGTCTGAGACCAGCACATGAGTGGGCCCGCCGGGCGACACGGCGACGGCGGCCGGGATCAAATCATCTTCCGGCGGCGGGAAATTCGGCCCGCCGACCGCGACCAGCCCGGCATATTCCATCTTGGCGACGAGATAGGTCAGCCAATCCGGATCGGCGACGCAATCGCTGTCGGTATAGGCGACGATCTCGCCGGTCGCGGCCTCGGCACCGACATTGCGCGCGACGCTCAAGCCTTTGTTCGGCTGGCTGATGATCCGGCAATATTTGTAACGTTCCGAGATCTCCAGCGTCCGGTCGGTCGAGCCGTCATTGACGACGATGACCTCGTAATCCGGATAGTTCAGATGCTCGAGCGACTTCAGGCACTGGTCCATCGTCCGGTCGGCATTATAGGCGCAGACCACGACCGAGACGCGGGGATAGCGCGGCAGCGCCGGCGGCAGCGGCCCGCTATAGCGCTCGGCGACACCGTGAAGGCGGCCTTGGGCTGGCGGTCGGCATCGACCAGGCCGAACTCCCAATCCTCGATCAGATGGCCGCCGGTGAACCATTCATCGGTCCAGGCGAAGACGCAGGTGCCGGCGCAGCCGATCTCGAAAGCGGTCTTGACCTGCCAGGACAGCGTCTCGGCCTGATGCTCCTGGCCTTCGCGCATCGAATCCATGCCGAATTCGGTCAGCACCAGCGGCCGGTCGACTGCCAGATTATGCAGTCGCGCAATGTAGCGCCGGAACGCGCCCTCATTGTGCAGATAGACGTTGAAGCACAGGAAATCGGTGAAATCGACCGTCAGATATTCGGTCGAGGGGAAGTTGGCGTAGGACACCAGACCCGTCGGATCATGGCTCTTCACATCCTTGACCAGACTGGCCAGGAAGTCGCGCACCTTGTCCGCGCCATGCCAGCGGATCATGTCCGGCGGGATCTCGTTGCCGATCATATAGGCGAGCAGCGCCGGGTGGCGCTGCAGGCTGCGGACGCCGGCCATGATGGTCCGGCGGATCTCGGCCTTGACCTCTTCGCTGTCGAGGAAGGTGATGTGCTGCGACCATGGAATGCCGGCCAGCACGCGCAGCCCAAATTCACCCGCGATGTCGAGCAGCCAGACCGGCGGCACGGTGAAGACGCGTACCGTGTTGATCCCGGCCGTGGCCATCAGCGCGAAATCCTGGCGCGCGCGTTCCGGCGTCGGGAATTGCGTACCGTCGCTGCCGACCGGGAACGGACCGTAGGTCACGCCCTTCAGGAACACCTTCTGGTCGCCGGCGAAGAAGAACTTGCCCTCGACGCGGATCGGCTGCAGCCGCGCAATGCCCGGCCCCGTCATGGGAA
Organism: Aliidongia sp.; assembly: GCA_037200015.1. Classification (GTDB taxonomy): domain Bacteria; phylum Pseudomonadota; class Alphaproteobacteria; order ATCC43930; family CGMCC-115725; genus JAXDMU01. The sequence continues at coordinate 129,125 of JBBCHB010000048.1, read as the reverse complement.
CGGATTTCGCGGCGTCGGCGGGGGGCCGTGCCGTGTCCTGAACTTCGATGTCAGCCATGACCTGCTACCTAATGAACGAGCATCGGCACCCGGCTCCCGGCCGTGCCTGACGGCCGGGAGAAAGACCCGGAACCACCCGTCTTGTCAAATCCGGTTTTCCGGCGCGGCCGTCCGCTCGGTCGCGGCCGTGCTCAGTCGCCGACCGCGAGCGCCACTTCCGGCGTGCGCAGGTGCCAGGTCCACGCCGTGTGGATGATGGTTTCGAGATCCGACTTGGTCGGAATCCAGCCCAGGAGCTTGCGGGCGCGCGCCGGATCGGCGATCAGCACGGCCGGGTCGCCGGCGCGGCGCGGCATCTCGCGGCGCGGCACGCGCTTGCCGGTCACGCGCTCCACCGCGGCGATGACCTCGCGCACCGAATAGCCGTGGCCGGTGCCGAGATTGACCGCCGTCGCTTCGCCGCCATCGAGCAGATAGTCCAAGGCCCGGACATGGGCGTCGGCCAGATCGGCGACATGGATATAGTCGCGCACGCAGCTGCCATCCTTGGTCGGATAGTCGGTGCCGTAGATGTCGATTGCGGCGCGCCGGCCGAGGGCGGCATCGAGGATCAAGGGAATGAGATGGGTCTCGGGCAGATGGCTTTCGCCGATATCGCCCTCGGGATCGGCGCCGGCGGCATTGAAATAGCGCAGTGCCACGGAATTCAGGCCATGCGCCTTGGCGTACCAATGCAGCGCCCGCTCGACCATCAGCTTGGTCTCGCCATAGGGATTCACCGGACGCTGCGGCGTCTCCTCGGTGATCGGCATCATGTCGGGCGTGCCGTAGGTGGCGCAGGTCGAAGAGAACACCATGTGCTTGATGCGCGCCGTCTTCATGGCGTCGAGCAGGGTCAGCGACTTGGTGACGTTGTTCTCGAAATACATTTCCGGCTTGGTCATCGACTCGCCGACATAAGCGAAAGCGGCGAAATGCATGACCGCCTGGATGTCGTAGCGCTCGAAGGTCCGGAGCAGCTGGGCGCGGTCACCGATATCGCCTTCGACGAAGGGACCCCACTGGACCGCCCAGTGATTGCCATACACCAGATTGTCGTAGGTCACCGGACGATAGCCGGCGCCAGCGAGGGCTTTAGCTGCATGGCTGCCGATATAACCAGCGCCACCGGTGACCAGGATGTTCTTCATGGGGGCAACCTGCTCTGCTCAGACACCGGCTCGACTACCGGCCGGACCCATAACGGGGTGCCGTGCAAATTTCTTCCGTGCTCTCGACGCCTCATAGCCAGATTCTTTTCGTCCAAGCTGTCGGCCGGCCCGACTCCTATGCGTTTCCCACCTGGAATTTGCCAAATATGTCCCCGCGGCGGACGTAGATGACACGCCGAAATGGCGGATTTTCTGGGAAAAGCGAGTCGTCTCATCTGGTTAGGTGCGAGCCATGCGCAAAACGCATCGACCAATGCCTGAATTGCATAGGATCAACACGACGGACCCGGTTGGAATTTCCCGACCGCCGGCCGCGTTATCGGCACGAATACATCGAGCCGGAACCGGCCGGGCTGGTGCGCGTCGTCCCCGAGCATGGGAGCAGCGCCGCATTTCTGCTGGTCAGCCCGACCCGGTTGCGGCAGTGCTGCGCCCGCCCTCACGGGCGTCGCGCGGCGCCCGTGAAAAGCAGCCTTAACGAGAGGATTTCTGATGCGTATAGCGGTGATCGGGACGGGTTACGTCGGACTTGTGTCGGGCGCCTGCTTCTCGGAGTTCGGGACCTCGGTGGTTTGCGTCGACAAGGCAGTCGACAAGATCGAGCGGCTGAATCGCGGCGAGATGCCGATCTTCGAGCCCGGCCTCGATCAGCTGGTCGCCAATAATGTCCGCGCCGGGCGGCTGTCCTTCTCCACGGAGCTGAAGCCCGCCGTCGACGGCGCGCAGGCCGTGTTCATCGCCGTCGGCACGCCGTCGCGCCGCGGCGACGGCCATGCCGACCTGACCTATGTTTTCGCCGCGGCCGAAGAGATTGCCCATGCGATGACCGGCTATACCGTCGTCATCACCAAATCGACCGTGCCGGTCGGCACGGGCAGCAAGGTCGCGGAAGTGATCGCCAAGGCGCGCCCGGACCTGCAGCTCGGCCGCGATTTCGATGTCGTGTCCAACCCGGAATTCCTGCGCGAAGGTTCGGCGATCGGCGATTTCATGCGGCCCGACCGCGTGGTCATCGGCACCGGTGCCCATGCCGAGCGCGCCCGCGAGATCCTGCGCGAACTCTATCGCCCGCTCTACCTGCTGGAGACGCCGGTGCTGTTCACCGGCATCGAGACGGCCGAGTTGATCAAATACGCTGCCAACAGCTTCCTCGCGACCAAGATCACCTTCATCAACGAGATCGCCAATCTGTGCGAGGCGGTCGGCGCCGACGTCCAGGACGTGGCCAAGGGCATCGGGCTCGACGGCCGCATCGGCAAGAAGTTCCTGCATGCCGGGCCGGGTTATGGCGGTTCCTGCTTCCCCAAGGACTGCCTGGCGCTGGTCAAGACCGCGCATGACGCCAACGCGCCGATCTCGATTGTCGAAACGGTCGTCAGGGTGAATGACGAGCGCAAGGTCCAGATGGCCGAGCGGATCGTCGCCGCCTGCGGCGGCTCGGTCCAAAGCAAGCGGGTCGGCGTGCTGGGCCTGACCTTCAAGCCCAATACCGACGACATGCGCGACAGCGCCAGCCTCGACATCGTCCCGGCGTTGCAGCGCCAGGGCGCCTCGGTCCGCGCCTTCGATCCGGAAGGCATGCACGAGGCCGAGAAGCTGTTGCGCGACGTCGCCTATGCCAGCGATGCCTATGATGCGATCCAGGGCGCCGACGTGCTGGTCATCCTGACCGAGTGGAATGAGTTCCGCTCGCTCGATTGGGAGCGCGTACGCCGTCAGATGAAGGGCCGTGTCGTAGTCGATCTGCGTAACATCTACCAGCCCGACCATGTCGCGGCCGAGGGCTTCGCCTATCATTCGATCGGCCGGCCCGCCGCCCACCCCGCTGCAGGCGCGCAGCACTGAGTTTGCGAAGGACCTTCGTTCCATGAGCATGACCAAGAAACGCGTGCTGGTGACCGGCGGAGCCGGCTTCCTCGGCTCGCATCTGTGCGAGCGGCTGATCGCCGACGGCCACGATGTGCTGTGCGTCGACAATTATTTCACCGGCCGCAAGGACAACATCGCCCATCTGCTCGGCAACTCGAATTTCGAGGCGCTGCGGCACGATGTGTGCTTCCCGCTCTATGTCGAGGTCGACGAGATCTACAATCTCGCCTGCCCGGCCTCGCCGATCCATTATCAGTTCGATCCGGTGCAGACGACCAAGACCAGCGTGATCGGCGCGATCAACATGCTGGCCTGGCCAAGCGGGTGAAGGCGAAGGTGTTCCAGGCCTCGACCAGCGAAGTCTATGGCGATCCCAACGTGCACCCGCAGACCGAGGCCTATCGCGGCAACGTCAACCCGATCGGACCGCGCGCCTGCTACGACGAAGGCAAGCGCTGTGCCGAGACGCTGTTCTTCGACTATTACCGGCAGCACAAGACCCGCATCAAGGTCGTGCGGATCTTCAATACCTATGGTCCGCGCATGCATCCGCAGGACGGCCGCGTGGTGTCGAACTTCATCGTCCAGGCTTTGCGCGGCGAAGACATCACGGTCTATGGCGACGGCTCGCAGACCCGCGCCTTCTGCTATGTCGACGATCTGATCGAAGGCTGGGTCCGGCTGATGGGTACCGGCGACGACATCACCGGCCCGATCAATATCGGCAACCCGATGGAGATCCCGGTGCGCGAGCTGGCCGAGCGGGTCATCAAGCAGGTCGGTTCGAAATCCAAGCTGGTCTTCCGCCCGCTGCCGGTCGACGACCCGCTGCAGCGCTGCCCTGATATCACCCAGGCCAAAGCCGTGCTGGGCTGGGAGCCGCAAGTGCCGCTGGAAATCGGGCTGGAAAAGACCATCGCCTATTTCGACAAGCTGCTGACCGAGCGCGGGGAACATTGATGTGATCGGCCGGGGGCGATTTGCCGCCCCCGGCGACTATCCGATGGGTTGACAAGCCGGGGCTGCCTCTTGCCATCCTCAACGCGAACACCGCGAGGAGTGCAGATGTCAGTCACTAGGACCCGCAACAGTTTCATCGCCTCCCCTCTGCGGCGCCTCGTTCCGGCGCTCCCTCGGCTTTTCACTGCGCTCATCGCCTTCGCACTCACCGCCGCCCCGGCGGTCGCCGACACCGTCCTGCGCATCGGCAACGGCGCCGAGGCCGGGACGATCGACCCGCAGCGCTGGGCGACCGTGCCCGAAGGCGACGTCATCCGCGACCTGTTCGAGGGGCTGGTGGCGATACGCCCCGGTGGCGTGATCTCGCCCGGCCAGGCGGAGAGCTGGACCGTGTCGCCCGACGGCAAAATCTGGACCTTTGCGCTGCGGCCAGATCTACATTGGTCGAATGGCGACCCGCTGACCGCCGAGGATTTCGTCTACAGCCTGCGTCGCCAGGTCGATCCCGCGGTCGCCGCGGATAATGCCTTCCTGCTCGATTCGATCGTGAACGCATCGGCCATCAATAGCGGGGCGGAAAAAAGACCTGACCAAGCTGGGCGTCGACGCACCGGATCCGCACACCGTCCGGATCACGCTGCGCGCGCCCAATCTGGCACTGCCCGCCATCCTGGCGGTAATTCGCCCGGCCCATCGCGCCTCGGTCGAGGCCAATGGGCGCGACGCCTTCAAGCCCGGCCATATCGTCTCGAACGGCGCCTATCAGCTGATCGAATGGCAGCCGCAGACCCGGATGGTCGCGGTCAAGAACCCGCAGTACTGGGACGCTGCGAACGTCCATGTCGACCGGGTCGAGTACTATCCGGTCGAGGACCCCGCCGAGGAGCTGAAGCGCTACCGCGCCGGCGATCTCGACATCACCAATACGGTGCCGAACGACCAGGTGCCGTTCATCAAGGCGACGCTCGCCGCCGAGTATCACACCGCGCCCTGGCTCGGCGTCTATTATCTGGGCTTCAACCAGAGCCGGCCGCCCTTCAAGGACAATCTGAAACTGCGCGAGGCGCTGACGCTGGCGATCGACCGCGACACGCTGGTCGACAAGGTCGCGATCGCCGGCTACATCGCGGCGAAGGGCTGGATCCCGCCCGGCATCGAAGGCTATCCGAACGCCGCCGGCCCCTGGTACGGCCTGTCCAAGGAAGAGCGCGAGGCGAAGGCCCGCGCGGACTACAAGGAGGCCGGCTACGGTCCCGACCATCCGCTGCAGGTCGATCTGCTCTACAACACCAACGAAAACAACAAGAAGGTCATGATCGCCATCGCCGGCATGTGGAAGCAGCTGCTGGGCGTGCAGACCCAGCTGAGCAACCAGGAATTCAAGACCATGCTCGATGTCCGGCGCGAAAAGAAGACGACCGAAGTGTTCCGCGCCGGCTATATCGCGTTCTATCAGGATCCGGGTCCGCTGCTCGATGTGCTGCGCCCCAGCAATCCGCGCAACGATCTGGGTTATGACAGCAGCACCTATGAGGCACTCTACAAGGCGGGGGCCGAAGCGCTCGACCCGGCCGCGCGCCTGGCCGGTCTCGCCAAGGCGGAAGAGCAGGCGCTCACCGATCTGCCGATCGCGCCGATCTATCACTACGCCGCCCAGCATCTGATCAAGCCCTATGTCAAAGGCTGGCAGCCGAGCCCGCTCGACAACTTCCGCAGCCAGGACATGGAGATCGTGAAATAGGATGCGCGCGCACTGCCTCGTCCTGGCGCTGCTGCTGCTGTGCGGCGCGAGCGCGTCCGCCGAGACCGTCCTGCGCCGCGGCATCGGCGCGGAACCCGGCACGCTCGATCCGGCCTCAGGCGACAGCATCAACCAGCTGCGCCTCGATGCGGACCTCTATGAGGGTCTGACCGCTATAGGCCCCGGCGGCCATATCGTGCCTGGCCAGGCCGAGACCTGGACCGTCTCGCCCGACGGGCTGGTCTGGACCTTCACACTACGCCACGGCCTCGCCTGGTCGAACGGCGCGCCGCTGACCGCAGCGGATTTCGTCTACAGCTTCCGCCGTCTGGTAGATCCGGCGAACGGCTTCCGCGCGGCCTTCCTGGCAGCCTCGATCCGCAATGCGGCAGCGCTGACTGGACGGCGCGAGAGCGATCTGACCAGCCTCGGCGTGTCCGCCCCGGATTCGCGCACGGTGCGGATCAGCCTCGAAACGCCGAATCTCGCTTTGCCCGAGATCCTGGCGTTGCTGCCGCCGGTCTATCGCGCGACAGTCGAGAGCGACGGCCGCGAGGCGTTCAAGCCGGGCCGTTTCGTTGGCAACGGCGCCTATCTGCTGGTCGAATGGCAGCCGCATAGCCGCCTCGTCGTCCGCCGCAACGCGCATTACCGCGATGCCGCCGCAGTGGCGATCGATCAGGTCGAGTACTACCCGATCGAGGATCAGGCCGAAGAGCTGAAGCGCTACCGCGCCGGCGATCTCGACATCACCGCGGACGTGCCCTACGACCAGCTGGACCTGATCCGCGGCGAGTTGCCGAACGAATACCGGACCTCGCCTGCCTTCGGCCTCGGCTATATCGGCTTCAATACCGGCCAGCCGCCGTTCAAGGACAATGCCAAGCTGCGCGCCGCGCTAAGCCTGGCGATCGATCGGACGGTGCTGGCGGAAAAGATCCTGGGCGCCGTCGGCATCCCGGCCTATGGCTGGGTTCCGCCGGGTGTCGAGCAATATCGTGCCGCGCGCTTCCCGGGCGCTGCCAAGAGCCAGGCCGAACGCGAGGCCGAAGCGCGCAGCGACTATGCCGAGGCGGGCTATTCGGCGGAGCGGCCGCTCGATCTTGACCTGACCTACAATACCAACGAGAACACGAAGCGGGTCATGGTCGCCGTCGCTGCGATGTGGCACCAGGTGCTGGGTGTGCGGACGAGCCTGCGCAACATGGATCTGCGCAGCTTCCTGGATCTGCGCCAGCAGAAGCTCGGGACCCAGGCATTCCGTGCCGGCTTCGTGGCGCCCTATCAGGACCCGCAGCCGATGCTGGAGCTGCTGCGCTCAGGCGCCAGCTACAACGACATGGCCTATGCCAATCCGGTCTTCGATGCGCAATTGGCCAAGGCCGAGGCGGCGCTCGACCCGCAGGCGCGGCTCGACGGCTTCGCCGCCGCCGAGGCCACGGCGCTCGCCGATGTCCCGGCGGCACCGCTCTATTTCTTCGCCCAGGCCCGAATAGATCGTCTGTAGCCCGAGTCAGACCCTTGGAGATGCCAGCTATCTTCCGCAGCCAGGATCTGGCGATCACGCCGCATTGACCAGCCGGGCGATGCCGAAAGCGACCGCCGCGGCGAGGCCGCCGACGATGACCGTCTGCAGCCCGGCGCGCAGCAGCTTCACGCCGGTCAGCCGGCCTTTGACGGCGCCGAACAGGAACAGCGCCACGAGGGTCAGCAGCATCGACAGGCGCAGCGCCAGTGCGGTATCGGCCAGCAGCATATAGGGCAGCAGCGGCACCAGCCCGCCGGCGACATAAGAGCCGCCGATCGTGACCGCGCTGGTGAGCGCCCGGCCCGGCTCCGGCTCGGTCAGGCCGAGCTCGAAGCGCATCATGAAGCGGACCCATTTCTCCTGGTTGCGCGCGAGCGCCGTGACGACGAGTTCGGCATGTTCGGCATCGAGTCCCTGCTCGCGCAGGATGGCGGCAACTTCGCCCCTCTCCTCGGCCGGCATTTCCTCGGTCTCGCGCTGTTCTCGCCGATATTCGGCGGCATAGTGCTCGCTATCGGTCCGGGCTGCGAGATAACCGCCGAGCCCCATCGCGATCGCGCCGGCAGAGACCTCGGCCAGGCCGGCGGTGACGATGACATGATTGGCGGCGATGGCGCCGGACAGGCCGGCGGCAAGCGCGAAGGGTACAGTCAGCCCGTCCGACATGCCGATCACAATGTCGCGGACGGTCTCCGACGCCATGAAATGGCGCTCGTGATGCGGCACGGTCGGCATGGGCAGGTTCTCCTTGGTCGGGCCGGGCGCGAAGATGGCCGCGCTGCCGGCGCCGTGCAAGGAGGATCAGTCGTCCAGCTCGCTGTCCCAGTAGAGATAGTCGAGCCAGCTATGATGGTAGTCGCGGTAGCGCAGATCCGGTGCCCGCCGGTTCAGCTCGGTCTTGGTCGGTCGATGCGGTTCCTGCAGCAACGGCATGGCGGCCTCGCACGGGGTCCGGCTGCCCTTGACATGATTGCAGTGCGCGCAGGCGGCGACGACGTTCTCCCAGGTGGTGCGGCCGCCGCGCGAGCGCGGAATGACGTGGTCGAACGTCAGCATCTCGGCCGGGAATTCCTCGGCGCAATACTGGCAGGTAAAGAGATCGCGCAGATAGATGTTGTAGCGCGTGAAGGCCGGAAAGCCGTCGAGCTTCTTGTAGCGCTTCAGCGCCACCACGCTCGGCACCGGCATGGACAGGCTGGGCGAGCGGGCATGCACGTCGTAATTCGCCACCAATGCGACCCGATCGAGCATGAGCGCGGTCAGCGCATCGCGCCAGGACCACAGCGACAGCGGATGATAGGAGAGCGGCCGGTAGTCCGCGTTGAGCACCAGGGTTTGCAGATTCATCATCGCGGCACCTCGGGCCGCCAGGCGCAGGCAACAAAAAAGCCAGACTCGCGTCTGGCTTCCGAAAGACATAATGAGGAACGAAGGCTCTGCCGAGCCGTGCTCTGCCGACTGGGGCAAAGCCCGTTCGACCGCCCGGTGTCTGGACTGCTCGAAAGATGCGCGAGGCGCAGCGACGCGCCGAGCACGCCCCGCCGAAGCTCGGCGAGATCCCGTGACCAGGACGGCGTGTCAGGCAAACGGCACACGAAAGCGCTCCGTCAAAACCTCTGCTCTGCGGCGCACGATATCATAGGAATGTGACCCTTTGGTATCATCCTGTGCACCCGTTCGACAAAAATCACCGTCCGACCCACCAAATTTTGCGGTCGGCGATCGGGATACCGCTATCCCTATCCCAAATGCCGCAGCAGGAACCCGGCCGCCGCTGCGATGCCCTCTTCATCGATGCCATGCGGCAGGCCGGGCCGCGCCAGGGTATCGACCGGGATCCCGGCGGCGCTGAGCCCGGCCTCGGCCGCTGCCATGCGCTCGAACGGCACGATGTCATCCGCAGTGCCGTGGATCAGCAGCACCGGCGGCGTGCCGCGCTTCTCGGCAGCCAGGCGCTCGGGCGCCAGCAGGGCGCCGGAGAACCCGACGATCGCCGCCGGCGCCGGCGCCAGCCGCAGCCCGAGATGCAGCGCCATCATCGTGCCCTGCGAGAAGCCGACCAGTGCGAGACGCCGGGCGTCGAGCCGATGCGCCGCCAGCTCCGCCTCGATGAAGCCGGCAAGCGCCCCGGCCGCGCCATCGGCCAGATGCGCCAGCAGATGCGGATCGCGGTCCTGCAGGCTGAACCATTGATAGCCGAACGGCGCCATGTCGCAGGGATCCGGCGCGTTGGGCGCCACGAAAGCCGCCTCGGGCAACGCCCGCGCCAGCGGCCCGGCCAGCTCGATCAGATCGGCCCCATCCGCACCCAACCCGTGCAGCATGACGATCAGCGCCGTCGCCGTACCGCCGGAAGCCGGCTTGCGGCGGGGGCCATCGAGGGGCTCGGTCATGGGGGGAACTCCGGTCAGTGCAGCAGTCCTTCCCGGATATAGCAAGCGACGGCGGCAAAGTAAGTGGCAACGACTGCACTTCGCCCGTTCCGCATCTGACCGAGTCGACGCTACATGCAAGAACGCCCTCGATCGCTTCTGGTTCAGATTCCTTGCCGCGCCGCCAGCCTCCGCCTAACACTCCCGGCCATGCCCATCACGCGCTTCGCCCCCAGCCCGACCGGCCTGCTTCATATCGGCCACGCTCATAGCGCACTCTTCGCCCAGGCCGCGGCCGGGTCGGGCGGGACCATGCTGTTGCGGCTCGAGGATATCGACCTCACGCGCTGCCGGCCGGATTTCGCTACGGCAATCGAGGCCGATCTGGCCTGGCTCGGCCTTGGCTGGCCGCTGCCGGTGCGGCGGCAATCGGAGCATTTTGGCGAGTACCGTACAGCGCTGGAGCGGCTGATCGGGCGCGGCCTGGCCTATCCCTGCTTCTGCACCCGTTCCCAGCTGGCGGCGGCAATGGCGGCGCCGCATGCGGGCGAGCCCGTCTATCCCGGCATCTGCCGTGCCCTGTCGCCGGCCGAGCGCGCGGACCGGATTGCCGCGGGCGACGCCCATGGCTGGCGGCTCGACGTCGCGGCGGCGCTGGCCGAGACCGGGCCGCTGGAGTGGCGCGATCTCGACCATGGCCTTGTCCCCGCAACGCCGCTCGACGGCGGCGACGTGCTGATCGCACGCAAGGATATCCCGGCGAGCTACCACCTCGCCGTCACCTGGGACGATGCGTTGCAAAGAGTCGAACTGGTGACGCGCGGCGACGATCTCTTCGCCGCGACCCATGTCCATCGCCTACTGCAGGCGCTGCTCGATCTGCCGGTGCCGGTCTGGCACCATCACCGGCTGCTGCTCGATGCCGAGGGCAAGCGCTTCGCCAAGCGCGACCGCGCACCGACCCTGGCCGCGATGCGGGCGGCCGGGATCTCAGCGGCGGAGCTGCGCGCCCGCGCCGGGTTCCCGGATCAGCCCGCCGCGTAGCCCGGTCAGCAGCGCCAGATAATCCGGGTCCTCCGGCACGATCCGGCCATGGCGCAGCGCGAAATCGATCAGCACGAGATTGACGTTGAATTTGAAGTCGTCGGTCTCGTGCACCAGCCGCAGGCATTCGCCGAAGGACATCGGCTGGAAATCCGAGATCTCGCCATCGGTGTTGCACGGCACGAAATCGGTCGGCAGCTCGATATCGTAGCTGAACAGCACGTCGTCGCGCATGCCGTCGGGCAAGGCCATGCGGTACATCATGGCGCCGACCGGCCAGGCGCGGCGCGCGAGCGCCTCGGGCATGCCGGCTTCTTCGCCGGCCTCCTTGAGCAGCGTCGCCTGGGCGTCGTAGCCGCTGGAGATGCCGCCGGCGACCAGATTGTCGAGCTTGCCCGGCGCGACCTTCTTGTCGAGCGCCGCGCCGGCCGATCCACATCAGGAAATCGTCGCCGTCATGCCGATAGCCGTTCAGATGCACGCCATAGGAGCGGGTGCCGAAGAACGGCACGGCACCGCGATCGAGTTCGAACAGCAGCGGGCCGCGCCAGCCTGCGGTGACGGCGAAAGCCTCGCCGCGGATCCCGCCGATCGCCCCTTTCTGCGCCAAAAGCTGTGACGCCTCGCCCAGTGCGGCGCTGCGTCGCGGCGCGGTGTCGAGCGTACCGGCCAGACGCACCGCGCTGCCGTCGCTCTCGAACACTTTGGGAAACAGGGCCAAGGCCCCGGCCTTGTCGCGGCGGATGAAGCCGACGCGCCGATCGCCGAGCAGAAACGGCAGAAAGGCATCGGGGTCGAAGGCGTTGCAGGCCTCGACATGGCGCAGATAACTCATGGGCCGGGAGCTTGACGCCGGCCCGAGCAGCGGGTCAAGCGAGGAAAAAAGCCAACACGATGGCGAGGATCGCCGGGAGCGCTGCGGCCAAGGCGAGCACCAGCGGGCGTTGCGGCTTCTGCTTGGCCAGCCGGGCCAGCAGCGGTACACGCCGCAGGATCGCATCGGCCCAGAAACAGGCGATGAGCGGCAGCAGCGCCCAAGGCGTCCGCGCCGCGCCTTCGAGCGTGGCAAAGCCCAGTGCGGCGAACACCATGCCGCCGCTGGCCGTAGCCGCGAGCGCCGGCGGCGCCTTGCCGAAGGGCCGCGCCCAGGCGAGCCAGCCGATGCAGGCGGCGGCCAGCGCCAAAGCCATGCCGCCGAGCAGCCCGGCATGGGCCGAGACCGCGATCACGGTCAGCCCGAGCGCCGCAATCGCCAGCACCAGCATGCCGGCAGCGCCCTCGCGCGCCAGCAGCACCAGCCGGTCGAGCGCGAACACGGCGACGAGCGCCACTGCCGCGGCGACCAGCCATTGCTCGGCCGGCAGCGTGCCCGCCGGCAGCTGCCAATAAATTGCGAGCAGCGCCGCTGCGAGCGCGGCATAGCGCCCAAGCCGCGGCCCGGGCGCACCAGCGCAAAGCCGACCGCGACGGCAAGCGCCAGCACCGCCGCCTCGCCGACCCGGTGATGCGCCATATTGGCCAGGAACGGAACGCCTTGGGCGATGCCGATGAAGCCGGCGAGGAAGCCCAGCACCGGCCCGGTCTCGGCCAGGCCGGCGCTCCATTTGCGCCCGCCTTTCGGCTTGCCGCGCACGCGCAGCAACCCGGTGACGCCGAGCGCGACCAGGAAAGGCGGCAGGCCCGCCAGCAGCCAGAAGGTGAAGCTCATGCCGGACGCGGATCAGGCGACGCGGTCGCGCCAGCCATGCTCGTCCTGCCAGAGCTGAAACAGCTCGGGCAGCGCGGTCCGGATATCCTGGCCGCGCGAGCGGTCGAGATCGTCGGTGAAGCGCATGAAATCCTGCACCGGCTTGTGCTCGAACCGGTCCTGCTCGTTGAGCAGCGCGCCGGCCAGCCCGTCCAGGCTGGCGGCGAATTTGTCGTCGACCAGCGGATTGCCGCGATGCTCCGCGATCCAGGCGGCCAGCCGCTCGGACGCCAGGCGCCGGGCGCGCATCGGCAGGATGCGGTAATCGAGATAATCCGGCTGGTTCAAAATATTGATCTGCGGCCGGGCGCCGACCTCCAGGCACCAATCATAAAGCCGGGTCAGATCGAGCGCGTTATAGGCCTGCAGCACCGGCGAGATGAACAGGCAGAGCCGCGGCACCTGGACCAGCTGCCGGACATTGCGGTCGAAGGCGGCCCAATTGCCCGGGAAGCGAATATATTCATAGGTCGCGCCGAAGCCGTCGGTACTGCCATAGACGACGACCTGCTGGAAATTCTCCAGCAGCTTGTAGAAGCCGGGCTGGATCGAGGTCAGATTCGACCAGAGGGTGAGGCGGATCTTCGGCGCCTGGCCGCGCTCGACCAGCAGCTGCAGCAGCTGGAGCTGCGCCTTGTTGATGGTCGGTTCGCCGCCGGCAAGCTGGATGAACTCGACCTCTTCGGTGAACTCGGCCAGCTCCTCGATCAGCTGCAGGCTCTCGCTCCAATGCTCCAGATTGTTGTCGAAGCGGTGCGACAGATCGAGCACCCGCGTATCGCGATCGCCGCGCCGCCACTCGGCATGCACGGCGTCGCGCTCGATCTGCGAGCTGAAATCCGGATGGCACATGCGGCATTGAGATTGCACAGATTGCCCAGACGCAGATCGACATAGACCGGATCATCGGCCGTCCAGCCTTTGGCTTCCGACTCGGCGACGACCTGGGCGATCGGCTTGCCTTGGACGGTCTTGTATTCGCCCACGACGAATTGCCGATAGCTCGGCACGCCATTCTCTTCGTTCTTGTAGCAATAGGTGCAGAACGGCGACGGCTCGCCGGTCGCCATCTGCCGGCGCGCCTCGCGGAATGCCTGGGTATTCCAGAGCGCGCGCGGCGCCTGGCGCTGGATCGACAAAGGCCGCCCGTCCTCGCCCTTCAGCGGCGGATTGGCGACGCAGCACAGCGACACGGTGCCGTTCGGCTCGGTATAGAAATGCACCCAGGGCAGCGGGCAGAAATATTTACTCTCGGTCGACACCAGTTCCTCCAGCCGGCCCAACTGAGGGCGGTCGTACCATAAAGGCGAGGCCACCGGCGCGGCGAGGGAATTGTCGGCCGGCCGTAATTGTAGTAATGTTCCTACACAATACCGGAGCAAGACATGACGATCACCACGCTGTCCAGTCGAGAATTCAATCAGGATACCGGCCGGGCCAAGAAGGCGGCGCAGCACGGCCCTGTTTTTATCACCGACCGGGGCAAGCCGGCGCATGTGCTGCTGAGCATCGAAGAGTATCGGCGGCTCGCCGGCGGACGCGGCAGTATCGCCGATCTGTTGGGGTATGCCGGGTATCGAGGATGTCGAGCTCGAAATCGCACCACGACGGGATCTGGGCCGAGCGGCCGACCTTTCCTGATGTTCCTGCTCGATACCAATGTCGTCTCGGAGTTCCGCAAGATCCGCGGCGGCAAAGCGGATCCGCGCGTTGCCGACTGGGCTTCTACGACAACGCCTGATGAACTCTACCTTTCGGTCGTCACGATCCAAGAGCTGGAGTTAGGTATGCTTCTGGCCGAGCGGAAAGGTGCGGGACACGGCGCCGTGCTGAGACAATGGATGGAGCAATATGTGCTGCCGGCCTTTTCCGGACGCATCCTGCCAGTCACGCTGGAGATCGCTCGGCGCAGTGCGGCATTGCACGTCCCGGTACCACGACCGGTTCTCGACATGCAGATCGCCGCGACGGCGATCGTGAACGGCTTGACCCTGGCCACGCGGAACGTCGCGGATTTCGGTCATACAGGCGTCCAGATCCTCGATCCTTGGGCAGCAGCCGTCTGACATGACCTCTGGGCGCATGCACTCGTCGACCTGGTGGGCCTGATCAGCGGCGCAATTCCTGCATGAGCCGCTCAGGCCGTCCAGGCTTGAGGAGGCACCTTGCCATGTCCGCACCGGTTCATCCCGTCGACGAAATCCTGCCGCTGCCCAGATTATTCGCACTCGGCCTGCAGCATGTCCTGGTCATGTATGCCAATGCGGTCGCCGTGCCGCTGATCGTCGGCGGGGCGCTGCAGCTGCCCAAGGAGCAGATCGCATTGCTGATCAATGCCGATCTCTTCGCCTGCGGCATCGCCACGCTGGTCCAGACCATCGGCATCGGACCGTTCGGCATCAGGCTGCCGGTGATCATGGGCGTCACCGCCGTGTCGATTTCGCCGATGCTGGCGATGGCCGCCATGCCGGGGGTCGGGCTGAACGGGATCTATGGCGCAGTGCTGACCGGCGGCGTGTTCGGGCTGCTGGTCGTGCCCTTCGTGCATCGCGTGCTGCGCTTCTTCCCGTCAGTCGTCACCGGCTCGATCATCACCATGATCGGCGTGTCGCTGATGCGGGTCGGCATCGGCTGGGCCGGGGGCGGCGCCACTGCAGCGGATTTCGGCGCGGGCGGCTATCTCGCCGTGGCCGGTCTGGTGCTGGCGCTCATCCTGGTCGTGATCAAATTCGGCCGGGGTTTCATCGCCAATCTCTCCGTGCTGATCGGCATCGCCGCCGGCTACGCGCTGACCATGGCGCTCGGCTGGACCGATTTCAGCGGGCTGGCCGAGGCGCCCTGGCTGCGTGTCGTGCTGCCGCTGCAATTCGGGCTGCCGACCTTTCAGCTCGTGCCCTGCCTGATCATGTGCCTGGTCGTGACCATCGTCTTCATCGAGGCGACCGGCATGTTCCTGGCGCTGGGCGCCATGACCGGCCGGACCATCGCCGCCTCGGATGTGAAGCGCGGCCTGCGCGCCGATGCGCTGGGCACGCTGATCGGCGGGATCTTCAATACTTTTCCCTATGTCTCCTACTCGCAGAATATCGGGCTGGTTGGCGTCACCGGCGTGTTCAGCCGCTGGGTCTGCGCCGCAGGCGGCGTGATCATGCTGGCGCTCGGGCTGGTGCCGAAGCTCGCCTTCATCGTCGCCTCGGTGCCGCAATGCGTGCTGGGCGGCGCCGGCTTCATCATGTTCGGCATGGTCGCCGCCACGGGCATCAAGATCCTGGCGACGGTCGATTTCACGACGCAGCGGCACAATGTGCTGATCGTGGCAATCGCGATCGGCTTCGGCATGATCCCGATCGTCTCGCCCAATTTCTTCCGCATCATGCCGGTGGAGCTCAAGCCGGTGTTCGGCGACGCGATCATCATGACCTCGATCGCGGCCGTGCTGCTGAACGCCTGGTTCAACCGCGGCAGCGCCGCGGAGGCCGAAGCGCAAAGCATGCTGGCGGCCCAAGGCGCCGGACATATCTGACGACGCCTGCCGCACCGGTTGATCTTTCGCAAGGCGGCATGCTACCCCCCGGGCCAGCTTGGGGTAGCATCTGTCGATGAGCTTCGTGGAATTCCTGTTCGGACCGGTGCTGGTCGCCTGGCGCAATCGGCTGCTGCTCGCCCGCCTCGGCGGCCGCGAGATCGCGGCCAAGACGCGCACCACCCTGCTCGGCGGGCTGTGGCTGATCATTGCGCCGCTGTTCATGCTGAGCGTCTACAGCTTCGTCTTCACCCAGATCTTCCAGGCGCGCTGGCAGATCACGGGCGGCGCTGCCGGCGATCCGCCGTTGATGATCTTCGCCGGCATGGCCGTGCTCGGCGTCTTCGCCGAATGCCTGGCGCGGGCGCCCGGACTGGTCCTGGAGAACCCGACCTATGTGAAGAAGGTCGTGTTCCCACTGGAGATCCTGCCCTGGTCGGCGCTGATCGGCGCCTCGGTCGCGGTCGGGGTCAGCCTGGTGCTGCTGCTGATCGCGCAGACCGTGTTGCATGGCCCGCCGCCGCTGACGGCGCTGCTGCTGCCGCTGCCCTTCCTGCCGCTCGCGCTGTTCATCCTCGGTTTCGGCTGGCTGCTCGCTTCGCTCGGCGTGTTCCTGCGCGATCTCAAGCAGGCCATGAGCATCGTCGTCTCGGCGCTGACCTTCGCGGCGCCGGTGTTCTATCCGCTGCAGGCGGTGCCGGCGGCGTTCCGCGACTGGCTCTATCTCAACCCGGTCACGCTGGCGGTCGAGGAGCTGCGCCAGGCGCTGTTCTCCGGCACGGTGCCGGATCCGGCTGCCTATGGCGAATATCTCGGCGCCGGCTGGGTGACCGCCATGATCGGTCTGTGGTGGTTCCGGCGCACGCGCAAGGGCTTCGCCGATGTGCTCTGACACGGTCATCCAGATCAGCGGCCTGGGCAAGGCCTACAACATCTACAAGCGGCCGCAGGACCGGCTGAAGCAGATGCTGTGGCGCCGCTGGCGCCGCTTCTACGAGGAATACTGGGCGATCCACGACATCTCGCTCACCATCGCGCGGGGCGAGACGATCGGCATCATCGGCCGCAACGGCTCCGGCAAATCGACCTTGCTGCAACTGATCGCCGGGACGGTCTCTCCGACCCAGGGTACGGTCAAGGTCAGCGGCCGGGTCGCGGCGTTGCTGGAGCTGGGCGCCGGGTTCAATCCGGAGTTCTCAGGCCGGGAGAACGTCTATCTCGCCGCCTCGATCCTCGGCCTCAGCCAGGCCGAGATCGACGCGCGTCTGGCGCTCATCATCGATTTCGCGGCGATCGGCGATTTCCTCGACCAGCCGGTCAAGCTCTATTCGAGCGGCATGTTCGCCCGCCTCGCCTTCGCAGTCGCGGCCCATGTCGATGCCGATGTGCTGATCGTCGACGAGACGCTGTCGGTCGGCGACGCCGCCTTCAACCAGAAATGCATGCGCTTCATCCGTGGCTTCAAGGAGCGCGGAACGCTGCTCTTCGTCTCGCACGACATGGGCGCGGTCGCCGGGCTGTGCGACCGGGTCGTCTGGATAGACCGCGGCGCGGTGCGGGCCGAGGGCACGGCCAAGGAGATCTGCTTCGAATATCTCGCGGCGATGGAGCAGGAACGCGACGATTCCTCGAGCTTCCGCGTCGCCGGCCGGCGCGTTGCGGCGCCGGAGCCGGCGCGCATCATCCACGATCCGCGCCGGGAATTGCTCGACGCCTCGGTGCATCGCAACGAGATCGACCTCTTCGAGTTCGACGAGGAGGCGCGGTCCTTCGGCCAGAACGGCGCGCGCATCCTCGATGTCGCGATCGAGGATGCCGCGGGCAACCGGCTGCCCGCGCTGGTCGGCGGCGAGGATGTCGTGCTGCGCATCCGCGCCGAGGCGCTGGCCGATGTCGCCCGGCCGATCCTCGGCTTCCAGATCAAGGACCGGCTCGGTCAGTTCCTGTTCGGCGACAACACCTATCTGACCTATCGGCTGGCGCCGGTCGCGATGGCGGCCGGGCAGCGCTTTAGCGCCCGCTTCCATTTCCAGATGCCGTATCTGCCGACCGGCGATTACTCCGTGGTCGCGGCGATTGCTGAAGGGACGCAGGCGGAGAATGTCGCCCATCACTGGATCGACGACGCAATCTTCTTCCGGGTGCAATCGAGCCACGTCACGCGCGGGCTGATCGGCATCCCGATGCTCGATATTGCGATCGTGGCCGAGGACGGCTCAGACCGGGCGCTCGATCGCCCCGCCGCGCTGCTGCAGCCGCAGGATCAGAAGCCGGCCTAGCCGCATGCCCGGCCGTTCGATCGCGGCATAGGTGACAGCCGCGCAGGCAGCGGTCGCGCCGACCAGCAGCGGGTAATAGAGCGCGAGAGTCTCACTGCCGCTGGCCGCTCGCCCGGCCAGCTTCTCCGCCAGACCGAAGACCGGTGTGAACAAGGCGAATTGCAGGATGTACATACTGAACGAGATCCGCCCGATGCCGGCCAGCGCGCGGTTGACCAGGATCGGCCCCGGGACCCGATGCAGCAGGATGCACAGCAACGCCGCCAGCGCCGCGAACTGGACGTGATAGACGAGGATTATCTCCGGCAGATGCCAGAGCGGCAGGCCGGCGACGAGAAATAGGAACACACACATGGCGAGAACCCCTCTCCCGCATTGAGGGAGGGGGGACCCGCGCAGCGGGAGGGTGAGGGTCGAGCCGCTGGCAAAATCGCGGGAGTCTTCGTTTCGGCGCTGGCGCGCCGGACCCTCATCCGGCTCGCTGACGCTCACCACCCTTCGACGCGCTTGGCGCGTCGCCTCCTTGCGGAGACGGAACGCCGCGCTTTCGCGCGCGCTCTCCCGCAATGCGGGAGAAGGGCTTGAACCGAAGCGCTTCCATTCAACGGCCTTTGCGGCGATCAGCCCGAACAGAAACACCACGGATTGGCTCGGAAAGCCCGGGTTGCCGAACGGGCCGAAGCCGGCGCCGATCCAGTGTATCGTTTGTGCCATCAGCACGAAGCCCAGCGTCAGCGCCGCGAGACGCACCGGTGCCCGGCCGATAAGCAGCAGCAACGGCAGGATCAGGTAGAACATCACCTCGACACCGACCGACCAGTCGCCCGGCACGACGCTGTTCAAGGCGTTGGTGCTCCAGATATGCAGCAGCCCGAATGTCAGCGCGACATCGCCCGGCCCGATGCCGTCCGGCGCATAGAGCCGAGGCCCCCAGCCGAATAGGGCGAGATACAGCGCGATCCCGGCATAGAACATCGGCGCGATGCGGCAGAAGCGCCGGATGACATAAGCGCCGAGCCCGTGTTCCCGTCGCTTGCGGGCGCTGAGCGCCAGCGAAAGCGCGCTGACCACGAAGAACAGATGCACGCCGGAGCCGGCATGGGCGCAGATCTGCTGAAGCCAAGACGGCAGATCGAGCACGGGGCTGTGCGGCGCCGCCTGCGAGAGCGCCTCGGCCGCCATCCGGCCCTGCGCCGCATGGGTCAGCAGCACGAGCAGGATCGCCCAGCCGCGCAGCGCGTCGATATAGGAAAACCGATCGGGTTCCCGCCCGGTCACGTCGGATCCGGCTCGTAGCGATATTTGCGCAGCGCCTTGGGCAGGACCTGGAGATCTTCGGGATCGAGCTTGATATGGGTCCAGGGCAGGTAGCTCACCCCGGCCGTGAACACCGTGCCGTCATAGCCGAACAGGATGCGCGGCCCCGTGTCGCAGCGCATGGCGTCGATATCGTTGTCGGCGATGCCGAGCTTGGGAAACTCTTCGGCGCAGACGAAGATGGCGTTGGTCTTGGTGGCGCAGGCCAGCTCGTAGCCCTTGTCCTTGCCGAGCTGGATCAGCGCCGCCAGCGAGCAGCCCTGGTTCAGGCTCTCATCGGCGTCCTGCACGAAGACGACGTCATTGGCCGCGGTCGGATTGTATTCGATGATGATGATGCGCGGCCGATAGCGCATCAGCGCCTGCCAGAGATAATAGTCGTTGCCGTCGATATCGATGCTGAGCAGGTCGAAATCCACCGGGACCGGCGTCTCGGCCAGGATCGCGTCGAGCGCGTTCGGCGCCGCCGGGTCGAAGCCGACATAAGCCTGCTTCACCGTCACCTTGGGCAGGGCGGCGCAATTCGCGCGCAGCGTCGCACAGCGTTCGGCATCGCCCTCGACCAGCACGCCGTGCCAGCCCTGACGGTTGGTCAGCGCCCAGCTGTTGCTGAGATGCTTGCCGTCCCAGGCGCCGATCTCGACGACCCATTGGTTGCGCGCGCCGATGATCTCCAGGATCTTGCGGACGATGCCGTCTTCGCCGTGTTGCGAGGTGACGTTTTCGGCGAAGTTCGAGAGATAGGTGCTGTCCGGCTTGCGGCGGTCCTTCGGCACACGGGCGATGATCGGCATGCGGGGCTTTCGGTTCGGGCAAAACGGGATTATCTCGCGGAACCGCCCAAACCGGCAAATCGAAAACCGTGGCGGCCCCCGGCTCTGGCCGCCCGCGGAAGTTCCGTGATAGGAAGCCGCTCGCCCTTCGCTGCTTTCCGGTGACATGATCGCACCCGCCGCGCCTCTGCACGACCGCCCCGAGACCGATGGGCTGCACGCCGTCTCCTCGACGACGCCGGCCGCGATCGACGCGACTTCGGCCGGCGCAGCCGACCGCCGCCTGCTCGTCCTGGCCATCCTGCTCGGCCTTGCCGTAGCCGGCGGGCTGAGCATCGCAGCCTGGGCGACCGGGCTGGTGCTCTATGCCGATGGCGCGCTGTTCTCGTTCATCATCGGGCTCGACGACGCTTGGCCGCTGGTGTGGCACATCATGCCGGCGCGCATCGCCGTCTATCTGATGACTGTGCTGCCGGCGGAGGTCGCACGCGATGCCGGCCTGCCGGCGCTGGCAGCGATGCGGCTTTACCAGGCGCTGTTCATCGGCTTTCCGTTTATCGGCCTGGCCGCCTGCGTGCCGCTCCTGCCGCGCGGCGCCCGCTGGCTGCTGCTGTTTCCAACGGTGTCGATCCTGGCGCTCGGCATTTCCGCTTTGGGCTATCCGAGCGAAACCTTGCTGACACTGTCCGGTTTCTGGCCGGCTTTGTTCGGGCATCGCTATGCCCGTGGCGCCCTCGCCGGCGCGGCGCTCACCCTGTGCTGCACGGCGATCTTCCTGTTCTCGCATCCGGGCATGGTGTTCGCGCTGCCGCTTTTGCCGTTGGCCGCCCTGCTTTGCTGGCGCGAATGCCGCGATGGCGCGGTGCGGCGGCGGCTGGTCCAGCTCGGCATCGCCGAGGCCGCACTGTTGGCGCTCTGGGCCTGGCGCCTCTCGATCGAGATGAGTGACCCCGGCATTATCCGAAGCGGCCAGCGGATGTGGAGTCTCGGCGGCCTCGAAGACGTCATCACGCTCCAGCCGGCCATCGCGATCGTGCTGCTCTATATCGTGCTCTGGGCGGTCTTGGGCTGGCGCCGCGGGCGTGGCGCGCTCTGGCTTGCATTGGCCGCTTTCCCGGCGATCGCGCTGCTGTTCGGATTGCTGCACACCGAAATCGTGACGCCGGAGAGCCACTACTACATCCGCACGGCGCTGGTCTTCCTCCTGCCGGTGCTCGGCGCATTGGCCCTGTGGCGCGGCCGGACGGTGCCGCGCGGCGCCGTGCTGCTGGTCATGACCGGAGCGCTGGCCGCGACCCAGCTGCAGCATAATCTGAGCTTCCTCGGCGCCTGGCTGAATTATCGCGACAGCCTCGCCGCCAGCGTCTCCGTCGGACCGGCGCGCGTCGTGCCGCTGCAGCAAATCCTGGCCGGGCGGGCCGTGCCTACGGCGCGTTCGACTGCCTGGTCCTGGGGACAGCCCTATCTCAGCCTGACTCTGCCGGGTTTGCCGCGCTATGCGGCGATCGTGGCCGATCCGGCGCCGACCAGCTATTCGCCGTTCCGTTGCAGCCAGATGGACGATGTCATTGCGCGGGCCGATTGGGTTCCCGCGGATACGCTGGCCGTCCTGAAGGATTATGTCTGCGCGCGAAGGCCGGACTGAACGCGCTTATCGCGTGCGCTAAGTGCCGGTCGCGTGCTTCGTCAGCGTCGTGCCGATATTGCTGTAGGCGCTTTTCAGCTTGGGGCTGAGAGACAGCGAGGCGTTGAGCAGCGCGGAGAAGATCAGCCCGGCGATCAGCGCGTACTCGAGCGGGGCAATACCCCTCTTGTCGCGGATGACACTGCGAATGCGCTGCAACATGAAGAAAACTGCCTTCCCTGCGATGCGGACGGCCGACCGCGCCGCGCTCCGAATTTGCTTTGCCGAAGGGCGGAAAACAGCCAATGCCCGCCCCGACAACCGTTGCACGAGGAGAGTGCGTGCTTACGGTATCTCATGGCGACTCTCGTCGACAAATTCTAAGATTCGATTACGAAATGGAAACGCGTCGAGCCCGCCTGGGATCAGGTGCCGGCATCACGCGAGGTCAGCGACGTCCCCAGATTCTTGAAGGAGGACGAGAGCTTGGGGTTCAACGCGGCGGTCGCTCCGATGATCGCGGCAAACATGAGCCCGGCAATCAAGGCATATTCCAGGGCCGCAATCCCTCGGCCGTCTCGCACCGTGGAAAAAAAACACCGCAACATGCCGAACCTCCTAAGAAAATCGAAAATACGCCGAAATGGACCAAAAATAAAATTGTCCTTCTTGGTGACAATTGGGTCCAATTCGCGCACACACCTGACCAAATCATTCGGCTATTACAATGGTATCGGAAATATGTAACCTCTATTTCTGTAGATTTAATTAAAACCGAGATGACGTAAGGCATTGAGCACTAGCGATACGACCGACCTGCACCACCGGCCGAGACGCTTGTGGACGCAGTTTGTCCGCTGGCGCTAGCATGCGTCCGACCGCCGACGAGGAGCCGCCTTGGCCGACACTGCCGACGAACAGGAGCTGCACCGAGCAGCGCTCTCCGCACTCGACGCCGGCGATACGACGACAGCGGCAATCAATGCTCAGGCGCTGATCGAGGCCGGAGCGGCCGGCGACGGCTGCTACCTGCTCGGCTTGGCGCGGTCCGCTGCAGGCGACGACGAAGCGGCGGCGCCGTTGCTCGAACGGGCTGCGGCCTTGCTGCCGGAGCGGACCGATATTGCCTATAATCTCGGGATCATCCGTCGCGATCTGGGTCAGGTTGGAGCGGCGATGGAGCAATGGCGCCGGGTCCTGACGCTCGATCCGGACCATAGCGATGCCTGGCTCAGCCTCGCAGCCGCAACTGAGGATGCCGGTGACCCGGCCGAGGCGCTGGCGCTCTATCAGCAGGCACTGGAACGGCTGCCGGCCGACCGCAGCCTGCTGTACAACGCCGCCGACCTGCAGCATCGGACCGGCCTGCTGGAGCCGGCCGCGCAGCTTTACGACCGCGTGCTGCAGGCCGATCCGGGCTTCGCCGCAGCCTGGCTCAATCGCGGCATGGTGCTGAAGCGGCTCGGCCGGTTGGCCGAGGCCGAGAGCTGCTATCGCCGCGCCGCCGAACTCGTCGAAGGCAGCGACCGCGCTCTTGCCAATTTCAACCTCGCCAACCTGCTGCTGCTGCAAGGCCGCTGGGTCGACGGCTTTGCCGCCTATGAGGCGCGGCTGGCCTTGCCGGAAGCGCCGAAGCCGGATTTCGGAATGCCGCGCTGGACGGAGAGCGCCGCGCCCGGCCCGTTGCTGCTCTGGAGCGACCAGGGCTATGGCGACACCATCCAATTCCTGCGCTATGCGCCGCTGCTGGCAGCACGGGGGCAGCGCGTCCGGCTCTATCTGCGCGATCCGCTGAAGCGGCTGGCCGCGACCGCGCCTGGGATCGAGGCGGCCTATGGCCTGACCGAGGACCCGCCGGCCGCCGCCGCCGAGCTGCCGATCTGCAGCCTCGCAACTACGCTCGGACTTGACGGACCGGGTCCGTGGCCGGGGCCTTATCTGACCGCGCCCGTCGCGCCGGAGCTGCCGCTCGGACCCGGCAAGCGCTACCGGATCGCCTTGGTCTGGGCTGGCAACCCGGCCCATATCAACGACGCCCATCGCAGCCTGACACTCGCGGATATGATGCCGCTGCTGGCGCGAGCGATATCGAATGGTGCAGCCTGCAGACCGGGCTGCGCGCCGCCGATCTGACCGGCACCGCGTCGATCCGGGATTTGTCGCCGCTGCTGACGGATTTCGCCGACACGGCCGCGCTGCTCGGCACCTGCGACCTGCTGATCGCCGTCGATCTACCACGTCAACCCGATCTCGATGGCCGATGCGCGCGATCTGTTCCAGCTGCGCATCGTGCTCGAAGCCGCCTGCGCATCAGGAGCCGCTGAGAATGCCACTAATGATATATTACACAGCCTCAGCCAGTTTCGCGATTTCGACCGCGGCAGCGATTTCATCGACTACAACCGTGCCTTCCATAGCGCCGTCGCGCAGGCCTCGGGCAACCGGCGGATGGCAGTCGCAACCTGCGATCTGATCGATCAGTCGGAGCGGCTGGTGCGCGTCAGCCTTGCCAGCATCAAGGGCCGCGATCCGACGCAGCTCGTGGCGGAACACGTCGCCCTCATCGAGGCGATCCAGCAGCGCGACGCGAAGCGCGCGGCCCGGCTGGCGCGCGAGCATGTTTCGCAAGCGGAGCGGCGCGTCCTCTCCGCCCTGGCGCGCAGCGCCGTCGTTTCCTGAAGGAGTCCATCGTGAGCGTTCCTGAAAAGCCGGTCATCGACATCGAGGACCACGGCAATTTCGTCGACGGGCGCGAGATCGAGGCCGGCAACGGCCAATGGATCGATGTCCGCAATCCGGCGACCGGCGCCGTCATCGCCCGGATTCCCAATTCGGGCGCCGAAGATGTCGACCGCGCGATGAAGAGCGCGCGCGCCGCGTTCGAAAGCCCGGAATGGGGCGGCCTGAGCGTGCGCGCCCGGGCCCGTCTGGTGAACCGGCTGGCCGATGCCTTCGAGGCCAATCTCGACGGGCTGTATCGGCTGGAGACGCTGAACAACGGCCGCCCGGTCAATGAGACCCGGGCGCAGCTCAGCCCGCCTGCCCGATTTCTTCCGCTATTTCGCCGGCGTGGCGCTGGCGCGGCGGGACGACGTCATCCCGGTCGAAGGTCCATATCTCAACTACACGCAGCGCACGCCGGTCGGCGTCGTGGCGAATTGCACGCCGTTCAATCACCCGCTGATGATCCTGTGCAAATCGCTTGCCGTGGTGCTGGCGACCGGCTGCACCACCGTGGTGAAGCCGTCGGAATATACGCCGCTGACCACGCTCAAGCTGGCGCAGATCTTCACCGAGGCGGGCCTGCCCAAGGGCGTCTTCAACATCGTGCTCGGGCTCGGCCCGACGACTGGCCGCGCGCTCGCCGAACATCCCGATATCGACAAGCTGGTGCTGACCGGCGGCACCGAGGCCGGCCGCATCGCCGGCGCCGCCGCGGCGCGCGTCTTCGCGCATCAGACCATGGAGCTGGGCGGCAAGACGCCGGTCATGGTGTTCGACGATTTCGATGTCGACCAGGCGGTGAATTATGCGGCCTTCGGCGCCTTTATCGGTGCCGGGCAGACCTGCGTCTGCGCCGCCCGTCATCTGATCCAGGCCTCGATCTACGACGAGTTCGTCGAGAAGCTGGCGCGCAAGGTCAAGTCGATCCGGATCGGCGACCCGTTCGACCCGTCGACCCAGCTCGGCCCGGTCATCTCGGCCAAGCAGCGCGACCGCGTGCTGACCTATGCCGGCTACGGCGACCAGGATGGTGCCCGCCGCGTCCATGGCGGCGTCGCGGCGCGCATCCCGGGCTTCGAAGGTGGCTATTTCGTCGAGCCGACCATCTTCTGCGACGTACGCTCCGACATGCGCATCTTCCAGGAAGAGGTGTTCGGCCCGTTCACGACCGTGACCCCGTTCAAGGACGAGGCGGATGCGCTGCGCCTGGCCAATGATTCGCCCGTCGGCCTGGCCGCGGCGATCCGGACGCGCGACGTCTCGCGCGCCCATCGCGTCGCCGCCCGGGTCAAGGCCGGCATCGTCTGGATCAACGACCATCACCGGCTCGATCCGGCCTCGCCCTGGGGCGGCGTCGGCGACAGCGGCATCGGCCGGGAATGCGGCATCGAGAGCTTCAACGACCATTTCCAGGTCAAGAGCATCATGGTGCCGACCGAGGATCGGCCGTTCGACTGGTACCAGAACACGGCAGCGCAGCGCCGCCTGAACTAATCGGCGGACGGCACCGCCGCCGCCATCCAGGGGCCGGCACACGAAATCCGCGCAAGACGGAGCGCCGCCCCGATCCCCCATCATCCCCAGGGAGCGCGCCTATGTCTTCGACGGTCAATGCCGGCGGACGGCTCGATCGGTTGCCGATCGGATCGTTCCATTACCGCATCATCTGCCTCATCGGCATCGGGATGTTCTTCGACGGTTTCGACATCTATGTCGCCGGAACCGTGCTCGCCTCGACGCTGAAGAGCGGCTTTTCGACCCTCGAACAGAACGCGCTTTTCGTCTCCGCCACCTTCGTCGGAATGATGGCCGGGTCATGCCTGACCGGCTTCCTCGGCGACCGCTTCGGCCGGCGCTTCACCTATCAGGCCAATCTGCTGATCTTCGGCCTGGCCTCGATCGCCGCGGCCTTCGCCCCGACCATGACAGTGCTGATCGCGCTGCGCTTCGTCATCGGCATCGGGCTGGGCGCCGAGAACGTCGTGGGCTATTCGACCATGACCGAATTCGTGCGGCGCAATCGCGCGGCCGGTGGCTCGGGCTGATGGCCGTCTTCGTCGTGACCGACCTGCCGATTGCCTCGCTGGTCGGCTATCTGATCGTCCCGGCCTTCGGCTGGCGCGTCATGTTCCTGCTCGGCGGCCTCGGCGGCCTCATCGTCTGGTATCTGCGCAAAAACCTGCCGGAATCGCCGCGCTGGCTCGAATCCGTCGGGCGCGGCGCCGAGGCGGATGTGCTGCTGCACAAGATCGAAGCGGAGGTCGCGCGCGGCCGTCCACTGCCGCCACCGCTGCCGCCTGCCCCGGCCGTGCCGCCGGTCGGGTTGGGCATGCTGTTCAAGCCGCCGCTGCTGGCGCGGATCCTGGTCGGCTGCCTGTGCCTGATCGTCATCAACACGCTGCTCTACGGCTTCATCACCTGGCTGCCGACCTTCTTCGTCAAGCAGGGGCTCAGCATCGCGACATCCTATGGCTATTCCCTGCTGATGGCGCTGGGTGCGCCGATCGGCGCGGCGATCGGTGCGCTCACCGCCGACCGCTGGGGCCGCAAGCCGACAATCATCGGCTCGTCGATCGTCGCGGTCGCGCTCGGGCTGATCTATCCATCGATCAAGGAACCCGCCGCGCTCTCCGTCGTCGGCTTTGCGCTGACCGTACCGATCTACGTCCTGGTGGCGCTGCTGTTCGGCATCTACATTCCCGAACTGTTTCCGACCGAAGTGCGGCTGCGCGCCTCAGGCATCTGCAATACCTTCGGACGCGGCGCCACAATCGTGACGCCCTTCATCGTCGTTTCGCTGTTCAATGCCGGCGGTGTCTCCGCGTCATGAACCTGATGATCGCGCTGCTGCTGGTCCAGATCGCCACCGTGTTCTTCTTCGGGATCGAGCCGGCCAACCGGCGGCTCGAAGAGCTGGAGCCGGAGCCTGCAGCGCAAGCCCACCCTGTCAAAATTCGTCCCGCCGGGTAGCGCTTCGGGCGCGCCGGGCCTGTCGCATCAACGCCACACTCCATCGGCAATGCCCGCTTTTCACGAAACATGTCCATTGCCAAATATAATCCTATATCGGATATATCTCTCCATCGGAACCAAATGACAGGAGAGCCGCCATGTTGCGGTTTTGGCGCAGATCGGACGCCGCGGCGGAGATCGCGGTGCCCTCGACGCCGGTGGACCAGCTGTCGCCGCATTTGCGGCGGGATTCTGAATCTCCCGGTCGAGGCGGGTTTTTTATCGACCGATTCCATCCGGAATCGGAAACTTCCCCCGGCTCCATCATTTTGAGACTTGCACCGGTCATACGGCCGGTGCATAGTCCCGCCCGTTTCCACCCCCACAGTCTCAGGAGGACGCCATGCTGAGGATCAATGCCACCCGGCATCTCGACGCGAGCTTCAGCGGCGTCTACCGGCACCCATCGATCTGGGTCGGGCCGCGCCAACGCAAATTCGGCAAAGGCAATTTGCCGGCGACGAGACTGCAATTCGAACAAGGGGTAGGAAATGAGCGTTTTAATCAGATTTTGGGGCGGCCGGCAGGTCTACCTTGAACGCGACCGATGGTCGAGCAAGGGCGGCTTCGTAGAATGGCACGCTCACGAGCAGGAGATCCTGGTATGGATCGGTCGGTGGCACATCATCTATACGCCGGCCCATTGGTCGGTTTCCGCGGGGCGGCTCTGTGACCGCCGCGTCGCATACCGGGGATGAGATCGCCACGGTAATCCGGGTCTTGGAGGCGTTTCGCCGCTACGACCCGGACATGCCGATACAATATGCGCTGTCGTTCCTGACGATCGCGCAGAACGAAGGGCTGTCGATGGGCGATCTGGCCCAGCGCCTGGGCATCGCCCAGTCTTCGGCCTCACGCAATATCGCCGCGCTGTCGCGTTGGCATTCTTTCGGCAAGGCCGGCCATGACCTGGTCGAGGCCCTGGAAGATCCGCGCGAAAGGCGGCGCAAGATCGTCAGCCTGACGCCGCGCGGTCATCGTCTGGTTGCGGCACTGCGTGCGCTGGTCGCCGGCGAGCCCGTCGTCGCCGAGTTCGAGCCCGATGCTGCGGCCCGACCGGCAGCCCGAACCGCCGCGGCGCTCGCCTCGACCTGGCGCCGAGTTCCGGCACCCGCTGACTTTCTCTCGTCCGTCATCCGCGATGGCGATGTCCGATACGCTCGGACATCGCCATGAGGCGTAGTGCTGGCCGACGCATTACTCCGCGTCGGTATCTGCCGGCGCGCCGGACGCGGCACGCATGACATTGAGCACGGCGCGCAGGATCCGCGGCGACAGGCGCCGGGCCTCGCGGCCGATTTCCAGACGCAGCCGCTCATGCGGTGCGCGGCCCTGCTTGCCGGTTTCGACCGGGCCGGTCGATTGCATCAGGCCGGGCTCGATATCCTGGAAGAAATACTCGAGTTCGACATGATAATGCTGTGCGACGCGCCACAGTTTATCGGCAGAAATCTTGTTCGAGCCACGCTCGTATTTCTGCACCTGCTGGAACGTCAGCCCCGAGCACACGCCCGAGCGTCTCCTGGCTGTGACCGTTAGTGACCCGGATCATCTTAATGCGTTTGCCGACACATTCGTTAACGGCACGCGCGATGTCGTCGAGCTGTTCGGACACTTGTGGCTTACCTGTCATCTTGTTAACTCCCGCTGCTGGCATGCGCCAAAAATCCTTACGGTTCTTAACCTTAACCTCGCTGTCCAGCGTCCTCTGGCGGTCGGTTCGCGAGTTTCAACCCCGCCCCGATTTCTGATTTCCGGCTTCGAAAATGGAAGACACCAACTATAATTCGCTCGGGGGTCGTCTAATTTCTGTAAACAATGGAGCAGTGAGGGGGCGTGACAGATTCATTTCTGTCGCCTTCGGCCGCAAGACCGGCTCTACGCGCCGTTGATGACGCGCCTATTGTTGCAACGGCACGTTCAGATCTGTCCGCCGAAGCGGGGCCGCCGATAAGATAAAGCTTCGGCGATATGGGCCCGATGCACCGTCTCGGAACCGTCGAGATCGGCCAGCGTGCGCGCGACGCGCAGCACCCGATGATAGCCGCGCGCCGAGAGGCGCAACCGGTCGGCCGCCTCGACCAGCAGGCGGCGGCCCTGCGCATCGGGGCCGGCGACCTGTTCGAGCAGCTCGCCATCGGCCTCGGCATTGCTGCGCACCGGCGTGTCGGTGCGCAGCGCGGCGTAACGCTCGGTCTGGCGCGTCCGCGCCGCCGCGATCCGCTCGGCCACCTTGGCGCTGCCCTCGGCCGGCGGCGGCAGGGCGAGATCGACTGCCCGGACCGCGGGCACCTCGACATGGTAGAGAGGGGGGGGGGGAGGGGGGGGGGAGTTTTAGACTGGTATTCGACCGCACATTTCGGCGCGCGACTGCAGGATTGCTCGGAATCGCTGCCCAAATGACCACATTTGCATGGGTTCATCGCGGCAATCAGCTGGACCCGCGCCGGATAGGTGACGTGGTAGTTCGCGCGCGCCACCACGGCCCGGCCGCTTTCCAGCGGCTGCCGGAGCGCCTCCAGGGTCGGCCGCTGGAACTCGGGCAATTCGTCCAGGAACAGGACGCCCAGATGCGCCAGGGAGACCTCCCCCGGCTTCGCCCGGGATCCGCCGCCGACCAGCGCCGGCAAGGACGCTGAGTGGTGCGGATCCCGAAAAGGCCTCCGGGTCAATAGTTTACCATCGGCGAGCAACCCGGCGACGGAATGGATCATGGTCACTTCCAACGCCTCGGACGGCGCCAGCGGCGGCAGGAGTCCGGGCAGCCGCGCCGCCAGCATCGACTTGCCCGAACCCGGCGGCCCGACCATCAACAGGTTGTGCGAGCCCGCCGCGGCGATCTCCAGCGCCCGCTTGGCCGTTCTCTCTGGCCCTTGATGTCCTTGAGGTCGAGCGGGTCAGCCGGCTCCTCGCGCAGCCGCGGCACCGGCGGGCTCAGGACTTGGCTACCTTAAAATGATTTATCAATTGCAATAGGTTAGTAGGCGCCAGTACCTCGACCCCGCCGGCCCAGGCTGCCTCGCCGCCACAGGCCGCCGGGCAGATCAGCCCGCGCCCCGCCGATGCCGCGCCCAAAGCCGCCGGCAAGGCCCCGGTCACTGCAGCAAGCGACCCGTCCAGTGCCAGCTCGCCGATCACGGTATAGCCGTCGATCTCGTCGGGCGGCAGCACGCCGAGCGCCACGAGCAGCCCGACGGCAATGGGCAAATCGTAGTGCGACCCTTCTTTTTGCACATCGGCCGGCGCCAGATTGACCACGATACGCTTGGGCGGCAGCGCCAGCCCCAGCGCATTCAACGCCGCCCGCACCCGCTCGCGCGATTCCGCCACGGCCTTGTCGGCCAAGCCGACCACCAGGAAATTGGGCAGGCCCTGGGACATCTGCACTTGGGTTTCGATCTCCAGAACCTCGATGCCCTGGAACGCCACCGTGTGTACCCGCGCGACCATCCCGCCCCCGCCCTGCAACCAACGGGCGACGATATCGACTCAGATACCGCGGCGACAAGTTGCAATCCGTCGGGCCGCTCGCAAATCCGCTGCAGGCCGACCTTGATCATGCTCGCCCGACCGGTGCCGCATCGAGGTCTCAGTGATGCTTCACACAGCGCCGGATAACGCCCCGCCTCAGGAAAATGCGCGGTTCACGGCCTCGATCGCAGCGCCGTCCGGCAACGCCACCACGTCCAATATCGTAAAATGGTTGTCGCCGGGCGCTGAAACCTCCCCGATCGACTCACGGCGCTCCCGCAGGCAGGAAGCGTAACTGGCGGTCTGGCGCTTCAGCTCCGGCAGTTCGACACCCCCTACCGTCAGCAGAGTATGCGCGCCGGGGCCGATGTGTTTTTCCGGGCTGTAGGCCGTGACCTCGGCTGGCGTGAGATCGAGCTTGTCGTTCAGATAACAGAGCGGATCGGCTCGAGATCGTAGAGCCCGCTGATGCCGAGCACGAGCGAAACCGCTGGATGGCCGCGATGCCAAGCCGCCAAATGGCCGCCGGCGGAATGGCCTGCAAGGCAGAACCGCGCGGGATCGGCCCCCCAATCCGCGAAATGGGCCGCCAGAAAATCGATTGCCCGGCCGATCTCGTCAACAATGGCGCCGATGCGCGCCTCGGGCGCGAGCGTATATTCGATGAGCGCCACGTTGAAGCCGTGCGCGAGTGGCCCGGCGGCGATATGGGCGAACTTCTCCTTGGCCAGGCTCTGCCAATAACCGCCGTGGATGAAGGCCAGGGTCGGCGCTCCGACGCTCGGGCCCGGGATCCAATCTATTCGCTGGCTCGCGCCCGGCCCGTAGGCCAGGTCTCGCTTGATACCGACCCTCTCGTAGACCGTGTCGCTGCGACGGGCAAAGTCAGCCATCGTTTCCCGCACGTCCGACACTGCCGCGATGTTGTTGTAGGCGCGGTCGAGCGCCGCCCGATCCATGCCGCGATAGGTGTCCATATCGTCTCCTTGCGCTTTATCGCCGGTAACCATGGGTGTCGCAGATCGCCGCTCCACGGCAGCCATGCGGCGGCCCGATCGCCTCATCTGCCAGGCAAGCGGCTTGCTGTCCTGGCCGCTGCCCGGACTCAGAACGTCAATCACTCCGGCTGAGACATGAGCGCATTCCAGGCCGTACGCAGAAATGTGCTTTCCGCGCGCCGGGTTCACAATCTGTCGAAGGTGTTGGCTATACCGATACCTTCGTGTGGGTTTCAGTTCTACTGACCTTCGGAGAGGCGAACGCTACCGAGTGTACCCGTGCGACCATGCCGTCCCGCCCCCCAACTATTCGGCGACGATATTGATGCTGCTATCGATGCGGCAAACTTCCCGCTAGGGGAGGGGCGCCAGATCTTTCTCATATTCGACGAGCACATGCTGCCGCAGACCGCATTGGCGCACCCGATAGCGGCGTGGCATGGCGAAACCGAACGCCTCCAGAGGCGCGCTGCCCGTAATCATTCCAAGGTCAAGGCTCCTCCGGCTGGCCGGACATACCCCTTGTGAAACCCTTGAGAGATCTGACGACCTTGTGCCGCAGCTCCATGTGCTCGTGAAGCACGCGCAGGATAATGGTCCCGATCGATCCGTCCGACACGCGACCCGTCGCGTAATAGAGGCAGTGCGCGGCCCCGCCCCGCCTGCTCGTCGCCAGCTCCAAATGGAATAGCTTCACGCCTGGTGCGAGTTCGACCCGGTCGAGCGATCCCGCCGGTCGGGATCGGCGACGACCATTTCGATGCCGCGCTCGATGATCCGCTGATAGACCGTCAGCTGTCTTGTGCCGAAGGTCTTGAAGGTCTCGCGAAGGATGTCCTTGATATCGCGCGCCGCAGCCTCGCCAATCTCGGAACTCACCGGCCGGACTGTTCCCGCCTCACCGCTTCTGCGATCTCGCTGACAGTCTGCTTCGAGAAGCGGCCGGCGGCAGCGTCATCCAGGCCGATCTGGATCTCACGCCGCAAGATGGCGAGCTTTTCGGCTTCAAGCGCTTTGTCGTGCTGCAGCAGCCGCAGCGCGTCCCGCATCACCTCGCTGGCAGAGGCGTAGCCGCCCTTGAAGACTTCGGACTCCACGAAATCGACCATCTCGGCAGGAAGGCTGACATTCATGGTGGCCATGCGTCTCTCCTTTGGTCGCACGGCCAAGGGGTAACAGGATTGGCAAGATTTGCCAATGCCGACCGCCCCTCAGATCTGCTGCAGCCCGACCTTGATCGTGCGCACCCGGTCGCGCCAGGTATGGGTCGAGGCCAGCCAGCGATAGCCGTCCTCGGCGATT
Organism: Aliidongia sp.; assembly: GCA_037200015.1. Taxonomy (GTDB): domain Bacteria; phylum Pseudomonadota; class Alphaproteobacteria; order ATCC43930; family CGMCC-115725; genus JAXDMU01. Next base: position 95,630 of record JBBCHB010000048.1, on the reverse strand, counting down.
TCCTCGGCGACCGAGTCGGGTTTCAGCAGAGTCTCGGCGCGCTCGGTGACGGCTTCGACGCCGGGCGGAACTGAGCCACGCTGCCGGCCGGGGACATCAGGCGCAGCCACGACGTCTCGGTCGTGAACGACACGGCGCGATGCGCCATCGCCTGGAAGATGCGCTCATGGCTGCCGTGATAGGGCGTGCAGGTATTGACCACCAGCTTGGCCTTGCCGATCTGGTCGGCGACCGCCCCCGCCGGCTGCTCGCCCGCCAGGGTCGCGCGCATAGGCCCATCATGGGCGCTGGCGACCCGGTCCCAGCCCGGCCCGATGAACAGGGTCGGCAGCGGCATCAGCGCGAGCGCCGTGCGCCAACGGGCGCGGGCGCGCAGATAGGTGTCGAGCGTGACGAAATAGGGATAGAGCGATTCCGGCTCCTCGAGCCGTGTGACTGCATGGGCGACGGCCGCAATCAGCGGAATGACCGGCTCCAGGGGAGCCTGGTCATGCGCGTCCAGGATGTCGTTCAGCCGCTGCTCAACCGCCTCGCCATGGGCCGCCCAGCCGGCGCGCAGCACGGCCGGATCCTCGGGCGCGGTCCCGGCGAAAGGATCGGGATCTTGCGCTTTGCCCAGGGAATCTGCACCAGAACCGAAACCGGATCGGCAGCATGCGGCATGTGCCGGACCGGCAACGCCGCTTGCTCGCTCCAATAGGGCACGTCGTCCGGCGCAGTGGTGAAGATGATCCGGCGCCGAATCGGGGTCGCAACCTGGCTCCAATAGAGCAGCAGGGGATCGAGATAGATCGAGGCGAAGGGGAGATCGAGCGTGTTGTAGAGATTGTTCTCTTCGCGCAGATCGAGGCCGATCCCGGTCAGACCGAGAAACCCGTCGATGCCCTCCGCAACGGCGCGCTGCAACGTCGCAACATAATCCGGCCGGGTCGCATCGACGATGACCGCCTCGTCCTCCTCTGCCTGGAAAGCCGCGGCCAGATGATCGAGCATGCGGTCGACGCTGCCATAGAGGCTCGTGCCGCGGAAAAGAATGAAACGTGACATGGCGGCCCAAGCTGACGAAGGATCGAGCACCGACCCTAGCATAAAGCCGGATCGGCACTCGATACCGTCGGTTTAGCCGAGCGCGGGGTAATCCGTATAGCCGCGCTCGTCGCCGCCATAGAATTTCGCAACATCCGGCTGGGCCAGCGCGGCGCCGGTCTTGAGCCGGGCGACCAGGTCGGGGTTAGCGATGAACGGTACGCCGAACGCGACCAGATCGGCCCGGCCGGCCGACACCACGCTCGTCGCGCGTGCCTTGTCATAGCCGCCATTGGCAATGTAGGGACCGCCGAAAGCCGCCTTCAGCGCCGCCCAGTCGAAACCGGCCGGATCGGTCTCGAAGACATGGAGATAGGCCAGGCCGCGGCTGCCCAGCTTGCCGGCGACATAGCCGAAGGTGGTCGCCGGATCGCTGTCCTTCATGTCGTTGAACGCGCCGATCGGCGACAGCCGGACACCGACCCGGCCGGCGCCGATCGCCTTGGACACGACCTCGACCACTTCGAACAGCAGCCGCGCGCGGTTCTCGACCGGGCCGCCATAGGAATCGGCCCGCTTGTTGGTGCCGTCGCGCAGGAACTGGTCGAGCAGATAGCCATTCGCGGCATGGACCTCGACACCGTCGAAGCCGGCTTCCTGGGCGTTGAGCGCCGCCTGACGATAGGCCTCGACGATGCCCGGCAACTCCGATGTCTCGAGCGCGCGCGGCGTGACGAAGGGCTGCAGACCGGTCGCAGTCATGGCGCTGCCCTCCGGCTTGATCGCCGAGGGTGCGACCGGGCAGCCCGCCATCCTGCTGCAGCGACGGATGCGAGATCCGGCCGACATGCCAGAGCTGCAGGAAGATCCGCCCGCCTTCCTTGTGCACGGCGTCGGTCACGCCCTGCCAGCCGGCGATCTGCTCGCGGCTGTAGATACCCGGCGTGTCGGGATAGCCCTTGCCCTGCGGCGAGATCTGCGAGGCCTCGGTTATGATCAACCCGGCCGTCGCGCGCTGGCGATAATATTCCGCCGCCATCGCCTGCGGGACATCCCCGGCGCCCGCACGGTTGCGCGTCAGCGGTGCCATGACGATGCGGTTGGCAAGCTCCAGCGGTCCGATCCGGACGGGACCGAACAAGGTATCTGTGTCGATGCTGGCGTTTTCAGGCATTGCTATCCCCTCGTTGGATCTTTCAATAGGACCGTTCGGTCCAGAACCAATAAATGTAACCCTTCATACGCGCGGCCGTTCTAATCCAGCATGCGCATCACGACATCGACCGTCTGTTCCAGCCGGGCGCGCTCGACGCAGGCCCGGACCTCGATCTGCAGCCCGTTCAGCGCCACCATCAGCAGCCGCGCCAGATCGGCCGGCGGCAAGCGGGTGCCGATCGAACCCTCGTCCTGGCCGCGGGCAATCGCCTGGACCAGCAATTCCTCCAGCGCCGCCATCACCGCGGCGACGCGCAGCTCGGCATCGGCGTCGCGTCCGGCCAGCTCCACGGCCTCGTTGCAGGCCATGCAGCCCTTATGCGTCTCGCAGCCGATCGTCGCGCGGAACAGCACCTCGATCGCCCGGCGTGCAGTCTTGCCACCGACCAGCAATTGCCGGAACTCCGCAACCCGCTCTTCGCGATCCGCGCCAAGCTGCGCAGGAACAGCTCGCGCTTCGAGCCGAATGTCTCGTAGAAGCTCGATTTCGACAGCCCCATCGCCGCCAGCAGATCCGCCAGCGAAGTCGCCTCGTAGCCGTGCTGCCAGAAGACCTCCTTGGCCTGCTGCAACACCTGCTGTTCGTCGAATTCACGCGGCCGGGACATCGTCGCCGAACCTCCTCGCAACACGCATATCGGGATTGTGGACCGGAGAGTCCAGAACCCGGCGCGAAAATATTTTCAGGTCGGACTCTACGCTCGACCGAGCCGCGTCTCGATCGCGTCCCCACAGCTTCGCTTCGAGCTTCACGCCATCGAAGCGATTTATTTCCTGCAGCCCGGTCGGCGAGGTCACGTTGATCTCGGTCAGATAGTCGCCGATCACGTCGATGCCCACGAAGACCAGGCCTTGCGCACGCAGTGTCGGGCCGATCGCGGCGCAGATGTCTTTCTCGCGCTGGGTCAGCTCGGTCTTAATCGCCGTGCCGCCGACATGGAGATTGGCCCGCGCCTCGCCCTGGGCCGGCACGCGCAGCACGGCGCCGGCCGGCTCGCCGTCGATCAGGATGATGCGCTTGTCGCCCTGGCGTACCTCCGGCACATAGCGCTGGATCATCAGCGGCTCGCGCGACAGGCCGAAGAACATCTCCAGCAGCGAGCTCAGATTCTCGTCGTGCTCCTGCAGCCGGAACACCCCGGCGCCGCCATTGCCGAAGAGCGGCTTCACGATGATGTCGCGGTGCTCGGCGCGGAACTCGACGATCGACTCGCGGTTGCGGCTGATCAGGGTCGGCGGCATCAGGTCGGGGAAATGCGTGACGAATAGTTTCTCCGGGGCGTTGCGCACGCTGGCCGGATCGTTCACCACCAGCGTCTTCGGGTGGATGTGCTCCAGGAGATGCGTCGCGGTGATGTAGCCCATGTCGAAGGGCGGGTCCTGACGCATCAGCACGACGTCCATCGTCGCCAGGTCGATCACCTCATAGGCGCCGAAGCTATGGTGCCGGCCGAGCTCGCGCCGGACTTCGAGGCGCCGCGCCTTGGCCTGCAACCGGTTGCCTTTCAACCACATGTTCTGCACCAGGTAATGGTACAGCACATGTCCGCGCGCCTGCGCCTCGAGCGCCAGCACGAAGGTCGAATCGGCGTCGATATTGATGGTCTCGATCGGATCCATCTGGATGGCGACGGCAAGGCTCAAGGCGTCTCTCCCCTCTGCGAGGCCGCCATCATAGGCCGGGCCGGGGGATGCCGCGCTAGTTCAGCCGGGCCTTGAACCGGCGCAGCAGGGATGCGGCATGCTCGCGCTGGGCGGCGCTCGCGGCATGACCGATTGCCGTCTCGGCCGCGGCGATCGCGGCGGTCATGCGGCCGAGCGTGCCGTTGAGCTGCGCCAGCTCGTCCCATAGCACGGAATACTCCGGGGCCAACAACAGCATGCGCTCGATCAGCGCCAGCGCCTTTTCGGTCTCGCCGGCCTGGACCAGCCGCAGCTTGATGTTGTTCTCCAGCCGCAGCACGACGTCGCGATCGTCGACCGGTCGGGAATGCGCGGGCCGCAGCTCCGCCGAATCGCCCTCGAAGGCACGCAGCAGGCTGTGCAGCCGCTCCGTGTCGCAGATCGCGCCGCGCTCGAACGGGTCGAGGATCAGTCGCTCCGTCCCCTCGCCCAGCGCAATCAGGAAATGCCCCGGAAAATTCAGCCCGGCAGCAGGCCAGCCCTGCGCCCGCGCGGTCGCGATATAGAGGATGCCGAGCGCAACCGGCAGGCCGCGCTGCCGGTCGATGACCCGGGCCAGATCGGCATTGGCCAGGTCGTCATAATGCTCGGTATCGCCGCGATAGTTGAATTGCCGGCCGAGCACCTCGGCCAGCGCCGCGGCACGCTCCTCGGGCCCGGTGGCGCCGATCGCCCCCGACCGCGCGCGCCAGCACGGCGAGATGCGCGCGGTAGAAGGTCAAGTCGAGCGCCGGCCGGGCGAGCGCCGCATAGGCCAGCGCCGCCTCGGCGATCGGCAGCGTCTTGCCCGGTCCGGCGCCCAGGGCGCGCAGGAGATCCTCGGCGCTCACGGCAAGGGCTGGATCGTGATCGGGTGGGAATTGGCCGGCGGCGGCGTATAGGGCTGCGACGGCGGTGCGTAGGGTTGCTGCGGCGGAGGCGGCGCATAGGGCTGCTGCGGCATGCCGGACGGCGGCGCAGTGTCGTCTTCCGGCATCGGCGGCGGCTGATCCGGCGGCGGCGACCAGAATGGCGGCGGAGGCGGCGGACGGTTCGCGGCCGGCATCGGCGCCTCGGCACCGACCCGGATATGGCTCACCACGCGGCGCACATTCGCCAGATTGCGCGCATGGTTCAGCACCCGCTCGCGCTCGCCCGGATCGGCGGCGGTGCCCAGGATATAGACCACGCCATGCTCGGCCTCGATCACATAGTTTGTGCCGCTGACGCTGTTGTCGAAAGTCAGCGCGCTGCGCAGCTGAGTTTGGATCCAGGTGTCGGTGGTGTCTTGTCCGAAGCTCGAATCGCCGCCGATCTTGAGCTCGTTGATCACGTCGGTCACGCCCTCGACCTTCCAGGCATCGGCGACTGCCTCGTCGCGCACGGCCGGGCTGGGCACGTCACCGGTCAGCATGACGCGGCCCTGGAACACGTCGAGATTGACGGCATGGGCGATCTGCGGATCGGTCTCGTTCCAGCGGTCTTCAATGGCGTTCTTGATGTTGCCGTCGTTCCAGCCGCCGCTGGCGCCGCTGCTTTGGGCAACGGCGTAACCGCCGCCGGCAGCCCCGCCGATGGCCGCGACGATACAGCCATTCAGCGCGATGCAGCAGGCACACAGGCCGAGGGCGGAAACCAAGGGACGCAATGGGCTCACAGAATCACACTCCGCAGGCAGGGACTCGGCCCGAGGTAAACGCCAATTGTGGCGAGATCGGCACTCATGACAGCAGCGACCATGCCGCGGGAACATGCAGCGGTAGGCGCCACGGCACGACCAGCATGATGTCGAAGCGCTGATCCAGGCTCGCCAGCGCTGCATTGCCGGCCAGGTATTGGCTGGCCGCACGGGCGATCCGTGCCTGCTGCTTGCGGCTCAGCGATTTCCGCGGCGCTGCCGGCGTTGCCGCGCGCCTTGACCTCGACGAAGACCAGCAGCCGCCCGCGCCGGGCAATGATGTCGATCTCGCCGCTGCTGCATTTCCAATGGCGCGCGATGATCCGAAAGCCCTTGAGCCGCAGCAGCCAGGCACTCAGGAACTCGGCGCGCCGGCCGTGGCGCTCGGCATTGCGATAGGTCCGCCGTCTCATTCTTCCTCCCGAGCCAGCGCCAGCGCGCGGGCATAGATCTCGCGTTTGGGCAGATCGAGCCGCGCCGCGATCTCAGCCGCAGCGTCGCGCAAGCTGAGGCGGCCCATCGCCTCAGCGAGCAGCGCTTCGATTTCTTCCGGCGCGGCCGCCACCGGGGCCAACGGCGGGCCGACGACGATGACGATCTCGCCTTTCGGCGGCCCCGTTTCGGCGTAACGGCGGGCGAGCGTTGCCAACCCGTCGCGCACGACCTCCTCAAAGAGCTTGGTCAGCTCACGTGCGACGGCAGCCGGCCGGTCGCCCAGCATCTCCGCCATATCGGCCAGCGACGCAGCCAGGCGCGGGCCCGATTCATAGAAGATCAGCGTCGCATCGAGCCCGGCCAGCTCCGCCAGTTCGCGCCGCCGCGCCGTGCTCTTGGCGTCGAGGAAGCCGGCGAACAGGAAGCGGTTGCTCGGCAGGCCGGACAGCACGAGCGCCGCCAGCGCGGCCGAGGCGCCGGGCGCGGTATGGACGCGCAACCCCGCTGCAACGGCGTCGCGCACCAGCTTGTAGCCGGGATCGGAGATCAGCGGCGTGCCGGCATCGGAGATCAGGGCGATGCGCTCGCCGGCCGCCAGCCGTGCAAGCAGAAGCGGCCGGACCCGATCGGCATTGTGGTCGTGATAGGCCACGCGGCGGGTCGTAATGCCGTGGATCGCCAGCAGCTTGGCGCTGACCCGCGTATCCTCGCAGGCGATGAGGTCGACCCCGGCCAGGATATCGAGCGCACGCAGGCTGATATCTGCCGCATTGCCGATCGGCGTTGCGACAATGAAGAGTCCGGGTGGCAAGCCGCGTTTACTTGCGGCGTGCCGGCCGCTAGGCTCGGCCGCCGCCTGTCCGGTTGGTTCGGAGGATTCGCTTGCCTCGCTTCCCGTTACCCCCGCGTCGCCGCCCTGCCATTCGTCCTGATCCTTGCGCTTGGCCTCGATGGCTGCGTCCAGCCGACCGTACCGGTAACGCCGCCGCCGCCGCAAGCGGTGGTAGTGCCGCCCCCGCCGGTCGCCGCCCCGGTCGCGCCGCCCAAGCCGCAGGAGCATCTGGTCGACACCTCCGGCAAGACCGATATTGCGCTGCTGGTGCCGCTGACCGGGCCGCCGGATCTGGCCCGGCTGGGGCGCGATCTGCTCGATGCCGGACAGCTCGCCGTGATCGAGCTGGGCGACAGCAACATCGTGCTGACGCCGAAGGACACCAAAGGCAGCGCCGCCGGCGCGGCCGACGCGGCACGCCGGGCCATCGCCGAGGGTGCCAAGCTGATCGTCGGCCCGCTGACGCAGGGCGAGGTCGCGGCCGTGCAGCCGCTCGCCCAGGCGGCCGGGATCAATGTGCTCGCCTTCTCCAATGTCGCGAAGATCGCCGGTGGCAATGTCTTCATCATGGGCTTCTTGCCGCAGCAGGAGGCGAAGCGGATCGCGCAATATGCCGGCTCGACCGGCCTGGCCCAGCTTGCCGTGCTGGCGCCGTCGAATGATTACGGCGAGCTCACGGCCGACGCCTTCAAATCGGCCGGCGAAGCCTCGGGCGCTACGGTGGCGCCGGTCGAATACTACGCGGCCAATCTGAGCGACCTCCATGCCGTGGTGAAGCACGAGGCGGCCAACGGCAAGTTCAGCTTCAACGCGCTGTTCCTGCCCGAGCCGGACCAGACGCGGCTTCGCGTCGCGGCTGCGGCGCTGCCGGCTGAGGGCATCGATCCGACCAAGATCCGGCTGCTCGGCACCAGCCGCTGGGATGCGCCCAATCTCGGTCAGGAAGCTTCGCTGATCGGCGGCTGGTATGCCGCCCCACCGCCCGAGGCGCGGGCGAATTTCGACCAGCATTTCACCGAAGCCTTCGGCCGCCCGCCGCAGCGCCTGGCAACACTCGCCTATGACGCGGTCGGCGTCGCCGCCGTGCTGGAACGTACGCCCGGCGCCGATTTCTCGACCCATGCGCTGGAGAATCCGAGCGGCTTCGCCGGCGCCGACGGCATCTTCCGGCTGCTGCCGGACGGCACCGCCGAGCGCGGCCTTGCCGTGCTGCAGGTCGAGCATAGCGGCACGACGACGATCAGCCCGGCCCCGGAAAGCTTCGAGGCGACAGGGCAGTAGCGGCGACAATCCGCCGGCCGCGCACTGGCAGCTTGTTAAGGATTGGCGGGGTAGTCTCAGGAGACAGTTGAGCAAAAAGGCCGAGAAGCCGGTTCGACGCAAGATTTTCGCGGAGTTGCCGGCATTGGCGCATCGGACCTCGCTCGAGAACCTGGATATCGCCTATCGGAAGCTGCCGATCGACGAAATCGAACGGGCGCTCGATCAGCATCAGCGGTTTTTGAAAGGCCAGCGCGGCGGCGCGCGTGCCTCGATGAAGTTCGCAGACCTGACCAATGCCGATCTGTCGAAGCGGCTGCTGACCGGCGCCGATTTGACCGGGTCGAAATTGAGCGGCGCGAAGCTCAGCCATTCCATGCTGATGGGCGCGTGCCTGTTCGGCGCGGATCTGCGCAAGGCCGATCTCAGCCGGGCCAATCTCCTGAAGGCGGATCTGCGCGGGGCGGCCCTGCGCGGCGCCAATCTGATGCGGGCCAACTTCACAGAGGCCGATCTGCGTGACGGCTTCCTGATGTACAGCAAGAATGGCGACATCGTCTCGACCGCGCCCGAAGACAGCCACACCGATATCGGCGACGCTTCGCTGACCCGCGCCGACCTCAGCCGCGCCAAGCTGTCCAACGCCTTCATCGTCCAGACCGACCTGCGCGACAGCAACCTCGCCGGCGCGATCTTCGTCCGGGCCGATTTGAGCCGGTCCGACCTGACCGGCTGCAATTTGGCAGGTGCCGATCTGACCGGCGCCAATCTCGCTGGGGCGAAGCTCGACGGCACCGTGCTGTCGCGGGCCATCCTGCATTGCACCAATCTGGCGGATGCCAGCCTGCTCGGCGCCCTGCTCGACGATGTCGATCTGTCGACCGCCAATCTGACCGGCGCCAGCCTGGTGCAACGGCTGGAGAATATCGAGGGCGTGGTCGGCGACATGGTGCGCGCGCATCGCGAATGGATGCTGACCAATGGCCGCGGCGGCAAGCGCGGCGATCTCTCCGGAATCGATCTGACCGGGGTCGACCTGTCGCATCTCAATCTGTCGGCCGCGATCTTCAAGCAGGCGACGCTCAAGGGGGCCAAACTCACCGGCACGGTGCTGGCGATGGCCGATCTCGCCCAGGCCGATCTGCGCGAAACCGATCTCTCGGGCGCCGATCTGCGCGGCGCCTGCTTCGAGCGCGCCGCACTGTCCGAAGCCAGGCTGGTCAATGCGCTGGCCGGCCCGATCGAACTGCGCAGCGGCCAGGCCTGGCCGACCAATTTCTGTTTCGCCCGGATGGCCGGGGTGAACGCCGTCGGCGCGGATCTTACCGGCGCGCGGCTGAGCGATGCCGATCTGACCCAAGCGGTCCTGAATCAGACGCAATTGCGCGGCGCGATCCTGACCGACGCGGTTCTGACTGGGGCCGATCTGCGCGAGGCCGATATCCGGGACGTGGATTTTCGCGGCGCGAAGGACCTCAAACCGTCCGGCCCCGAAGCCGGACCGCGGTCGGCAGCAGGATAGGACGGGCAGGCGGAGACGGCGATGACAGGGATACCGAGCATAGAACGCCGTCGGCATGCGCGGTTCGACGGCAGCGAATATCCCTTGCGCATCGCACGCTGCAGCGCCCGCCTGCTCAACTGGTCGGCCAGCGGCGTCGGTCTCCAGGTCAAGGAAGGGATCGGCAGCTTCACCCTGGGCGAGCCGGTCGAGCTGGGCATCCTGAACGAACGGATCTTCGCGGTGCTGATGTTTACCGGCCGGATCCAGCGGATCGATGCCGCGAATCACGTCGTCGGGGTGGAGTTCCTGAGCGGCGCCGAGACGATCATTCCCCTGCTGGTCGAGACGCTCGGACAATCCGCCGACAAGGAGATCCTCTGACGGGACGGCCGGTCAGCCGAGCAGCATCGCCAGCACGGCATTGAGCCGCTGCCGCCCGGCAGCCGTGGCGGCGAGACGCTCCGCGTCGAGCGTGACGAAGCCGCCCTCGATCAGCCGGGCGAGGCCCGGGGCGTCGAGCAGCGCCTCCGGCTCGGTGCCGAGCTCGCTGCGGAACCGGGCGCGCGGGATGCCCTCCGCCAGGCGCAGCCCCATCATCAGCAATTCCTCGCCGCGCTGCTCCAGCGTCAGCGGCACCGTCTCCTCGGTGCCGTGACCGGCGGCATCGACCGCATCGAGCCAGGTTTCCGGCGCCTTTTTCTGGCGCGTGGCGTATTTCGTGCCGTCGAGCATCAGCCGGCCATGGGCGCCCGGCCCGACGCCGAGATAATCGCCATAGCGCCAATAGGTCAGATTATGCCGGCTCGCCTGGCCCGGCCGGGCATGGTTCGAGATCTCGTAGGCCGGCATGCGGGCGGCTTCGAGCCGCTCCTGGGTCAACTCGTAGAGCGCGCCGGCCAGATCGTCGTCCGGCAAGGCGAAATCGCCGCGGCCGAAGGCAGTGTGAAACGCCGTCCCGGCTTCGATGGTCAACTGGTAGACCGACAGGTGATCGCCGGCCAATTCCAGCGCGGCGTCCAGCTCGCCGGCCCAATCCTCCAACGATTGCCCAGGCCTGGCATAGATCAGATCGAAACTGTACCGATCGAAGCTGCGCGCGGCGAGTTCGATCGCGGCGCGCGCTTCGCCGGCCGAATGGGCCCGGCCGAGGAATTTGAGCGCCGTGTCGTTGAGCGATTGGATGCCGAGCGAGACCCGGTTCACCCCGGCGTCGCGAAAGCCGGCGAAGCGGCCGGCCTCGACCGAAGTCGGATTGGCTTCGAGTGTGATCTCGGCGCCGGGTGCCAGCGTCCAGTTCCGCCGAGCGCGCTCGATCACGGCACCCGCCGTCTCCGGCGCCATCAGCGAGGGCGTGCCACCGCCGAAGAAGATCGAGGTGATCTCGCGTCCGGACGTCTGCTCGGCGTAGTGATCCAGCTCGCGCAGCAGCGCATCGCGCCAGCGATCCTGGTCGATGCGCTCGCGGACATGGCTGTTGAAGTCGCAATACGGGCATTTCTTCAGGCAGAACGGCCAATGCACATAGAGGCCGAAGCCGGCTTCGGTCATGGCGTGAAACAGGCGGCCACGAGCTGGCGGAAGGCGTCGGCGCGATGACTCATCTCGTGCTTGCTGGCCGGATCCATCTCGCCGAAGGTAATATCCCAGCCGCGGGCGATGAAGATCGGATCATAGCCGAAGCCGCGCGTGCCGCGCGGCGGAAACACCAGCCTGCCCTCGACCCGGCCTTCGAAGCTCTCGCAATGCCCGTCCGGCCAGGCAAGCGTGAGCGCGCAGATGAAGGCGGCGCGGTCGTCGTCCGTGCCGCCGGCTTCGAGCTCATGCCGGACCCGCGCCATGGCTGCGCCGAAATCCTTGCCCGGCCCGGCCCCAGCGCGCCGAATAGATGCCGGGCGCGCCGTCCAGGGCGGTGACGGCAAGGCCGGAATCATCGGCCAGCGCCGGCACGCCGGCGGCCTTGGCGGCGGCCAGCGCCTTCAGCTCGGCATTGGCGATGAAGGTGAGGCCGGTCTCCTCCGGCTCCGGCAACCCGCGCTCGCCGGCCGAGCTGATTTCGGCGCCGAAGGGCTGCAGCAGCTCGACGATCTCACGCAGCTTGCCCGGATTATGCGTGGCGACGACCAGCGCGCCGCCGGCGAAACGGCGTGCCACCGCTCAGAGCCCGGTAACGGCCGCGCGCTGCAACCGGGTCAGCTCGCCGATGCCCTTGCGGGCGAGCCGCAGCAGCTCGGTGAAATGCTCTTCGGCGAAGGGCGCTTCCTCGGCCGTCGCCTGGATCTCGACCAGCTTGCCGCTGGCCGTCAGCACGAAATTGGCATCGGCATCGGCTTCGGAATCCTCTGCATAGTCGAGGTCGAGCACGGGCACGCCCTTGTGGATGCCGCAGGAAATCGCGGCCACGGAATCGCGCAGCGGCAGCACTGGGATCTGCCGGGCCTCGACCATCTTCCGGAACGCCAGATGCAAGGCGACATAGCTGCCGGTGATCGACGCGGTGCGCGTGCCGCCATCGGCCTGGATCACGTCGCAATCGATCTTGACCTGACGCTCGCCCAACGCCTTGAGGTCGGTGACCGCGCGCAGCGAGCGCCCGATCAGGCGCTGGATCTCCTGCGTCCGGCCCGACTGCTTGCCGCGCGCCGCCTCGCGATCCGTGCGGGTATGGGTCGAACGCGGCAGCATGCCGTATTCGGCGGTGACCCAGCCGGCGCCGGTATTGCGCAGGAAGGGCGGCACCTTGTCCTCCACGCTGGCCGTGCACAGCACATGGGTGTCGCCGAATTTCACGAGGCAGGAGCCTTCGGCATATTTGGCGAAACCGGGAGTGAGCGTGACTTGGCGAAGCTGGTCGACGGCGCGACCGGAAGGACGGGGCATGGTGCGATGCTGCTTGACTATGAAAGACGGCGCGCAAGCTACCCCGCACCGGGCGGGGCGTCTACGGCGTTGGCGACCGGGTCGGGCGGCCCGCCGCCATTCGCCGCGGATTTACCTCGACAGGGTGCGACGGAATGACTTGGGCCTCGGCAGGCCTCTTGCCGCAGGCTCACCAGATTTCATAACATAGCGAATACGGGGATGCAGGCTCCCCTCTAGACGATCTCCGTCCAAGTTCTGCTTCAACCACCGCCGACAAGGCGAGGGAGAGGCTATGGACGCGTCTATACTCCAGAATTATCTGAAACTGCCATGCTGCCCGGCCGCGCCCGAGCGGTCAAAATTGGGGTGCCGGGCATGAGCCCGCGTCGGACACTTGCCCTTGCCGCCGTAGTCTTGATGGGTGCGCTCGCAGCATTCTATAGTTTCGTCCTACCCGGTCTTTCGAGCGCCAGATCGCAACCGCCGGAAGCGGAAGTGTCCGTGGCCACATGGCTGCTGCGCCACGCCGTGCCGGACGCGGCGCGACAGCAGCGCAATCCGCTCGGCGGCGACCGGGCCGACCTCGTTGCCGGGCATCAGCGGTTCCAGACGGATTGCGCGATCTGCCATGGCTTCGACGGCACCGGCAAGACGCAGATCGGCGGCGCGGAATATCCGCGGGCGCCCGCGCTGCGCCAGCTCGTCGCTTCGATCTCCGACGGCGAACTCTTCTACGACATCCGCAACGGCATCCGGAATACCGGCATGCCGTCCTGGGACCTGCCGGATCGCCAGATCTGGCAACTGGTCCTGGCACTCCGCGACCTGCCCGAAACGGCTCCGGCACCAGAGGCGCTCGCCGCCGCGGTGCCGCCCGGCCACGGCCACTATGTCGGATCCGCCGCCTGCCGATCCTGTCATGCCGAGATCTATGATCGCTGGCAGCGGACGCCGATGGCGAATGTCGTGCGCGATCCGAAACAGCATCCCGAGGCGATCATTCCGGATCTGTCCAAGCCGGATCCCGCGGTGAATTTCTCCAAGGACGACATCGCTTTCGTCTATGGCAGCCTCTGGAAGCAGCGCTATTTCAAGAAGATCGGCGATGATTACTTCCCATTGCCGGCGCAATGGGATGTGACGCATCGCAAATGGCTGCCCTATTTCGTGAAGACCGGCAGCGACTGGTGGGCGCCGCTCTTCCCGCCCGATAATTTCCAGCGCCCGACCGGTCAGCTCTGCGACGGGTGCCATTCCGTCAACTACGACGTCGCGACCAAGACCGTGACCGAGTGGAATGTCGGATGCGAAAGCTGTCACGGGCCGGGCGGCGAGCATGTGAAAACGCCGACCCGCGAGACGGTGATCAACCCGGCACGCCTCGATTCCGTCGGCGCCAACGATACCTGCATCCAGTGCCACTCGCAGGGGCAGCCGCCGGGTAACCCGATCGGCGGCAAATATTACGACTGGCCGGTCGGCTTCCACATGGGCGAAAAGCTCAGCGATTTTTGGCACCTGGAGAAGCACCAGCTCGGGGAAACCTCGTTCACCCATTTCCCGGACGACACCGCGCACAAGAACCGGATGCAGGGCAACGACTTCACGCAGAGCCTGATGTACACGCGCGGCGTCACCTGTTTCAGCTGCCACGACGTTCACGGTACGTCGAACCCAGCCGAGCTGCGCGCGCCGCCCGGCGAAATCTGCCTGACCTGTCACGCGCCGAACACCCAGACCGGACCGCATGCCGCCTCGATCGAGGCGCATACGCATCACAAGGCGGATAGTCCCGGCAGCCAATGCGTCGCCTGCCACATGCCGCAGATCGAGCAGACGATCGGCGACGTGAATGTCCACGCCCATACCTTCCGCTTCATTCCACCCGCGGCCACGGACGACTACAAGATCCCGAATTCCTGCAATACCTGTCACGCCGACAAATCGACCGCATGGGCGAGCGCGGCGTTGACGTCATGGGGCGTCTCGCCATGGCGCATGGAAAAGTGACGGGGTCTGCAGGCCGGCGCCGGAACGGAAGGCGCCGGCTTTGGGTCACTTCGCCGGCAGCGGCTCCGGATGTCGCTCGTGATAAATCTTGAGCTGCTCGGCATAGGCATTGGCCAGCGCATGGGCGTCGTCGACGGCGCGGTTGCCGAGAGCGATCCAGTGCTGCTTCAACTGTTCGTCGGTGCCGGCCGGCGCATTGGCCGACTGCTGCGTCTCGCAATCCTGATAGGCTTCGAGTGCCTTGACGAAGCCCTGGATCGCGTCGTGCTGGGTCTTCATGTCTTCCGGCGTGGCGATCTCGCCGCGCGGCAGGGCCGGAACCGGGCCGGGGAAGCTGCAGTGATCCGCGTCGGCCGCGGCGGGCGCCGGGCGCGGCGCGCTTGCCGGGACAGCCGGTGCCGGTGCCGGAGCGGCAGCCGGTGCCGGAGCGGGAGCCGGCGGCGCTTCGCGCACCTCATAGACCACGCCCACTACGGCAATGACGGCCAGCACGACCGCCAGCCCGATGCCGGCCATGCGGCCCCGATCATCCTTCAAACCGCTCATCGACCCCTGTTCCCCATGCTTTTCTTCCGCATCTCGCGGCGCGGCGGCATGTTGGCACAAGATCGGGGGCGAATGCTCGCCTGTTATGCGATATCGGGCTCAGTCGCGGAAATGATCGGCGAAGGAATGGAGATCGCCGGATTGACGTCGGACACGGCCCAGAAATCCATGCCGTCCTCGGTCCAGCGCATCGTGTTGTAGCCTGCTCGGCCGGCCCGGCGGCCACGCCGCTCGGCCGGTCGGATGCGGGCCAGATGAACAGATTGATGATGTGCCCGCCATGCCGATAGATCAGGGCCGCGACCTGCTGCCGGCCGAGATAGTCGAGCCGGCCGCCGAGCAGCGGGAAGCCCTGATCGGCCAGTTCCTTGACCGGCGGCGAGAAGCTGAGGCGCCCGGCAAACCAGGGCTTGACCGTATGCTGGTCGGTCGATTGCACGTCGTAGAGATGGCTGGCCGCGAGCGAGCGGATATGGCTCGACACGATTTCGTCGGCCAGCCGGTCGGTCTCGGCCGTCTGGCGGTCGATCAGATGCATGCCGCCGGCCGAGAACACTGCCGCAGCGCGATCGAAGCGGCCAGGCCGAGCCAGCGCGGCGGCAACCCGGCGCGGCGCCGGCCGGAGCGTCACGATCTCGGCGGCAGCGGCTGCGACGGGATCGCCCGCCATTTTTCCAGGAGTGCCGCCGGCGCTTTGTGGCGCGTCGCCTGCTGCTTGATCGCGGTCGAGAGGTTGCGCTTGGCCGCCACTTCGGCGCGGCAGGCGGCGCAGCCGGCCAGATGCGCCTCAAGCCGCCAGCTCGTCCGGCGTGCCCTCGCCGTCGATCAGCCGGTCGAGATGGTCCGGATGCAGATCGGGCTTCATGCCGGCCGTCCCCGCGCCGCGGCGCGTTGCCAATCGCTCTGCAGCCGCTGGCGGGCGCGCGCCAGACGCGACATCACCGTGCCGATCGGCACGCCGGTGATCTCGGCAATATCCTTGTAGGACAGCTCTTCCAATTCGCGCAGCACCAGAACCTCTCTTCCCTCCGCCGGCATCGCCTCCATCAACCGGTCGAGCAGCGCCCGGTCGGCCTGCCGCTCCAGTTGGAGATCGGCGCCGACCGGCTCGCTCGCCCAAAGCGGCACGATCGTGCCCAGCGTCTCGCCGCCATCCTCGCCGATCGGCACGATGTCGCGCGGCCGATTGCGCTTCAGCCAGGTGAAGCAGCATTGCGCACGATGCTCAACAGCAGGCACGCGGATTGTCGCCGCTGAAGCCGTCGACGAAGCGATAGGCGCGCAGCATCGCGTCCTGCATGACGTCTTCGGCATCGGCATCGTTGCGCGTCAGCCAGCGCGCCAGATTATAGGCGCCGTCGGCATAGGGCAGGACCAGCCGCTCGAACAGGGCCGTGCGGACCGTGTCATCGGTCATGGGCCGCCTCGCCGTCCGGGTCGTGGTTCGCCCTGCCATGCCAGCTTGCTCATGTCGCATCGGCCATGACCAGGATAGGCGCGGCAGGAGCGAAAACCCAGACCATTCGCTACTCCGCCTTGACGATGACCGTGCCGGTCATATGCGGGTGCAGCGCGCAGAAATACTTGAAGGTGCCGGGCTCCTTGAAGGTGATGTCGCAGGTATTGCCGGTATCCATGACGGCGCATTTCCAAGTGCCGCCCGGGACGGAGCGGACATTGTGCGGAATGTCGTCGCGATTGGTCCAGGTCACGGTGTCGCCCGGCTTTACCGTGATCTCCTGCGGTCCGAAGGTGAAATTGTCGATCGTCACCTGGACCACTGCTGCCTGCGCCGGTGAGGCGGCGAGGAGCGAGGCGGCCAGGAGGATGGCGGAAGAGCGGCTGAACGCGAACATGCTGTCTCGACTCCTCAGGCTTGGCTGAGCTGGCTGTCGGTCAGCGCCAGCAGCTTGCCGCCGCGCTTCACCGAGACCGAGGTAATGCCCAAATAGTCGCGCAGCTGCTCCGCCGGCACCATCTGCGGCCCGGGCGACGGCGCCGTGCCCGGCACCGGCTGCGGAAACGCAGTCGAGCGCGCGGTGTGGAAAGTCATATGGCCTTCGACCTTCTGGATGATCTGATGGATATGGCCGTTCAGCACCGTGACCGAGCCGAAGCGCTGCAGCAGCGCCAGCGCCTGGCGCCGTCATCCGTGCCCAGCCCCAATCGGCATAGATCGTCCAGAGCGGGATATGGGCGAAGACGACGATCGGTTGCGACGCTCTGCGATGCTTCAAATCATTGGCCAGCCAGGCGAGCTGCTCCGCGCCCAGATTGCCGAGCCCGCCGCCTTCAAATTCACGACGTTGACCAGGCCGATGAAATGGATGCCGTGCTGGTCGAAGCTGTACCAGCCGGCGCCCTTGGTGCCCTTGCCATAGCGGTCGAGATAGGCCTTGCCCGAATCCTCATCGACCAGATCGTGCTCGCCCGGCACGTAATAGGTCTGGGATCTTCGTGCCGCCGATGGTCTGGGCGGCATCGTCGAATTGCTGCGGCTTCGAGAGATGCGTGATGTCGCCGGTATGGATCATGAAGCCGGGCCTGGCCGGCAGCGCTTCGATCCGGCCGAGCGCCTCGTTCAGCGTCTTCAGCGCATCGGGATTGCCGGCTTGTCGAAGCCGATATGGCTGTCGCTCAGCTGGATGAAGGTCGGGCCGGCCGGTGCGGCCGCTTCGGCCTCGCCGAGCAATCCGAGCGAATGCGGCACGCCGCCGCTCACGCTCCAGACCACGCCGGCGCCGATCCAGGCGCCGCAGCGGAGGAAGGAACGGCGGTCGACGCCGCCGGGCGACTCGGGAGTTTTGTTTCGTAGCTCAAGGTCTGTGGCTCCGTCGGCTGGTGAAATCCATCACCCCGGAAACCCGCCTCGCCGCCGGCTTATTCCAAGAATCTGCAAAGCGTCGCGGCGCCCGTATGCAGCAAGCCGGTTGGCGTGCATGGGCCGGCCGTGCTAGCAACTCGCCCCATGCAAAATTTCCTCGAATTCGAGCGGCCGATTGCCGAGCTCGAGAGCAAGATCGAAGAGCTGCGTCATCTGCCGACCAGCGCCGATCTGAACATCGCCGAAGAGGTCGGAATCCTCGAGGCCAAGGCGTCCAAGCTGCTGAAGCAGACCTATGCCAAGCTGACCGCCTGGCAGAAGGTGCAGGTCGCGCGCCATCCCGACCGACCGCATTTCCTGGATTATGCTGGGCGCTGCTGACCGATTTCACGCCGTTGGCCGCGACCGCGCCTTTGCCGAGGACCGCGCGCTGATCGCGGCCTCGCCCGCTTCCGCGGCCAGGCCGTGCTGGTCATGGGCAATGAGAAGGGCAACGAGGTCGAAAGCCGGGTGCGCCACAATTTCGGCGCCGCCAAGCCCGAAGGCTATCGCAAGGCGCGCCGGCTGTTCGAGCTGGCCGAGCGCTTCCGCCTGCCGGTGCTGACCCTGGTCGATACTTCAGGCGCCTATCCGCGCCTCGAAGCCGAGGAGCGCGGCCAAGCCGAAGCCATCGCCCGCTCGGTCGAAGCGGCGCTGAACCTGACCGTGCGCGTCGTGGCCACAGTAATCGGCGAAGGCGGCTCGGGCGGCGCCGTCGCGATCGCGACCGGCAACACGGTGCTGATGCTGGAGCACGCGATCTATTCGGTGATCTCGCCCGAAGGCTGCGCCTCGATCCTCTGGCGCTCCAAGGACCAGGCCGCGCTGGCCGCCGAGGCGCTGAAGCTGACGGCGCAGGACCTGCTCAAGCTCGGCGTGATCGACGAGATCATCCCGGAACCGATGGGCGGCGCGCATCGCGACAAGCGCGCGACCATGACCGTGGTCGGCGATGCGATCGAGGCAGCGCTGAAGCCGCTGATCGGGCAGACCGGGGCTGAGCTGAAGCAGCATCGGCGGGACAAGTTCCTGGCAATGGGGAGCCAGGGGCTGTAGGGGAGCGTGTAAACGCAACGTCGACCGGAGGGTCACGCCGCACTACGACATCCGTACGAGCAAGTATTCGGCGGGCGTAATAGGTTTTTTCGAAGATAAGCGCTCTAAGGAAGCGATCTGAATTCGTCGCTTTCCGGCGCGGCGGGGACATTGCCTTCCCCTCTCGGCCCATTGGGGCGGAGAGGCCGGGTGGGGGGGGAACGCACAAGCCTCGTCGCTCGGCAGGAGCGAAACCTTATTTTCCAGTGGTATACTACGGCTCGACGAGATGTGGCGCGGCCGGATTGCGGCGCCGAGTTTATATCAAGTTCGGGGCGTTCCCCACCTCACCCGGCCTCTCCGCCCCAATGGGGCAGAGAGGAGCAAGTGACGCATTTATTATTACCCTAAGCTTTATCGGGACTGCGCACTGCCGGCAGCCGAGCGATCCGGTGCTGGCGCCGTGGCCGCCGAAATTCCGGCCCAATCAACATTATAGCGCCGCCTGCTTTTGCCAGCCGCGAGAATCCGCTACCAGAGCGCGAGAAATCGTGGGACTCTCCGGATGCATTGCCTGAGCAAGCGGAACTTGGCATGAGCGGCGAAGAGCGGGCTGGCCATCGCTGGATGGGCACGACGATCGATGGCGCCGGGGCCGATGTGCCCCGCGTGACGCCGGGCCGTGTCGTCATCTGGCTCATTTGCCTGATGGTCGTCGCGGCGGCCGGCGCGATCCCGCACGGGTTTTTCGAGACCTCGTCCAATTTGCTCTTCGACGCCTATCAGCGCTTCCTGCCCCAGGGCAAGACGCCATCGCAAATCGTGGTCATCGACATCGACGACGAATCGCTTCGGCGGGTCGGACAGTGGCCATGGCGGCGCGACCGGCTCGCCCGGTTGATCGATGCCGCTGCAGCGGCGCGCGTCGTCGGGCTCGATATCCTGCTGACTGAGCCGGATCGGCTGTCGCCGGAAATCCTGCTCGACCAATGGCCTGGCCTGGCGCCGGAGGTGAAGGCTGCCGTCTCGGCCTTGCCGCAACCCGATGCGATCCTGGCGAAGAGCCTGGCGGCGGTTCCGGTCGTGCTGGCCGCCGCCGCCCGCATCGACGGCGATGACGGGCCGGCCACGCTCATGGCCACGACGCCGATCTTCGAAATCGGGATCGACCCGCGGGCCCCCCCTGCCGCGCTATCGCTCGGTCGCGTGGCCGCTGCCGGAGCATGTCGCGGCGGCGCGCGGTGTCGGCCTGGTTTCCTCGCTGTCCGAACCGGATGGTATCATGCGCCGGATTCCGGTCGTCCTCGCGGTCGGGTCCACGCTGATACCGAGCTTCGCCGTCGAGATGCTGCGGGTCGCCACCAATGCCGGCCGGATCAGCCTGAATTCGGGTCCGCTGGGCGGCCGCGATCTCGAGATCGGTAATCGTCATGTCGAGATCGACATCGCCGGTCGCGCCTGGCCGCACAGCGGCAAGAGCCGGGCGCCCCCATCCATTTCGGCCTATCGCGTGCTCGATGGCGAGATCGCCCCATCGGCGTTCCGCGATCGGATCGTGCTGATCGGCGCCAGCGCGGCGGGGCTGGGCGATGTCCCTGATCACACCTTTGGGTCGTGCGGAACCTGCCGTCATCGCCCAGGCTCAACTCATCGATTGCATGATGGCCGGCGACATCCTGTGGCGGCCGCCCCTGGCCAAGGGCGCGGAGCACCTGCTCTCGCTGGTGCTCGCCGTCATCGCCCTGGTGCTGCTCGGCCGCATACCGGATCGGACTTACGGCGTGTTATGCGGCGGCCTCGCCCTCGTCGCGGTGCTCGGCTCGTTCGTCGCCTACGAGGCGGCCGGGCTGCTGCTCGACTGGACATTTCCGCTTTCGGCCCTGGTCGCAACCATGCTGGTCGCCTTCATCCTGCGGATCGGCGACGAGGGGCGGGCGCGGCGCAGCAACGAACGCCAGCTCGCGGCCGCGCTGCTCAAGGCCGAGGCGGCGGATCGGGCGAAGACCGAATTCCTTGCCAATGCCAGCCACGAATTGCGTACGCCGCTCACCGCGATCCTGGGCTTTTCGGAGATCATGTCGGATCAGGTGCTCGGGCCGCTGCCGCCAAACTACGCGGAATATGCCCGGGACATCTTCACGACGGCGACGCACCTCCACACCATCGTCAACGATATTCTCAATCTTGCCGTCATCGACCTCGGCGGCAAGAAGTCGGGGGAGGATCCGATCGATGTGGCCGCGCTCGTGACCGAGTGCACCCATCTGATGCCGACGAACCGGGACGGCGACGACAAGGTCTGCATCACGACGACACTCGCCGCGACGCTGCCGGTGTTGCGCGCCGATGCGCGGATGGTCCGGCAGATGCTGGTCAATCTCCTGTCCAACGCCGTCAAATATTCGCCGCGCGGCGGCAAGGTCGCGCTCCGTGCCGAGATCCTCGACGATGGCGGCCTGTGCATCGCCGTCCGCGACTACGGTCCCGGGATCGCCGCCGCCGACATCCCTTACGCGATGCAGCCCTTCGGCCGGCTGCATTCGTCGAAGCTCGCTCAAGCACCCGGCATCGGCATCGGCTTGCCGCTGACCAAGGCGATGGTCGAACTGCATGACGGAACGCTGACCCTGGTGAGCGAGGTCGGCGTCGGCACCGAGGCGCGTCTCTGGTTTCCGCCGACCAGGCTCATAGCAGCACAGGAGGAATCATGAAGATCGGAATTGCGCTGTCCGGGCTGCTGCTCGCCGCCCTGCCGGCGGCCGCGGCCCATGCAGACACGGATGCCGTCGGATACGTCAAGACTCTGTCCGGCACCGCGACGCTGATCACGACCGGCGACGCGGTCGGACGGCCGGTCAGCGTCGCCATGCCGCTGCACGAGCACGACCGAGTGGAGACCGGCCGCGACGGCCAGATCGGCATCACCTTCTGCGACGACACGCGCATCACGCTCGGACCGAACAGCCGTGTCGATCTCGCTCGGTTCATCTTCAAGCCGGTCGATAAGAATTACGGCTTCGTCCTGCGGCTGGCCTACGGAACGATGCAATACCTGTCCGGCCTGACGGCAAAGCTGGCGCCCGACGCGATGTCGATCGAAACGCCCGGCGCGACGATCGCGGTGCGCGGCACGCGGCTGCTGATCCGTGCGGAGAAGACGTCGTGATCGCGCGGATCGCAACCCTCGCTCTGGTCCTGCTGCTTGCCGCCTGCGGCGGCCTGCCCGGAAACGTCGTCGTCCTGATCCCCGACGAGAATGGTGGCGTGGGCAAGGCGATGGTCACCAGCAAGGGATCGACGGTCGGGCTCGACGGCGCCTTCGCCAGTGCCGAAACCGATCCGGGCCAGGCGCCGGCGAAGATCGCGCCGGCTACGAAGGAACAGGTCGACAAGGAATTCGCCGGCGCCCTTGCCGCGACGCCGCGCGTGCCCGCGGTGTTCCGGGTCTTCTTTGCCAATGCGCGGTCGGATCTCGACGCCAAGGCGATTGCCGTGCTCGACATGGCCGTCGCCACGGCCAACGCGACCCCCAATCTCGATATCAGCGTCGTCGGCCACACGGATGCGCTCGGCAACAACACCGGCGAAAACATGCCGCTGTCGCTGCACCGCGCCGAAACAGTGCGGGCAGCGCTGGTCGCGGCGGGGATTCCGGCGGCGGTGATCGACATTGCGTATTTCGGCGCCAACGATCCGCTGGTGCCCAACAGGCCCGGCGTGCCGGAGCCGCGTAAACCGCCGCGTCGAGATTACGATCCGATGAGTAGATGACGCGGCGGCGTCACGCATCTTAAGAGAGCCGCAACGATCGAAGCCTAGCATCCGCAGCGGATATTCAATCGATATCAACGTTTTGTGCTGCCCGAACAAGGATGCCGAATGCGGAGCCCTGCCGTCGAACGCTTCGACACCCTCGACGGCCTGCGTGGCGTCGCCGCCTTCAGCGTGATGATCGGACATTTCGGCCAGGTTCTGGGCTCATATTGGCCGGCCCATATGTTCCTGGCGGTCGACGTCTTCTTCGTGATGAGCGGCTTCGTCATCGCACATTCCTATCGCGAGCGGCTGCGCGGCGGCATGTCGGCCTGGACCTATCTGTCCCGGCGCCTGGTCCGGCTGTATCCGCTGTTCATTCTCGGGCTGCTGCTGGGCGCCGGCATCCTGTATTACGGCGCTAGCCGCGGCGTGATCGCCTATCGGACGGACGACATCCTTCGCAGCGTGGCGCTGAATGCGCTCTATATTCCGTTCCTCAACAGGGCGCAGATCTATATCGACATCGGCCAGATCTTTCCGGCCGATCCGCCAGCTTGGTCGCTGTTTCTCGAAATGCTGGCAAGTGCTGGATTCCTGGTCCTGTTCGATCTGCGGCGCAAGGCGCTGATGCTGGTCACCGCGCTCTGCTATCTCGCGCTGATCGGCGCCGGCTTCTATTTCGGCCGAGTGAACGGCGCGGCCGGGCTCGATATCAGCAACGGCTTCGACTCGCATAATTTCCTGGGCGGGGTGCCGCGCGTCGGCTTCGGCTTCACTCTGGGCATTCTGCTGCATGCATTGACGCGCGACGGCATCGGGACGCAGCGCGCGGCGGCCGTGCTGCGCCGGGTGCCCTACCCGTCCTTCGTGCTCTACGCCGCCCTGGCCGCCATGTTCCTGTTCCCAAACACGGTACGCGGCCTCTATCCCCTGCTGGCGCTGGCAACCGTGGCGCCGGCGATCGTCTTCATCGGCGCGCAGCTCCGCACCGGCCCGGGGCTGGAAACCGATGTCGCCCGGTTCCTCGGCTGGGTGTCGTACCCGGTCTACTGCCTGCACGTGCCGATCCTGCGCCTCGTGATCTTCGCGCGCGGCGGCGTGCACGGCTCGGCCCTGCTCGTAACGGCGTTCAGCGGCAGCCGCGACGCTCGCCTTGGCCGTCCTGCTGACGCGCTGGTACGACGAACCCCTGCGCGCCGCGCTGTCGGCCCGCCTGTCTGCCGTCCGGCCCCGCCTCGCCCCGTCGACCGACTGAACGAGGCGTCGCTACTTCGTCAGCTGGCCCGAGAAAGGCAGCGGGTTGAAGACCGCGCTGCCGACGCCGCAAGCGCCCCCAATTGGCGTTCTCGGTCCCGGCGATCACCGCATGCATCTTGCCGCTGCCCTCATAGCCCTGGAACGTGATCGCCCCGGTATAGTCGGCGCCCAGATCTTCACAGGCATCGACGGTCAGGGCCCAGCTGAACGAGATGCCGTAGAAATTGCCGGTCGCGATATCGTTGTCCGTGCCCGGATTGACGGTAAGGGTGCCAGTGATCACCGCCGCCTGCACCGGCACCGAAAACGTCTCGGGCAAGGTCGGCGACACGAGCTGTCCCTCGAACGCCCCGGTCGTCGTATTGAGCTGGGTGATGTGCAGGTGGTTGAGCTGCGGGTTGCTGGTGCCTTCATTGTCGAAGACGAAATATTGCTGGTTCTTCACGAAGATCGTCTGCAGATCGGAGAGCGTGTAGAAGACGGCGCCGGGCGCGATCGGTTGGGCCGAGGCCGGCGTCCCGAGGGCGATCAGCGCGGCGAGCAACGCCACGGCGCCCCAGCACGATATCGAACGCATGATGGTCCCTCCCCGGGAGCGTGAACTGCACCACTTGCCAGCGAATTCGCCGGTGAAGAGTGTAGCAGTTTCCGGGCCTCGCCATCGGGGAAGCGGCGCAATGATCGTCGGTCAACGACGCCGCGCCTCGCGTTTCGTCTTGTGTCAAGTTATGGGCAGCCGACGACCCGTTCGACTGCCCTTCTCCTAGCATTACAGTTGCGCATTTTGCTGATCTCTGAATCTATGGGCGACCATGATTCGGGAGATCATGGATGTCTGGTGCCTCGATTGAAGCGACGCTGGCGTTGTGGGCCTCGTCGCTGCGCGATGTGAAGGGTCGGATACGACCGCTTTTCACGCAGGACCGCGTCGCGGCGAGCGCTGGCCTGTTCCTGGATGGGCTGGTTGGCGACGAGCGTCGCAAGACCGGATGGATGCGGGCGGAAGCGGCCGGTGATCCGGGGCCGTGGCGCCAGCAGGCCATTCTCGGCCGCGGTCGCTGGGATGCCGATGCGCTGCGCGACATCGTGCGCGACTATGTGGTCGAGCATCTGGCGGACGAACATGCGGTGCTGGTGCTCGACGAGACCGGATTCCTGAAGCAGGGCAAGGCATCGTGTGGCGTGTCCCGTCAGTACACGGGCTCGGCCGGCAAGATCACGAACTGCCAAGTGGGCGTGTTCGCCGCTTATGTCTCCTGCCACGGCCACGCCTTTATCGACCGCGCGCTCTATCTGCCGAAGATCTGGACCGACGATCCGGCGCGCCTGAAGGCCGCCCATGTGTCGGACGATGTTGGCTTCGCCACCAAGCCCAAGCTGGCGGCCCGGATGATCGGGCGCGCGCTCGCGGCTCATGTGCCGTTCGCCTGGGTCGCCGCCGATACCGTCTATGGTGTCAGCGAGGTCGAACGCGTCCTGCGCCGGGCCGGCAAGGGTTATGTGCTCGGCGTCACCGGCGACCATCTCTTCCATTCCTGGGACAAGCCGCAACCGGTCGCAGGATCAGCCTTGGCGATCGCCGAGGCGCTGCAACCATCCGATTGGCAGCGCCTCTCGGCAGGAGCAGGAACCAAAGGGCCGCGGCTTCATGACTGGGCCTATCTTGAGCTCGCCGACCTAGAGGCCGAGGAATTCGATGCCGAAAATCCGGGCGTGTGGACCCGCGGCCTGCTGATCCGCCGCCACATCGCAAATGGCGATCTCGCCTTCTTCACCACTTGGTGTCCGGCCGGTACGCCGATCGAGACGCTGGTGTCGGTCGAAGGCCATCGCTGGGCCATCGAGGACAGCTTCGAGACCGCCAAGAACGAGCTTGGTCTCGATCACAACGAGAGCCGCTCCTGGCATGGCTGGCATCGCCACGTCTCGCTCGTCATGCTCGCCTTCGCCATGATGGCTGCCATCCGCCAGCGCGCCAATGCCACACCGCCCCCAAAAACGAAACCATCAGCCGCGAAACCGCCGCGCCGCCCCTGATCCGCTGGTCGGTCCAGGAGGTCCGCCGCATCGCCGTCAGGCTTGCTCAGCGGCGGATCAAACCGGCCCACATCATCGCCTGGTCGCTCTGGCGGCGCGCCCACCAAGCGGCCGCTCAGAGCGCCCACTTCAAGTCAAAAACGCAACTGTAATGCTAGGCAGGGACGCCGTCGCGCTACTGTATTCCTGAATTTTCCTCAACATCGAATGCAATAAGCAGCTGGTTCCCATTACGGATCGCAGCCAATAGACTCCTGCCGAACGTACCCCCGGCGTGGAGGGTGCCTGAATGCCCAACGACGGGGAGGAGATCTCCCGCTCCAGCACGGACGAGGCTGCGACGGCGAGAAGCGAAGCTTGGCCAGAACAATTGGACGCCGCGGTCAAGCAGTCTTTCGAGCCGCAGAGGACAGCGGGGGCGTCGGCGGTTTGCCGCAGCGGAGGCCTTGGCAGCGGGCCGTGGCGGGGTAGCGGCAGTGTCCGGCATCACAGGAATAGCGCGCAGCACGATCAATCGCGGTTTGGCGGAGCTGCGCGGTGCTGCGGCGCCCGAGGCTCCCCTTGACCGAGTGCACCGGAAGGGCGGCGGGCGCCCATCCTTGGTCGCTACCGATCCGACGCTGCTCGCTGATCTCAAGGCACTGGTTGAGCCCGCGACGCGCGGCGATCCGATGGCGCCGCTCCTGTGGACGGCCAAGAGCCTGCGGAATCTGGCTGCCGGGCTTGGCGAGCTTGGGCATCGCATCGGCCATAATGTCGTGGCCGATCTGTTGCGCGGCCTGGGCTACAGCCTGCAAGGCAATCGCAAGACCTTGGAAGGGAGCCATAATCCCGACCGCGATGCGCAGTTCGGCTACATCAATGAACAGGTGAAGGCTGCGCTGGCAGCCAATCAGCCAGCGATTTCCGTGGATACCAAGAAGAAGGAACTGGTCGGCAACTTCAAGAATGCCGGCCGCGAGTATCGTCCGAAGGGGCAGCCCGAGCCGGTGCGGGTGCATGACTTCGTCATTCCAGAGCTGGGGCGAGCAGCACCCTACGGGGTCTATGACATTGCCGCCAATGCTGGCTGGGTCAGTGTCGGCATCGACCACGACACAGCCTCCTTCGCGGTCAATGCCATTCGGCGCTGGTGGCAAGCGATGGGATGCGAGCGCTATCCGGATGCGACACAGCTTCTCATCACCGCCGATTGCGGTGGCAGCAACGGTGCCAGGGTTCGGCTGTGGAAACGAGAGTTACAGAAGCTCGCCAACGAACTCGCCATGGCCATAACGGTCTGCCATCTGCCGCCCGGCACCAGCAAATGGAACAAGATCGAGCATCGCCTCTTCTCGTTCATCACCCAGAACTGGCGTGGAAAGCCCCTCGTCAGCTACCAGACCATCGTCCAGTTGATCGCCGCGACCACCACGAAAACCGGCCTCAAGGTCCAGTCCGAGATCGACACCAACACCTATCCTGCCGGCGTCAAAGTCAGCGACGCCGATATGGACGACATCAATATCCAGCGCCATGATTTCCACGGAGATTGGAACTACACAATCTCTCCGCATCCGACATAACGGAGCGGTAATTCATCAACGGGCCCTTAGCGTCGGTTGGAGCGAGCGGAAGGGATATAGCGCCGGCGAGAGCCTTGACCCGCACGAGTCGCGCTTCGCCGATCGCGCCGGATAGGATGTCGACATTCGCGACCGATGCCAGATGAACGGGGGTAAGCTGCTTCGTCCGAAGCTCGGGCCACGCGTAGAGCGTCTTGAAACTTGCCCATCGCGAGGTTCCGCCCGATACCACTGGCCAGATGGCGGCCGTGGTGAGCGGGCGCTTGAGCGCTTGGAAAGCCGCTATGATCCTCTGCATGTGCGCTCCGGACCAGGCCGCCAGGTCGATCACGGAGTTCTCCGGCATGGGGAGATCGTCATCAACGATCGCAAGGACTGCCGTCGCTGCGGTCTCCGCCGCAGACTTGATTAGGTACCTGTTGAGCGGCAAGTCTGGCTTGAGCGAACGGCGGTCGATGTCAGCAAAGAACGGCGCATCGATGTGTCCCGCCATCGGCGAGACAGCTTGGTCGTCCATCGGCAAGAAGTTGTAGAGCCTCGGCGCAGAGAGCGTAGTCGAGCCAAGAGGCACGGCGACCGAGACCACGGCGTCGCCCTTCCAGGCGAGCCACCGCTTGAGCGGCGAGGCGGCCGCGATGCTTTCGCGTACCGCGGAAAGGACCGCAACCTTTGGGAGCGTCTGGCGGACGAGCAGAAACGCGCTTTCCGCCTCGAGCGTCACCCGTTCCATGCGAAAATTCGAGGGCAAGCCTGGCGCGTCCACGGGTTCGACGCGGCGCGAGAGACACTTTCGCTCGGTCACCTCACCCAAGGCTACCACCGCAACGTCGAGCGATGTCAGACGGTCCAGGAAGAGCTGCACAGGCGCGGCGTGCTGAAGGACGGCGGCCACCTGCTTGCGCGCCAACTGCACCGCATGTTCCGAGACGAGAGGCAAGCAGACCACCGTCGCGTAACCTTGCCCTGCAAGCCGCCGCACCTCTTCCGACTGTTCGTCTACTGGAAGCGGAACGAGATAGCGCGGAATGTTCGAGGCGACGACGGCCGCCGTAGCGGGATCCGCCCCAATTGCCTCCAGACGCAGGGCTATCTCGCCGGTCGTGGCGAACCGAAAGCAATATCCGTCGAACTTCGAGGCGGGCGCCGTCGGACCTGCGGAGAAGATGTGGACGTCGTCAGTTAGCGCCTCGACGCTGCGGAACCCCAGGCCCTTATTGCCGATTCCTTCGCCGATCTCCTTGTCGCTGGTACCGATGTTGCGGATCGCCTCGAGATTCGACGAGGAGAACGGACGGCCCTTATTTGCGACGAGGAGCTCGCCGCTCTCCTTGCCATGGACGATTAGTCGGATCGTGATCTCGCCCTTCTCGTCGGGGGAGTGGGCATCATGCGCGTTTTGTAGGAGTTCGAAGAGGACCCGCTCCCCATACTGGGTACCGATCACCTCGTTAAGGCTCATGAGGCTCTCATACACCTTGAGCCCGCGGCGATGCCCGTCGAGCGCGTGCTCCAATTGGGAGTGGGTGAGCCTCTCTATCGCCTCGGCGGCAATCGTGGAGTTCGGACGGTCTAGGACAGGTTCGAACGGGCCTTCATGCGCAGCTAGATCGGCGACTATCTCGTGCATGCTCGCTCCCCAAGGCCCTACGCGATACCCGCGAAGCGCCTCGGGGCATCCTATTCTTCTCGCCGGTGGCCAAGACAAGCTACCCGAAATGGAGTCTCTTGGCCTTGGCACAATAGCCGCTTTAACCGCCAGCGCCAGCCATTCGATCTCGCGTAGGTCGAGGTCCGCTTGCACGACTATGTCGAACGCTCTACGGCGGCGGGACAGCAAAGCCGAGGCCGCAATCGAACCCCATGAACGGTCCCTTCGGACAGCCCCCTTCCGCTTCGTCGTGTCCATCAAACGGACCGCGGCCGAACAGGTGGTGAAGGCCGCTGGCCTTGCGCCAGGGTGTCGATGGTCCCGCCAGCGAAGGCTCCGGTGCTGGCTAGCCGCCGTTCGACGGCCGCTCCCTCAGAACATTCCTCCGATCGGCGCTCCTGGGCGAGTGGACTCCGACACGGTCGCGATGGGACACCTTGAAACCAGCAGGACAGGAGCGAGAAGCTGCAGCGCGGCCAGGCGCAGGACAAGCGAAACCCGGAGGGTCCGCTTCAGGGAAACCGGGTTGGCAGCTCGCCCGGCGCTGCGACGCGATCCGTCTTATACCGCGGCGCCGAGGTCTTCACCGAAGCCGTGTTCGTGGTGAGGATTAACAGCCGCGGTGACGGAAAGCATCGGGGCCGCCTTGGCTGGCAGGGCGGCGGCCAGCACCAGAGCCCGGTCCATCAAACGGACAAATGCGATGCCGAGGGGTTCCGTTTTGGCAGCCGTCAGAGACGCAAACCACCGGGACGGAACCATCGACTCTGTCCGACGGCAGCCTACGACCTTCGCCGAAATGCTCAGAAAGAGCTTAGAGAACGGCAGAATGCCGTCAATCTAAACCGAAAACGGCCCCGAAGGACCGTTCTATCGCTCTGATTTCCTTGAGGAAATTTGGAGCGGGCGAAGGGATTCGAAACCCTCGACCCCAACCTTGGCAAGGTTATCATTGAGCTACGCCAGGATATCCCGCCGCCCGCTAGAACCCTATAATATACTGAAAAGCCTACTTATAATTAAATCCGACGCTTCCAGTCGCATTCGGGAACGGCCTGTTTCCCCATTCCAACTGCTTACAAGGCGCTTACATTTTCGCCTCGATGTGGTAGTGTAAGCAAATTCCGAGCAGATGGCGAGCTGACAATGAGTAAGCTGACGAAACGGGCGGTCGATGCCTTCACCCCACCCGAAAAGGGGCAGGCCTTCCTGTGGGATAGTGAGTTGCGAGGATTCGGACTCCGCGCCATCCCATCGGGCCTGAAGACGTTCATCCTCCAGTACCGGAACGCGGAGGGCCGCAGCCGCCGTATTGTGGTCGGTCGCTACGGAGTGCTGACGGTCGAGCAGGCCCGCGACCTGGCCAAGATCAAGCTCGGCGCGATTGCCGGCGGAGCAGACCCGGCCGAGGAGACTGCCGGCTCCCGGGAGGCGATCACTGTCACCGAGGTGTGTGACTGGTATCTGACGGAAGCTGAGGCAGGCCGCATCCTTGGGCGCCGCAATCGCCCCATCAAGGCGTCCACTCTCGCCATGGACCGGAGCCGCATCGAGACGCATATCAAGCCGCTGCTCGGCCGCCGGCAGGTCCGCGCACTCAAGCTCGCCGACATCGAGGGCATGCAATCGGACATAGCGGCCGGGAAAACAGCGAAGCCGCGCGGTTCCCGCCGCGGCGGGGCGACCACCGGCGGCGGCGGTGTCGCGGCACGGACGGTGTCGACATTGCAGAGCCTTTTCGCTCACGCCGCCCGGCTCGAAATCATCGCCTCCAACCCGACCGACGGCGTTCGCAAGCTGGCCGGAAAGAAAATGGAGCGTCGCCTCAGCGTCGCCGAGATCAAGAAACTCGGCGAGGCGATGCGCATGGCCGAACAAAACGCCGAGCATCCGGTGGCGCTGGCTGCCGTGCGCCTCATGCTTCTGACCGGCTTCCGGATTTCCGAAGCCCAAGGGCTACAGCGCGACTGGCTGCACGCGGATCGGGGCTATGTCCAATTTCCGGATACCAAGAGCGATGGTCAGGTGCGCACGATTGGACCGACCGCCGCTCAGCTCGCCGCCAGCCGGCCGGCGCGCAAGAATTGCCCTTACGTCTTTCCGGCCGACCTCGGAGACGGCCACTTTACCGCGGCAAAAAGTTGCCTGGCCCGGCTATGCGCCGCGGCGAAGATTTCCGGCGTTACACCGCATACGCTGCGTCATACCTTTGGCAGCGTGGCCGGCGACCTGGGCTTTTCCGAGTTGACGATTGCTGCGCTCCTCGGTCACGCTGCCAGGGGCATTACCCAAGGCTACGTTCACATCGACGAGGCGCTCAAACTTGCCGCAACGCGGACATGCGAGGAAATCGCCTCGTTGTTGAGCGCCGATCTTAAGGACGAGGCGACCACCACAAGGGAAGCCGCATGAACGTGCCGTTTGACCTGGGCGCCCAACGAAGCGAAAAGCAGTAATCCTCCTATGCCGATCCCGAGCTTCACCATCGACGGTGTCTTGCCGCCCTATGTCGGACCTGACGGTCCAGGCGGCGGCGCCGAAGACATGACCCCCTATGCAGTGTCGGCGTTGGAAGTGGTGGCAACGCTGGGGCTGACCGATCGGCGCAAGACCATTCTTCGCGGCTGGCTCCGCCATCGCGCTGCGCTACGCAGCGTCGGGTTTGGTCGCGGCTTCCAATGGCTCGACGGCAGCTTCGTCGAAAATAAAGATCCCAGGGATCTGGACATAGTGAGTTTTATTTATCGCCCGCCAGGTATTCATGGCGCTGCCGACCTGACGAAGCATCTTCGCGCGAACATGAATGTCTTTGGCCGAGCGCAAGTGAAAGCGGCATTCCATCTTGATGCCTTCTTTATCGACCTCGATGGTTCGGCTGAGGCTGTGGTAAGCTTAACGCGGTACTGGATTGGCCTATTTTCCCATCGTCGTGGGGACGACCTCTGGAAGGGCATGTTGCAGGTTCGTTTGGAAGACGCCGCCGATGATACCGCTGCCCTGGCCGCGCTGGGCGCCGAGCCCACCGTGTTAGAGACGGCAGAGAAGAGAGATCCTATGAGCAGCCCGCGCAAATTGGAACGCGACTTCGTCCATGCCGACATCGCGCCGTTTCGTCGCTGCTGGATCAACTCGGTGACGAAGATGTGATGGCTCGGTTCGGCCTGGAGGCGCGCTGGAGGAGCTCCAGACCGTGATAGCGCAGCTGGGTGCTGCGCCGGAAGAGCCGACGGCGTCCGCGGCCTTGTTCTTCGGTGGCCGGCCGGTGCTTGGATCGCGTGGGATCGAAAGCGAGTTCGGCGGAGCGGCAATTACCAGGTTCCAGGATCTGGTTGCTAAGATGCTCGCCCATGAGACGGGGGGCTTGGGAATGCGTGGGGTCGTCCCCAACAAGGGCGCCGCGACGCTGCACATCACCAACATTGTGCGCGGATCCTTCGGCTTCTTGCTCGAAGAGGTTCAGCCGCAGCAGCAATTGGTGGACACCGCGCTCAAGAACGCCGTCGACGAAGCGACGCGTCTCCTCGACGCATTCGGAGAGCCCGATGAAGAGCAATTCCGATCAGCGGTCGAGACGATCGATCAGCGGGTCTTGGGACGGCTCGGGAATTTTTCGACCTGATGCGCCAAAGCGGGGCTACTCTCCGTCTTGTCGCCGGCGAGACCGACCGCAGTTTCGGCGCTGACGCGGTAGCACGGGCCGCCGAACGCGCCACTACGACAACCGTCGAGGATCTCCCGGAGACCATTCGGGGGCAGTTGTCAGGCGTCTGCCCGATGCGCATCAGTTCGAATTTCGGGCAAGTCTGGAACGCGGCACAATCCGCGGCAAGGTCGACCGGCCCTGTCAGTGGAAGAACTCACCAGCTTTAATCGCGATTGGGTGAATGTCGACGCGTCGGCACAAATGCACGTCAAGCGTGTCCTGCGCAACGGCACGATTGTGCGCGAAGGTTTTACCCTCTTGGCACTGTCCGCGCCCGACCAGGGGTAAATGGGCGGAGACATCGCAGCACCGCAGCGGCCATGAGTAGGAGGCTAACCGCCAGGGGGCCATCAGGTCGGAGTGCGGTGGAAAGAGAGACCAGCCTGGATCGCTGGGCCACTCAGGCCCGTTTCTCGCTCGTCGTCACCATTGATGCCGGATAGAAGGACGTGGACGTCTGTACGCCCGTGATGACCGCGATAGAGAACCTTGTCAATGTCTGACGTACGGCCCTTGCGCCACGAAAAATTGCTCGACCTTGTCTTAGATCACCCCTGTCCGGTCATTGATCATCGGGCTGGGCTGGACCGTCTCAATTCTGCCAGATGTCAGGAAGACAAGGAGGCCTTTACCAGCGCCGGTAACGTCCACGTAGTCACGAATCTGCTGGCGATACAGCCCTACGAGCACCGGATCCGGGTCAACATCGCTCTTCCAGTCGATGACGGCACGGATTCTTCCATCATCACCGACGGCCACGGCGTCAGCAATGCCCGAAGTCAGCTCCGTGGTCGTGCCATCGATCATGGAACCATAAACCGGCACCTCGGCCCGCAGCTGAGGTCGCAGTGCCGCGATCTCAGATATTTGGACGCCCCTCAAAGCACAGGCAGCCAACTCAGCGCTGCTCGGCCCCCTTGCAGGATCGTTGCTGTCGGCAAGACCAATTTGACCCAACAGCTCGGCTGCGCGGGCCTGGAGCGCGCCGATTGACACTTCCGCCGTCTCTCCCGTCAAGATCTCTTCGAGGAGCTTGTGGAGGAGCAGTCCTCGCTCCCGCCCGCCCTGGATGCTCGGCACATCGAGTTCGGGCTGTTGGTCGGCAACGGCGTCAGGGCCGGCGAAGACCGGGAACTCGACGACTGTCTTGGCGATCCCCTCGTCATGCCGGCTTGGCTGGCGCCATATGACCCTTCGCTCGCCGCTTGCGATGGTCGCCGCTTCTGCCCGCCAGTCGCGAGGTTCTGGATGTTAGAGCGGTATGAAATTAGGTTTGGTCATATCCTGCTTCGATGAAGTAGTTGCGGCATTCCTGCGGGGAGGCTGTATCGAGGATTTCGGCGATGGCCTGGCAGACGGCATCGATGGTTCTCGCGGCGGCCTTTCGCAAGAGATGCTTGAGCTTAGCGAAGAACTTCTCGATCGGGTTCAGATCGGGGAGTATTTCGGCAGGAAGAACAGCCTGGCGCCGGCCTGTCGGATTGCAAGACGAACGGCCTTGGCCTTGTGGGAACCGAGATTGTCCATGATCACGATATCGCCTGGGCTCAAGGTCGGGACGAGCACCTTTTCGACATAGACGAGGAAGCGCTCGCCGTTGATCGGTCCGTCGATGAGCCAGGGCGCGTCGATCCGGTCATGGCGCAACGCCGCCAAGAAAGTCATCGTATTCCAATGGCCGAAAGGAGCATGACCGATCAGGCGCTCACCGCGCGGCGCCCAGCCCGCAGCGGCGCCATGTTGGTCTTGGTCCAAGTCTCGTCGATGAAAACCAGCCGGGCCGGATCGATGCCGATGCGATGTTTCAGCCACTGCGCTCGCCGACGGGCGACGTCCGGCCGCTCCCGTTCGGTCGCGACCATCGTCTTTTTTTATATGTGAGCCCCTCGCCATGGACGAAGTCCCAGACCGAGCGGTAATCGACCACAAGACCGCGGGCGCCCAGCTCGACGACGAGGCCATGCAAGGTGAAGGCACGCTCGCGGCAGCGCTCCACAAGCCAGGTGCGGTACTCGCCCGAAATCTTCCTCGGCTTGTGACCGCCCATCTGGCGGGCGCCACACTCCCCGTCTCGCGAAGACGCTTCATCCAGCCAATCGCGACGCTGTAGCTGACACCGAAGCGGGCGGCCGCCGGCCGACACGACATCCCGCCCACAATCGCTGCAACGACGCGCTCTCGAAGATCCATCGAATAAGGACGTCCCATCCGGGCTGGCCCCCATATCGGGGTCCGAGTAGCAGCGGAACAGAAAACCGACATAAGCCGGAACCGGCCGACAACGCCCTAAACGGCGGCCTCCAACGTCCTATAGAGTGTCGTGCGATGCACCTTGAGAATCTTCGAGACCTCCGGGACTGACGTTCCCTCGCCGATGAGGCGCTTGGCCAACGCGATCTGATCGCTCGTCAGCTTTGACGGCCGCCCGAAGCGCACGCCACGACTCTTGGCGGCCGAGCGTCCGGCGCTTGTGCGCTCATGGATCAGTTCGCGCTCGAACTCGGCGATGCCGGCGAACACGGTGAGCACCATACGGCCGGCGGGAGAGGTTGTGTCTGCCCACGGCTCATGTAGCGACCGCAAGCCCGTCTCGGCCGCCTTGAGCTGTTCCGCGATCTCGAGCAGATCGCGCGTCGATCGAGCAAGCCGATCGAGGCGTGACACGACCACCACGTCCCCAGCTCGAATGTGATCGAGCATTCGGACCAATTCGGGCCGGTCGCGCTTGGCGCCCGAGATTTTCTCTTCGTAGGTCCGCGTGCAGCCGGCGGCTTTTAGCGCGGCTCTCTGAAGAGAGAGATCCTGATCGTCCGTTGAAACTCGGGCGTATCCGACGAGCATGGAGACGTCCCCTGTTGCAAATCTCATCGCAAAAATTATTGCTTTCGCGACAGACTTTTGCAACATGAAAAGGTCAAGCGCGGCCTCACCTGTTTCTAGTGTCGCGAAACTTAGGAGTTCTGCGACATCATGCCCGTCAGTTTTCTGACCGACGAGCAGGAGCGCCGGTACGGGCGTTACTGTGGAGATCCCTCGCCGGAGCAGCTCGCGCGCTACTTTCACCTGGACGACGCCGACCGCGATCTGATCGGAAAGCGCCGCGGGTGATCACATGCGCCGGGCTTCGCCCTGCAACTCTGCAGCGTGCGATTCTTGGGCACATTCCTCGACGATCCGACCGAAGCGCCAATCGGTGCCGTTGAAGTAGGGGGGCACCACAAGATTTCTGCGCCAAACAACGCGGCCTTTATCATCCAAAGACAGCCACTGCCGATTTGATCTCGATCGATCCGTGTTGTGTACGTCGCAACTGGCGCCCGGTGGCGGATCTAAGGATGGCGGCGAGCTGCTGGGCCGGCGGGATGCGCTCCCAGAGTGTGCGCATCTGTTGCCGACGCGTCCACAAGCGGCATTGCGTTCAGGAATAGGTGTGCATCCCCATGGCGGCAGGCTCCCCCTAGGGCCTGCCGCTTCTTCTCATGCCGCCGGCGACAGGCGCCGCCCCAATAAGCCACCTCGAAGGTCGGACCATCCTCCGGGTGCGTTCTGCGATGATCGTAGGTGCGCGTGGTGGCGATGTTGGCGTGGCCGAGCCACTCCTGCACCTTGGCGATGATCATCCAATCGGATGTCCCGGTCAAACCTGCGGAGAGATGCGCTCGGTCGCGGCGGAGAGCCAATCATCGGCGCGCCGCGGCGAGCGAGGCCCAGTCCAAAGCTCTCGCTGTGCTGGTCGAGCAACCGCGCCAAAACCCCGTGAACGGATCACTGGGTCCGCACCGCAACGCTGGTCGAGCCGTGGGACGTTGCCGTCCGAGCCGGTGAACTGCACCGAGATGCGGTTGGCGACGGGGTCGAACGGCACCGTGCCGGCGCCGCCGACGAAGATGGCGAAGGTCGGCGTGGCGCCGGCGGCGATCATGGTCGAAACGCTGGCGGCGGCCGGGCCGAGGCATTGCCCGGAACTTGGGTTGGTCTGGCAGATCGAGATCGATATGGGCAGGGTAGCGTTGGCGCCCGCAGTCGCGGCAATCGTGTCGGCAGCGCCGAGATTGACCGTCGCCACGACGAAGGCGTTGGCGCCCGACGGCCCGACGAGATCGAGGATGCCGTCGCGACTGGGTGTGGCCGCCAAGGCCACGATATCCGGCACGGGCGTGGTCGAGCCGGAGAAGAGCAGCGTATCGATGCCGGCAGCACCGCGGCGGGGCCACGCCGGCGCAGCTGAAATCGAGCTGTGCGTCGATCGGCGCAATGGCCGTTTGCGGCGTCAGGCCGAAAATGAAGGTCTGGTAGCCGCCGGCCGCGATCGTGACCGGAGTATTGGGCGAGCCAGTGATGGCGTTGGTGCCCGGTACGGTGGTCTGATAAAAGAACCCGGCCGGTAGGGGACGTGCTGGGGGTCAGGCTGCAGCCCGTGGCGGCGGTCGTGCCGCCATTGACCAACGTGGCAAAGGCGGTCGCCGCGACGCCGGTCTCGACCGAGCGGCTGGACGGCAGCACCGCGGCAGCAAGCGGCGAGTCGACGAAACTGTAGCGATAGACGCCGCTCAGCGTCCCGGCATAGAGATCGCTCGCCGCGGACGTGATGGCGAGTGCATTGACCTGGAGGTTCGCCGGCAGGCCGAGGCTCATCGAGACGACTTGCGCGCCGGAATTGGTGCCGATAAGGACACCGCACCCCCGCCTGTGTAGAAGATCGTCGCGTCGAGCGGATTGATGACGATCGGGCCGAGCGGCTCGCAGACTGCCGAATAGGCGCCATCCGTTCCGCCCCAAGGGGTCACCACCGTCGAGCCGGACGCCGCCGCGCCTGACCCGGAACCAGCGGCAGCGCCTATCTCGTGTGAGGACCCCGAGGAGGTCGGCGCCGTGAACAGAACCACGACGCCGAGTTCGGCTTGCCTGAACGCAACCGCATCGTAGCAAGAGCTATAGATTTTCCAGAGGCGGTAGCCCTCGGGCGTTGCCCGTACCCGGCGGCCTTACTCTTGTTGTAGCTACTCTGGCACTCGAGCGGGACATTGAGGGGGCGATTCGTGCCCTGGCCTGACAGCGACGGGGCTCGGTCGCCTGCACCGGCCGAATTCGCACTTGGCACCGTGAGGGCGAGGGACGTCCAAGTGGCGCCGCCATCCGCCGAGGCGAAGAGCCCGTCAGCGACCGTGGCGGCGAATAATTGGGGACTAGGCGCGCCGACGATCGACAGGTTCACAATATTTTCTCCGGCGCCACCGGTGAACCGTTATCGACGGCATTCCAGGTCGCGCCGCCATCGGTGCTCTTGAACACGCCGGCATCTTGCGTGCCGGCATAAAGCGTCGAGGTCGTCTGCGGATCGATCGCCAGATCCGTGAACAGGGTGAAACCGTGCTGCGGCAACCCGCTATCGGATTCCGTCCAACTGGCCCCGCCATCCGTGCTCTTGAACAAGCCGAAGCCGGCTTCGCCGCCGGCATAGAGGGTGGTGGAGGTCACGGGATCGATCGCGAGCACAGTCAGCTCGGCCGTCGATGATGCCGAGGTGATGCGGTATTGCTCGGGGTCCAGGTCTCGCCGCCATCGGTGCTCTTATAGACTAGGCTCGCGCCGCTGACGCCGGTCCCGGCATAGAGTGTCGTCGGCGTATTCGCATCGACCACCACGGACACGATATTCGCCAACGCCAGTCCGGTATTCGCGACAGCCCAGGCCGAACCGGCATTCGCGGTGGCGAACACGCCGCCTGAGTGCCGGCATAGAGCGTCGCTGGGCTCTGCGGGTTGATCGCGAGTGCGAGAACATTGTGGTTGGTGAGGCCCGCTCACGACCCGGCGCAAAGCTCGCCCCGCCATTGGTGCTCTGCAATACCCCGAGCCCGTAGCCGCCGGCATACAGCGTGGAAGGCGTCTGCGGGTTGAGGACGAGAGCGCTGTTGCCGTCATCGGTGCCGAGGCTGCTGAGCAATGTCCAGCTGCCGGCGCCGTTGGTGCTGCCGTAAACGCCGATCTTGCCGGTGCCGGTGTCGACGGCCGCATAGAGCGTGGACGTGCTCTGAGGATTGATGACCAGCGCCTGGGCGTTGATCAGACTGCCCCCGGTGAGCCCGTATGGCGGCAGCCCAGCTGTTGCCGCCATCCGTGCTCTTGAAGATGCCGTGAGTCTGCTCGCTGACGTAGAGCGTGCCGTCGTGTTCGGATCGATTGCCAGCGCGACGAAGGTCGGGAAGGTCGGCAGCGTGCCGGCGCCGATCGGGCTGAAGGTTGCGCCGCCATCCGTGCTCTTTAGGAGACCGCTCTGCTCTTCGGCAGCGTAGAGCGTCGTCGATGTGTGCGGATCGATCGCGAGCCCGTTGACGACACCCGGGGCGCTGCCGAGTGCAGTCCAGCTAGCGCCGCCATCCGTGCTCTTGAAGACGCCGCCGCCCTGATCCGTGCCGGCATAGAGCGTCGTCGTGGTCTGCGGGGTCGATGACCAGCGCCCGGATGGACAAATCGGTGATGCCGCCACTTGCCCTAGCCCAATTCGTGCCGGCATCGGTGCTCTGAAGATTCCGCCGAGGGCGGCGGCGTAGAGCGTGCTCGGAGTCTGCGGGGTCGACGGCGAGAGTCGTGACCTGGCCACCGAATGGGCCGGTGCTGGTCCACTGATCAATGCCGGCCTGGGCCGGAGCGTTCCAGGCTAAACCGAGTTGAAGGGTGAGGGCGAAAGCCGCAATCAGGCCGATCGAGATGGATCCGTGACGGAACATAGACATCCCTCCAAGACGGCGATTGAACTCAGATGGCGGCAACCGCGAAGCGGTAAGGGACCGACATTGTAGTCATGTCGGGGTTTCCGCAAGGTTGAGTCGATTCAAAATCATAGCATAAGGTTGAGATCGCAGCGTGGGATATCTATCGGCCGCGGCGGATCGCGCCAATACAAATTAGCGTAAATCGTCTGTGGCGCATCAGATCACGCGTCATTATTGTAGTCCGTTTGGCTTCGGGGGTGCCGCCAGCCTTAGAGTCTGACTCACAGTGTTCATGCTGCTGGATCAATGGCTTGACCCTCGTCACGTTTCGCTGAAACCCAGGAGGCAAATCGGTGAGAGCCGCGATTTTCCTTGGATGCCCAATAATCGTGACCCTCGGCAAGCCGTTCAGCCTCTCCGGCAACTCATTGAAATAGCTACCATTCATTATGGGTCAGCCTCTTAGAGGGGTGACGACAAGAGCAGTTCCCAGATTCACCTGGCCCTTATCAACCAAAGACAGCGGAATGGCTGGAAATATAGAAGTCTTCATGCGAATCTAGGGACTCCCCGGGGATTGGAGGCTTGCGATGACCGAGGCATTGCTCGCGGCGCTTTCCAGAATTTGGACCGTGGGAGATATGGTCGCAGCACAGCCGATCGACTTTCGAAAAGGTGTCCACGGTTTGGTGGCACTGGTCGCCGCCGCCCTCGAATCCGACCCATATTGTGGCGACGTCTTCATCTTCCGTTCCAAGCGATCGGGTAACTGCCCAGGTCCTGGCTTGACGGGCTCACCCCAATTCGTGAGTCAAGGTATGGATGAAGCTTCCGTTCTCCCGCCGTCAGTGGGCACGCTGCTTAGCCTTTTGGGCGAGTTGCAGGCGCGCAATCGCCTCTTGGAGGAGCAGAACGCTTTGCTTACGGCTCGTGTAGCCGAGTTGGAGCGACGGCTTGGGCAGGACAGTTCCAACAGTAACCAGCCTCCGTCGAGCGATGGACCGTGGCGCGCGCCGCGCCGGACCGGGAGCCTTCGGGAGAAAGGGCTGAAGAAGTCAGGCGGCCAGCCCTGGGCATAAGGGCAAGCATCTGAAGCGATCGGAGCGGGTCGACCATACGCTCGTGCATCGGCCGGCCGTGTGTTCGGGCTGTCAGGCGGGACTGGCGGATGCGGCGGGCCACCTTGTCGAGAGCCGCCAGGTGTTCGATCTTCCGGAACCCGCCCCGCTGATCGTGACGGAGCATCAGCGGTATCGCTGCCAATGTCGACATTGCGGGACGATGACCACGGGCGCCTTTCCGCCCGAGGTCCGGGCACCGGTGCAATATGGCAGCCGGCTGGCGGCCGTGGTGACCTATCTCTCCGCCGGGCAATTCCTGCCCGAAGACCGGCTTGGGCAGATCCTCGCCGATCTGTTCGGCGTGCGCGTCTCGGCCGGCACGATCGGCCAGATGATCGCCAGCACCGCCGATCGGGCGCGGAATTTCGCGACGGCGGTGTGCGAGAAGATCCGCCCAGGCGCCGGTCAAGCATCTCGATGAGACCGGTTTCAAGGTCGGGACCCAGGCCCAATGGCTGCATGTGGCGGGCACCGCCGGTGCTGATGGCCTCGTGCATTACCGCGTGTCGCCCCGGCGCGGCGCGGTGCTGGCGGGGGCTGCCCATATCGTCGTGCACGACCATTGGACATCCTATTTCCAATTGCCCGACGTTACGCATGCGATGTGCAATGCCCATCACCTGCGCGAATTGACGGCGCTGGTCGACATCGACGGCGAGGACTGAGCCCGAAACATGCGCAGCTTGCTGCGCCGTCTGTGCCATGCGGTCAATCTGGCACAGGAGAAGGCAGCAGCACTGCGCCCCGCCACGATCAGCACCGCCGAGCGGATCTATGACCGCATCCTGCGCGAGGGCATCGCCTGGCACGAGACACAGCCCCCGCTGCCTCGCGATATCAAGCGAGGACGCATCAGGCGGCGCACCGGCCATAATCTCCTGCTGCGCCTGCAGCAGCATAAACAAGCCGTGCTGCTGTTCCTGCACAATCCGGCCGTGCCCTTCACCAACAACGAAGCCGAGCGCGACGCGCGCATGATGAAACTGCGCCAAAAAATCTCCGGCTGCTTCCGGACCTCACAAGGCACCGAGAACTTTGCTTGCCTGCGCACCCTGATCGGAACCGCCCGCAAGCGCGCGTGGTCCATACTCGATACCCTTACCCAGCACCCGGACCTCCTCATCAGCAGGCTCTGAGCACGAGCCGATCGACCTGGGCAGTTACGCGATCGGATCGTTTGAAGCTTCTCGTCTGGGATGGCAGCGGGATGATTCTCGCGACCAAATGGCTTGAGGCGGGCCGTTTTGTCTGGCCGCCCGGTCCGCGACGGTGCGGTGCATCTGAGCCGGACCCAGTTCGCCTTGCTGGCCGATTACCCATGTTGATGCCCCTCCTGGTGAGGCTGACAGATTCTCAGGTCGAGGTGACTGAGCACATGGTTTCGCAGCTCGCGGACTGCGTTTATGACGGCGGGCGTATTCCGGAACAGGTACGCGCCGTTGGGCTGGCGGTCCATGAGTAGGCGCTTCTGCCTGATCTGCACATAGAGCCAGTTTACCGGAATATTCAGTCTACTCGCCAATTCCGTGGCGCTGAGGACGCTAGCATCATGGCTCCAGCGCTTGCGTTGCGCGGCGACCCTGACACCGGCGGCGAGCCGGATCCGTTGCCCGGTGATGGCCAGGACCCTATCCGCGCAATTGGGGGAGCGATGTCCTTCGGCGGTGAGGGTGGCGGCGATCTCGTCGTCGAGGACCCCCGCGCGAGCGAGAGTGAGCACGCGGTCTCGCATCTCCCGGCCCATCGTGAGTTTGGCCACGGAGTTGACCCTCATTTTGACCTGGAGTCGCTGACGGCTCCGCCTCGCCACACGATCCTGACGAGAGCAATGTCACGTTCGCCTCGGTCGAGCACGACTTTGTCGACGAGGCAACGCAGCAGCGCCTTGCGCCGAGCATCGGTGGTCGCAGGATCGGTCCAGATCTGCGGCAATCGGCCAGTGAGGACGACGATCTTGTCGCCCAGAGCCTTGCCGATCATT
This sequence comes from Aliidongia sp., assembly GCA_037200015.1. GTDB lineage: Bacteria > Pseudomonadota > Alphaproteobacteria > ATCC43930 > CGMCC-115725 > JAXDMU01. The sequence goes on along the minus strand of JBBCHB010000048.1, from coordinate 52,922 downwards.
CTTTGAGAGAGCGGTTCGGGCTCGGATTGTCGGGCGAGCGCCTCTTCAGCCTCCCGAACCTCGTTCAGCGCGGCTTCCCAGCGGCGTTCGAGTTCGCCTGCGACAAGACGGTTGTCGGGATCGACGCGGTTGAATTGCCGTTCGGCGAGCGCCGCAGCATATCGTTTGCGCTCGAGCTGGCGTTCCGTGCTGGAGCGCAGCGCGGTGTCAATCTGATGCTGGGCCCGGCCAGCCCGTGATAGAGCGTCGATTTCGGCAGGTGCGAGCGCGGTCAAAAATGCATCTGCTACCGCCGCGTCTATGCGCTCCGCCCGGATATGCTGGCAGGCGGGCAAGCCCTCGTGCGAGCGAAGGTGGTTACAGACATACTCGCCGCCGCCCTTGTAACGAACGTACATCTTGTAGCCGCACCTTGCGCACCAAGCGATGCCGTGCAGCAGAAGCTCGCCGTCTCGGGGAGCCCCTCTCGTCTTGATGCGCATGTATTCGGCTCGGTTGTCCCGGACGATGATGCGGATTTTTTCATAGGTCGGCCAGTCGATATAGGCGGATAGCGATCTTTGACGACGATCCGCCAGTCACCGATCGGGCGCGGCACCTTGGCGGCTACCCCGCTTTCACGTGCAGCAGGACGGGTTCGGGTCCGCCCATAGACGAAAGCGCCCGCATAGGCGGGGTTCTTCAGGATCGAGGATATGGCCGAGACCGTTGCGCGCGTCCACCGCAGATCGCCGTGGCGATCGCGACGCGGGAGGTCGAGGCCGCGCTCGTTGCGCACGCGCATGACCTTGGCCAGAGTTCGGAACTTGAGGAAGGTCTCGAACACGAGCTCAAGCCGTTCTTGCACCTCAATGTTGGGATCCTTGACGACCACTCCGCTTGGGTCGCGGACGAGACCGATCGGTAGGGTGAGTGCAAGCTCGCCACGCGCAGCCTTGGCAAGAAGGCCCGCGGTCAGTCGGCTGCGGATCGTGTGCAATTCCAGCTCGGATATCGTCCCTTTCAGTCCGAGCAGCAGGCGGCCGTTCGAGCTGCCAGGGTCGTAGACGCCGTCTCGGTCGGCAATGAGGCACTCGCGCAGTCCGCAAATATCCAGGAGCGGATACCAGTCCGAGCAGTTGCGTGCGAGACGCGTGACGTCGATCGACAAAATGAGCCCAATCTCGCTGAGCCCGACCCGGCCGACCAGCTCCTTGAACCCGCTCCGTTGCGCAGCAGAAGCCGCGCTCAGGCCCAGGTCGGTATCGATCACATCGATATCGGCTTCATGCCATCCGAGTTCGCGAGCGCGCTGGCGAAGCGCGTACTGCATCCGCAGACTTTCCTGATTGCTCACGACCTGGTGGGGCGTCGATTGCCGGATGTAGACAACCGCCTTGCGCGACAGATGCGTCGGCTTGACCAGTTCTGACTTCACGGAAGACCTCCGCCAAGACTGCGGCGACGTCGTCGACGATCTGACGCCGCAGGGCGGGCGGCAGAGTAGTCCAAAGATCTTTTGGGTTCGTATTCATGACTGTCAAGACAGTCTATCACAGAAATAAGATCAAGTAATCCATCAATACTTAATTTTAGCTGATCGTTTGTTGAGCCAAGCCATTCCGTTACAGCAATAGGGATTAACAGGCTTGATCCACTACAATATTCGACTTCGTAAGATGGTGGAAAATTGCCGCCTCGATGGGTCGACCGACGAATCACTCGGAACGATCGCCCATAGAGCGGATGCCGCGGGTCAAGAACCCTGATCTCGTCGATCAATGATTCGTCAGACTCACCAGAGGGGATATTCCTGCGTGCCTTCGGTCGAGGCAATGGACTGGAGAAGAACGGTAGCACCGCCGCTGCCGACGCAACCAGCGCTGCTCTGACAAGGGAGCGATTCGTCGCGATTCTGGCTCGGGAGCAGCGGATTTGCTAGGGTTTGGCATGTCGCTCGTCACCGCCGATCTGCCTGCCGATCCCGAAGCGCTCCGCGCTTTCGCGGCGGCATGCCAGGCGGAATTGGCCGCCACGAGCGCCGAGCTGAAGGCAGCCCAGCTCGCCGTCCAGCTCCGCACCCTGGAGATCGAGAAGCTCAAGTTCCAGATCGCCAAGCTCAGGCGAATGCAGTTCGGCCGGTCCTCGGAGAAGGTCACTCGGCAGATCGAACAGCTAGAGCTGCAGCTCGAAGAGTTGGAGACCGCCGAGGCCCGCCGAGGCCGAGGAGATCACCCAGGCCGACGCCGAGGAGCGTCCGGCGCCGGTCCGCGAGCGCGGCAAGGCCAAGCGTAAGCCGCTGCCGGAACACCTGCCGCGCGAGGAGGTCGTCCACGAGCCCGCCGATGATGGCGCCTGCAGCTGCCCGGCTTGCGGCGGTGGGATGGCGAAGCTCGGCGAAGACGTGACCGAGGTCTTGGACTATGTGTCGGGCCGCTTCCAGGTGATCCGGCATGTCCGGCCGAAGTATGCCTGCAAGGCCTGCGACGTCATCACCCCAGGCCCCGGCTCCGGCCATGCCGACGCCGCGCGGCCGGGCGACACCGGCGCTGCTCGCGCATCTCCTGGTCTCGAAGTTTTGTGATCACCTGCCGCTCTACCGGCAGAGCGAGATCTATGCGCGGGACGGTGTCGATCTCGACCGCTCGACCTTATGCGATTGGGTCGGCCAAGCCGCCCGGCTGCTCCAGCCAATCGTCGAGGGCATCCGGCGCCACGTCTTCGCAGCCGAGAAGATTCATGGCGACGACACGCCGGTGCCGGTGCTGTCGCCGGGGCTCGGCCGGACCAAGACCGGCCGGGTTTGGGTCTATGTCCGAGACGATCGACCATTCTGCGAAACGGCGCCGCCAGCAGCCGCCTACTTCTACAGCCCGGACAGATCAGGCGAGCACCCGGCCAAGCACTTGGCGAACTTCAACGGGTTCCTCCAAGCCGATGCCTATGCCGGGTTCGAGGCGCTTTACCGGCCGCGTCAGACCCAGGCGGGCCGGATCACCAATGCCGGGATCACCGAAGTCGCATGTTGGGCTCATTGTCGACGGAAGTTCCACGACTTCTGGATCGCCAAGCAATCTGCTGCCGCCAAGGAGGCGATCGACCGGATCGGCGCGTTCTACGCCATCGAGGACAAAGCCCGGTTCGCGCCAGCGGAGGAGCGCCTGGCGCACCGGGCGAAGACGGTGCCGCTGGTCGACGCCTTCTTCGACTGGGCTGGCAAGACCGTGCGGAAGATCTCGGCCAAGTCCGACCTGGCCGAAGCGTTCAATTACACGATAAAGCGGCGGGAGGCGCTCTCACGCTTACTTGCCGACCCACGGCTGGAGATCGACAACAACATCGCCGAGAATGCCCTACGCGGCGTCGCCCTCGGCCGCAAAAACTATCTCTTCGCCGGGTGCCGACAGCGGCGGGGACCGGGCAGCGGCGATATACACGATCGTGCAGACAGCGAAGATGAACGACCTCAACCCCGAGACCTATCTCCGTGACACGCTCACCGGGATCGCCGACGGGCATCCGATCAGCCGGATCGACGAGTTGATGCCGTGGACTATCTTGAGCGCGGCTGAGAGGTTGGACGATGTCCGCTGATGATTCCCACACGTTGCAGTATGAAGCGAGGCTGGCATCGCAGCCTCTCCGCTCTTTGTATCCATGGGAGCGCATGCTCTTGACCGAGCTGTGCCGAGCCGCGGCGCTAGCGCCGTGCCTGACCGAGCCTCAAAACTCTGGAGACCTACTGCGTTCGCCAGATGCTCGACAACGATGTGGGATCAATCCGTTTCGTCGCGGCCACGGGTAACCGCCGCTGCGAGCGATTTGGTATTGCCGAACTTTGGTACACCGATAGCGACGGCGTCCCGGTATCCTTTGCACTTAATCTCGACCAGCACGGCGCCCCATGGGAGATCGATGCTTGGAAGGTCGACTTCTCCCCGCTTCGCCAGCCGCCCACCCAAACCGAGCTTCGAACCGCGCCCTGAAGGCGCGCTGTCAATTCGGTCGAAGCCGAGCACTTACGAGAGAGACGTCGCGGCTGCAGGATCGGAGAGGCGGCCCGGTCGGCGCAATACGTGGCAGGCCGGGCGCTTACGATCAAGCGTTTGGCGAGCGGTATCTCGCCACCCTGGTTCTGGACATCGGCGGCGGTGATCTTCACGGCGAGCAGGCGCCCGCCGCTGTCCACCGCAATATGTCGCTTGCGGCCGAGCACCTTCTTTCTAGCATCGTAGCCTCGCTCGCCTTGGCGCGTCGCATTTGACCGACTGCGCATCGATGATCGCCAGCGTCGGGCTGGCCTCGCGGCCGTCCTTTTCCCGATCCGTTATCACCAGATGATGGTTGATCCGTTCCATGTGCCCGCCATCGGACAGCCGGCGCGAGTAGTCGTAGCAGATGCTCGAGGGCGGCAAATCCTTGGGCATGGCGTCCCACGGAACGCCATAACGCAAGACGTACCGGATGCCATTCATGAGCTCACGGAACGAATATCGCCGGGGACGACCCGTCCCGCCCGGAACGGGCAGCTCCAAAACCACCCGCACCTCGTTCGTCAGATCACTCGGATATCTTTGACCGCCCCTCGGTCGTACCGCCCGCGGTTCTCGGTCGTCACGGCCGCCGCATCGGCACCGTCACGCTATGAATTCCTTGCCCAGGTGCCGAAGTGGCTTCGCCCCTTCCGCCGCGAATCGTGATCCGGGGGCGCGCGGTGGGGGGTAGCCAATCAAACCAAGCAAGCGGCGTCTCGACTTGGCGGGCAGCAGAGGACGACCACGCGGGCGACACGCGTCGCCGCTCATTGGAGAAACCCCGGTTGGCAGCAACGGTCGATTGAGTAGATTCCGAACCTAACGGCACGATCCTCCTGCCAGTAAATTTGGAACAGATGAAGCGGCGATTCACGATCGCGCGACGAGGCATTGATCGCAAATCGCCATTGAAGTTCTTTGGCTCGCTCCTGACCCCACGCCCCGATACAGGGGATCCGACCGCAGGCATCGCTCATATCGAAAAGATGCTAACGGAAGCTTCGGCACGCGGCGTTTGCCGTCTGAGCGAGCCACCACGCCGCCACGGCGCTCGAGAGGGATGAAGGTTGTCTCCAGACATGAAGGTGGGGCGTGAAATCAATGGCGAAGCCGAGACCCGCGATGCAATGCGTCGACCAGCTGTTTTCGGCGCAAGTCGAGAACCAACCCGATGCAATCGCGGTCGTATTCAACGGCACCGTGCTGACCTACCGCGAGCTGGATCGGCGTGCGGATGCCGTGGCGCGCCGCTTGCGCTACCTCGGCGTCGGAGCGGACGTGCTGGTAGCGCTGTTCTCCGATCGTTCGCTCGACATGGTTGTCGGTGTGCTCGGCGTGCTGAAGGCTGGCGGAGCCTACGTTCCACTGGACCCAACCCATCCGCGCGGAGAGGCTTGCCTATGTGCTGTCAGATGCGCAGCCGCTTGTCGTACTGACTCAGGAGCGGTTGCAGGGAGAACTGCCGCCGTATCCGTCGCATGTTGTTATAATCGACGCAGATGTGTCGTCGGTCGCGCCGCCTGAATGCGCGCCGCCACCCGACCGAGCACGTAGCGCGCACAATCTCGCTTACGTCATTTACACCTCGGGCTCGACCGGCGTACCTAAGGGCGTCGAGATCGAGCACTACGCGGTTGCCAGCATGCTCGAATCGATGCAGGGGCGCCCAGGCTTCAGTGCTGACGACACGATGCTCGCGCTCACCACGCCGGCGTTTGACATTTCCGTCCTGGAAGTCTTCCTGCCCTTGGTGTCCGCGGGCGGGTCGTCATCGCGGATACAAAAACGATTGGCGACGGCGACGCGCTCGGGCGTCTTATCAAATCGTCGAGAGCGAACGTCTTGCAAGCGACGCCTTCTACTCTGAGGATGTTGCTGGACGCAGGATGGTCCGGCGATCCGCGCTTGAAGATCCTCTGCGGCGGGGAGGCGTGGTCGGCCGATCTTGCGGCCCAGATCCTACAACGCTGCGATTCGCTCTGGAACATGTACGGCCCCACCGAGACCACCGTGTGGTCGGCCGTCGACAAGGTGGAGGCCGGCAGGCCAGTCGTGATCGGGCCGCCGATCGCAGAGACACAGTTCTATGTTTTGGATGGCACATCCCAGTTGGTCCCAATCGGAGCAGCGGGTGAGCTTCACATCGCCGGCGCCGGTCTTGCACGCGGCTATCTGCGCCGGCCGCAACTCACTTCGGAGCGTTTTGTCGCCGATCCGTTTGCAACTGAGCCTGGTGCGCTGATGTACCGCACGGGTGATCTGGTGCGGCGTCTGGCGGATGGCGCGTTGGAATTCATCGGCCGTCTAGATCATCAAGTGAAAATTCGCGGCCACCGGGTCGAACTCGGCGAAATCGAGGCCGCGGGTGGAGCGCCATCCCGGCATCAAGCGGTGCGTGGTCGTCGCTTGCGAAGGCGAACGCGGCGACCGCCGCCTCGTCGCCTACGTCATCCCGGCGGCGGGCTTATTGGCTGTCGCACGCGAACTGCGCCTCTCTTGGGAAAAACCCTGCCGGGCTACATGGTTCCCAGCGTGTTCATCCCCGTTGCATCGTTCCCGTTGACACCCAACGGCAAGCTCGATCGCAGTGCCTTGCCAAGACCCGACGCTGCGCCCCAGGACACAGACTTCGCCCTCGTCCCGGCCCGAACCCCGACGGAGATGACCCTATCGCTGATCTGGTGCGACGCACTCAACCTGAAGCAGATTAGCGTGCGCGACAACTTCTTTGATCTTGGCGGTCACTCGCTGCTGGCAGTCCGCGTTGTTGGGGGAAATCAACAAGAAGCTGACAGTACGTTTGAACATACCGGCGTTTTTCCAAAACCCGACCATCGAGCGTCTGGCCGAGGCGCTGCGGCAAATGCCGCATTGCGTGACAGAGCCGCGGTTGTTGCCGCTGCGAGAGGGTACGGTTGGCCTGCCGGTCTACTTCATCGGCGCAGGGCCGGCGGGAAACGAAGCTCGCTGCATTGGTCGGCGGCGATCACGCCATTTATGCAGTCGACATTCCGATCCATTCGAGGTGGCGCAGTGCGATCGCGGCCGCCGATCGCGCGGCGTTGCCTACCATCGAGCAGCTCGGCGCACTCTGTGGGAATATTGTGTACGCCCATGCCGTATCGTCCCCCTGCGTGCTCGCCGGATATTCCCTGGGGGGCCAAATTGCGTTTGAAGCCGCGCACGAGCTGAGAAATGCCGGGGGCAATATTGCGTTCGTCCTTCTCCTCGACGCGCGGGCGACCACTTGGAGTGGATCCACGCTTGGACCGGCATGGCAGAGCTTGAAATGGATCTGGCGTGGCGCGGTGACCGCGACGGCTGGCGAGACGACCTGGACGGAACGCCTAAGTGGGGCTGGCTAAGCAGGCTTGGCGTTTGCTCTCGTGGTTGTCGCAGCGCATTCCACAGGTCGTTAGCAACCGTGCCCGGCCGGTATCGCGTCCGAGCGGCTTTCTTGATGAGTCTGGGAGGCCGGTCGAAATCGGAGTCATCGCCCGACTAGTTCACCTCACGCGAGACTCTTGGCGCCCGCGCCCGCTTGACGCCTGGGGAATCCTGATGCGTGCAAACTACCCGGGGGAAGAGATGTTATCCGGCATCGACGTCAGCCACGGGTGGCGCGGCCTGTTTAGGCCTGGACTTAAGATCGTCCAGTCAGCAGGAGACCATGCCTCCATGGTGAGCGACGAAATGCTGCCAACGTTGGCACGGCAGATCAAAGCGGTGCTTTGCCAAGTTGCGGCCGTAGCGGCGGTCGAGACGGCTGGCACGGTCGACAAACGAGAAGCAGACTCCACCATCGCGCATCGGAGGTCCGATGGCGCGTCCGGCGGCTCGTATTGAATGGCTGACAGATGTTCCCGCCCAAGCGGCGCGTCATGGTGAATCGATTCCGATCGGACGTCGAGCCCCCGCTCGCTAAGATCGGTAAAGGCAGCCTGCAGATACCACGTATTGCGATAATCGCAGAAAACACGAGAATTTCTCTCAGATTCTCCCCCGTGCATTTTGCCACCGGAATGTCGCGCGTAGGTAGTTTCCGAGGCTAATTACGTAATCTAGAGCCCCTATATCTTTTCAAACCAGTAGTGACCGGCAAGAATGCCGGCCAACCCCAGTCGGCCCGACGATTCCGCGACCAGAACATGCGCCCAGTCCGTAGCAACGGGATACCAGCGGTGAAAAATACTATGCCGAACAGGGTCAGCCGCGAGGTATCCGATGGAAATGTTGCCATGGCGGCTCCATGTCGCCGCCGGTGAGAGCCCCCGCCCCTCAAGGGCGCGACATGGTAGATCGAGTTCTTATCGTCACGGATGATCGCACCGATGCGGATGCCCTTAGCTATATCCTGGGCACGGCGAGGGATGGCCCGTTCGATATCGAGTGCGTTACGCAGCTCTCAGCCGGTCTCGACCGGCTGCGCACGGGCGGAATCGACGCGATTATCGTCGATTTGTCGCTGCCCGATAGCACTGGAATTGCCACATTCGACCGACTATTTGCCATCGCGCCGCATACACCGATCATGACGCTAAGTGAGATGGACGACCCGACACTGGCGCTGGAAACGATTCGCCTCGGGGCGCAGGGCTGTCTATTGAACGGCAATTTCGACAGCAACATCCTACCGCAAACCCTGCGCAATGTCATTCAACGCAAACGGGTCGAGGAAGCGCTCTACAAGGAAACGTCGCGCGCCGAAATCGCCCTCAACTCGATCGACGATGCCGTGATCTGCACGGACATTTCCGGCAACGTCGACTATCTGAACATCTCGGCGGAAAAAATGACAGGCTGGCCGAGAGAGGAAGCACGCGGGCACCCCGATCGGCGAGGTGCTCCAGATCGTTCATGCCGTGACACGCAAAACCGTGCGAAATCCGATCGAGTTGGTGTTGTTGGAGGACAAACCGAAGCAATTGAATGCGGATACGATCCTGATCCGACGGGGCGGGGGCGAAGCCGCAATCAAAGACTCCGCCGCGCCGATTCATGACTGGAACGGACGACTGACCGGAGCGGTGCTCGTATTCCATGACGTGAGTGCCGCGCAGGCGATGGCCCAGAAAATGGCGCATCTGGCACAGCACGACTTCCTGACCGATTTGCCGAACCGCGTCTTGCTCACCGACCGCATCACGAGCGCAATAGCACTTGCAAAACGGAACGGCAGCCAAGTCAGCGTGATGTCCTCGACCTGGACAATTTCAAGTACATCAACGATTCGCTTGGCCATGCGGCCGGAGACAAGTTGCTACAATCGGCCGCGCGGCGGCTCACTGCCTGTGTGCGTAGCTCCGACACCGTCAGCCGGCAAGGTGGCGACGAATTCGTGATCTTATTGGCGGAGGGTAGCTATGAAACAGACGCCGCCGTCACGGCCGATAAGATAATCGCTGCGTTGGGCTTGCCGCATTCCATCGCCGAGCGCGATCTGCACGTTACGGCCAGCATTGGCATCAGTGTATATCCCGCAGACGGCCAGGATGCGGAAATGCTGATCAAAAGCGCGGATATCGCGATGTATGAGGCCAAAGAAAAAGGACGAAATACTTACCAGTTCTTCAACAAGAACATGGATATCATTGCGACAGACCGGCGGTCTATCGAAGATCATCTACGAATCGCGCTAGAAAATCATGAATTCGTCCTGCACTACCAGCCCATTGTTAATTTGGATAGCGGCATGATTACCGGCGCCGAGGCATTGTTGCGCTGGACGCATCCACAATGGGGGGTGCTTCCTCCGGCGAGATTCGTGCCCATAGCGGAAGATAGTGGCTTGATCGTTCCGATCGGCCGCTGGGTTCTGCGGGAGGCGTGCACACAAGCAAAGCGCTGGATCGACGCCGGCTTGGCGCCCGTGTCCATCGCCGTCAATATCTCCGCAATCGAATTCCGACAACCGAATTTTATCGACGGCGTCCGCTCAGTCTTGAGCGACACGGGATTGGACGCGAACCGGCTGCAGCTGGAAATCACCGAGGGCGTTCTGATGCGTGACGCCGAGTCCAGTACGGAGACCCTTCGGGATCTTAAGAATTTGGGCGTGCAACTGGCCTTGGATGATTTCGGGACCGGCTATTCCAGCTTGAGTTATCTGAAGCGATTTCCGATCGATATCCTAAAAATCGACCAGTCATTCGTCCACGACATCGGGTCCGTTGGTGATGACGGCGTTATCGTCAGTGCTGTAATCGCCTTGGGCAACAGCCTAAATAAACGGGTCGTATCGGAGGGCCTGGAGACTCAGGTGCAGTTGGAGTTCCTCAAGACACGCCACTGCGAGGAAGGACAAGGCTATCTTTTCAGCCGGCCGGTCATTGCCGCGCAGTTCGCCGGACTGATCTCAGGCGGGAAACTAAACCATCATGCCCGTGTGGGATGATCGTCCCCTTTCTGCGGAAATCTGTACGACGAGGTAGTCTATCTGATCGAGATTTGAAGTGTCGGCCCTGGGCGGCGCCGACACTATCACCGACCAGCCGCGACGGCCTTGTCCAATTCCGCCTGCGCAGGCCGACGGGCATCATCCTCGACGACACCATCCTGGCAACCGAAGATGAGGCGTGGGCGAGCTTCGCAGACCCGAAGCGCCTGGGCCAACCTGCATGCCATTTTAAAGCGCGCCACGATCTACTTCAGTCCGCAGCCTGAGTGATCGACGCTCCTTGGGGTTGCCGACGGCGGTCGACGAGGCGATAACTTTCATTCGGCCTGGCTGACCAAATCGAATTCGAACTCCCAAATGTGCGCCAACGTCACCTCTTTGCGATCACCTCTTTCAGCGAAGACGACGCTGACTTGAGGCTTTGGACCGACAACGGACAGGATACTCTTCACCGTGCCGATCTCGTCCGCGCCGATATCGGATGGTCTCATCCGAGTGACCGACCTGAACCTTACGCGATCGCCGACGCTGAACTTGGACATGGCCGCCCTCCTATGCCCTGCCTATCGGCCACCATAACGCGATCCCAGGCCACTTAAATTTTTCGGCCAGATCGGCCTGTGTCTGACGCGCGCGGATTGGCGCTGATCACTGCGGGACTATAAGGTACACCCGCTCTATCTCGGCCGCTGTCTCGTTCGTTAGAGCCTGGCACGACCATATCTTGCCATACCCATAGAGGCTTCTTGACCTCAGCGCCATCGGCACACATGCGCCGGATAACCGACTCGTTCACGTAGCCGTATCGGTGGCGGGGCGGCCCCAGAATCGAGACCTTGACTTCGGCTATCGCTCCGCAGGTTGGGCACGTCACGTGGATCGTCATCGATCCCTCCGTTCACATCCGCCACCACTATAATCTACCGAGGCTACCCGAGGGCCAGGTGTTTTTCGTAACGAACCGTGTCGCGGATTCTAATCTTACCGGGTCATAAACGGCGTCGGGCAGTTCGCGGTTTCTGCCGCGCTTGCCAGCACGGACATTAGTCGAGGCTCTTGGCGAGGACATTGATGAGGCGCCGTCTGAGGGGCGCGATCGAGTTCGGAATGTGCAGTTCGGTCCGGAATGGGGTGCCTCGGGGTCGATAAGTTCCGGGAAGGGGAGGTTTTTGATGATGGAAGCCTTCGCCAGCCGCGCCCTTCGGCAAGCATTCGCCGAGCGCGTGGCGGGCTGAATCCCGCTGGATCGGTTGGCGAGCGGCGAGGTCAGGCGGCCTTCTTCTGAGCACCAGTTCGCCTACATCACGCCGAAGTGAAGTCAGCCCAGGCGCAGGCTCAGCCCGTGATCCCGGTCGACACCAAGCCGCGCGAGACCTTCAACTATGATCTCGCCGTCAACATCGGTGGCGCCATGGTCGCTGCGCAGGCTGTGGGGCCCAGCGTGATCGCCCGCGGCTCAGGGTCCATCCTGTTCACCGGCGGCGGCTTCGGCCTTCACCCGCATCCGGATTATCTCTCTCTGAGCATCGGTAAGGCAGGTATTCGGGCTCTGGCGCAAGGCATCTTCGGGCCGTTCCAGGAGAAAGGCGTCCACGTTGCAACCGTTACCGTCGCAGGCCTCGTAATGAACAGCAAAGACGCCAATGCCGTCGGGGAACAGTTCTGGCAACTGCACAGCCAACCTCCCGGTTCGTGGCAGGTGGAGACCGCCTATACCCCCGCCGGCTGAGAACCAGGAGAGGGCTGGCTCAGCTATGGGCAGTTGACCAAAGCGGCATGGAAGACGCTTTGGAGATGCTCACCAGACTTCTCTGGCGTCATGGCGTAGTCTGCTTTCCTGAATTGGGGCTGACAGTGCCAGTGTCGCAGAGGATTATGCCATCGAATGGAGGCTAGGCAAGGGATGGGCTGAGCGGCAGGCGGACGCCGCGCCAATGCGATGAACATCCAACAAATTTCGCGGGCGGTAGCAAGTTCCTCTCGCTAGCATTGGGCAACCGCACCAGCTTGTACGAATTCGCTTGGTGGGGGAAGCATACGCTTCCTTGAGTCAATCACCGTAAACCGCCTTTGCTAATCCACCGGCCCGTGAGCTTCCGCACCAGCAAACGGCCATTTCTGGGCCTCCAATCGCTCGGCCGCCATGATCCAAGTTTTTTGGTGACTTTTCGGACAGATTGTTTTCCGGACCGGTTGCCGGACATGCTTCACGCCCCGATGATACAGACCAGAGAAAAATCGCGCGATAACTCCGAACAGAAGCCTAGAGCGAGCGGCCATAGCAGTTTCTGCCATGCAGTTCCGAACACGCATCAGCTTCCGAGGCGCCAGCCTCCTATCATTCTTGACCTGTGCATGCACTTCATTAATACTGAAGAATATTCATAACCCCTCAGTCAGCGCATACAGCTGGCTATCACCCAAAAATACTGGAACATCGCCGAGACAATCGGCCATCAGCCGCAATTTTATTTGGTGTATTCAGTGACACCTTATACCAGATAATGACAAGTTATGCCAGAACCGACAACAACCGTCCTCTGCAAAATAACGGGCGGCCCATGATAATTAGGTCTACCAAACTGAAATGCGCCGTGGTCGAATTGGGCCAACGGAATCGACTGCCATTCGAATGGCAGCCCAAGACCTGCTCGCGGAGGGGAGCCCATGACAGCCATCAATCCGGTTACCGACCTGACCACCGACGGTGAGATCGCCGTTCTTACGCTCAATTCACCACCGGTCAACGCACTCTCCGCTCCGGTGCGCGACGGGCTGAAGGCAGCCGTCGAGGCCGCTATCGCCGATGACGCGGTCAAGGCGATCGTGCTGATCTGCGCCGGCAAGACCTTCATCGCCGGCGCCGATATCAGCGAGTTCGGCAAGCCGGCCAAGGGCGCCAGCCTGTTCGACGTCCAGGCCGTGATCGAGAACGCGCCGAAGCCGGTGGTCGCCGCGATCCATGGCACTGCGCTGGGCGGCGGACTCGAAGTCGCGCTCGTGTGTCATTACCGCGTCGCAGTACCCTCGGCCAAATGCGGCCTGCCGGAGGTCAATATCGGCTTGCTGCCCGGCGCCGGCGGGACGCAGCGCCTGCCGCGCATCGTCGGTCCGCAGAAGGCGCTGGAGATGGTGACCTCCGGCCAGCATGTCGGCGCGCGCGCCGCGGCCGAGATGGGGCTGGTCGACGAGCTGGTCGATGAGGGGGCATTGCGCGACGGCGCCATTGCCTTCGCCCGCAAGGTGCTGGCCGAGAAACGCCCGCTGAAGAAGATCCGCGACCTGAACGACAAGGTCGAGGCGGCACGCGGCAAGCCGGAGATCTTCGCCAATTTCCGCAAGGAGAATGCCCGCAAGTTCCGCGGCTTCCTGGCGCCCGAATACAACATCCAATGCATCGAAGCGGCGGTGAACGAGCCCTTCGACGAAGGTCTCAAGACCGAGCGCAAACTGTTTGTGAAGCTGGTGTCCGGCACGCAATCGGCCGCCCAGCGCTATGTGTTCTTCGCCGAGCGCCAGGTCTGGAAGCTGCCCGACGTGCCGGACGACACGCCGGAGATCCCCGTGCACACGGTCGGCGTCATCGGCGCCGGCACCATGGGCGGCGGCATCTCGATGAATTTCCTCAGCGCCGGCATCCCGGTCACCATCGTCGAGACCAAGCAGGAGGCGCTCGACCGCGGCATCGCGACGATCCGGAAGAATTACGAAAACACGGCCAAGAAGGGCCGCCTCACCATGGAAGACGTCGAGAAGCGCATGGCGCTCTTGACCGGCTCGCTCGACATGGCGGATCTCGGCCAAGCGGACCTGATCATCGAAGCCGTGTTCGAGACCATGGACATCAAGAAGAGCGTGTTCACCAAGCTCGACGGCATTGCCAAGGAGGGCGCGATCCTCGCCTCCAACACCTCCTATCTGAATATCGACGAGATCGCCGCGATGACCAACCGGCCGGACCACGTCATCGGCATGCACTACTTCTCGCCGGCCAATGTCATGCGGCTGCTCGAAGTGGTGCGCGGCGAGAAGACGGCGAAACCGGTCATCGCCACCGCCATGAAGATCGCGCGCAAGACCGGCAAGGTCGCAGCCCTGGTCGGCGTCTGCCACGGCTTCGTCGGCAACCGCATGCTGGCGCAGCGCCAGCGCGAGGCGCAGAAGCTGATCCTGCAAGGCGCCATGCCTTGGGATGTCGACCGCGTGCTCTATGATTTCGGCTTCCCGATGGGGCCCTTCGCCATGTCCGATTTGGCCGGGCTCGATATCGGCTGGTCCAAGGAGACGACCAAGAGCTCGACCATCCGCGAGATCCTGTGCGAGATGGACCGGCGCGGCCAGAAGACCGGCGCCGGCTTCTATGATTACGACGAAAAGCGCAATGCCAAGCCCTCGCCCGTGGTCGAGAAGATCATCCTCGACTTCGCCGCATCCAAGGGCATCAACCGGCGGGCGATCAGCGACGAGGAGATCCTGGAGCGCTGCGTCTATCCGATGATCAACGAGGGCGCCAAGATCCTCGAAGAGGGCAAGGCGATCCGCGCTTCCGACATCGATATCGTCTGGATCAACGGCTATGGCTGGCCGGTCTATCGCGGCGGCCCGATGTTCTACGGCGACACGATCGGTCTCGATAAGGTGCTGGCCAAGATGGTCGAGCTCCAGGGCCTGCACGGCGATGATTTCAAGCCGTCAAAACTGCTGGAAAAGCTCGCCGCGGGGGGCAAGCGCTTCCAGGATCTGTGAGCCGCAGCGGCATCGAAGCGAAAGACGCCATAGACTCCTCTCCGCCCCATTGGGGCGGAGAGGCTGGGTGAGGTGGAGAACGCACCATCCTTAGAGACAGGACACGGATCGCGCGCCGACTGCGCCGGATGGAAACAGATGTCGAGCAGAAGCTCTGGTGGGCTTTGCACGAGCATCTGCCGAGCTGGAAGTTCCGTCGGCAGCATCCGGTCGGGAGATATGTCGTCGACTTTGCCTGTCCGCAAAGAGAGCTCGCTATAGAGCTGGATGGCGGACAACACGCCGAACGAACAGATGCCGACAAAGGGCGCAGCGCAGAACTCGCCGAACAGGGCTACCGGGTGATCCGCTTCTGGAATCACGATGTGGTCGAGAACATCGAGGGTGTTTTGGAGACAATCGCTTCCGCGTTAGGAGCGTTCCCCACCTCACCCGGCCTCTCCGCCCCAATGGGGCGGAGAGGAGAAGACGGTGCAGAAAAATAATTCGAGGGAGGAGCCAAATATGGCGTGGGATTTCGAGACGGATCCCGAATTTCAGGGGCAGCTCGATTGGATCGAGGACTTCGTCAAGACGGAAATTGAGCCGTTGGAGTTCGTGCTCGGCAGCCCGGCCGATGTCAAGAACACGAACAACATCAGGCTCATCAGGCCGCTACAGGCGCAGGTCAAGGCGCGCGGGCTCTGGGCCTGTCATCTCGGGCCGGAGCTGGGCGGACAGGGCTACGGCCAGGTCAAGCTGGCTTTGATGAATGAAATCCTCGGCCGCGCCAGCTTCGCTCCGACCGTGTTCGGCTGCCAGGCGCCCCGATAGCGGCAATGCCGAGACCCTGGCGCATTACGGCACGGCCGAACAGAAACGGCGCTATCTGCAGCCGCTGCTCGACAACGAGATCGTCTCGGCCTTCTCGATGACCGAGCCGCAGGGCGGCTCCGACCCGCTGACCTTCACGACCGCGGCGCGGCTCGACGGCGGCCATTGGGTGATCAATGGCGAGAAATGGTTCTCGACCAATGCGCGCTGGGCCGAGTTCCTGATCGTCATGGCGGTGACCGATCCCGACGGGCCGCCCTATCGCCGGCTCTCGATGTTCATCGTGCCGCGCGAGACGCCAGGCGTCGAGATCGTGCGCAATGTCGCCGTCGGCTACGGCCATCGCGGCGGCACCGAGGGCTATGTCCGCTATACCGATGTCCGCGTGCCGCTCGACCATATGCTGGGCGAGCGCGGCGATGCCTTCGTCGTGGCGCAGACGCGGCTGGGCGGCGGGCGCATCCATCACGCCATGCGCACGGTCGGCCAGGCCAAGAAGGCGCTGGACTTGATGTGCCAGCGCGTCGTGTCGCGCCAGACCCGTGACGGCCGGCTCGCCGACAAGCAGATGGTGCAGGAGAAGATCGCCGATTCCTGGATCGAGCTGGAGCAGTTCCGGCTGCTCGTGCTGCGCACCGCCTGGCTGATCGACAAGCACAAGGATTATCGCAAGGTGCGCAAGGACATTGCCGCGGTGAAGGCGGCGATGCCGAAGCTCTATCACGACATTGCCGCCCGCGCGTTGCATCTGCATGGCGCGCTCGGCGTGTCGGACGAGATGCCGTTCGTCGGCCAGGGTCATCGGCGCCTTCGTCATGGGGATCGCCGACGGCCCGACGGAAGTGCACAAGGTCACGGTCGCGAAACAGGTGCTGCGCAATTACCAGCCTGCGAACGACGTCTTCCGGCCTATCACCTGCCCAAGCGGCGCGACGCGGCGCTCGAGAAATATGCCGATCTGCTGGAGCCTATCGACGATGAGTTCTGAGCCTTCGACCAAATCCTGGCCGGCCATGTCGGTCGCCCAGGCGCATGCCATGCTGACCGCACCCGGTGCCCCATTCGAAATGGAAGACCGCGAGATCCGCGGCATCCCCACCCGCGTCTGGAAGAATACGCCGCCGACCGTGCGCGAGCTGTTCCTGGCCGGCCGCGCCCATGGCGAGAAGATTTTTCTGGTCCATGAGCAGGAGCGGGTCAGCTACGAAGCCTTCGCCCGTGCCGCCCTGGCGATCGCCGCCGCGCTGACTGCGGATGGCGTGAAGCAGGGCGACCGGGGTCGCGCTCATCATGCGCAATTTGCCGGAATGGCCGGCGGCCTTCTTCGGCATCGCGCTGACCGGGGCCATCGTGACACCGCTCAATGCCTGGTGGACCGGACCGGAACTCGAATACGGGCTGATCGATTCCGGCGCCAAGGCAGCGATCGTCGATGCCGAACGGCTCGAGCGCCTGTCCGAGCATCTGCACAATTGCTCCGAGCTGCGCCGGGTCTATGTCGCCCGCGAGGCGGAGGAGACGGCACATCCGCTGGTCCGCCGGCTCGAAGATTTGATCGGGACGCCCGACAACTGGAACGACCTGCCTGCAGGTGCGCTGCCCGCGGTGACGCTCGATCCCGAAGATGACGTCACGATCTTCTACACGTCCGGCACGACCGGTAAGCCCAAGGGCGCGCTCGGCACGCAGCGCAACCTGCTGTGCAATATCGGCGCTGCCGGTCTGGCCGGCGCCCGCAGCTTCCTGCGCCGGGGCGAGCAGCCGCCGGCGCCCGATTCGACCGCGCCGCAGCGCTGCACGCTGCTCGCCATCCCGTTCTTCCACGTCACCGGCTGCCACGCCATCCTGTGTCCGACCATCGCGTCCGGCAGCAAGATCGTGGCGATCCGGAAATGGGAACCGGAAGCGGCGATGCGCCTGATCGAACGGGAAAAAAGTCAGCTCCGCCGGTGGCGTTCCGACCATCGCCTGGCAGCTGATCGAACATCCGGCGCGGGCGAATTACGATCTGTCCTCGCTCGAAGCGGTCACCTATGGCGGCGCACCTTCCGCGCCGGAGCTGGTGCGCAAGATCAAGGAGACCTTCCCGAAATCGCAGCCCGGCAATGGTTGGGGCATGACCGAGACCTCGGCCACCGTAACCAGCCATGTCGGCGAGGATTACGAGAACCGGCCCGATAGCTGCGGCCCGGCCTGCGCGGTCTGCGACCTGAAGGTGACCGATCCCGACGGCCGCATCCTGCCGCCGGGCGAGGTCGGCGAGCTCTGGGCCAAGGGGCCCGAACATCGTCAAAGGCTATTGGAACAAGCCCGAAGCGACCGCCCAGACCTTCGTCGACGGCTGGGTCCGCACCGGCGACCTCGCCCGGCTCGATGAGGGAAGGCTTCTGCTTCATCATCGACCGCGCCAAGGACATGCTGATCCGCGGCGGCGAGAACATCTACTGCGTCGAGGTCGAGAATGTACTCTACGAGCATCCAGCCGTGATGGACGCCGCCCTGGTCGGCATCCCGCACAAGATCCTGGGCGAGGAACCCGGCGCCGCCGTGACGCTGAAGCCCGGCACCACGGCGACCGAGGCCGAACTGCGCGGCTTCGTCGCCGAGCGCCTGGCTGCGTTCAAGGTTCCGGTCAAAGTCATCTTCTGGCCGGACACGCTACCGCGCAACGCGAACGGCAAGATCCTGAAGAACGAGGTGAAGAAGGCGTTTCAGTAGCGGTCAGCCCCGCGATCGATGCGCCCCTTGCTCCTCTCCGCCCCATTGGGACGGAGAGGGGAGCGTTGCGGTCTGTCGCATCAGAAAGCGCCGATTTCAGATCGTTTTACAAAAGGCCCAGCAAGTAGAGGCGCTGCCTACACCACGATCTGCCGCTCCGCGAGCAGCGCGGTGCTCAGCGCCCAGAGGCGTTCGGCCGCGGCATCGTCCTCGGCCCAGGGCTTTGGGCGGGCCGGGCGGCATTTGATCAGATATTCGCCGCGATACTTGGCCGCTTCCGGCGCAGAAGCGAGGTAGATCGAGGTCTCCGCGCCCCGTTCCGGCGAAAGGAAGAACGGCTTGACCACGGCCATGCCGAGCTTGCCGACCCAGCCATTGTTGCTGCCCATATTGCTCGCGACCGCGCCGGGGTGGAGCACGTTGCTGGTGACCGTGCCGATCGCGCCCAGCCGGAGCGACAGGCTGCGATTGAACAGCAGATTGGCGAGCTTGCTGTGGCCATAGGCCCTCATCGTGCCCCAACGCCGGGCATGCCAGCCGTAATCGTCGAAATCGAAGCCTTTGACGAAGCCGTGGGCGGCCGAGCCGACATGGACGATACGGCCGGCCGGCGCCGCACGCAGGCTGTAGAGCATCCGGTTGGTCAGCAGGAAATGCGACAGATGATTGACCGCGAACATCTCTTCGAGCCCGTCCAGGGTCTCGCGCCGGCGGTCGTTGATCAGTCCGGCATTGTTGATCAGCACGTCGAGCTGCGGCGCCCGGGCCGTGAGACGTTCCGCCGCCCGGCCGACCGAGTGCAGCGAGGACAGATCGGTCTCGATCACTTCGGCCTCGGCCCCGAGCGTCTTCAGCTCGGCGACGAGCGCCGCTCCCTTTGCCGCGCTGCGGCACAGCAGGATCAGCCGGGCGCCCTTGCGGCCGAGCGCAAGCGCCGTCGCCCGGCCGATCCCGCTGGTCGGCCCGGTGATCGCACAAATCTTTCCGGCCATGCTCCGGTCGTTCATAAGCCCCCCAGCTCCGGCGACGCGCCGGCCTAATCAACCACATTGATTAAGCGTCCGTCGACCTGCTTTTTGCCACCGTCGCGCGCGGGCCAGGCAGGAGGTGACGATGTGGCCGGCACCGTTGCGGGGATAACGCTGGTCAGGCCGAAGCGGTCATGCGAGGTTCCCGCTTTGCCCCGCCACCGGAGTCCTGAGAGCGTGCCGAGTCTGCCTCCTCCCACCTACCAGCTCGTACCCTGGCCGGCGAGACTCGCGATCCTGCTGGTCGCGATCGGCATCGCCAGCCTGGTTCTGGTGGCCTGGGGTGCCGGCGTCCGTCTGTCCTGGATGATGACCGAAGTCGGTGAGCGCAACGGCGCGCTCGAACGCGCCATCGAATACGCGCGGCACGATGCGGAGCATTCGCCTGGCGAAGCCGGGGTGATCTATCTCGATCCGCATTCCCCGTCCAAGGCCGCGCCGGCGAAGGCCCGCTAGCGGTTTTCAGGGGATCAGCAGAACCCGACCGACGGCCCGTCGGCTTTCGATATAGGCATGCGCCGCGGCGGCCTCGGCCAGCGGGAAGGTGCGGTCGATCACCACCTCGAATTCGCCGCGCGCCGCCTCGTCGATCAGGCGCTGGATGTTGTCATGGACCCGGTCGGTCGCGATTTCGGCGCCGAGGAAGACGCCGGTCAGCGACCGGTTGCCCGCCATCATGGTCGAGACATCGACCTGCATCGGCTCACGCCCGGCCTGGCCGACCATGCTGACCCGGCCGCGATAGCCGAGCGACAACAGGCTGCTCTGCAGCGTGGCGCCGCCGACCGGGTCGACGACCAGATCGACGCCCTTGTTCCGGGTCAGGCGATAGACGGCCTGGACGACGTCCTCGGTCTTGTAATTGATGCCGTGATCGAGGCCGTATGGCTTGAGACGATCGAGCCGCTCATCGCTCGATGCGGTCGCGAGCACGGTCGCCCCGGCGCGCTTGGCCAGCTGGATCGCGGCCGTGCCGACGCCGCCGGCGCCGGCCTGGACCAGCACGGTCTCGCCCGCCTTGAGCCGGCCGAACTCGAACAGGCAGTCATCGGCCGTGCCGAAAGCGACTGGAATGACCGCGGCCTTGCCGACGTCGAAACCGTCGGGAATCGGCCAGGCGGTCCGGGCCGGCACGGCGCGCAGCTCGGCATGCGAGCCGAACATGTTGACTGTCGCCACTTTCTGCCCGACCCGCAGATGGGTCACACCGGCGCCGATCTCGACGATCTCGCCGGCCGCCTGGTAGCCGACGATATGCGGCGTCGTCACCAGCGCGCCGCGGAAGCGGTTCAGCGTATCGCCGCCCTCGATGCTGACGGCCTCGACCCGGATCAGCACGCCCTGTGCCGGACAAACGGGATCCGGCACGTCCTCATAACGCAGGACGCTCGGATCGCCGTTCTGGTAATAGACCGCCGCCTTCATGATCCCTCCCGCAGCGCCGCCCGATCGGCAGCGCGCCTGGCGCTTGTTAGTCGCGCATATTATTCGGCGGACGGATTATTCCGCCGCCATCCGGGGCGCGTCTTCCACAACGCTGGCCGCCCGGTTCCGCCGGTAATTCTCCAGAATCGTCTGATAAGTGACCGGCGTGCCGACATTGAGCTGCGGCCGGATCGCATCAAGCTGCTGCGACAGCAGCCCTTCCCAATCCAGCCCGCCCAGCCACGCCGCCTTGCGGCCGTGACGCCAGGCTTCGAAGACGGCGCGCTTGACCGGCTCGCCGGGGATTTCCTTCGCAACCTTGAACATGCCGGCGAAGACGATCAGCAGCAGGCCGGGGTTACAGCTCTGTGCGCACAGGAACATAAGCACGCAGACCTCGCCCAGCCCATCGCGCCCGTAACCGGTCAGCACATGCTGCAGATCATGCCAGTCGCGGCCGCGTTCGGCGAAGATCCGGACGTCCTCAGACATCGGCTCGCGGTTTTCGCTCTTGGACGCCTCGACCAGACCGTCGGCGGTCAGTCCCTCACGCGACATGAATTCATAATAGCTGCGGCCGAGCGTTCCGACCGGCAGCTTCGCCAGGCTGTCCTGGTCGCACAGATAATCGAGCAGCGAGCGGCGTTCGCGCAGCACGGCCTGACCGACTGCCGACTGCTTGAAGCGCTCGAAGGCGCGCATGCCGGAATTGCCGTTCAGCGCCTCGGTCACCAGGAAGACTTGCTTGGTATCCTCCGGGTCCCGGAGCAGCGCACGCAGCGCCTTGATCGCAGCGATCGGACGGACGCGCTTCTTCGCAACACTCATCGGCAGCTCCTGTTTCCTGCGACGCTCGGGGACTTGTTTACTCGGCAGCCATGGCGCGCGGCGGTTCTACCCGAACCACGGCCTCGCCGCTGCGTATAGCGGCGACGATCCGGCGATACAAACTCGGGTCCTGGACATTGAGGCGCCGACGCACCTCCGCCAGCGACTCGGGCAGCAGCGCTTCCCAATCCTGCTGGAAGAACGGCGCGGCGGCGCGGCCGTTGCGATAGGCTTGCAGCACGGCGGCGCGGACCGGCTGGCCCGGCATGGCGCGTGCGATCTTCAGCATGCCGAGCAGCGCGATCGCGCCGATGCCGCGATTGCGCGACTGGGCATAGCCGAATGCCAGCACGCAGACTTCGCCGAGCCCGTCGCGGCCATAGCCGGTCGTGACATGGTGCAGATCGTGCTGATCGCGCATGCGGTCGCGGAACATCCGGACCTCGTCCGAAAGATCTTGACGCGATACTTTCGACGCATCGACCAGCCCGTCGGCGGTGAGATTCTCTTCGGCCATGAAATCGTGATAGCAGTGCCCGAGCGTCCCGTCCGGGAGAGCGGCAAGCCGTGTCCGGTCGCTGAGCTCGCTCAGCAGCGAGCGCTTCCCGGCGACGACTTCGCGACCGAGCTCGGTCGCGCGGAACCGCTGGAACGCGCGCTGGCCGCTCCGGCCGCGCAACGCATCGCCGATGATGAAGACCTGCTTGGTGTCCTCGCCGTTGCGGAACAGCGCCCGCAGCGCCCGCCACGCAACAAGAGGTCGTATGCGCGTGCTTTCTTGAGCTATTGTCGACATGACGCACCTCCGATCGGGACGGCCGATATAATAAAGATGATGCCTATTTACAAACTTGTCAATAAGGTCCGCGGAGCAAAATTGCGGAGGCCGATGGGTGACTAGCGCGACCAAGCGAATTCGCCGGACGGCCGAGGATGCGCGCCGACAGATCCTCGACGCCGCCGAGGCGCGCATGGCCCAGTCCGGGCCGGCCGGCATCCGGCTGCAAGACGTCGCGGCCGATCTGGGCATTTCGCACCCGGTCATCCTGCATCACTTCGGCAACCGCGAAGGGCTGATCCGGGCGCTGACCCATCGCGCCGTGGTCGAGCTCAAGGACAAGCTGATGGTGGCGATCGAGTCGAGCGACGTCCACACCGAGGACATCCTGGGCGAAGTGTTCAACGCCTTTCGCGGTGGCCTGGCGCAGCGCCTGGCCTGGCTTGCCATCGCCGGGACCGATGCGGATCACGAGCAGCACGACATGGTGACGCTGGAAATCGTCCGGACCATTCAGGAGAAGCGCGTGGAATCGGCGCCGCCGGGTGTGGTGATCGACGAAGAGGACACGAAGTCGATCGTCTATCTGGTCACTGCCGCGGCCTTCGGCGACGCCATCTTCGGCTCCCAGCTGCGCCGTCGTGCCGGGCTGGCAGCCGATGCCGCGGCCAGCGCCGCGTTCCGGCACTGGTTCGCCCGGCTGCTGCGCACGCATTTGGGCGAGGACGAAGAGCCGGAAGCAGCCGGCGGCTGCCCGGCCTGAGCTACCCGGCGAGTGCCGGGATTACGAGCTGCTGCTCGGCATCATGCAGCACGGCGTCGGGCGGGAAGCTGAGCGTCACCGTCGTGCCGATCTGGACCGTGCTGTTGATCTCGAGCCGGCCGCCATGCCGTTCCATCAGCATCCGGGTAATGTAAAGCCCGAGGCCGCTGCCGCCATGCTTCCGGTTGAACCCCCGCTCAACCTGCTCGAAGGCCTGGCCGAGCACCGGCAGGGCACTGGCCGGAATACCGATGCCGGTATCGGTGACGGCGATCTCCAACTCGGCGCCGGTGTCCTTCACCGCAACTAGGATGCGTCCGTCGGCCGGCGTGAATTTCGCGGCATTGCCGATCACGTTCAGCACGATCTGCTGCAGGCAATGGCGATCGACAAACAGATCCGGATACTCCGCCGGACCGGCCAGCTCGATCTGGTGGTTGGGGCTCGGATAAGCCTTGCGTACCAGCCGGATCGTTTCCTCGAGCAGCGGCCGGAGCGCGACCCGGATGCGGTTGAGCTCGATCTTGCCGGCCTCGATCCGCGCCACGTCCAGGATGTCGTCGATCAGATGCAGCAAATGGTGGCCGCTGGCATTGATGTCGCGCAGATATTCCAGATATCGCGGATTGCCGAGCGGCCCCAGCATCTGCTGGCCCATGACGTCAGTGAAGCCGATGATGGCGTTGAGCGGCGTGCGCAGTTCATGGCTCATATTGGCCAGGAACTCGCTCTTGACCTGATTGGCGTGCTCGGCGCGCCGGCGCGCCTCGACCAGCTCGGTTTCGAAATGCTTGCGCTGGAGCGCGATGGCGGTCGAGCGCGTCAGGCGGGCAATGACATGGCGCTCCCAGGCACCCGGCGCATGGCGTGTCCGGCGATAGATCGCGAAGGTGCCGAGCACGCGCTGCTTGCGCGACATCAGCGGCGTCGACCAGCAGGACCGCAAGCCGTTGCGCAGCGCGACCTCCCGATAATCGACCCAGAGCGGATCCGTCTCGACATCCTCTACGACCACGGTCTCGGCGCGAAACGCGGCGGTGCCGCAGCTGCCCATCGAAGGGCCGATCAGGGCGCCTTCGATCGCCCCCGAATATTCGCGGCTGAGGGAAGGGCCGGCCCCCATCAGCAGGCGCTCGCCATCCGGCGACAGCAGCATGACGGAGCAGATCGACCCTTCCAGCATCGATTGCACGGCGTGGCAGACATCGTCGAGCGTGCCGCTGATCGGCCGCTCGTCGGCAATCGCGAGCAGCAGATCCTCTTCCGCATCGGCCAAGGCCCCCTGCCGTTCGCTTTCCGTCAGATCCCGGCCGACCGCAAAGATCAGCCCGTCGCGCCCCCGGCAGCGCCATTCGACCCAACGCCAGCTGCCGTCACGCGCCTGGATGCGCCCTTCGCAGACCAACGGCGCAGACATCATCGGCAGATGCCCGACCGCCTCGGCGATAGCGCTGCGATCTTCCTCATGAACGAGATCGAGGAACGGCCGGTTGACCAGCTTCTCGGCACCGCGACCGAGGAATTCCGTCACTGCCTCGTTCACGCGGACCAGTATGCCGCTTGTCGTCGCCGCCCAGAGCATGTCCATCGAGAGGTCGAAGAGCAGCTCGCAATCGGCCGAAAACCGAGATATTTCCGCCGGTAGCGGCGCTCTCTGCATAGCTGGCTCGTCCGATGAAGTTGCCAATTCGACCTCCCACGGCCGATTGCTGCAAATCGGGCCGCAGGCCCAGGCTGCGCGCGGCGCGATACAAACAGCCACGCCGTTAAAGAAGCCTTGCCGGTCGAAGGAAACCGTTCTTGTCCAACCGGCAGGATATCCACCTACGGATGGTAGCACGGATGACGTTGCACGTGTATCGTCGCCAGCGTATTTCCCGGAGATTGCGATGATCCCGCCCGATCCCAGCTGCAAGCATCCGCCCGGCGCGATCCGGCCAATAGTCAATCCGGAGCGCTGTGAAGCGAAGGGCGCCTGCATCACGGCCTGCCCCTACAACGTGCTTGCGCTCTACCAGGTAACGCGCGAGACGCGCCGCAGCCTGTCGGTGCTCGGCCGCGTGAAGCTGTTCGCGCATGGCGGCCAGCAAGCCTATGCAGTCGACCCGGATGCCTGCCGCGGCTGCGGCCTCTGCGTCGAGGTCTGTCCGGAACATGCGATTACACTTACGCGTGTCGCGCGCGGCTGAACAGAGCTGCCCAAGAGCAGGATCGCACCAAATCACCTGCGCAAAACGAAACAATGCCGTCCAGCATACACGTAACTTTAATCGGCCGCCGCGAAGCTCTGCTTCGTAGCATGGCGTACCTGCAGGAATTATCGGAGTCTTCGTGAGCGCGCGATCCAAACTGCTCCTCGTCGAGGATAATCCTGCCGCGGCGCAGACCTATCTGGAGTATCTGCGGCGCGGGCCCTATGAAGCGGACCTTTGTACTACGGGAGCCGCCGCCTTGGCTGCCCTGGCGCAGACCAGATTCTCCGTCGTGCTGCTCGATCTTCAGCTGCCGGACCGGCCCGGGCTCGACGTGCTCAAGAAGATCGCCGCCGACAAGCTGCCCTGCGTCGTCATCGTGATCACCGCCAACGGCTCGATCAACGTGGCGGTCGAAGCGATGCGCGAAGGCGCCGCCGATTTCCTGGTCAAGCCGTTCGCTCCGGAGCGGCTGTTCACCACCATCGAGCACGCGCTCGAGCGGCGCGATCTGAAGCGCATCGTCAGCAACATCGCAACGCCGCCCGAGGGTGGCCGCTTCTGCGGCTTCATCGGCGAGTCGCTGGTGATGCGCGCGGCCTACCGGATCATCGAAATCGCCGCCGCATCAAAAGCGCCGGTCTTCATCACCGGCGAAAGCGGCACGGGCAAGGAATTGGCAGCGGAGGCGATCCATCGGCGCAGCGCGCGTGGCGACCGGCCCTTTATCGCGCTCAATTGCGCCGCCATGCCCAAGGATCTGATGGAAAGCGAGATCTTCGGGCATGTGAAGGGTGCCTTCACCGGTGCGATCGCCGATCGCGACGGAGCCGGCTCGCTGGCCGATGGCGGTACGCTGTTCCTCGACGAAATCTGCGAAATGGATGTGGCGCTGCAGGCCAAGCTGCTGCGCTTCGTCCAGACCGGAAGCTTCACCAAGATCGGCGGCAGCCACCCGCAGAAGGCCGATATCCGCTTCATCTCGGCGACCAACAAGGACCCGCTCAAGGAAGTCGAGGCCGGGCGGTTCCGCGAGGATCTCTATTACCGCCTCTATGTCATGCCGCTCGGCCTGCCGCCACTGCGCGAGCGCGGCGAGGATCTGCTGCTGCTGGCACGCCATTTCCTGCGCGAATACTCCGCCGAGGAAGGCCGGCGCTTCGACAGCTTCGCGCCGGAAGCCGAGAGCCTGCTGCTCGACTACGCCTGGCCCGGCAATGCGCGCCAGCTGCAGAACGTGCTCCGCCAAATCGTGCTGCTCAACGAAGGCACGCGCGTCACGCCGGAGATGTTGCCGCCGCCCCTGTCCCGGCCGGGCGCGCATCTCGAGCGGCTGGTGCTGTCGGCAGCACCGCCGGAGCGCGCCACGGCGCCGCACCGCCTGCCCTCGTCCGAGGCCTCGTTTTCCCTGGCCGAGATGGAGCGCGGCCTGATCGAGCTGGCGCTGGACCGGGCCGGCGGGAATGTCTTGCAGGCAGCGGCGGCGCTCGGCATCAGCCCCTCCACCCTGTATCGAAAGCGCGAGCAGTTCCAATCCGGCGACCGGTGCGATCCCCTGCCGCGCGAGGTCAAGCCTCTGGCCGTCGCGGAGACGGAAATGATCCGTGCAGCGATTACGGCCTGCGGCGGCAACATCTCGCGCTCGGCGACTCTGCTCGGCATCAACCCGTCGACGCTGTATCGCAAGATGCAGAACAAGGAGCTGGTCCAGCCATGATCCAGCCCGCGGCTGCGCCGGAATCAGGCGCTTCCAGCATCAGCACGGTGCGCCCGGTGGCAGCTTTCGAGCGCATCACGGTCCTCATGGCCGACGCCTTCGCCACCGCCGACGCCGTCCTGGAACTGGTCGAGGACGGCGTGCCGACCCTGCACTGCCAGATCGGCAGTCTGCCGGCGGCGGAGCTTCTCGACCTGCTGCGGCACGACCGGGCGAACCGGGCGACGGGCGCGCTGATCATTCAGGATGCCCGCAACGAACCGCGGCTGGCCGGTCATTCGCTAGTCGCCCGAGAAGGCGGTGTCCGCTTCCTGGCCATCGCCCCGCTGATCGACCGGCAAGGCACGCTTCTGGGCACGCTTGCGGCCTGCGGCCCGGTAGCACGGCGCGCCCGGCCGGTGCAGCTCAAGACCTTGGCGACCTTCGCCGAGATGCTGCTGGACCAGATCGAAACCGACATCGAGCATGAGCGGCAGCACCAGGTGAGCGCTCTGATCGCCACCAGCCGCGACCGCTACCGCTCCGTCATCGACAGCCTGACGGAGGTCATCTTCCAGGTCAGCATGGATGGCCGTTGGCGCTTTCTCAACCGCGCCTACACGACGCTGACCGGCGAGGATTTCCGCACCGCGCTGGGCCGGCGCGCCCTGCTCCGCGTCGTGCCGGAAGATCGTCGCAAATTGCTCGAGCTGCTCGACCCGCTGCGCGAAGGCGCATCCCCATCAAACAGCTACGAATTCCGCTACCGGACGTCCGACGGCTCGGTGCGCTGGTTCGGCATGGTCGCCTTCGTCGCCCAGGAAGATGTCGAAGGCACGCCCGTCATTACGGGCACGCTGGCCGACGTCACGGCGCGCCGCGAGACCGAAGCGGCGCTCAGGGCCGCGCGCGAAGAGGCCGAGCGGGCCAACCGGACACGCGCCGAATTCCTGGCGACGGTCAGCCATGAGATCCGCACGCCGATCAATGGCGTCATCGGCATGACCGGCCTGCTGCTCGATACCAATCTCACTCCGGAGCAATGGCGCTTCGCGCAGACTTTGCGCGTCTCGGCCGAGCATCTGCTGCAGGTCATCAACGATATGCTCGATTACTCCAAGATCGATGCCGGCAAGCTCGAATTCGAGCGGCTGCATGTCGATCTGCGCGAGCTCGTCGACAGCGTATTGGCCATTACCGCGCCCAAGGCGGCGGCCAAGGGCATCGAGCTCGGCGCCACGCTGCCGAAGGATCCGCCCGCCGATCTCATGGGCGATCCGGGCCGGCTGCGCCAGATCCTGCTCAACCTCGTCGGCAATGCCGTGAAATTCACCGAGCGCGGGCGCGTCACCATCGAAGTCGGAATCCGGCCCGAGGGCCCGGCCACGGTGGCATTGACCGTCACGGTCATCGACACCGGCATCGGCATTCCGCTCGAATCCATGCCGAGACTGTTCACCGAATTCGGCCAGGTCGACAGTTCCGTCTCACGCCGCTTCGGCGGCACCGGCCTCGGCCTCGCCATCTGCAAGCGGCTGCTCGACGGCATGGGCGGCAGGATCGAGGCCGAGAGCGAATTCGGCACCGGTTCGCGCTTCCGTTTCACCGTGCCGCTCGACCGGGAACTCGGCTTCGGTACGCCGGAAGCGGCGGCCGAACCGGAACCGTTCATCGGCGACGTCACGTTGAACGGCCGCGTCCTGGTCGCCGAGGACAATCCGACCAACCAGCTGATTACGGCAGCCGTGCTCGACAAATACGGCCTCAGGGTCGATCTCGTCTCGAACGGCGTCGAAGCGGTCAACGCCGTGCGCACCATCCCCTACGATCTCGTCCTCATGGACATGCAGATGCCGGAAATGGATGGGCTGGAGGCGACCATCGCGATCCGCAAGCTACCCGGCAAACCCGGTGCGATCCCGATCATCGGCGTGACCGCCAATGCGTTCCGCGAGGATCACGAGCGATGCCGGGAGGCCGGCATGCAGGACATCGTGACCAAGCCGTTCCGCTGGTCGGACCTTGCGAAACGGATGACCCGCTATCTGCCTTCGACCAACCGGCCGGCCGGTGCGGACCCGCTGGACAGCCTGGAGATCGCCAATCATTCCGCCTATCAGAGGCTGATCGGCGATGTCGGCGAGCCGGCCGCGCAATCGATCCTGGAGGTCTTCCTGCGCGACGCCCGGCTGCGGCTGCAGCGCATGGTCGCCCGCGCCGACGACCGGGATTTCACGGCACTGGCGAGCGAGGCTCATGCGCTCAAGGGTTCCGTCGATATGCTCGGGTTCGAGCGACTGACTTTCGTCTCGTCGATGCTGGAGATTGCCGACAAGGAAGGCGCGGCGGCCGAGGAGATGGTCACACTGTTCGCATCGCTCCGGTCAGAATTCGCCGCGGTCGAACAGCTCTGCCTGCAAAGACTGGGCGCGGTCGCCTGAGCCAACGGGTAAATGGCGGAACGCCGCCGCCAGTTCCGCGCTACCGCAACGTCGTCAGCAGGTGTTCCGCCGCCTTCAGGGCGTCCGTATCCAGGCCCTCGGCAAACCATGTGAACACCGGCTCGAGCAGCGTACGGGCATCCTCGCGTCGCCCCTGAGCGGCCATCAGCTTCGCCAGATCGGTTGCGGTGCGCAGCTCGCACAAGCGTGCGCCTTGTTGACGGCTCAGTTCGAGCGAATGGACGAAAAGCATTTCCGCCTCTTCGACGTGAGGCTGCGGCATTGAAAGAAGAAGGGTGCCCTTCACCCGCAACAACTCGTGCATATAGATCAGGTCGCCGTTTTGCTCGACCAGGTCGATGCCGTCATCGATCACCCTCATGCTGTCGTCAAATCGGCCGATCGCGGCGAGCCCTTCCGCCAGCGAGATGTTGAACTGCGAAGCCATCATCCCGTAGCGCGCCGCGCGCAGCTCCTGCACGCAGCCCTCCAAGATATCGACTCCGGCTTGCGCGTCGCCGCGACGGATCGCCACCAGCGCTTTCAGGCCGCGTCCGACCACCACCTGCATCCCCAAGGAATGGGACCGGCCATTGGAAATATACCAATCGATGACCCGTTCGGCGGTTTGCAGATCGCCGGTCCAAAGGAACAGCAGGACGGCGTGGATCAAAGTTATGCTCAGCGTCACCGAGTGCTCGATGTGCCGGGCATCCTCAAGGATCAAATGCGCCCGTTCGGCGGCTTGGCGCGGATAGCCTTGCAGGCACAGCGTACTCGCCAAGCCCATGGCGGCCGGGGCGGCGACGTCAAAGCCGAAATAGACCTTGCCGCTGTGCTGTGCGCGTGACCGGTTCTGCAGCGCCGCCTCAAACTCCGCATGGGCGCCGCCGAGGTCGCCGACCAGGTAGAGCGAGTTTCCCAACACGAAATGCGCCAACGCCAACGCGGCCGGGTCGCCAACGGCCTTGGCCACTGCCGAACTGCGCTGTGCGCATTGCAGCGTCAGCCTGCAATTCCCGTTTCGAAAGTAGAATATGTTCAGCGCGCTGAGTAACCACATTTGATAGGAGATGTCGCCGCAACTCTCGGCGATGGAAAGACTTCGTTCCAGGGCCGCGCGCGCCCAATCGCCCCGCCCGCCCGTGAACATCAGCGAATAGCCCAACCCGGCCTGCAGACGCATTTCCTCGGCCGTTCCGCGCTTGGTGTCGTCGAGGGCCAGCAGCGCCTGCTCCGACCAGCGATAACATTCGGGCAGCAGGGACATTGCCGGAAAAATCGGCGCGACCGCGGCAGCAAGTCCGACACCGACCTCGACATCGCCCCCGTCGCGAGAGAACGCCCAATGGAGTGCCGCACGCAGATTGTCGATTTCCCTCGCGTATCCGGGCAGGTCGTCAGGCGCGACCAGTGGGCCCGCCCTGACTGGCGCGAGCATATCCCGGAAGAACACGGCGTGCCGGCGTGCCACCCACTCGGCTTCACCGCTCTCGGCCAGCTTGTCGAGCGCATAGGCCCGGATTGTTTCGAGCAATCGCCAGCGACCTAATGGTACCGAAGCATCCAGGGATACGAGCGATTTGGCAGCCAGGCTGGCAATCCCTTCGGCAACCATGGCGGTCGTCGCCCCGGCATCGCCCATGATCGCGGTCGCTGCCTCGAGCGTGAACCCGCCCGCGCAAATTGCCGATCGACGCAGCAGGGTCCGTTCCGAGTCCGGCAACAGCGCGTAGCTCCAATCCAGCGTCGCGCGCAGGGTCTGGTGCCGCGGCAGCGCCGTTCGGCGGCCGGCCGTCAGGAGGCTGAAGCGATCGCTGAGGAGGCCGGCGGTCTGCTGCAGGCCCAGCGTCGCGGCGCGTCCGGCCGCAAACTCGATGGCAAGCGGGATTCCGTCGAGGCGGCGGCAGATCGCAGCAATGAGCGGAGAGTCCTCCGGGTGTGCCGGCGCGCCGGCATTGAGCGCCATCAGTCTGGCATTGAACAGCTGGATGGCGCTGTACACCCCGGCGACATTCTCGTCTTCCTGACGCAAAGGCGGGACGTCGAGCGGCGGCACGCGATAGACATACTCGCCCTCGATCCTCAGGATTTCTCGGCTCGTCGCGAGCACCGACACATTCGGACACATACGAACGATCGCTTCGGCGAGCTTGGCCGCGGCGTCGACAAGATGTTCGCAATTGTCGAGCACGAGTAGGAGTTTCTCATTGCCGAGAGCCCGGGCGACGGATTCGGCTGAAATCTCGCCGCCCGCCACCCGCAATCCGAGGACGGTCGCGACCGCCGCCGGCACGAGAGCAGGGTCGGACAGCGAGGCCAGCTCGACGAGCCAGCAATCGCCCTCCAGCACCGGCAAGATGCTGCGCGCGACCGCCAGCGCCAGCACGCTCTTGCCGATCCCACCCGGTCCGGTCAGCGTGACCGCGCGATAGGCCGACAGGACATCCAGCAGATGCTGCCGTGATGCGCTTCGACCGATCAAGGCCGATCCCGCGATCGGCACGTTGGTCCGGAATTGCTGCTTCGGTTTGCGGTCCGCGATACCGGCCTCATGCGCCAGCTCGCTCGCCTCCCCGACATCCCAGCGCCCAAGCAGGCGATAGCCGCGGCCGGACACCGTCTTCAGCAGGTCGCGGTCAGGGCCGAGCACCTTCCGAATGGCGGATATATGAAATTGGAGCGTGTTCTCCTCGACGATGGCGCCC
The DNA here is from genome assembly GCA_037200015.1 of Aliidongia sp. Taxonomy (GTDB): domain Bacteria; phylum Pseudomonadota; class Alphaproteobacteria; order ATCC43930; family CGMCC-115725; genus JAXDMU01. The sequence goes on along the minus strand of JBBCHB010000048.1, from coordinate 20,376 downwards.
GGCCATACCTGCTCCATCAGGCGGTACTTGGTGATGAGCTCGCCGCCGGACCGAACCAGAACCTCGAGGATCTCGAAGGCGCGGCTCCCCATCGGAACCGAGGCGCCTTGGGACCGCAACTCACGCCGGGCGAGATCGATCTCCCATCCGTTCGACGCATAAACGGCGCGGGCGTTTTGCTGTGCCACGTCGGCGGCCCTCATCGATCGAGCAATCCTCAGAATTTCTCAGTATCGGCTCACGGAATTCACCCGCGAAACGCGCTTAAACCCTGGTCGTGCCGGTGAGCATCGGACGGTCGAACAGCCGTGGATACGTCCGCCCCGCGACAAACGACAGAGGTGACATATGCGACGCACCCTTCTTCTTTCAGCAATCCTTCTCGGAGCCACCGTCATGACGCAAACTGCGCAAGCCGCTACGCCGGATCCAGCCACCGATCCTCGGATCGATCCGCAGGTTCGCGCCTTCCTGCGCGAGATCAACAAGGACCCGAGCCCGTTCTGGGAACTGCCCCAGCCGAAGCCGCAGGAGATCCTGACTGCCCTGCAGAACAAGACCCCGGTCGACATGTCGGGGATCAGCACGACCGAGCAGACCATCACCCAGGATGGCCGCACCATTAAGATCTATATCATGAAACCGGATCAGGCTACCGCCAAACCCGGTGTGCTGCTGTTTATTCACGGCGGCGTCTGGATCGTCGGGAACTTCCAGAACCATCAGCGTCTTCTGCGCGATTTGGTGGTCGGCTCGGGCCAGATCGGCGTGTTCGTCGAGTATACCTCCTTGCCCGAGGCACGCTTCCCCACTCAGCTCGATCAATCCTATGCCGTGCTGAAATGGGTGGCGGCCCACGCTGAGGAGTTCGGTGCAGACGGCAGCCGGATCGCGGTGGCCGGCAACTCGGTCGGCGGCAACATGGCCGCAGCGCTGACGCTCATGGCCAAGGACCGCGGCGGTCCCAAGATCAGCTATCAGGTGCTGATGATCCCGGCGACCGATGCCAGCGTGGACACTCAGTCTTACCATGACTACGGCACGGGGCGATTCCTGGCCCGCGACTTCATGAAGTACGGCTGGGATCTGTACGCACCGGGCGCCACCCTGCGCGACAACCCGTACGTCTCGCCGCTGCGGGCCAGTCTGCAACAGCTGCAGGGACTGCCGCCGGCCCTGGTCGTCACCTCGGAGAACGACCCGCTGCGCGACGAAGGCGAGGCCTATGCCCGCAAGCTCAAGGAGGCCGGGGTGTCGGTGATCGCCACCCGCTACAACGGGATGATCCACGACTTCGTCCTGCTGAACGGCATCCTGACCGATCCCGAACCCGAGGCTGCGATCCGCCAGATGTCGGCCGAGATCAAGACCCATCTGGCGCCTGACCGAGGCTTGTGAAGCAGAGGGCGGTGACGCGGTCGCCGCCCGCTCGCCGGCGAGGTCGCCAGCGTGACAACCGGGTTGGCGGCTTCGGTTCTACCCGCATGGGCCAAGCCGGCGCCGGTCATCTTGCGAGCCGGCCGCCGCACGCTCGACGTCAACGGCAAGGCGGCGAGCGTCTTCGACATCACCCAGTCCGATGGCACGCAAGGGCTGACCACCGAGGTGGGTAAGCGGCTTCAGTTCCCGCCACCAAAACCAACCCCCTGAAAGTGTTAAGCTTTCAGGGGGTTGTTATGTATGGTCGTCGTCGGGGGCCTTTGGGCAGCCGCGCCCTGGTGCCCGGGCGCGGCTGTTCGTCGTTACGGGTTGCTGGGTGTGCTCGGCGCGCCGGACGGCGGCGCGAAAGGCAAGCCGAGGAAGTTCTCGACGATGAGAGTGCCGTTGCCGAGCACCTCGCTATAGGCCGCGCCTGGCGTCACGGTGTAGCCATTGTTGTTGCCGGCGATATTGCGATGGAAGAACTGCAGGCTGGCCGGCGCGTGTGTGCCACCAAGCACCGTCTGCAGGGCCGACAATGTGTAGATCAGCGGGTTGACATTGCCCTGACGACCGCCGAGCGCGACCGCCTGGGCCAGCACGCCGGCCATTTGTGGCGCGGCGGAGCTGGTTCCGATCAAGAGATTAGGCACACCGCCGATCCAGACGATGACGGCGCTGCGCGGCAGTTGGGTGCAGTCTTGTGCTGCGATATTTGCATCGCCCGGACAGCCACCCATCATCAGCGACACGTCCGGCACCGACCGCTTCTTGGACTCGTGGGTCGCTACGAGCAGCTGATAGTCGGGCTTGGCAAAGATGACGCTGACGCCACCACCCGAACCCCAGGTGTTGTTGCCGACGGTAACCGAGGTGCCATTGGCCAAGTCGAACTCCGCCGGGACGCGCGGATCGAAATTCGCGTTTTCCGACAGATAAGTCGCATCGTTGGGGGTCGGGGTTGGGCTTACCTGAAGGTTGGTGCCGCCGACGGCCGTGACAGCCGGATCGGACGCCGGGTTCTCGACGCCGAGGACGAAGTTCGTCCCGTTCGTCGGATTAGTGTCGAACGCCGTCGAGGTGCAGGCCGGGGCGCCATTGTCGCCGGAGCTGACCACGAAGGTGATGCCCTGCGCGTTCCCCTGCTTGAACAGGCTGTGGAAGACCTGGAGGATGCCGGTGAAATCGGTACCGCCATTGGCCGCAGCCGTGAAGTCGAGCTCGCATTCGCCAAAGGAGGAGCTCACGACATCAACACTATTATCCTCGTCAACCTGAGTGTAGGCCGCGACGATGGACGCGTCCGTCAGGTCCGGCATATCGTAAACGACTTCATGAGCGCCGGGCGCAGTGCCCAGGGACATCTGCGTATCGAGCGAGGCTTCGTCCGAATCAGGGGTGCCGGGAGTGAAAGGACCGCTGCCGCCGAGCACCGGTTCGATGGTCGGCTTCGGCACCGGCACGGTCGTATTGCCCGAGAAATTGTTCACGTCCACGGTCGTCGCACTGGTACTGACCGTGGAGTTGAAGCTCGCGTTGATATCGCTCTGCAGGACGGTCGAGGAAATCACGATGCCGATCGTCGCGCCGCTGCCGTCCAACTGCACCGTCGTTTTTTTCTTGCCGGGCAGGACGACCTCCGTGGTGAAGGACGGGAACCGATAGGATTCCCGCATGTCGTTCGCATAGAAGAACGCGTCGGCCGCCGCCAACCGTCCGCTCGTCGTGCCGCTGGCCTTGGCCGTGCCCAGGACCATGTGATGCGTATGGGCCTGAAGATGCGTGGTGAATTCGGGAATGACGGCACCGAGCGATGCCAGTGAATCCGGCATGGTCATCTCTTGATCATGGGCCGCGAGCTTGGTGTTCCCGCGTGCCGTCTGGACGACATCCAACCGCGCCGACAGGAACTTCTCGACCTTCGCGACCGATCCCCGGACCGACAGGCTCTGCGTGTTCTCGGCCGTCACGGTCAGGCCCGCTGCGCCGAGAATGGCCTTCGCCTGTGCAATGGTCGCACCACTCGGCCCGAACTGAGTCTTGAACTGGGCCGGCGACAACCATTGGTGATAGTTCGCCGAACTCGAATCCGTAAGGCCGGCCAGGAGGGCATCCAGCTTGTCTTCGTGCGCCAGAGGGAGAAACATGGTGAAGCTGGCGGTCGAATTAGGGTCCGCCTTGTTCAAGACGGTGGCGGTTTTCGTTGCCGCCTGTGTGCCGGCTGGTGCCAGGGCAACGGTCGACGCGATGGCAGCTGTAGCCAGGGCGAGATGCGAGACACGCATTATTGTTACCTCCCCAAGAAAAAGCGTATCCGCACAGTACCTCGACGCGTTCGACGGGGCAAATATTTAGACTCATCATTAATACCAAGTCTCTTTTATTAGAACTTGTGAGCCAGTACCGCAATCCGATGGACATGACCGTCCAGGGCTAGCCTGCGAGCTTGTTCCAGGCGTAGCAGCGGTGGTCGAGGATTCTGGTGTAGAATGGGAACACGCGGTTCGAGAGGACAATGTACCAGTGAAACTCTAGCCTGCATCTCTCACAGCCCCGCCTGAAGGACAAGCTGGCTGTTTAGAATTTGGCGGTTTGCAGCGGTTTGACGGATTTCGGCAATTTTGGCGTTGGCGGTAGGCGCGGTTTCAGGGTACCGCGCTCTGGCGGTTTGGTTCGGGCTGATTTGGACTATGCGATGTCTGTTTCGTCAGGCTGGTGCGCCGGCAAGGTAGGGGTGCGCGAGCCCGAACTCGTGGGCGTAGGGGCAGGCTGAGGCCATGGCGACCTTGATGCGCCGGACGCTTATCTTCACCAGAGCGCCGATCTTGAGGAGCTTCAAGCGGATCGTGCCGCAGGTCGCATTGGCGAACTGGGTGTGTTTGAGCCCGATCCGGCGTAGCGCCGTGACCAGGACATAGGCCATCGAGGCAAACCAGAGCCGGAGCTGGTTGGCGCGCATGGTGTTGGCCGAGGTGCGGTCGGCGAACAAGTCGAGCTGGCACTCCTTGATGCGGTTCTCCATTTCGCCGCGGGCGCAATAGATCTTCTCGTAGAGGTGACGGGCCTCGGCTTCGTTACGCGGGAGCGAGGTCACGACAAAACGCGGATTGCTCTCGGAGCATGTCCATTCCGCCTTGCCGACGACCCGGCGCGACCGGCTCCAGCTGTTGAGGGTCGACCAGGTGAAGTCCCTGAAGCGGCGGGCAGGTTTGCCGGTGCGCGTGGCTTCGGCCTCGGCGGTCGCCAGTTCCGGTGCAATCTCGGCAACGAGCCGGGCGTTGCGCGCCAGCCCGAACAGGTAATCGACCTTATTGGCCTCGCACCACACCATCAGCTCTTCGCGGCAGAAGCCGGAATCGGCCCGCAGCAGGATGCGGGTGCGCGGCCATTGCCGGCGGATCTGGACGACGAGGCGGCCAATCTCGCTGACCGAACCGGAGGCTGCATCGATGTTCGAGCGCCGCAGCTTGGACACCAGCAGGTGCCGGCCGCAGAACACATAGAGCGGCAGATAGCAGTAGCCATCGTAATAGCCGTGGAAGAACCGGCCTTCCTGATGGCCGTGCAACGGGTCATCGGTGGCGTCCAGATCGAGGATGATCTGCTTCGGTGCCTTGCCATGAGCCTCCAGGAACAGATCGACGAACAGCCGCTCGATCGCCGCCGTGTCGTGGCTGATCTTGTGGTAGCGCGACGGCGCGACCCGGCTCAGCTCCAGCCGGTTCAGCGTCGACTTGCCGGCGAGCGGCGCACAATCCGACCGCCGCGCCGAAAGCTTGCCGCCCAGCACCGCCATGATGGGGTCGTGGCGCAGCGTGTCGTGGTCGTTCAGGTCTTCGTAGCCAAGCGCCAAGCCGAACACACGCTGGCCGACCAGGGTACGCACCTCATGCTCGATCAGACGCGCCGAACGGCTGTCCTGGAAGCAGCTTGCAAATCGATCGACCAGGCGTATCGCTCGATCCGGGGCACCCAGGAGCAAGCCGCCGGCATCCGATGTAATCGCTCCGCCATCAAACGAAGCGACAACCGCACGCCCCTCGACGCGTGCAAATCCAAACAGATCCGGGTTACACTCCGTCGGCATCGGGGACCTCCGTGGAAGCTGATCAAGTGGTTCTGGTAAAACAACTTTCTCAGATTCCTCGCCCCGATGCACCTACCCTCTGTGAGATATCCGGGCTAGATCGTCATCCTCGGGACAAGCCCGGCCATGACGACTTGCTTATTTTTCAATGAGTTGGGTGAATCGAGGAAATCCAGTGTCGAGTCGCGCCCGTCACTACCGCAAACAAATAGATGTAAGCCGACCGTGGCCGCATTGCGGGCGAAGGTTGTCACGCGATCGAAGTTAAAATCCGCCGCTCAATAGCTCTCCGTCTTGACCGCATTCGCCTGAACCTGGCTCTGGGTGCGCAGCGCCGGCTTCAGGGTCTTGCTAGCAAAGAAGGGCAACTGGTCCGTGATATGCGCCGAATTGGGCCGCGATGCATTGCCGTAGGTCAGCAGTGTGCCGCCGACGGCGCCCTTCGGCGTGAACTCGATGACCTGGACATAGCCGTCGCCGCCATAGGAGATGAACTCGCCCAGCGCGCCGACATAGACCGGGTTGACCACCCGCATGGGGCCGAACTCGTCATCGGCACCGCTCTGGGGGTCATTGGCGGCGAAGGGAAAGGTGAAATCCTGGGTGGAGCCGCTCCGGTCGTCGAGCGTCGTCTTATGGGCACCGCCCCAGGGCACACTGGCCCCGCCTTGGGCGGAGAAATTCGCTTGAACGACGGTATAGGCATTGGCCAGATCGGCAACCAGTTGGATGTCGTTGACTGGATCCAGCCCGCTCGGCGTGCTGAACGGGGCTTCGGCGCTCCATGGCGTCCGGAAGGCCGGATGGGGCGAGACATAAGGACCCATCGAGGCATCGGGCGTAATCTTGCCGGCGCCGATATCGGCCGAGACTTCGTTCCACCACTCTTCGAACAGCACGCCGCCCACGCTGTCCGCATCGGCCGTATGGTCCCAGGCCGCAAGGATCGTCGCGGCGGCTCCGGCATCGGCATTGCCCGAGCTGCGCGCGGCGGCGAGCAGGTCGGACAGCACGCGGTCGGCCAGATACATCTCGGTCGACATCTTGCCGCCGAGGATGTCGGCAGCGGTGAATTTCGGCTGCGACATCAGGAAATCGGCGCCGTGCTGGGCGCGGAAATCGACGAAGCTCGGCGCGATCCAGGCGGGATATTGCGCGGGATCCAGCCCCGCCGGCTGCGGATAGGCGCTGGTCCAGGGCGGGTTGTTGCTGTTGGCGACAAAGCCGCCCGGCGGATTGGCGACTTGCGGCAACCGATTGAAGGGCAGTGTCTTGAGCCAGAGCGTGCTCGGCCCCGAGCCATGGAGGATCTTGGCGTAGTCGTCGAAATTTCCGCCATGGCGCCAGGGCTGCTGACCGCCGAAGAGATAGTAGATGTTGCCGGCCCGGTCGGCATAGATCGTGTTGAAGAACGGCATTTGCAGCATCGACTCGGCCGCCTCGAACTGGGCCAGCGTCTGGGCCTGGATCATGTCCCAATACTGTGTCACCAGCGACGGCTGGTCGAGGCCGGGCACCCGCAAGGCCAGGGCCAGCGTGTTGTCGGTGTTGAAGGCGACGACCGGGCCTTGCACCGAGGCATAGATATCGATCTGCTGGGTGGTCAGCGAGCCGTCGGGCTGCAGCACCTTGACCGTGTCGACCGAATGCGCCAGCGGCACATATTTCCCGCGATAGAGATAGCGTTTGCCTGCCAAGGTGAGCTGGTAGAGATCGGCGTTCTTGATCGTGTTGTTGGTATGGGTCCAGCCAGATAGTCGTTGAAGCCGATGCCGATGAAGGGACCGCCGATGAAGGTGACGCCGCTGGCATTGAGCGTCGGCGCGCCGGGCGGGCCAACCACCAGATTGGCCTCGATCCATTGGTAGATGCCGAAATTCTGACCGCCCTCGCTGTCGTCGACCGGTTGATTGATGCCCCAGGGCAGATGCGGATTGCCCATGAGGATGGCATTTCCGGTAACGCTCTTGGCTGGTGCGACGGCCCAGCCATTGGAACCGGTCTTCGAGGCAGTCTTGGACATCGCGTTGGCGGCATTGAGCCCGCCCGCCTGCCAGGCGGAGATGAACCCCGGCACGCTGGAGGTTTCCGGCAGGAAGGTGAACCAGATGGTGTCCTGCTCCCCCGCGGTGATGTCCGACGGCACGACCGGCAGGATGGGCTTCAGCGGCGGCAGGATGTCGTCGGGGTGCGCCTGGGCGTATTCGTTCACCCCGTCGCAGAAGGCCTGTAGCACGCTCGCCTGGAAGGCGCCGCCCTGCGCCACCCATTGCAGTGCGCGCTGCGGAATGCCGTAGGTGCGGACCCTGATGTCATAGTTGAGATTGAAGTTGCCTGGACCCGGCCCGAAATACTCGGCTGAGCGGCCGCGGGCGCGCGCCACGTTGTTCAACAGGTTTCGGCATGGTTCTCCATCTGCGCGTAGCCCAGGCCGCGGACCACGGTGGGAATATCCGGGCCGTAGATATGCGGCACGGCGTACTGGTCCCAGAGAATGGTGCCGGGCGTGGTACCGAGGGCGATGCCAGGCGCTGCGAAGAGCAAGGCGGAGACGGCCAAGAGGGCAGTCAGGCGCATCAGGCGTCCTCCGTTCCGGTCGCGGTCATCCGTCGCTGCGGGAACGGTCCAGGACCATCAATCAGGTCCGCCGAGGCTGGGACCGAGTCGAGCGCGAAGACTCGTTTATTGTGTAAGAATCAGTAACATGCGGCGATGCTCGCCGGCAACGGGTTCGAATCGGGGTTTGTTCGCGACTTGCGGATCGGTGACTCGGCTCAGCGGCGCGGGGAAACCAACGATCCGGCAAAGGGCATCAGCGCTGCGACCGCAATCGCGGCGCCGGCCAGCGCCGCAGCGACAGCCAGCCGCCGGCGATCGGCACGGCGAGAACGATGCCGCTGATGGGGGCAAATCGGACGAAGCTGCCGGCAGCTCCGGACGAGAGCCCGCGGGCAAAGACCGTCGCGTACAGCATCAGGCCGGAGCCGGCAGCCGACACCCAGGCGGAGACCGGGATCGACGCGACACCGGCGCCGCCGGCCGATAGCGACAGCGGCAGGAGCAGCAGCAGGAAGACCGCCAGCAGCAGCCGCTCGACGGCCGAACCGGTCCTCGCAAGCAACGGCCAGGCCGTGCTCGTGAGCATTCCGGCGATGACGAGACCGGTTCCGCTTGCTCCGATGCCGAAGCCGGCAACGAGAGCGATACCGGCAAATGCCGCGACGGCCCGAAGCAGGATCGGGCCCTCCATCCGCCGATGCAGCAGCAACGCGCCGAGCCCGGCCAGCACGAGCAATTCCGGCAGAGCGCTGCGCAGCGGCGCCGAGAGCGTCAGCTCGACCAGCCCGGCCAACCCGAGCAGCAGGACATATCCCGTCGTGCCGAGGCCGATGGTGGGAGCGGCAGGCCCGTGCGGGTGCGCGCTCGCCAGCCCGGCGCTGACCGCGAGCTGGGTCGCCAGCAGCAAGACCGGGTTCATGTCGCGCAGCGCATGCGCCGCCAGCCCCGCCGCCGCGATCCAGCCGAGGATCGAGACTCCGACCATCAGGATCGGCAGCAAATACCGGTGGCTGTGCCAAGCGACGCGCCCTACCCCGCCGCTCGAACGGGCCGGCCCGAGATGGGCAAGCCGAGCAGCTCCGAAAAAGGCGTATACACACCTATTTAGCGACATGATAGGCTCCGAAGCGGGATGCCGAAGCTGCACATTACGCGTATATACACTCAGTTGGCAAGGGAAACGGAAGCGCATGGGCGAGATGCTGGCCAAGCCGAAACCGGAGGATTGCAATTGCCTGACGATCCGTCAGGCCGCGCGCGTCGTGACGCAGCATTACGACCGGCACCTCGCCACGATCGGACTGACCGGAACGCAGTTCTGGCTGCTCGCCAAGCTGGTCTATGGCGGCCCGGCCAGCATCAACGAGATCGCCAAGCTGATGATGTCCGACCGCACCACGGTCGGCCGCACCCTGGGACCGCTCGAACGCGAGGGGCTGATCGAGATCCGCATCGACCCGGACGATCGCCGGTCGCGGCGTGCCGAGCCGACCGAGGCCGGGCGAACCCGCGTCCAATCCGCCTTCCCGGTCATGGCTGCGGCGAAGCTCAGCTTCGAGGAGGCCTATGGCGTCGAGCGCTCCGCCGCGCTCCGCTCCCTGCTGCTCGACATCACGCCGGACCTGTTTACCGCAGAGGGCGCGGCTGCGATGCATCGACCCTGACCGGCGGGTGTGTTAGTGGAGTGGAAACAAGAACCGCACCGCGCACCCGGGGGCCCGATCATGCTGACCTTCGCCGAAGAGTTCCTCCTTCTGTCGCATGACGAGAAGAGCGGCCAATTCCATGACGTGCCGCAACTGATCCTCGACCCGGCTCTCGCCGCCGCGGCCTTGATGGATCTGGCGTTGCGCGACCGGATCGATACTGATCTCGACACGCTCGTTCTGGTCGATCGGACGCCGACCGGCGAGAAATTGCTGGATCACGTCCTGTCGATCATCGTCGCCGAGCCGGAGCCGCAGAGTTCGACGGAGTGGCTGAGCCGGTTGCGGCTGGAGGGCAGCACCCTGCGCGAAATGGCGATCGAACGCATGATCGAGCGCGGCATCCTGCGCGAACAGGACGGCCGTTTCCTGTGGGTGTTCGAGACACGGCGCTACCCGCTGATCGAAGACCAGGAGCTGCAGGAGGTCAAGCTGCGCATCGCCACCCTGCTGTTCAACGACGACATCCCGGATCCGCGCGACATCGTCATCATCGCGCTGGCCGACACCTGCGGTCTCCTGGGCAAGGTGTTCTCAAATGCCGAGCTGAACCGCGCCGATGCGCGCATCCAGCAGATCGTCAAGCTCGACCTGATCGGTCAGGCCCTGCGCGCGACCATCGTCGAACTGCAACTCGCCCTCGCCGGCGCAGGGTTGCTCTATCACTGAGGGTGACGCCGTCTTGCTCCTCTCCGCCCTATTGAGCTGCGGATCCACATTTCGCGGATCAGCGTCGAGCCGCATTGCGGGTTTTAGCTCAGTTGCCACAGATCTCGTCTCCGCCCCAATGGGGCGGAGAGGCAGGGTGAGGTGGGGAACGCATCAGTTCGTTGCCGTATACAGCTGGCAGCGTCCGGTTGCTCCGCCCCCTGGCGCGCCGCAGCGAGCCAAGACATCTTTTAAAACCAGCATGTTATTCGAAGAGGCTTGAGCGATCCCCACCTCACCCAACCTCTCAGCCCCATTGGGGCGGAGAGGAGCTTCTTGGCATTCTGCGCGCGTCGCAGATGGGTGAAATCTCCAGCCCAATAGGGCGGAGAGGAGCTTGTAACAGCTGGTCGTACCGGCCCCCTGACCTCACACCTCGTCGAGGCCGATATCCAGCACCGTGGCGCTATGGGTCAGCCAGCCGATCGAGATGAGATCGACGCCGCTCGCCGCCACGGCGGGCGCCGTCGCGGCGGTGATGCGGCCTGACGCTTCGGTGATTAGCCGGCCATCGACCAGAGCGACCGCTTCGCGCAGCTGATCCGGCGTCATATTGTCGAGCAGCACGGCATCGACCGGCAGAGTCAGCACCTCGCGCAGCTGCTCCAGCGTATCGACTTCGATCTCGATCTTGACCAGATGGCCGATTGCCGCCCGCGCCCGCTCGACGGCGTGGCGGATGCCGCCGGCCACGGCGATATGGTTGTCCTTGATCAGCACGGCGTCGTCGAGGCCGAAGCGGTGATTGGCGCCGCCGCCGACCCGGACCGCGTATTTCTGCACCATGCGCAGCCCCGGCATGGTCTTGCGCGTGCAGGTGATGCGCGCCTTGTGCGGCTGCACCGCCGCGACGATCGCCGCCGTGGCCGAGGCGATGCCGGAGAGATGGCACAGGAAGTTGAGCGCGACGCGCTCGCCGGTCAGCAGCCCCCTCGCCGGCCCTTCGACGAAGGCGATGACATCGCCCGGCGCAACCGCACTGCCGTCATGGCGCAGATGCTCGAAGCTGATCGCGGGATCGACCAGCCGGAACGCCATCGCGGCGATCTCCAGCCCGGCGACGACACCAGGCTGGCGGGCATTCAATGCCAGCCGGGCGGTCGTCTCGGCCGGCACGATGCTATCGGTCGTGATATCGCCGGCGCGGCCGAGATCCTCGATCAGGGCAGCCCGCACCAACGGTTCGAGCAGCAGGGCAGGCAGCGGGGCGACGCTCATGTCGGGCTCCGGAAGAGATGGTTCAATCGCCGAAGCCGGCAAAACGCGGCGCAGGGATACCGGCGATCTGTTCCGCCAGACGGTGTGCATCGCGCAGGGTAAGCGGACGCCGCTCGGCCTGGGCCGGATCGAGCGCCGGAAAATCGGTCCGGCTATGGCCGCCCCGGCTTTCCGTGCGTCGCCAGGCCGCGGCTGCGATCATCAGCCCGGTGATGGCCGGCGCCGCGGCATCGCTCGGCCGCAGCGCGATGGGCGCCAGCGCAGCCAGGGCCTGCTCCAGCCCGGCCCGGTCGCGCAGCACACCGACATGGGCGCTCATTGCCTGGCGCACCGCACGCAGCCCGGCCGGATCAGCCGGCGGCAGCGGACGCGGCCGTGCCGTCGACGCTGTCCTGGGGAATGCGCGTCCTGCCAAATCGCGCGCGACCTCGATTCCGGTCACAGCGGCTTCGAGCATGGAATTGCTGGCCAGCCGGTTGGCGCCATGCAACCCGGTCGAGGCGGCTTCGCCGCAGGCCCAGAGGCCGGGCAACGTGGTCCGGCCACGCGCATCCACGGCGATGCCGCCCATATGGTAATGCGTCGCCGGCCGGATCGGGATCGGCGCCGTGACCGGGTCGATGCCGGCCTGGCGGCAGGCCGCGACGATGCCCGGAAAACGCCGCGGCAGATCGGCGCCGAACGCCGCGCGGGTGTCGAGGAAGACGCGATGGCCTTCGCCCAAACGCTGCCAGACCGCACGCGAGACGATGTCGCGCGGCTCCAGCTCGGCCCGGCCCTGGCCGGCCATGAAGCGCGTGCCGGTCTCGTCGATCAGCACGGCGCCATCGCCGCGGATCGCCTCGCTGGCGAGCGGCATCGGATCGCGGCCGACATCGAGCGCCGTCGGATGGAACTGAACGAATTCGAGATCGATCAGCGCCGCCCCGGCCCGCGCCGCCATGGCGACGCCCTGGCCGAGCGCGCCCGACGGGTTGGTCGTGTGCAGCCAGAGCCCGCCGAGCCCGCCGGTCGCGAGCACGACGGCGCGGCTCGGCAGCACCGCCGTCTCGCCGCCGGCTGAGAGCACGACGCCTTCGACGCCGTCGCCGATCACGAGATCGAGGGCCGCGACGCCTTCGAGCACGGAGATCGACGGCGTACGCCGGACCGCTTCGACCACGGCGCGCATGATCTCGGCGCCGGTGCCGTCGCCGCCGGCATTGAGCACGCGGCGCCGGCAATGCGCCGCTTCGAGCTTGAGCTTGAAGCCGCCGGTCTCGTCGCGGCCGAAGCGCGTACCGAGTGCTACGAGCTTCTGCGCGACGGCCGGCCCGGCCTCGATGATACGCCGTGCCGCCGCCTCGTCGCACAGCCCGTCGCCGGCGGCGAGCGTATCGGCCAGATGCAGCTCCGGCGAATCATCGGCCGCAATGGCGGCGGCGAGGCCGCCTTGCGACCAGGCGCTGGCGCAGCCTTCGCCGAGCGGCGATTTCGTGATCACGACAACCGGGGTCGGCGCGAGTTCCAGCGCCGCCATCAACCCCGCCAGCCCGGCCCCGATAATGACGGGGCGCCCGGCCAGCAATTTGAGATCGGGTTGCATGGCTCAGCCGATCGCGATCATGCGTTCGACCGACAGCCGCGCCCGTTCGGCGATCTCGGGCGCGATGGTGACTTCAGTCGTCATCGTCTCCAGCGCGTGCCGGATGTTCGACAGCGTGATCCGCTTCATATGCGGGCAGAGATTGCACGGCTTGACGAACTCGACGTCCGGATAGAGCGCCGAGACATTGTCGCTCATCGAACATTCGGTGACGAGCGCGACGCGCGCCGGCCGGTGTTTGGCAACGTAGTCGACCATCGCCGCGGTCGAACCGGCATAGTCGGCGACAGCCACCACATCGGGCGGGCATTCCGGATGGGCCAGCACGACGACGTTGGGATGGGTCTCGCGCAGCGTCGCGATATCGGCCGGGGTGAAGCGCTCATGCACTTCGCACGCACCCTCCCAGGCGATGATCTCGACCGATGTCTCGGCTGCGACGTTCTTGGCCAGATAGCGGTCGGGCAGCATGATGACGCGCGGCACGCCCAGCGATTCAACGACCTTCTTGGCATTGCCCGAGGTGCAACAGATATCGCATTCGGCCTTCACATCGGCCGAGGTGTTGACATAGGCGACGACCGGCACGCCCGGATAGCGCTGCTTCAGCAGGCGCACATCCTCGGCCGTGATCGATTCCGCCAGCGAGCAGCCGGCGCCGGCATCCGGGATCAGCACCTTGCTGTTCGGATTCAGCAGCTTCGCCGTCTCGGCCATGAAATGCACGCCGGCCAACACGATGATATCGGCCTTGGCCTTGGCCGCCTCGCGCGCCAAAGCCAGGCTGTCGCCGACGATGTCGGCCACGCCGTGAAAGATCTCGGGCGTCTGATAGTTATGGGCCAGGATGATGGCGTTGCGCTCACGCTTCAGCGTCAGGATGGCGTCGATATCGGGCGCGAAGAACGGCCATTCGATGGCCGGGATAACGCGGCTGACCCGCTGATAGATCGGCCCGGTCCGGGCGAGGATGGCGGCGTCGGCGGCGGTGTGTGTGGCTTGCATCGGGACGAACCTTTATGCTCAGATTGAGCATTACAAGGGACCAGAAAGGCCGGCCATAAGCCGGCTACAGGCTTATGCTAAAACTGAGCATAACAAAACTGTCAAGCTGAAATTTTTGCTGCAGCGCCGTTGCGCCGTCCTGCCGCCGCGATACCGCGATCCGGCGGTGGTATTGCAGTTCAGCCGCTTGTCCGCCCGGCCTCGGCGTCATCCCGCAGTGCACACAGGCCTTGGGCGAGGATCAGGGCTGCAAATCCCGCATCCTCGCCCGGTCGCCGGTCACAGATGGGTTCCGGTGACACCCCAGAAAAAGACGACCTGGAGGCTGAGGCAGCCCAGACCGAAGATGGTCAGAACGGCATAGTCGATGATATCGCGGGTATTCATGATCGGGCGCTCCTTGAGAGATGTACCAGACCAAGGAGCAACGACTGGGCCAACCGACAGAATCGTTACGAATCAGTCGTCTAGTTCGTTCGTCCGATCCTGGCCGACCGCTCGGACGTTCGATATCGCTCACTACCGTCCGGAATCGAACAGTTCGGACGGGGCTTGCAGGACGGCCGCTCGTGCCGCCAAATCCTTTTCGGCACGGCAGAAGCGAGGCAGCAGGCGATGGCGGACGATATCGATTTCAACAAGGACCTGCCGGTCGAGTACGGCGCGGTCCAGATCATGAGCCCGCTGGTCCGCCGCATCGTCGCCAACAATCCGAGCCCCTACACCTTCAAAGGCACCGGCACCTATCTCGTCGGCAGTGACTCGGTCGCGGTGATCGATCCCGGCCCGCTGCAGGACGACCATCTGGCCGCCCTGCTGCGCGCGCTGGATGGTGTCACGGTCAGCCATATCCTGGTGACGCATACGCATATCGACCACTCGCCGCTGGCCGCCGCGCTCAAGGCCGCGACCGGCGCGCCGGTGCTGGCGTTCGGCCCGCATCCGGCCCATGGCAGCGCCGGCGAGCTGGGCGGCGACCACGGCTTCGTCCCCGATATGCGTCTGGCCGATGGCGAGGTGCTGACCGGACGCGGCTGGACGCTGGAAGCGATCCATACGCCTGGGCACGCCTCGAACCATCTCTGCTTCGCGCTGCGCGAAGAGGCATCGGTCTTCACCGGCGACCATGTCATGGGCTGGTCGACCACCGTCGTCAGCCCGCCCGATGGCGACATGGCGGATTACATGGCTTCGCTCGACAAGCTGCGCCGCCGGCCCGAAAAGCTGCATATCCCGTCGCATGGACCGGAGATCGTCGACGGACCGGGCTTCACCCGCGCGTTGCTCGGCCATCGCCGGCAGCGCGAGGCGGCGATCCTGCGCCGGCTGGAGTCGGGCCCGAGCGAAATCCCCGATATCGTTGCCCAGATCTATCGCGAACTCAACCCGCGCCTGGTCGCCGCCGCCGGCCGTTCGGTCATGGCCCATCTGATCAAGCTCGAAGTCGAGGGCAAGGTGGTGTCGGAGGGGGCGTTGTACCGCATGGCCTAATGTAGTGATTCTGACACTTGTCGCCCCACATTTCTTCGTCATGGCCGGGACAAGCCCGGGGATGACGGTCAAAGGGAAGCGAGCATCGGCAACATTTGTTAGAGACACAGCACTAATTCCAGGCGCCCGACAAGCCGGCCATTGCTACCTCAGGTAGGCGGTGGTATTCAAGCTAAAGAGAAAAAAACTCTTTGCGGAGCTTGCACCTTGCATCGTCTCATCGGCAAATCACCGCTGTTCGCCGGCCTTGTCCTTGTCATCCCCTTGATCCTGCCGCCGGCCGCAAGAGCAGAGACTGCCCCGCCGATCGAAGCGTTCACCAGGCTGCCCAATCTCTACGACGCCCAGCTGTCGCCCGATGGGGCGAGGCTCGCCGTGCTCATGCCGGTCGACGGCAAGAAGACATTGGTGGTTCTTCCCACCAGCAAGGACAGCGGGATCAAGCCCCAGGTGGTCGGCTCGGGCGATTGGGAAGTTCCGTCCTTCTTCTGGAAGACGAACCGGGAACTTTACGTTCAAGCGACCCGGACACGGCGTCGCACGGGAACCCAGCCTTATCGCGAAGCCCGGATGGTCCGCTTCAACATCGAGACCGAGAAGGTCACCGAACTCCAGCCCAGCGAGAATGCGCGTGTCCTTCCGGGATACAGCATCGTCAGCACGATGCCAGGCGACCCGGGTCATATCCTCATCGACGCCGGAAGCTTGCGGACGATCGATCTTTCGAAT
Source organism: Aliidongia sp. (assembly GCA_037200015.1). GTDB lineage: Bacteria > Pseudomonadota > Alphaproteobacteria > ATCC43930 > CGMCC-115725 > JAXDMU01. The sequence continues at coordinate 3,869 of JBBCHB010000048.1, read as the reverse complement.
GAATCCGTGTCGATCGCGGTCAAGGGTCCCGGTCTCGTAAGCCAGTGGTTTCTCGATTCGCATTATGTGCCGCGCGCCGCCGAGAGCGTGCGGAACCATATGATGACCTATTACACGATTACGGAAGACGGCGAGTTCAAGGCATTTCAGACCGCGCAATTTGTTTCCGGCCCTCGTTTTTTCGTTGTCGGTGTCAGCGATGATCCGACGCATCTCATCGTCCTGTCGGATCATGAGGCCGGTTTCCTAGCCGCCTACGAATATGATCCGGCCAAGCAAAGCTATATCCGCCAGATCGCGAGCGCCCCCAACGCCGATATCGACTCCCCCATTCGTTGGGATGGCCGCGTCGTCGGCTTCTCCATGCCGAAGACACTCTATTTCGATCCGGAGGCCGCCGCCTTGCAGGCTCTGATCGACAAAGCTTTGCCGGACACCCTCAATATCCTGGCGCAAATAACGCCCGACCATCATTTCGCCCTGGTGCGGGCCCGTGACAGCAAGCGCCCGACAGCTCTTTACAAACTGACGCTCGGCGACAAGAAGAAGCTCGATCTGATCGGTGCGGACTATCCCGAGCTGGAAGGTCTTTCCTTGGCACCGGTCAAGCGGGTGCAATACACTGCCCGAGACGGCCAAAAGATCGAAGCCATCCTGACCATGCCGGCCGGACAAGCTGGCCCGCTGCCTTTCGTCGTCCTGCCGCATGGTGGCCCGACTGCGCAGGATATCGTGCAATTCGACTATTGGGCGCAGTTCCTGGCCAGCCGCGGATACGGCGTGCTGCAACCGAACTTCCGCGGCTCGACCGGCTACGGCGCAGCGTTTCAGCGCGCCGGCTATGGACAATGGGGCGGGACGATGCAGAACGATGTCGATGACGGCGCTAAATGGCTGCTCGACCAGCATATGGCGGCGCCCGGCCGGGTCTGCATCGTCGGCGCCAGCTATGGCGGCTATGCTGCACTCTATGCCGCGACCAGCCGGCCGGACCTGTACCGGTGCGCCGCCGCCTGGGCGCCGGTGACCGATCTCGACGACCTGATCCACCGGCTCAACCTGTTTGACTACAAGGATCCGAACATCCCGACCCTCGGCAAGGACGGCGCGGCCCCCGCCCAGGTTTCACCAGCCGAGCGAGCCGACAAGGCCGCCATGCCGATCCTCATCGGGCACGGCGAAGAGGACTACACCGTGCCGGTCGAGCATACGAGGACGATGGAAGCCGCGCTGAAAAAGGCCGGCAAGCCCGCCGAGGTGGTCTACTACAAGGACGAGAACCACTATCTCAGGCTGGCCTCGACCCGGCTCGACTTCTTCAAGCGGCTCGAAGCCTTTCTCGGCCGCAATATCGGCGCCTCGGCCACGCAATAGCGCCGGGACGGGCGGCGGCGCGGAACCCGCCGCCCGCTATCGATCAATGCGTCGGCACCGTGCCCAGTTCGTCGAGCAGTGCCGTTGCGCCATAGACCTTGGCCAGCGCCTCGCGGATTGCCACGGAGCTGACGACGACGCTGCGGTTCACCGCCGGGTCGTAGCCGAAATCGCCGCCGAGCGATTGGAAATTGCCGTCGAAGGCGAGGCCCATGACGTTGCCCTTGCGATCGAGCACCGGCGAACCGGAATTGCCGCCGACGATGTCGTTGGTGGTGGCGAAATCGAACACGGTGCTGGGCGTCAGGCTGTCCTTGGCCGCCGTCCAGCGGTCAGGCAAGCGGAACGGCTCGGCGCCGGTTGCACGCTGGAACAGGCCTGAGAAGCGGGTCAGCGGTGGCACACCCTTGCCGTTTTCGTCCCAGCCCTGCACCGCGCCGTAGCTGATGCGCATGGTGAAGGTCGCATCGGGATAGACGGCATTGCCATAGACGGCGAATTGCGCGCGGGCGATCTTGCCGCCGGCGCTGTCCAGCACCGAATCATACTCATCCTCAAGCTGCTTGCGCACCGGCCGCGCCAGTGCGTCGAGCCGGCGGGCGAAGGCGATCATCGGGTCGTTCGCGGCGCCGATGGCCGACTGGCCGCCCTCGAGCAGCCGCTTGCGCAACGCCGCGTCGCCGAGCCGCGTGCCCTTGACCAGGGTCGCCGCCAGCTGCTCCGGCGATTGCGTGCCGAGCAGCTCATGCACTGCCGGATCGTCCGGCCCGAGGATCTCGCGCACCTTGCCGAGCCAATAGGCCAGGGTCAGGGTTTCGAGATCGCCTGAGATCGGCATCTCGGCCAGCAGCCGCTGGCGCAGCGCCGGGAAGCGGGCGTCGGAATATTCCTCGAGCCGCTCGCCATCGGGCTTGGCCTGCTCGACCGGCGCGCGCACGAGCACGAGAGCATCGTTCAGCAGGCGCGAGGCCCCGCGTTCGACGCCGAGCAGCACGAAGGCGCGATCCGAGATTGCCTGATAGCGTTTGACGGCGGCATCGATCTCGTCCCAGGCGGGGGCCGCTGTCCTGCGCCAGCTTCGGATCGGCGGCGACCTTGGCCCGCAGCGCCGCCTCGGCCGTGCGCTTGCCGGCGATCAGGGCCGGATCGGACAGTGCCTGCCATTGGCCGCGCCGCGCCTTCAGGCTGTTCTCGACGCCGAGCAGCGTCGACTCGGCAACCCGGCGCTCCTCGGCACCGCGCCGGATGAATTCGGTCAGGATGCCGCGTTCCTCGGCCAGATAAAGCAGAGTCCGCGGCAGCTCTATGTTCTTTTCCTCTTCGAGCTGCGCCACCGTGAACAGGCGCTCGGTCGAACCCGGATTGCCGACCGTGAAGGCGATTTCGCCCGGCAATGGCTCGCTTTCGCCGAAATGGAAATAGCCGTCCTTGGAATTCAGCGGCTTGCCGTTCTCGTAGATGCGCAGGAAGCCGACATCCAACGCGTAGCGCGGGAATTCGAAATTGTCGGGATCGCCGCCGAAATCGGCAATGCCGTCCCTCGGGCGCGAAGACCAGCCGGACATCCTGATAGCGCCGGTATTTATAGAGATCGTAGCGGCCGCCGCGATAGAGCGTGACCACATCGCAGCGCAGCTTATCGTCGCCGCCAGCGCAGGCTTGGGTGATCGCCGCGGTCTCGGCCTTGAGCGCGGCGGCGAAGGCCGCGCCCTGCTTGCCTTCCGTCGCCTTGCGGATGCGGTCGGTGACGGTGGTGATTTCGACCAGCGGTTCGCCTCGGTCGCGGTGCAACGCTTCTCGTCGGCCTGGCTCGCGGCCAGGAAACCGCTGGCCGAGGTGTCGTCGCCCTTGCGCGAGAGCTGGTCAGGCATTCGCGCACGCAATGGTGGTTGGTCGCGACCAGCCCATTGGCCGAGACCAGGCTGGCCGAGCAACCATTGGCCAGCCGGATCGCCGACAACCGAGCATGGTCGAGCCAGGCGGCATCCGGCTTGAAGCCATAGGCGGCCTGGACTTTGTCGGACGGGAAATCATTGGGCAGCCACATGCCCTCGTCGGCGCGGGCGGCGCCGGCGACAAGGAGGAGCATGGCGGCGAGGACGGCACGGGACATGAAGACGGCTCCGGCGAAAAAGGTCGGCGATCCTGCCGCAACGGTAGCCGTGCTGCAAGACCGCCCGACGCTATGCGGTGTCCCGTCACGCCTCGGCCGAATGCGGCCCCCAGACGATCTCCAGCGTCTCGCGAAAGGCGAAACGCTCAAGATGGCTGCCGACCACGCCTTCAAGCAGGCGGCGGGCCAGATCGTCCTGCGCTTCCGTGCGCAGGACCAGCAGGCCTGGTGCCGCGCTCAGCGAACAGATACCGGAAGGAAACTCGATCCGGCCGCTATCGTCGGTATAGGTGGCGGGGATGCGATGCCCGAAATGCTTGCAGAGCTGACCGAGATAGCGTTGGGAATGGGCGGTCTCGATACGGGCTTCGGATATAGGCAT